>CAYJPW010000048.1:0-50113 GCA_964372055.1 uncultured Polyangiaceae bacterium
CGCCGGGGCCGCCGCCCGCGCCGCCGCCGCCCGCGCCGCCTCCGCCGGGCGGCGCGTCCTTGAAGTCCTCGGTGGGCGCCCAGCCGGGGTTCGCGTCGGTCGATCGCTCGTAGGCGCCGACGTCCGGCGCGCCGTCGTCGCGCGCGAGCGCGTTGAAGTCGTCTGGCGGCGCCTGCGCCTCGTCGCCGGCGCCGACGAGCGCCGAGCCGGCGGGCGGGTAAACGGCGGCGCTCGCCGGATCGCCGAGATCGGCCGCGACGCTCACGCCCGCGGCCACGCCGGCCGGCGCGTTCGACGCCCCGAGCGCCACGTTGGCCACGACGACGGCGCCGGGCGCCCCGCCGTTGAGATCAACCGCGGTGCCGCCCGGGCAGTAGAGCGCGTTGTTGGCCACGATCTGACCCGCCGACGCGCCCCAGTCGTTCGACTTCAGGCACGCGGCGCCCGCGCCGAAGACGGTGTTGTTCACGAGGATCGCGCCGTCGGGGAGGAAGCCCTGGCTCGCTTTGGAGTGGATCCCGTTCGCGCCGGCCTCGAGGACGATGTTGTTGCGGACGACCACCTGCCCGACCACCTGGATGCCGTTGTCGTTCGTCTTCCAGACGAGGTTGCGCTCGACGAGGTTGGGCGCGCCGCCGCCGGCGAATCCGTAGAGCGTGATGCCCGGGTAGTTGGCGCGGACGATGACGTTGTCGCGCACGATGTTGGCGTACGAGCCGGTCTTGATCTCAATGCCGTCGCCCTGGGAGCCGCCGAGGTCGTGGATGAAGTTCCGCTCCACGACCGAGCCCTTGAAGGTGCACGCGGCGTCGTTGCAGCCGAGGTACATGCCCTCGCCGGTGTCGGTGAGGCCGGTGTCGTAGATCTCGTTGTGCCGGAGCGTCATCGCGTCGCAGGTCTCGCCCGGGCGGTTGCACGAGATGCCGACGTCGCCGAGGCCGTGGATCCTGAGGTCCTCGAGGGTGCCGTGATCGGCGCTGCCGAGGCGGACGCCGTGGCTCCCGCCGACGATCTCGAGGTTCTGCAGCGTGAAGTACGAGCCGGCGAGGTTGATGACGTTCTGCGAAGGATCGCCCTGGATCATCGGCAGCTCGCCGTCGGCGCCGCGCACCACGATGGGCTGCGCCGCGGTGCCGGCCCAGGTGACCTCGAAGAAGCCCGGCGTGACGTAGGTGCCGCCGTGGATCACGACCTCGTCGCCGGCGACGAGGCCCCCGAGGATGCCGAAGAGATCGTCTCCGGGCTGGACGTCGTAGGTCGTGGCCGAGGCGGCGCCGGCGAGCAAGAACGCCGCGCCGCCGACCGACAGGGCCGAGAGCTTCTTCATCCACCCGGTTCTACGCGCCATCGGGCGCGCCGAGAAGTCGGTCTCGGCGGGGGCTCCGCCCCGCGCCCCCGCAGCTGAAGAGGGTCGGACCTCGCGCCTCGAGAGGCGTTGCTCGGACGCTTCAGCGCACGGGCCGGCGCGGTGTGATCACGGGCGAGGACTCGGGGCGGAGGAAGCGAGCCGCGAAGACGCACTCGGCGTCGCCGCGTGCCTTGCAGGTGGGGTGGCGGAACGCGACCGGCTCGCCGAGCAGCGCCCCGAGGCCGACGAGCAGGCCCTCGACGAAGCGGCAGACGCGCGGGTCGCCGCCGTAGACGATGGAGGGCAACCCGTCGTCGCGACGGCGCACCGAGAGCGGCGGCAGGATGCCGCGCGCGTGCGACGGCGAGCGCTCGATCTGCGCGACCAGGTCGGAGAACCCGATCGCCTTGGGGACGCTCAGCGGCGCGATGCGCTGGACGGTGGCCGGGATCGCCTCGCCGAGGCTGCGGAGCACGTCGTCGAGCGGCCGCGCGCTCAGGCTGGAGCGCCGGCCGGCGATGCGCTGCGCGATGCGCACCAGCTCGTCGTCGGGATAGTCCGAGATGGCGAGGTAGGCGCCCGGGGTCGGGAAGCAGGCCGAGAGCACGCCGTACTCCCGGCGCTCGCGCAGGTGCGCCTCGATGGCCATGAAGACGACCCCGTGCACGGGCGGCATGCTCTCACGGACCGTTGCCCTGAGCTAGTTCCGCCTTTCCGAAGTCTCGCCAACAACGCGAGGCTCCTAAGGCGGAACTAGCGCGCCGCGCAGCGGCGCTGGGGTGTGGGGCGGAGCCCCACCGGAACGAGAGTGCCGCGCGCCCGGAGGGCGCCGCCGCGAAGCGGCGCGAAAGTGCGCAGCACTTTCGGGAGGCGGCACTAGTCTGCGCGCGTGCGCACGATCGCTCACCGCGTCGCGACGGCGTCGCCCTCCGACGTGTCGGGTCTCGCCACCCTGCTCGACACGGGCGCCTTGCGGCCGGAGGACGTCGTCGCCGTGCTGGGGAAAACCGAGGGCAACGGGGGACGCAACGACTTCACCCGCGAGCTCGCCGCCGGCGCCCTCGAGCGCCTGCTCGCCGAGCGCCTCGGCGCGACCCCGGCCGAGATCCGCGAACGCGTCGTGCTCTCGCTCTCCGGCGGCTGCGAAGGCGTCGCGTCGCCCCACCTGGTGGTGTTCGGGCGCACCGGCGCGCCCCTCCGCGCCCCGGGGGCCGAGAAGCGCCTCGCCAGCGGGGGGGGCGCGACGCGCGCGGTCGCGCCCGTGGTGATCGGCCGCCGCGCGCTGGGCGAGCTGGCGGCGCGCGCCGTCCGCGCCGTGGCCTCGACCCTCGATCTCGACGGCCCCGGCGACGTGCACCTCGTGCAGATGAAGGGCGCGATCCCCGCCGCCTCCGCCGAAGCGACGGATCGGGCCCGCGCCGCCGGCGCGCCGCTCCGGAACGACATGGCCGGCTCGCGCGCCGCCTCGGCCCTCGGCGCGGCCCTGGCGGTCGGCGAGATCGACGACGCCGCGATCGACGACGCCGCGATCGGCCAGCGCCTCGACCTCTGGTCGAGCGTCGCCTCGGTCTCGGCCAAGCCGGGGCTGGCGCGCACCGAGATCCTGGTCCTCGGGATGAGCCGGCGCTGGGAGGGCGACCTCGCCGTCGCGCACGGCGTGATGCGCGACATCCTCGACGTGGGCGCGGTGCGCGACGTGCTCGCGGCGCTCGGCCTCGGCGCGGCCGCGCCGCTCGCCCCCGAAGAGGCGGCGCGGATCGTGGGCGTGTTCGCCAAGTCCGAGGCCGATCCGCGCGGCACGATCCGCGGCCGGCGCCACGTGATGCTCGACGACGACGACGTCGGCGACACCCGCTGGTCGCGCTGCACCCTCGCCGCCGTGCTCGCGTCGGTGACGGGCGACGGGGCGGTGTACGTCTCGACCCGCGCCGAGCACATGGGCCCGCCGGGCGGCGGCCCGGTCGCCGTCGTGGCGCGGGCTCGCTAGTGCGGCGGCGGCCGTTCGGGTAACCTCCCGGGCCGTGCTCGGCTTGCCTCTGCGCGCGTCCCTCTTCACGTTGCTCTTTGTGTCGCTCCTGGCCGCCGGCTGCGGCGCCCGAGGCCAGCTGCTCGACGGCGGCCAGGGAGCCGCCACCCCGGGCGGCACCGGGGAGGGCGGCGGCGCCGCCTGCCAGGGCGACGGCTTCCCCTGCTCGGTCTCGGCGATCTGCTGCTCGGGCGTGTGCACCGAGGGCGTGTGCGGCGGCCCCGGCTGCACGGCGAACGGCGGCCCGTGCGGCACCCCGGACGACTGCTGCTCCGGCGCGTGCGTCGACGGCGTGTGCGAGGCGATGTGCGCGCCCGACGGCGCCCCGTGCAACGACGGCACCGAGTGCTGCGACCTCGGCTGCAACAACGGCTTCTGCGGCGGCTGCCTCGTCGACGGCGCGACCTGCGACGTGCCGGACGACTGCTGCACCGGCGTCTGCATCGACAACCAGTGCGGCGGCGGCCAGTGCCTGCCGCCCGGCGCGGCCTGCGTCGCGCCCGAGCAGTGCTGCTCGTTCCAGTGCCAGGGCGGCGCCTGCGTCGAGGGCTGCGTGCCCGACGGCTCGGGCTGCATCGCGGGCGATCAGTGCTGCAACGGCCTCTGCGCCGGCGGCGTCTGCCAGCCTCCCTGCTCCCCCGACGGCTTCGGCTGCATGACCGCGGGCGATTGCTGCAACGGCTCGTGCGTGAACGGCGTCTGCGGGGCGTGCCTGCCCGACGGGATGATGTGCGGCGCGAACGGCGACTGCTGCGTCGGCCAATGCAACAACGGCATCTGCGGCCTGCCCAACCCGTGCACCCACGACGTCTGCGTGACCGGGCCCCCGCTCGCGCCGGGCTGCAGCCCCTGCGCCGCCGCCGTCTGCCAGGTCGACGCGTTCTGCTGCCAGGGGCAGTGGGACGCCCTGTGCGTGAGCGAGGTCCCGAACGCCTGCGGGCAGACCTGCGGCATGTGCTCTCCGGACGGGGCGGCGTGCAGCTTCGCCGCGCAGTGCTGCTCGAACGCCTGCAACGGCGGCATCTGCGGCGGCTGCGCGCCCGACGGCGCGAGCTGCGTCGACAGCGCCCAGTGCTGCTCGAGCCTCTGCACCGCCGGCAAGTGCGCGCCGGCCTGCGCGCCCGACGGCGCCGCCTGCATGGTCGCCGGCGACTGCTGCACCGGCCAGTGCAACGGCGGCATCTGCGGCGGCCCGCCCCCCTGCAAGCCCAACGGGACGGACTGCGCCTCGTCGATGGAGTGCTGCAGCAACGACTGCAACCCGAACAACAACAAGTGCACCGGTTGCAAGCCCGACGGACAGGCCTGCATGACGGCGGGCGAGTGCTGCTCGAACGAGTGCAACGGCGGCCTCTGCGGCCCGCCCACGCCGGTGTGCCCGTCGGACGGCTCGGTCTGCGGCGACTGCATCGCCGACAACTGCTGCGATCAGATCGCGGGCTGTTTCGCGAGCCCGCAGTGCATCGACGACGTGACCTGCTTCGTCGGCTGCATCAGCGGCGGCGGCGGCCCCGGCCAGTGCTTCTTCCAGTGCATCTCCGGCCCGCAGGCGCTCGGAGTCGTCGTCTGCCTGGGCACCAACTGCGGCCCGGGCGTCTGCTTCTGATTGGCAGAAACGATCGGACGACCTGGCGAGCGGAACGCCTCGTGGACGCCGCTCAGCCGGCCTTGATCCTCAGCGCGCGGCCTCGAGGCCCCACCAGAGCAAGAGGTGCTTCGTCCCGCGCACCTCGAGGAACGCCGGCCCGACCGCGATCCCGTCGCCCGTCGACCGGAGCTCGTCGACCATGGCGCTCACCGGCCAGGGGTTCTTGAAGGCGGGCTCCTTGTAGCCGAGGACGAGCGTGGGGGCGCCGTCGATCTCGGACGGGCCCACCGACGCGTGGAAGCGCAGCACCTCGCGCCCGAGGACGCGGTTCTGCCCGGAGTTGCCGCCGTGATCGAAGACCTTGCCCTGCCAGGGGAAGTGGTCGCTCGCGAGCGCCCGGAGGATCGGCCGCACGACCAGGAACGCGCTCGAGAGCGGGACGATCGAGAGGACCCTGCCGCGCGGCGCCTCGCCGAGGTCCGCCGGATCGGCGGGGCGCCCGGCGCGGTAGATCTTGCGGATCGCGTCGGGGTGCGCGCCGACGAGCGTCGCCAGCGATTCGACCGGGGTGACGCCGCGACGGACCGGCCCCGACGACGACGATGCGGTTTGCTCCGTGGCGCTCATGCGCCGACAAATCTCACCGCGCGCCCGCCCGGTCAAGCCGTCACGGACGGGTGAGCCTGCGCGTGGGGCGCGGGCTCACCCGAAGCGGCGCGTATCACTCGCCGCCCTTCGGCTTCGACGGCAGCGACTTCGGCGGCGTCGGGGCTCCGCCGAGGCGCCGGGCCAGATCGGCGACGTCGACGCCGGTCGCGGCGCGGACCTGCTCGGCGGTCGCGATCGCCTTGCGCGCGAACGACTCCCCGTCGCCCCCGGTGGGCAGCACCGAGAGGCGCTTGATCTTCATGACCTGGTTGGCGCCGGCGATCTCGCCGATCATCGGCATCATCTGCTGGAGCGCGAGCACCTCGCGCGCGCTCGGCCCCGCCTTCTTGTACTCCTCGACCAGCCGCTTGAGCGCCTCGGCGTCGGCCTTGCCGAGCTCGACGATCTTGGCGGCCTGCCCGCGCGCCTGCTCCTCGAGGCTGCGCCGCTCGGCGTCGAACGGGTTGATGACGTCGGCCTGGAGCTGGCGCTCGACCTGCAGCGCGCGCGCCTTCTGGCGCTCGATCTCCGCCTTGACCTGGGCGATCTGGGCGAGCACCTGGCCGCGCGACTCCTGGATCATCGCCTCGCGGCGCGACTGCGCGTCCTTGATGCGGCGGTCGGTCTCCTGGCGGGCGATGGCGAGGTCGGCCTCGATCTTGGCGACCTCGCTCTTGGCCAGGTTGTCGGCCTTCTGCTCGGCCGCCTCGGCGGTCATCTTCGCCTCGACGATGCTGGCGTCCATCCGCACGCTGGCGCCGCGGATGCGGCCGATGGAGTTCAAGTAGTTGGCGTCGTCGGTGACGTTCTGGATCTTGAGGGTGTCGAGCACGAGCCCCATCCGGGTCATGTCGTGCTCGGCCTCCTCGAGGAGCTTGTTGGCGAACTCGGCCTTGTCCTGGTTGACCTGCTCGGGCGTGAGCTGCGCGAGCACGCCGCGCACGTTGCCCTCGAGCGTCTCGCGGGCGACGGCGGCGATCTCCTGGCGCGAGCGGCCGAGGAAGCGCTCGACGGCGTTCGAGAGGCGCGGCTCCTCGCCGGGCAGCTTGATCTGCGCGACGCCCTGGATGTTGAGCGGGATGCCGCCCTTCGAGTAGGCGCCCTTGACGGCGATGTCGACCGGCACGTTCGACAGATCCATCCGGTCGACGCGCTCGAGCAGCGGGATGCGGACGGCGCGCCCGCCGCGGATCGAGCGGTAGCCGACCTGCTTGCCCTCCGTCGTGTGCGTTCCACCCGAGAGGATGAGCGCCTCGTTCGGCGAGCTCACGAGGAGCAGGTTCTTGAGGGTGTAGACGACGAAGCCCACCACCACGACCGCGGTGAGGGCGAGGACCAAGAGGATCTCCATCACGACACCCTGCCCTTCTCGCCCGCGCCCAGCAGCGCGACGATGTCGACGCCGACCGCCCGCCCGGTCTCGGCGAGCACCTTGGCGACCGCGGCCGGGTAGGCGGCGAGCACCGAGCCGAAGGCGTCGCCGTCCTGGCCGTCGACGACCTGGAGATCCGCGATCTCGGTCTGCGAGACCCTCTGCGCCGCCGCCGAGACCAGCTTGCGGAGCTGCTGGAGCACGTACACCTCGCGCCCGGCCTCGCCCGCGGCGGCCCACTCCTGGGCGACGACGCGGAGCGCCTCGGCGACGGCCTTGCCGTTCTCGATCGTCGGCGCGGCCTCGCCGCGCGCGCGGAGCTCGGAGGCCTTCCGGTTCGCCTCGGCGGGGAGGATGACGTCGCAGTGGAGGCGCAGCTTCTCGAGCTCGGCGCGGAGCGACTGCAGCTCCTGCTCGGCGCGGGCGCGCTCGGTCTCGGCGGCGATCACCGCCTCGTTCTCGATCTGCTTGGCGTCCGCCTCGAGCTTGGCGATCTCGGCGCGGAAGCCGTTCTTGGTCTGGGCGATGACCGTCTCGGCGCGCTTCTGCGCCGTCTCGGCGCGCTGCCGCGCCGCGGCCTGGGCCTCGGCGACCGTCTGGTTGGCGGCGTTCTCGGCGTTGGCGGCGTCGCGGAGCATGGTGGCGATCCGGCCGCGTCCGAGGTTGGCGAGGTACTGCTGGTCGTCGGCGACGTGCTGCACCTTGAGGACGTCGAGCTCGAGGCCGAGCTTGTCGAGGTCGTCGCGCGCGTTCTCGACGAGCGTCTCGGCGAACTTGAGGCGGTCCTCGTTGACCTCCTCGGGGGTGAGCTGGGCGACGACCTCGCGGAGCACGCCCTCGAGCGTCTGCTGCGCGGTGATGGCGATGCTGTCGAGGCTCGAGCCGAGGAAGCGCTCGACGGCGTTGCGGACGCCGACGTCGGTGCTGGCGATCTTCACGTTGGCGATGGCGTGGACGCTGAGCGGGATCCCGCCCTTGGAGTAGGCGTTGTGCACCACGACCTCGACCGGGAAGAGGCGCATGTCCATCCGGTTCACCGTCTCGAGGAACGGGACCCGGAAGCCGCGGCCGCCGTGGAGGATCTTGTAGCCGCTCATGCTGCCGTCGGGCAGGCGGTGCTTGCGGCCGCTGAAGACGAGGATCTCGTTCGGCTTGCAGATGAAGAGGAACCCTCGCAAGACGAGGATCGCCACCACGAAGGCGACGACCACGCCCACCGCGCCCATCAAGACGGAGACCGCCCCGTCGAGGTCCTCGGGCCCCATCCCCTTGTTCCGCGGCCCGAACAGCCAGGCCACGCTCGCCATCATCCCGGTTCCCATGGGTCGCGAGCCTACCCGCTTTTCGCCGGGAGGGGGCTCTACCGTCGGCGCCTGGGCGCCGGTGCGTTGGAGAGCACGCTCCGTCAACGGACTGACGGCGTGCGGCGAAGGCGACGATCGGCTCCCCGAGGCCCCGCGGATGCGCGCGATGCGCGCCGTTCGCTCGATGGCATGCGGGATGCTTTCGATGCCACGCCATGACGCGGATCATCATGGCGGGGCTGGCGGCGGCGGTGCTGGCCGGTTCGGCGGCTTGCGGCGGGACGGTGACCACCCTGGAGAGCGCCGCCGGGGCAGGCGGCGCGACGGCCGCGGGCACCGGGACGGGCGGCGCGACGGCGAGCGGCACGGGCTCGGGCAGCGGGACGGTCGGGAGCGGCTCGGGGAGCGGCAGCGCCACCGGATCGTCGAGCGGCTCGGTGGTAGGGAGCGCTTCGGTCTCGTCGGGCAGCGGCGCGGGCGGCCCGGGCAGCAGCGCCGTGTCGGTGGGGTCCGGCTCGGTCTCGACCGGGTCCGGCCCGGGCGTGGTGGCCTCGAGCTCCTCGGGCGGACCGGTCTGCGACAACCAGGGCGACTGCGGCGCGTGCACGTCCTGTGCGTGGTACGGCCCCTGCGATGCGTACGCGGAGGACTGCCTCGGCAACGCCGAGTGCGTCGCGATCATCGAGTGCTACCAGTCGTGCAATTTCGACTGCAACAACACCTGCTGGGACCCTCACCCCCAGGGCCACGCCGACTACCTCGCGGTCTCGATCTGCATCTACTGCGACAACTGCTTCGTCGACTGCGACTCGGCGACGTTCGGCTGCCCGTAGGTCGCCGATCGCCGATGGCCTCGGCGCGCTATTCGAGCTCGGGGGGCCGCGACGACACGTGCGCGACCGTCCCCCGGATCTCCTCGACCAGCACGGAGCTGCCCCGGCCGATCTCGTCCTCGTCGGTGGTGGCGAGCAGATCGATGCTCTGGCCCTTGAGCAGGACGCGGACCTGGCCGACCTTGCCCTTGGAGCAGGCCACGAGGATGCGCCCGACCTGACCGACGGCCTCGCTCGCGCCCACGGTCGACGTGGTCGTCGCCCGCCGCACGGCGCGGAAGGCGTACCCGGCGAAGAGCCCGGAGGCGATGCCGGCGGCGGCGGCGATGAAGCCGACGGCGAACGGGGACGCGAGCGCGAAGGCGTGCATGAGCGAGCCCGAGAGGCCGAACGCGAGCGCGAAGAAGATCCAGAAGCGCGTCGTGAAGAACATGGCGACCGCGTCGTCGGCGACGTGATCGTGGCCGTCGTCGCCGCCGTGGCCGGCGTCCTTGCCGCCGAGGATGACCTGCGCGACGAGCACGCCGAGGCCGACCACGAGCGCGGCGAGGTAAACGAGGCCCATCGGCTCCGATGCTAGCGCATCGGCGGCGGTGCAGGCGCAGAAGCGGCTCGCGATCGAGGCCGCGCCGCCGACCCTCGGCGGCGTCGGAGCTTCCGCGCGACGTGCTCGCAGGACGACGTGCCCCACGACCCCGGCCGTGAGCCTCGGCGGGTCGCGCACCAGCGGTTCGCCTGCTCAGCACCAACAGAACGATGTCGCTCCGAACGGCCGGCGGGCGCTGTCGCACGAGGTTGGCCGACACGTACGGGCGAGGGAGCGCCCGCATGCGCGATCGCGCCGGCCCCGACGGGCAGACCTCTCTCGACACGGCCCCCGTGAGCGCGCATACCGAGGTCGCAGCCGGCCCTTTCCCGTCGTCTCCAGGGGGGTCCCATGCCCGAGGCGTTCGACAAGTTGGCGGAGGCCGCGCGCTCGGCGCGAGCCGTGGCGCGTATGGCCGCGGCGCTGCGGCGGCAGCGCGATCTCGACGGGACGATAACGACGGCATTGACCGAGATCGTCGAGGTCGTCGACGGGCGCGCCGGCCACGTCTTCCTCGCGGACGAACGCCGCCGCGAGCTCCGCCTGGTCGGGCGGGGCCACTTGCCGGACGGCTTCGCCGAACGTCTCGCGATGGTTCCGTTCGACGCGCCCCTCGTGGCGGCGCGCTCCGCACGCACCCGGTGCCTCGAGGTCGCCGCCTCGGTGCAGCTCGACGCTGCTCTGCCGGAGGCCGCGCTCGTGCGCACGGCGGGCGGGCTGCTCGTCGCCGTGCCGCTGCTCGCGGCCACCGAGCTCGTCGGCGTCCTCGCCTTCGCGCTCGCCGATCGCCCGCCGCTCGAGGCCGAGGAGCGCGACGTGCTCAGCGCGATCGGCGACCTGACCGCCCTGGCGCTCGCGAGCGCGCTCCGCGTCGAGCGGCCGGAGCGCTGCGAGCACATCCCCGATCTCGCGGCGGTGCACTCCACGCTCGAGGTCATCCTCGATCGCGTGCAGCATGCCATCATCTTCGTCGAGCGCGGCGGAGGGCGCGTGATCGCGAACCCGCGCGCGATCGAGCTCACCGGCCACGACCTGCCGCACATCCGGCTCGACGAGTTCCGGGGCGAGGTCCGCAGCGTGCAGGGCGAGCCGCTCGCCCGCGAAGACCTGCCGGTGCGGCGCGCCCTCGCCGGCCAGTCGCTCGTCGAACAGGAGCTCATCCTCGTGCGGCCCGACGGGCAGGAGTTCCACACCGTCGGCAGCGCGTTCCCGGTGCGGGACGCGCGCGGCGCGATCCTCGGCGCGATCGTCGAATTCGAAGACATCACCGCCTGCAAGCGGCACGAGCAGCTCCGCCAAGACTGGACTCGGGCGATCGCTCACGATCTGAAGCAGCCCGTCAACGTCATCATGTTGCAGCTCGAGATGCTGCTGCGCCACGCTGCACAGCCCGCGAGCACGGGCCCAGGCGCCAAGGCGCTCACGCACATCCAGACCTCGGCCAAGAGCCTCGCCAAGCTCGTCGATGATCTCGCCGAGGCGGCCTCGACGGATCTGCGCACGGTCGCGCTGCATCGAACGCCTGTCGACCTCGCCGCGCTCGCCTCCGACGTCGCCGACCGCCAGGAGCTCGTCGATCCGTCGCACCCGGTGCGCTGCGAGCGCGTCGGCGAGGTGCCCCTGGTATCCGCGGATGCCGGCCGGCTCGAGCAGGTGCTCTCGAACCTCCTCTCCAATGCGCGCAAGTACGCGTTCGCGCGCACCGAGATCCGCGTCCGGGTCGAACCGCGCGACGACGGGGTCATGGTGACCGTCGAGAATCGCGGGCCCGGCATCACGGCGGAGGAGCTGCCGCGGATCTTCGATCGCTATTACCGCGCCGAGAGGGCGCGGCGGGGCGGCGCGCCAGGGCTCGGAGTCGGCCTCTACATCGCGAAGTGCCTCGTCGAGGCCCACGGCGGAAGGATCTGGGCCCAGAGCACGCCCGGTGAGACGACGGCGCTCGAGTTCGTGATCCCACGCGCACCGCAGGCGTGGCCGGCGGCCGCCAACTGACGGTCCCGCGATCTCCCGAGTCATCGGGTTCCACCGCGACGATGCAGCCCAAGGATGCCGAAACGCAGGTCAACCGAGGGCCCGGGAGATCCGCCGAGCGGCTCGTAGAAACCCGAGGTGCGGCTCTCACCGTGTGCTCCGCGCTCGAGAGCGCCGCCCGCCGACGGCTTTCATCCCACGCGGGCTTCTGCAACGCACGCGTCACGACCGACGACGAGGTGGAGGCAGGGACGGCGCGCGAGGCTCAGCGCTGTCCGCGCATCGCGCCTTCGACGATCGCCTCGTACGCCGCCCGGACCCGCCCGGTGACGTCGACGTAGCGCGCGCAGAGCTCGGCGGCGGCCTCGGCGCGCGGCCGATCGCGGATGCCCATGCGGCGCGCGAGCGGACCCACGCCGGGCGCGCGCTCCTCGAGCAGGTGCGCCGCGTCGCCGTGGACGATGCGGATGCGCTGCTCGAGGCGGCGAAGGAACGCGTAGCCCTCGGCGAGCGCCTCGGCTTCGTCGCGGCCGAGGTGGCCGGCGCCGGCGAGCGCCTCGAGCGCGACCGACGTCTCGCTGGAGCGCACGCGCGGATCGGCGCCGTGCAGCACCTGCAGCAGCTGCACCGCGAACTCGATGTCGGTGAGGCCGCCGCGGCCGAGCTTGAGATCGTGGCGCCCGGGCCGCTCGTGGCCGAGCTCGCGCTCCATCCGCTGGCGGAGGCGCTGCACCTCTGCGGCGATCTCGCGCGGATCGCCGGAGTGGCCGTAGGCCGTGGCGGCGGCGATCGCCAACGCCTCTGCGCCGAGCGCGGGATCGCCCGCGGCGGCGCGGGCGCGGAGCAGCGCCAGCCGCTCCCACGTGGCCGACTTCGGGTGCGGCTCGCCGGCCGCCGCCGCGCCGCCGCCGAGGCCGTGGTAGCGCGCGAAGGCGTCGATCGAGGTGACGAGCAGGCCCTGGCTGCCGGAGGGGCGCAGGCGCGTGTCGAGCTCGTAGCCGGGGCCGGACGGGTGCGAGATCGAGATGAGCCGGATGACCCGGCGCGCGCAGCGGGCGAAGTACGCGCCCGGGTCCTGCCCGTCGGGCGCGGCGGCCGGATCGTAGAGGAAGATGACGTCGAGATCCGAGCCGTACCCGAGCTCGCGCCCGCCGAGCTTGCCCATCGCGAGCACCGCGAGCCCGCGCACCGGCGCCGTCGCCTCGACGTCCGCGGGCGAGCCGCCCTGCCCCGCCGCGGCGAGCGCGTAGCGCGTGGCCGCCTCGAGCTCGGCGTCGGCGAGCGCCGAGAGCACCGCGGTCGCGGCGCGCGTCTCGACCTCCTCCGCCAGATCGGCCAGGCCGACCTCGAGCGTCACCCGCGCCTTGGCGCGGCGGAGCGCGCCGACGAACGCTTCTTCGTCGTCCTCCTCGTCGGCGGGACGATCGCGCACCGCGGCGCGGACCTCCGCCTCGGCGGCCTCGGGTGTCGGGGCGCCGCGCGTGGAGAGCACCAGATCGACGAGCTCCGGGTTGCTCGAGACCGCGCGCCCGAGGTACGCGCTCGCACCCAGCGTCACCACGAGGCGGTGCACCGCGCGGGGATCGTCGCCGAGCAGGCGCGCGTAGACGCCCGGGTGGCGGAGGTGGGCGAAGGTGATGCGCAGGTAGCGCGCGGCCTGCTCCGGATCGGCGGCGTCGGCGACGGCGTCGAGCAGCACCTCGGCGAGCCCGCCGTGGGCGACGCGGCTCCTCGCACCGAACGGCGCGTCGGGGTGCCGCGCGAGCTCGAGGAGGTCGCGCGCGAGATCGTCGCCCTGCCCCGCCTCCGGTCCGGCCTCGGAGAGGCCCGCTCGCACCAGCGCCTGGCGCAGCGCCTCGCGATCCGCCTGGGTCGCCACGGCGCCGGCGCCTTGATCGAGCCCGTCGATCACGGCGATCGCGGCGGCCCACCGCGAGGCGGGAGGCGCCTCGCTGGGCAAGAGCGACGCGAACCGGGCCGAGACGCGCTCGGTGCGGCGGCGGAGGTCCGCCTCGAACGCCGCCTCGTCGGCGAAGCCGAGCGCGCGCGCGAGCCGGGCGCGGTCGGCGGGCACGTCGGGGACGAGGTGGGTCTGCACGCCGCTCGCGACCTGCACCGCGTGCTCGGCGCGCCGCAGGGCGAGGTACGCGTCGGCGACGTCGCGCCCCTCGCGGTCGGTCACGAGCCCCGCCGCCCGCAGCCGGCGCAGCGCGTCGAGCGTCCCCTTGGCCCGGACGCGCGGCTCGCTGCCGCCCCAGATGAGCTGCAGCGTCTGCGCGAAGAACTCGGCCTCGCGGATCCCGCCGGGCCCGAGCTTGAGGTCGCGGGCCGGATCGTGGGAGAGCTGGGCGCGCGACTGCTTCGCGAGCTCGACCATCTCCACCGCGATGCGCGGATCGACGCGCCGCCGCCACACGAACGAGGCCAGCGCCCCGAGGACCTCCTCGCCGAATCCGAGATCGCCCGCGACCGGCCGCGCGCGCAGCAGCGCCGCCCGCTCCCAGAGCCGCCCGAACGACTCGTAGTAGCGCTCCGCCGCGGCCAGCGAGTTGACGAGGGGCCCGGTCCGGCCCTCGGGTCGGAGGCGCAGATCGACGCGCCAGAGCATCCCTTCGGCCGTGCTCTCCTCGAGCGTCGCGGTCAGGCGACGCGCGACGCGCGTCCACACCTCGAAGGCGGGCGTGCGCGTCCCGTCCGGCGCGGCGGACTCGGCCTCGTCGCTGTCGTAGAAGAAGACGAGGTCGACGTCCGAGCCGGCGTTGAGCTCGCCGCCGCCGAGCTTGCCCATCCCGAGGACGACGAACCGCCCGGGCTCGCCGGTGGGCGCGCGCAGGGGACCGAGCCGCTCCGAGACCGCCGCGATCGCCTCCTCGAGCGCGACCTCGAGCGTCGCCTCCGCGAGGTGCGAGAGCTCGCGGGCGGTGACGTCGACGTCGGCTCCGCCGAGCGACGCGGGGCAGAGCTCGCGGAGGGCGATGCGGGCGCGCTCGACCTCGGCGGCGCGGCGGAGCCCGGCGAGCCCGGCGGACGCGAAGGCGCGGCGCATGCGGGCGAGGAGGCCCTTGCGGTCGCGCGCGGCGTGATGGCTCTCGGACGCGAGCGCGGCAGCGATCCCGGGGTCGGCCTCGAGCCGGCGGCCGAGGGCCGGGTAGGCGCTGCCGAGCAGCGTCGCGACGGCGAGGGGGGGGGCGTCCGACCCGTGCGGCCGGGGTAGCCGCGCCTGTATCTGGTGGGCGCGGCGGGGATCGATGGCGCGCGCGAGCGCGGTGAGCTCCGGGGCCTGCGCCGCCGCCGAGCGGGAGCGCCGCGCCGGCTCCGGAGGGCCGTCCGGGCGCCCGGGCTGCGCAGGACCTCGCTCGCGGCGCGTCATTTCGCGTCGAGAGCGTAGCCGAACGGCCCCGAACCATCTTGCTCCAACCGGAGGGCGACTCCTATTCTCTGCGGGCGTCGGCCGCACGATGAAGGGCCCGGCGCCCTCGCCATGCGGCTCCTCTGCCTCTCCGACATCCACGGCCACGCCGACGCCCTCGCGGCCGTGCTCGCCACGGCGGAGCGGCGCGGCTACGGCCGCATCCTCGTGGCCGGCGATCTCTGCTTCCCCGGGCCGAAGCCGCTCGAGACCTGGCGCCGCCTCACCCAGGCGAACGCGCTCTGCGTGCGCGGCGTGAGCGATCGGGCCTTGGCCACGCTCGACCTCGGCAGCGTCCGTCCTCGCAGCGAGCACGAGCGCGCCCGGCTGATGCGCCTGGAGGCGGTGCGCGCCGAGCTCGGCGACCTCATCCTGGCGCGGCTGGCCCGGCTGCCCGAGGAGGTGCGCATCCCGCTCGACGACGGCGGCGAGCTCCTGCTCGTCCACGGATCGCCCTCCGACCCGATGGAGCCCTTCACGCACGACATGAGCGACGAGGAGATCAACGCCCTCATCGGCGACGATCCGGCCGACGTCATCGTCTGCGGCGGCTCGCACGTGCCCTTCGACCGCACGGTGGGCGGCGTCCGCATCCTCAACGCCGGCTCGGTGGGCGAGGCTCCGAGCGGCTCCGGCGGTGCGAGCGGTCACCACGCCGACGCCCTCTTCCTCGACATCCGGGGGAGCACCATCGAGGTGGAGCTCCTCGCCGTCCCGCTCGGGCGCGCCGCGTAGCTTGCCTTCGTGAGTGGGCTGGGGTGGGTGCGGGGCGCACGCTTGACCAAACGGTGAACAATTACGAAGATAACGTGAGCCGATGAGTAGCCACCCGCCTGAGGACGATCTCGAAGCTACCCGGGTCGCGAACCTCGGGGAGCTCCAGAAGGAGCTGGGTGCGCGCGCGCAGCGCGACCGCGCCTACCTCATCGTCCTGGCAGGCTCGAACGTCGGCGAGATGTACCGCCTCGAGGGCCCCGAGACGGTCATCGGCCGCGCCACGAACGCGACCATCCGCCTCAACGACGACGGCATCTCGCGCCGCCACGCGCGCATCGTCCAGGTCGCCGGCGAGGTGATGATCGAGGATCTCAAGAGCGCCAACGGCACCCTCGTCAACGGCGAAACGGTCGCCAACCGCGCGCTCCAGGACGGCGACAAGATCCGCCTCGGGTCGACCACGATCCTCAAGTTCACGTACCACGACCACCTGGACGAGAGCTTCCAGCAGCAGATGTACGACGCCGCGCTGCGCGACGGCCTCACCAAGGCGTTCAACAAGAAGTACTTCCTCGATCGCCTCGACACCGAGATCGCCTACGCCCGCCGCCACCGCGCCGCCCTCTCGCTCCTCATGTTCGACGTCGACCACTTCAAGCGGGTCAACGACACCCACGGCCACCTCGCGGGCGACTTCGTGCTCGCCAAGCTCGCCAAGATCGCCCAGTCCACCGTCCGGACCGAGGACGTCTTCGCCCGCTACGGCGGCGAGGAGTTCGGCGTCATCTGCCGCGCCGTCCCGCTCGGCAGCGCCGGCGTGCTCGCCGAGCGCATCCGCGCCATGGTCGAGTCGACGCCCTTCGAGTTCGAGGGCAAGCGGATGCCGATCACCATCAGCATCGGCGTCGCCGCCCACCCAGACATCCCGGTCGAGACCGGCCCCCAGCTCATCGCCGCCGCCGACGAGGCGCTCTACGAGGCGAAGCGCGGCGGCCGCAACCGAGTCCTCCTCAAGCACGGCACGGGCGGGGGCTGACGGCCGCGCGCGCGGCTCCGGCCGGAGCGCCTCAGCCCAGCGCCGATCGAAGCTCGCCGATGAGCGCGCGCACCGACGCCGAGCGCGCCTCCGCCGTCGCGCCTTCCTCGATGCGCCGGACGAGGGCGGTGCCGACCACGATCCCCGCAGCGCCTCCCGCCGCGGCCTCGCGCGCGCGCGCGGCGCCGTCGATGCCGAAGCCGACGACGACCGGCAGCCCGTGGCGCCGCTCGAGCGCCGCCGCCTCCGCCCCCGCATCGGCGAGCGGCGCCGCGGTCGAGCCGGTCACGCCCGTGACCGAGACGTAGTAGGCAAAGCCGCGCGGCGTTCCCGCCGGACGGGCGCCGAGGATCCGCTCGGCGCGCGCCGCGCCCGTCGTGGGGGCGATGAGCGGCACGACCGCGAGGCCGGCCGCCGCGGCGGCCGCGCGGAGCTCGGGGCCCTCGTCGGGCGGGAGATCGACGACCAGGAGCGCGTCGACGCCGGCGGCCGCGGCGAGCGAGACGACGCGCGCCTCGCCGGTCACCGCGATGGGGTTGTAGTAGCCGAAGAGCACGATGGGCGCGGCGACGCGCGCACGGACGGCGGCCGCGACCTCGATGACCCGCGTCACGGTGGCCCCGGCGCGGATCGCGCGCCGGCTGGCCCGCGCGATCGTGGGGCCGTCGGCGGTCGGATCGCTGAAGGGGACGCCGAGCTCGAGGAGATCGGCGCCCGCCTCCACCGCGGCGACGGCGAGCTCGACCGACTCGTCGAGCGAGGGATCGCCCACGCACAGGTACGCGACCAGCGCCTGCCGCCCGGCGGCGCGGAGCTCGTCGAAGCGGCGGTCGAGCCGCGCGCTCACGGGTCGCCCCCTCGCCCCGGCGCGCCCTCGCCGGCGGCGCGGCAGAGGGTCGCGAGATCCTTGTCGCCGCGGCCGGAGAGGCAGACGAGCAGCGTCGCCGGGCGCCCGCGCTCCGCCGCCTCGCGGCGCGCCACCTCGCCGAGCGCCGCGACGGCGTGCGCCGTCTCGAGCGCGATCAGGATCCCCTCGGTGCGGGCGACGAGCTTCACCGCCGCCAGCGCCTCGTCGTCGGGGATCGCGAGGTACTCGGCGCGGCCGGCGTCGCGGAGCGCCGCGTGCTCGGGCCCCACGCCCGGGTAGTCGAGGCCGGCGCTGATCGAGTGCGCCTCCTCGATCTGGCCGGCCTCGTCGCAGAGCACGTACGAGCGCGCGCCGTGGAGCACGCCGACGCGGCCGCGCGCCAGCGTGGCGGCGTGCCGGCCGCTGTCGAGCCCCTCGCCCGCCGCCTCGATCCCGTAGAGCGCCACGCCCGGGTCCTCCTCCAGGAACGCGCGGAAGATGCCGATGGCGTTGGAGCCGCCTCCCACGCAGGCGACGACCGCGTCCGGCGGCGAAGCCGCGGCGAGGCACTGCGCCCTCGCCTCGTCGCCGATGACGCGCTGGAAGTCGGCCACGATCGTCGGGTACGGGTGCGGTCCGGCCGCGGAGCCGACGCAGTAGTACGAGGTCCGCACGTTGGTGACCCAGTCGCGGAGCGCCTCGTTCATCGCGTCCTTCAGGGTGCGCGAGCCCGACTCGACCGGGATGACGCGCGCGCCGAGGAGCTGCATGCGCGCCACGTTCGGCGCCTGGCGCTCGACGTCGAGCGCGCCCTGGTAGACGTCGCACGAGAGGCCGAAGAGCGCCGCCGCGGTGGCCGTCGCGACGCCGTGCTGGCCGGCCCCGGTCTCGGCGAGGACGCGGGTCTTCCCCATCGCGCGCGCGAGCGCGACCTGGCCGAGGGCGTTGTTGATCTTGTGCGCGCCGGTGTGGCAGAGGTCCTCGCGCTTGAGCCAGAGCCGCGCGATCGTCTGCCCCGCCGGATCGATCGCCCGCGCGAGACGGGAGGCGTCGGTCACCGGCGTGGGCCGGCCCACGTAGGTCTCGAGCAGCGTCGCGAGCTCGCGCCGGAACTCGCGGCTCCGGCCGATCGACTCGAAGGCGCGCTCGAGCTCCTCGAGCGCGGGGACCAGCGTCTCGGCGACGAACCTGCCCCCGAAGGGACCGAACCAACCTGCTCTCTCGGGGGCCGCGCCCATGCGGCCCATCCTACTTGCCGCGGCCGCGGCCGCCACGCGTTCCCGGCCGAGGCCGCCTACCCGCCTTCGGAACGCCTCTCCATCTTGCGGTTCCGCTCCAGCCAGATGCGGATCTGTTCCATCTCGTCGGGCCGGATCGCCCGCGCGTCGACCGAGATGACCAGCGGCGGCGCGAGACCCACCACGAGATCGAGACCGGTGGCCCTCTCCTCCGCCCGAACCACCCACGCCCAGCTCGCGTCGTAGGGCTCCCCCGCCCGGGGCTCGATGTAGAGGCCGTCGTAGCGCATGGTGATCGCCTTCGGCAGCATGCTCTCGAGCCTCGACGGCCGGATGCTCTTCATGACGGTCACGAACGCGGCGAGCCCCACGAAGACGCCGACGTTGAAGGTCGCGGCGCGCAGGAAGAGCTCGAGCCGGGTGTAGCCGAACCAGAGCCCGCCCTGCGTGAGGGTGAGGAGCAGCAGGATCGTCGGCATGAAGAGGCCCGACGCGACCAGGCTGGCGAAGAGGCCGCGCCGCGCCTGGAGCTGCATCCGCAAGCGCAGGAGGAACGTCGAGGCCCCGAGCGCGAGCCGTATCTGGCGCACGACCGATCGTGACGGGCACCGGCGCACGACGTCAAGGCGCCGGCGCCGCGCGTGGCGTCGCTCCCGGGCGCCGCCATTTCCGGTACGCTCGAGCCCAGGTGCGATCCGCGTCCGCGGTCGCTCGAGCCCGAGGTCACCATCATGCGCCACCTCTTCGCTTGCTCGCTGCCGATCGCGTTCACGGTGGCCGTCGCCGGGGCCTGCGGCGGCGGCGACTCGGAGACCGCCACCGGCGGCAGCGGCGGCGCCGGCGCCACCACCGGCGCGAGCAGCACGACCGGCACGACCGCCGCGACCTCGACGGGCGCGGGCGGCTCGAGCACGGGCACGAGCAGCGGCGGCGGCGACAACGCCGACATCCCCGGCGGCGGCACCGTCCTCCTCGAGGAGCGCTTCGACGACGCGAGCTTCGATGCGCGCGGGTGGTACGACGGCGCGGCGGGCACGATCGACGCCGCCGAGCACGCGCCCGGGAGCGCGAGCTCGTTCCAGTGCGCCTTCCAGCCCGGCGGCACCGCCTGCGCCGCCGGCAAGCCCGCGCGCCACAAGCTCACTCCGTCGAGCTCGATGTACATGGGCTTCTGGATCAAGTTCAGCCCAGGCTGGGTCGGCTCGGGCCTGCCGTACCACCCTCACATGCTCCACTTCCTCACGGACGAGGACACCGATTGGGTCGGCCCGGCGCACACGTTCCTGACGACGTACACCGAGATCGTCGGCGGCCGCGCGATGTTGGCGCTGCAGGACAGCAAGAACGTCGATCTCGCCTGCATCCTCCAGAACGACGACAGCTTCGTCGGCTGCAACGGCGACTTCGCCACCTACCCGTTCACCGAGGCGCGCTCGGCGTGCGCCTGCAACGGCCTCGACGGCGATCTCGACGGCCGCGACTGCTTCCCGAACGGCGACGGCACCTGGTACAGCTCGCGCGCCTGGCGCACGCCGGGGCAGGTCTTCGTCGACGGCGCGGGCCCGAACGATCAGACCGCGTGGCACTTCGTCGAGGTCTACTTCGAGCTCAACTCGATCCAGAACGGCGTCGGCGTGCCCGACGGCAAGATCCGCTGGGTGCAGGACGGCCAGACGCTCATCAAGTACGACCAGGTCCTGATGCGCACCGGCGCGCACCCCTCGATGCAGTTCAACCAGCTCGCCTTCTTGCCCTACATCGGCGACGGCTCCCCGATCGCGCAGAGCTTCTGGATCGACGACCTCGTGGTCGCCACCGCCAAGCCGTAAGAGGACGCCGAGGGCCGCCGGCCTACGCGGCGCGCGCGGCGGCGATGAAGGCCGAGACCCTGGTGAGGTCCTTCACGCCGGGCCGCGCCTCGACGCCGCTGGCGACGTCGACGCCCCAGGGCCGCACGGCGCGCACCGCCGCGGCGACGTTCTCCGGGCGGAGGCCGCCGGCGAGCAGCACCGGGCGCGTGCGCGCGAGCGGGGCGACGAGCTCGGGCGGCACGGTGCGGCCGGTCCCGCCGAGGAGCCCCTCGACCTTGGCGTCGAGCAGGATCGGATCGCCGGGGAACCGCGCAGCGAGCTCGATGTCCTCCGGACCGGCGACGCGGATCGCCTTGAACGCGAGCGGCGCGAGGGCCGCGACCTGCTCGGGCGGCTCGTCGCCGTGGAGCTGGAGGCGGTCGAGGCCGACCTCGGCGGCGAGGCGCCGCAGCGCCTCGAGCTCCTCGCCGGCGACGACGCCGACGATCTCCACCTTCCCGCGCACCGAGGCGGCGATCGCCTGCGCCGCGGCCACGCTCACCCGCCGCGGCGATCCCGGGACGAAGTTCAGCCCCAGCATGTCGGCGCCGGCGGCCACGCACGCCTCGGCGTCGGCCGCGCGCGTGATCCCGCAGATCTTGATGCGGAGGCCGCCCGTCACTCGATGTGGAGCAGCTCCTTCACCTTCGCGATCACCTGGGGCGCCTGGATGGGCTTGGTGATGTACGCGTTGGCGCCGAGCTGGAGCGCCCGCTGCCGATCCTCCTGCGAGCCCTCGGTGGTGATGATGATGATGGGCGTGTCCTTGTGGACCGGGTCGGTGCGGACGCGCTTCACGAGCTTGAGCCCGTCCATGATGGGCATGTTGATGTCGGTGATGATGACGTCGTACTTGGTCGAGGCGAGCTTGCGCAGGCCGTCGACGCCGTCGTCGGCCTCGGTGACGCGCAGGTTCTTCACGCGCGCGAGCGCGAAGACGAGCAGCTGGCGCATCATCGGAGAGTCTTCGACAATCAGGCAGGAGTACTCGGCCATCGATCAGTCCTCTAGGTCGAGGAACGCCTGGAGGCCAGGCACCTTTCGACCCGCGTCGGTGAACAGCCGTGCATTGACCAGCGCCGGCGCCGCCTGGGCGCCGAGCAGCCTGAAGAGCTCATTGTCCACGTTCACGAACTCGGTCTTCTGCGGCAAAGTGGCGAAGATCGCGATGAGGCCGATGATGCGCCCATCGAGGGCGAGCGGCACCAGCGCCGCCGGCTTCTGGAGCGTCCCCTTGGAGACGTCGGCCGTCTCGTCGAGGACGAGGCGCCCCGAGGTGAACGCGCGGCCGACCGGGCCCTCCGCCGCGGGGAGGCGCGCGATCTCGGAGGCGTTCATCCCCTCGCTCGCGATGGCGACGAGCTCGCGCCCGTCCTCGGAGGCGAGGTAGATGGCGAAGGCCGCCGCCCCGAGCAGCTGGGCGAGCAGCTCCTTCAAGTTGCGGAGGACGTTGCGGACGCTGTGCGCCGAGTGGAGCTGCGAGGTCGCCACGTAGAGGTTGGCGAGGTTGGCGAGCTCGCTCTCGATCTCGCCGTAGCGGGCCGAGTACTCGCCGGTGGCCGCCTCGAACTGGACGCTCTTGCTCACGAGCTCGCGCTTCTCGGCCTCGAGCTCCTCGATCTTGCGGAGCAGATCGCGGATGGCGCCGTCGCTCGCCAGGTGCGTGCGCAGCTTCTGGTTCTCGAGCTCGAGATCGCTGATCTTGCCGGCGAGGCGCTCGTTCTCGCGGAGGAGCTCCTCCGTGAACTGCGCGCCCTTCCGGAAGAACTGCTGGATGAAGGCGTCGCGCTCCTTCTTCAGGTCCTCAGGAGGACGATCGCTCGGCGTCGCAGGACGGCCTTTTTTGTCGCTCATCTCCCGGGGAATTCTCCGGGTCGACGGTAGCATGGGCGCGCTGCCGGACGGAAGCCCACCAAGCTAGCCTTTCGAAAGCTTCATCCAGCGCGCGAAGACGCCCGAGGTGACGAGGTCCGCGCGCCGGAGGTCGGCGACCGTGGCCGCGCCGACCAGGAGCATGACGGCGCGGAGCTCGGCCTCGACCTCGGCGAGGAAGCGGAGGGCGCCCTCGCGCCCGCCCGAGGTCAGCGCCTTGAGCACCGGGCGGGCGATGCCCGCCGCGTGGGCGCCCAGCGCGATCGCCTTGGCGACGTCGGTCCCCGAGGCCACGCCGCCGGTGGCGATGATGGTCTTGAAGCGGGGGCGGGCGCGCCGGGCGAACGCGACCGCCGCCGCGGTCGGCACGCCCCACTCGCGCAGCGCCTCGCCCAGCGCCCTGCCCTCCTCCGGCGTGCGCTGCGTCTCGACCGCCACCCAGGAGGTGCCCCCCGCTCCCGAGACGTCGACGTGCCTGACGCCGGCGCGCGCCAGGCGGGCGGCGGCCCGCGGGCCGATCCCCGCGCCGGTCTCTTTGGCGATCACCGGGACCCCGAGCTCGGCGGTGAGCCGCGCCAGCGCGTCGGTGCAGCCGCGGAAGTCGCGGTCGCCGCCCGGCTGGACGATCTCCTGCGCAGGGTTGAGGTGGAGACAGAGCGCGTCGGCCCCGACCTTCTGCACCAGCGCCTCGACGTCGGCCGTGGGGAGGTCGCGCGCCTGGACGGCGCCGAGGTTGGCGAGCACGAGCGCCGTCGGCGCCGCCTCGCGCACCGCGTAGGTGACCGCGGCCTCCTCGGCCCGGAGCATCGCGCGCTGGCTGCCGAGGCCGAAGCCGTAGCCGCGCTCCTCGGCGATGCGCGCGAGCTCGCGGTTGATGTCGCGCGCCCGATCGGTCCCGCCGGTCATCGAGGCGATGAGGAGCGGGGCGCGGAGCTTCTTCCCGAAGAGCGTGACGCTGGTGTCGATGCCGTCGAGCGAGAGCTCGGGCAGCGCGTCGTGGACGAGCTCGACGTCGCCGAAGAGCGTCGTCTTCGCGTGGAAGCCCACGTCTCCGGTGGCGCAGAGGTCGATGTGGTCGGCCTTGCGGCTCGCGATCTCGGTCATGGGGGCTGGACGGTGGGGCGACGGGTAGACGCGGGAGAGCAGGGAATCGAGGCCCGTTCCCGCGGGAACGACGAGCCTCGCGCCCGAGCGTGCGCCGGGCGGGCTACCGGCGTAGAATCCTATGCCATGGAGCTGCCGAGCGAAGCCCAGATCCGCTGGATCCTCCGCCACACCGCCACGCTGCTCGAGGTCGGGGCCGAGCCGGTGGGCGGGCTGGTGACGCCGACCGCCGAGTTCTTCCCCGACGCCTTCGACGGCTCGCCGAAGGCGGTCGATGCGCTCCTCAAACGAGTGCAGGCGCACGCCGGCCTCTCGCACCTCGACGTCGCGCTCACCATCGTCGCCCCCGAGGGCGAGGAGGCGGCTGGCGGCTCCTGCGGGAGCGGCGGCTGCGGCGGCGGAGGCGCCATGCTCGACACGCGCGTCGAGCGGTTCGCTGCCCGCGCGGACGGCTCGTACGCGGTCGGCGTCGCCGCCGGCGAGGTCCGGAGCCCGGTCGTCCTCACCACCGCGTTGGTGCGCGCCGTCGCCGCCATGTTCCTGGCCGAGAGCGGCGGCTTCGACGAGATCCGCCCGGCCGACCGCGAGCCGGCCGTCGATCTCGCCGCCGTCCTCCTCGGCTTCGGCGTCCTCGTCGGGAACGGCTCCTACATCTACAAGAAGGGTTGCGGCGGCGTCGCCGTCCACTCCGCCACCAAGATGCCGGTCGACGAGATCGCCCTCGCGCTGGCCGTCTTCTGCAAGCTCCACGAAGTCTCCGACGGCGCCGCGGCGAAGCACCTCGAGCTCACGCCGCGCGCCCACTTCGAGGAGTCGGCCGTGTGGGCGAGCTCGAACGCCTCGCTGCTTCGCAAGCTGCGGAGCCGCCCCGAGGCGATCCTCTCGGACGATTACAGCCTCTCGCCCGCCCGGAGCTGGCTCGCCCGCGCCCTCGGCGTCGGCAAGAAGAAGGCCGCCTCGCCCGGCGAGGAGATCGACGAGCTGGAGCGCACCCTCGCGACCGAGGCGGCAGCCAAGCGCGACGCCGCGGGGCGCCGCCCGGTGGATCCGCAGAAGGCCAAGCGCCTGGCCGAGATCAAGGCGCTCCTCGACGAGGGCTGAAGAGCGAGACGCACCGGCGATCCCGGGTTGCGGCGCGGGCGGGGATCGCCGAAGAGGCGCGCATGACCAGCCCGACCGGACCGGATCCCCAGGACCTCGATCGCGTGGCGCTCGCCGCGCTCGGCCGCGTGAAGGACGGCATGGCCCTCGGCCTCGGCACCGGCCGCGCCGCCGAGGCGTTCATCGTCCGCCTGGGCGACAAGGTGCGCGAGGGGCTGCGCGTCCGCGGCGTGCCCACGTCGGAGCGCTCCGACGCGCTCGCGCGCAAGCTCGGCATCCCCGTCGTCACCCTGGCCGACGTCGACCGCCTCGACGTCGCCTTCGACGGCGCCGACGAGGTGACGCCCGACCTCGCCCTCACCAAGGGCCTCGGCGGCGCGCTCCTGCGCGAGCGCGTCGTGGCCAACGAGGCCGACCTGTTCGTCGTGCTGGTGACGCCCGAGAAGCTCGTCGAGAAGCTGGGCTCGCGGACGCCCATCCCGCTCGAGGTCGTGCCCTTCGCGGCGGTCACCGTGCACCGCCACCTCGCCGCGCTCGGCGGCAAGGCCAAGGAGCGAGCCCGCCCCGACGGCTCGCGCTACACGACGGACAACCAGAACCTCATCCTCGACACCGACTTCGGCCCCATCGCCGATCCGGCGACCCTCGACGCCGCCGTCCGCAGGATCCCCGGCGTCGTCGACACGGGCCTCTTCCTCGACATGGCCGACGTGGTCCTGATCGGCGAGCGGGGCGCCGTCCGCGAGCTCGGCTGAACGACGACGAGACGAGGTGACCCGGCCGCGCCGGCTACTTCTCGAGGTTGCGCTTCGAGAAGAGGTCGTCGCTCATGCTCTCGTTGACCTTCCACGTCTTGCGAATGAGCTTGGTCCAGAGCCCGGCCTTCTTGTGGTCGACCATCTTGCGCTCGCCCGGCGTGCAGGCGTCGCCCTGGCAGGTGTAGCCGGTGCGGGTCTCCGTCTTCACGTGCGCCCCGCCCGCGTCGAAGAGCTCGAGCTGGGTGGGCAGGCTCTTGTCCTTGCTGATGGTCAGCTCGATCTTCGCGTACGGGGTCACCTGGCCGGCCTTCGGCGTCGCGGTGAGCTTCCACTCGGTCGCGGTCTCGGAGGCGATCACCGCGGTGTACGCGGGACCGTAGGCGGTCGTCGCCAGGTCGTCCTGGCTGAAGGCGAGCCCGAGGAAGCCCTGGTCGCTCACGCTGCTCGCGATCCGCCGCACCTTCCCGAACGCCGGCAGGTAGACGTACATCTGCGTCGGCGAGAGCACGAGCACCTTGGTGCCCTTCATGTCCGCGGGGGCGGTGAGCTCGGTGAGCTGCTTCTCGCCCTTGATCCAGACGTTCATGCCGAGCTTCCGCTCGGCCTTGCCCGGCTCCTGGTTCGTGGCCTCGTACTCGAAGTACTGGGTCTTGGCCCGGTTCAGCGCCGCGTCGACGGCGGCGAGCACCTTGTCGCCGGCCGGATCGGCGGAGGCGGCGGGGGCGACGAGCGCGATCGCGCACGCGGCGAGACCGGCGGGGAGAGCTCGTTGGAGAAGGAACGGCATGCAGGCCTCGCGGGGTAGCTGGGTCACGGGGCCCGCGTCGCGCGCGAGGCCCATCGTGCCCACCATAGACGGTCCTCGCCCGAGGATCACGCACGGCCGAGGGGTTGCCTCCGCGCGCCGTGCTCGATAACCGTCGGTGATGGCAGAGCCCGACGTGGAGCCGCTCGATCCCGAGACCTTCGGCCCCGGCCAGCCTTGCTTCGGCTGCAGCCCCGCCCACCCCATCGGCCTCCGGCTGCGCTTCACCCGCGAGGGCGACGAGGTCACCACGCGCTTCACGCCTCCGCCCGAGTACCAGGGGCCTCCCGGGATCATGCACGGCGGCCTCGTGACCACGGTGGCCGACGAGATCGCCGCCTGGACGATCGTCGGCTTGAAGCGGCGCTTCGGCTTCACCGCGGCGATCGAGGCCCGCCTGCTCCGGCCGGTGCGCGTCGGCGTCGAGCTCCTCGGCCGAGGGCGCATCACGACCGACGGGTCCCGGCTGGTCACCGTCGCCGTGACCCTCGCGCAGGAGGGCGCCGACGCGTTCCGCGGCACTTTTCGGTTCGCACTGCTCGACGAGGGCGGCGCGACCCGCGTCCTCGGGAGCGGCGCTCCCCTCCCCGAAGCCTGGAAGCGCTTCTGCCGTTGACCGGGCGGCGCCCTCCGTGGCCGAATGGCAAGTTGCCCGTGCCGTGTGGCCGCGGGCGGGAGGGTCGAGATGAGCGCAAGCGTTTCGCCGACGATCGACGTGGCTAGCTCCCCGGGCGGCGGCTCCGACGCCGCCCGCGACCGCGAGCAGCGGCTGCAGCGCTGGAACCGGGTGCTCGTGGAGCTGGCACGGAGCGACGCCCTCGAGCGCGGCGACCTCGCGGCAGCGCTGCGCGAGATCACCGAGGCGGCCTCGCGCATCCTCGGGGTCAAGCGCGCCAGCGTCTGGCTCTACACGCCCGGCAAGGCCGGCATCCGGTGCCTCGATCTCTTCGAGGCGGAGACCGGCGCCCACTCGGACGGGACCGAGCTCGGCGCCGAGACCTTCCCCTCGTACTTCAAGGCGCTCGAAGAGGAGCGCACCATCGCCGCGCACGACGCCCACACCGACTGGCGCACGCGCGAGTTCTCCGAGAGCTACCTCTCGCCCCTCGGGATCAACTCGATGCTCGACGCGCCCATCCGCCAGGCGGGGCGCATGGTCGGCGTCGTCTGCCAGGAGCACGTCGGCCCCAAGCGGGAGTGGACGTTCGAGGAGCAGAACTTCGCCGGGTCGCTCGCCGACTTCGTCTCGCTCGCGATGGAGGCCCAGGAGCGCGCCCGCGCCGACTCGCTCCGCCGGCGCGCCGAGGAGGCGCTCCTCGATCGCGAGCGCCGCCTCCGCAAGCAGAACGAGACGCTCGTCGAGCTCGGCAAGAGCAAGGCGCTCGAGCGCGGCGACCTCGCCGGCGCGCTGCGCGAGATCACCGCCGCCGCGGCGCGCTCGCTCTCGGTCAAGCGCGCCAGCGTCTGGGTCTACAACGCCGAGCGCACCGCCATCCGCTGCCTCGATCTCTTCGAGGCCGACAAGGCCGCGCACTCCGACGGCATCGAGCTCGGCGCCGCCACGTTCCCCGAGTACTTCCGGGCGCTCGAGGAGGAGCGCACCATCGCCGCGCACGACGCCCACACCGACTGGCGCACGCGCGAGTTCTCCGAGAGCTACCTCTCGCCGCTCGGCATCAACTCCATGCTCGACGCGCCCATCCGCAAGTCGGGCCGGATGATCGGCGTCGTCTGCCACGAGCAGGTGGGGCCGGGCCGGGAGTGGTCGCTGGACGAGCAGAACTTCGCCGGCTCGCTCGCGGACTGCGTGTCGCTCGCGATGGAGTCGAGCGAGCGCCGCCGCGCCGAGGAGGCGCTCGCCGAGCGCGTCACCGAGCTGGCGCGCTCCAACGCCGAGCTCGAGCAGTTCGCCTACGTCGCCTCGCACGACCTCCAGGAGCCGCTCCGGATGGTGGCGAGCTACGTGGGCCTGCTCGAGAAGCGCTACAAGGGCAAGCTCGATCCCGAGGCCGACAAGTACATCCGCTACGCCGTCGAGGGCGCGAGCCGGATGCGGGGGCTCATCCAGGATCTGCTCGCCTACTCCCGCGCCGGTCGCGCCGAAGAGCCGAAGGCTCCCGTCGACTGCAACGAGGCCGCCAAGGCCGCCCTCGCCAACCTCGCCACGGCAGCCGAGGAGGCGCACGCCGAGGTGGTGGTCGGCCCGCTGCCCGTGGTCTCGGGGCACATGTCGCAGCTCATGCAGCTCTTCCAGAACCTCATCGAGAACGCCATCAAGTACCGGAGCGAAGCCCCCCCGCGCGTCTCGATCCGCGCCGAGCGCGTCGGGGACGAGTGGCGCTTCGAGGTGAAGGACAACGGCATCGGCATCGACGCGGAGCACACCGAGCGGATCTTCCGCATCTTCCAGCGGCTGCACGAGCGCGGGAAATTCGCGGGCAGCGGCATCGGGCTCGCGATCGCCAAGCGGATCGTCGAACGCCACGGCGGGCGCATCGGCGTCGAGTCGGCCCCGGGCATGGGGTCGACGTTCTTCTTCACGGTGCCGGCGACGGACGACGCGGCGCGGCCCGGCGAGCGCGGCTCGGCTCGCCCCGCCCCGGGAGGTGGCGCGTGAAGCTCAAGGAGCTCGACATCCTGCTCGTGGACGACAATCCGGCCGACGTCGACCTCACCCTCGACGTCTTCCGGCTCGCCTCGATCCGGGGCAACCTCCACGCGGTGAACGACGGGGTGCAGGCGCTCGCCTACCTCCGGCGCGAGGGCCGGTTCGCGGACGCGAAGCGGCCCGACCTCATCCTGCTCGACCTCAACATGCCCCGCATGGACGGGCGCGAGCTGCTCGCCCGCATCAAGACCGATCCCGAGCTGCGCTCCATCCCGGTGCTGGTGCTCACGACCTCGTCGGCGGACGCCGACGTGAAGAAGAGCTACGATCTGCACGCAAACTGCTTCGTGACCAAGCCGGTGGACCTCGACGCCTTCATCGACGTGGCCCGCTCCATCGAGGGCTTCTGGCTCCAGCTGGCGGAGCTGCCCCCGCGATGAGCGAAGGCCGCGCGAGCGTCCCGCCGCCGGCGGGCAGGCGCATCCTCGTGGTCGAGGACAACCCCGCCGACGTGGACCTCATCCGCATCGCGCTCGCGGAGGAGAGCGCGACCGAGTTCGTGGTGGAGCACGCTACGCGCATCTCGGACGCGCTCAAGCTCCTGGAGCGCACGACGTACGAGGTGGTGCTGCTCGATCTCGGCTTGCCCGACGCCGAGGGCCTCTCCGGGCTCGCCAAGATCGCGCCCGCCTGCCGGCGGACGCCGATCGTCGTCCTCACGGGCTCGACCGACAAGGCGACGGGCATGGCCGCCCTCGACCGCGGCGCCCAGTCGTACGCGGTCAAAGGGTGGCTCGACTCGGCGGCGCTGGTGAAGACCATCCGCGAGGCGATCGGCCGCCGCCGCATCCAGGGCGAGCTCGCCGCCCTCGGCGAGGACCTCAGGGCCGCGGGCGCGAGGCTCTCGAAGCTCGGTACGGCCGAGAAGAAGCGACGCTGACCTGCCGGCGGGGCCGTGGGGCGACCAGCCCGGCAGCCGCAGCCCCCTCACCGAGTCCGCCCGGCAGGGCGGGAGACGCCGCGGATCGCCGCCGGGAATAAACGGCGGGGGGCCCATGCTGTCGCGGGGGCCGGCCGGAGGACGCATGGGACGACTTGGCTTCACCGAGATCCTGATCATCGTGGGCGTGGCGCTGCTCCTCTTCGGGTCGGGGCGCGTCGCCGACGTGGGCAAGGGGCTCGGCGAAGGGATCCGCAACTTCAAGAAGGGGCTGATCGAGACCGACGACGACGAGAAGTCGAAGCCCAAGGCCGCGCTGCCCCCGAAGGACGGGGAAAAGCCGGATGGGGACGCGTAGCCGTCGAGGAACCACACCACGCTCCGGCCACTCGGGCGCTCGCTCTCCGCTCAACCGTCCAGGATCGCGCCGTAGCCTTCGCGGAAGGTCGGGTAGGCGAGCGCGTAGCCCGAGCTCGTGAGCCGACTGCTGTCGCAGCGCTTGCCCGCCCCTTCGGAGAGGCGGGCCTCGCGGTCCTCGCTCACCGGCGGCGGGTCGAGCCCGAGGCGCGCCGCGATCCAGCGGACGACGGTGTCGGGATCGGCGGGCTCGGCGTCGACGCCCAGGTACAGCCGCTCGGGTCGCTCGAGGCTCATGAGGTGCTCGAGCGCACCGGCACAGTCGGCGACGTGGATGCGGTTGGCCCAGCGCGTCGGCCCCGGCGACACGCGCGCGGTGCCCTCGCGGACCCGGCGGACGAGCCGCGCGCGCCGCGGACCGTAGATGCCGCCGAGCCTCAGCACGACGCCGCCGAACGGCGCCTCGAGGACGAGGCGCTCGCCCTCGAGCATGCGCCGGCCGGTGAACCTCTCGGGCTCGGTCGGCGACCGCTCGTCGACCCACTCGCCGTCGCGCTGCGCGTAGACGCTGGTGCTCGATGTGAACAAGAGCCGGCGCGGCGGCTCCGGGAGCGCTGCGAGCGCGCCGACGAACGCGCGCAGCCCGTCGACGTACGCGGCCCGGTAGAGCTCGTCGGTCGCGCCGTCGGCGGCGGCGGTGTAGAAGGCCACGTCGATCGGCCTCGGCAAGCGCGAGCCGAGCTCCGGATCGCGGAGATCGCACGCGATCCAACCGAAGGCGCCGTCGCGCGGAACGAGCCGGCGCACGCCCCAGACCTCGTGCCCTCGTGCGGCGAGGCGCGCGCCCAGCGCCGTCCCCACGTACCCGCAACCGGCGATCACGACCCGCGCCACGGCGAGCCTCTACCACCCGGCCCGGCCGGGGGCGATCCGCCACCGTACTGTCGGGTACGATGGCCGCGATGCGCGTTCCGCTCGGAATCCCGCGCCCGCTGGCGGTCCCGGCGATTTCCCTCGCGGTGCTGATCGGCTGCGGCGACGATTCCGCGACGTCGTCCGGAGCCGGCGGGGGCGGCGGGACGGGCAGCGGCGCGGGAGCCGGAGGCGGAGGCGGCGACGCCTGCGTCAAGACCGTGGATCGGTTCGCCGCGGTGATCGACGCGTGGGATGGAGCGACCCACGGCGACTGCGCCGCCGACGCCGACGTCCTCCTCGAGGGTGCGATCCATTCGGACGAGAAGGGCGCGACCAAGCGCTTCGAGCTCGACGGCTGCGTCGCCGGCGGCTGCAACCCCATGATCTCGGCGGTGACGGTCGAGGCGCCCGGGATCGAGGCGACGATCCCGGACGGGACGCTCGTGCGCCTGCGCTTCCTCCAGGATACCGCGGCGGGGTGCGCGACCTCGCTCCTGATCGAGAACCTCGCCTCGCTCGACGGCTCGCCGAACCCGACGACGTCCGAGGACGTCGTCTGGCTCGCCGCCGCCGACGGTGCGTCGGTCGACGCGCCCTTCGAGGTGTTGACCGGCAACGCCGGCTGCACGGCCCCGGGCGAGTGCGGCGCCGAGCCCGTCGCGACGTCGTTCCTCCAGTTCTACGTGCCGCTCTCGGAGCAACCGGGCATCTCGGTGCCGATGGGCGGCGAGGCCGCGTTCACGGATCTACCGGGGCTCGCGGGGCGGGGGCACCGCGTGAGGAACCTCCGCTCTTACGACGAGCCGGCCTGCGCCAGCCCCACGCCCGACGTGGCCTGGTGGCTGAAGCTCGATCCGCTCTGACGCTCGGCGCCCACCTCATCCCACCCGCGTCGGTCGTTGGGAACCGTCCGCCGAGAAAATGCGATCCCACGCTTTACCGGCGCCCGGGCTGACGTGTCCAATCGGAGAACCAGGAGGAAACCCGTGAAAGCCTCTCATCTTCTCTTCGCCGCGATGCTCCCCGTGCTGGCCACCTCCTGCCGTATCAAGGACGACGGCAAGAAGGAGGAGCCGCTGACGACCGCCGAGGCGAAGGACGCCCTCGAGGAGGCGTCGATCTCGGCCGAGGCGGCCAACGTCATGGGCGGCTCGATCGAGATCGCCACCGACTTCACCATCGGCGGCGCCGTCGAGCAGGCCGCCCAGGAGATCAAGGACTTCGTCGGCTCGCAGCTGCCCTGCGCCGAGGTCACGCTGGCCGGCTCCACGCTGACCATCGAGTACGGGGTCAACCCCGGCAACTGCACCTACCGCGGGCAGACGTTCACCGGCTCGCACAGCATCACCGTCAGCAAGAACGCGGACGACGACGTGCTCGTGCAGCACGCGTGGGACGATCTCTCCAACGGCCACGTCTCGGTGACCGGCACCGCCGACGTGACCTGGAGCCTCGTCCAGCAGAGCCGGCACGTGGTCCACGAGCTCACCTGGACGCGCCTGTCCGACGGCCGCACCGGCGTCGGCAGCGGCGACCGCCTCCAGACGGCGCTCGACGGCGACATCACCGTCGGCTTCCAGGAGGACGGCAGCCGCAGCTGGGAGGGCCAGGCCGGCCGCTGGGACCTCGCCATCGAGGGCGTCGAGATGCGGTGGATCGACCCGGTCCCGCAGGCCGGCACCTACCGCCTCGCCACGCCCAAGAGCAAGTCGGTGACGATGAGCTTCGCCAGGGTCGACGAGGACACCATCAAGGTGACGGTCGAGAGCGGCGGCAACTCGTTCAGCTTCGACGTGAGCAAGCTCGGCATCTCGGGCGGCTGATTCACCCGAGCGAAGCGGAGCGGAGGGCGGGTGTCGTCCGGAAGCCCACGACGCCCGCCGCTACTCCGCGGCGCGCGGCGGGCGCCGCGAGTCCGAGATCTTCTGGTCGATGTCGGCCCGGAAGTCGGACGCCTCGCCTTCGGTGAGATCGCAATACAGGAAGTCCGACTCGTAGCGGACGTGGCGATGCATCGCGTCGCTGATCTGGAGAAGAACGCCGCGCAGCATGTCGATGTCGCCGGGAGGCACGCAGGCGAGCAGGTCCCTCAGAGCTCGCAGCTCGGCGTGCTGCACCTTCGCCTGCTCGACCTCGGCCTCGAGGCCACGCGCGGCGAGCTGGGGAAAGAGGTCGACCTCTTCGCGGTCGAGGTGCACCTCGAAGTCGGCACCGAGGAACGACCGGAAGTCGGTGAGCTCCTTCGCCAGCTCGTCGAGGTCCTGCCGGCGCGCGACCTCGGCGATGGCTACGGCCTCTTGCCAGGCACGCTCCTCCTCGAGGAGGACTTGCTCGAGCTTGAGCGGGGCCGCCATGGGCCGCCCGGCGTGCAAGAATTCGACCGCAGAAACGCGCGCCCGGCGGAACGGCACCGGCGAGCGCAAGCGCGCAGCGACTGCGCAGCGACGCAACGGGCGCGCGCTCAGGGCGCAGCCGGAGGTGCGGGGGCACCGACCGGAGATACCCATGCGCCCAGGTCGGCCAGCGCCCGATCGAGCGCCGAAAAGAAGAGGAAGTGGTCTTCGCCGGCGAGCACCTCGTAGGTGACGAGCGCCCCACCACGGCGCATCACGGACACGGCCTCGTCGACGAAATGGATCGGGATGCGATCGTCGCCGTCGCCGTGGATGACGAGCACGGGCCGGCCAGCCCAGCCGCGCCGGAAGGAGGGTGACGAGACCACGTCGCGCTCGATCACGGCCGACAGCAGCACGAGCCCTGCGTAGTGGTCCGGTTCACGCGCGGCCGCCCGGGTCGCGCCGGTGCCGCCGTTCGAGAGCCCGGCCAGGTAGACGCGGTCGCGATCGGCCGGCAGGCTCGCGAGCGCGTGCGCCCGCGCGCGCTCGACGGCCTCGACGCCGCCGGGTCGGTACCAGTTCCCCCACCCGAAGCTGGGGCAGACGACGATCCACCGGTGCGCGTCGGCGAAGCGACGCCACGCGTAGAAGTACGCCTTGAAGCTCCCGAAGCTGCCATGGAGGAAGAGGAGCACCGGCAGGCGCTCGCCCTCGCGGTGCTCGGGGACGTACTCGTAGGCGTGCCCCGCGTCGCGGTCGGCGTAGGCGTCGCCCATCACCGATCCGAGCGCGCGGTACTCCGGATCGCTCTCCATCGGACGGTAGAGCGCCATCGAGACGTCGCGCACGTGCTTCGCGGCGGCGAGGTCGATGACCGGATCGACGGCGGCGATGAGGTACGTGCCGAGCTTGATCTGGTCGATCTCGGGGACGACGCTCGCGATCGCGAGGCGATCGTAGCCGCGGTCGCCGAGGAAGACCGATCGCACCCGCGAGCCGGGCAGCGCCCGGCCGGGAGCCTGGATCGCGAAGAGGACGGCGCCGAGCCCGGCGACGAGCGCGAGCGCGACGGCGAGCGCCGCCCGCCCGCGGCGTCGCCAGGTCACCGCGGCCCACCCGAGCGCCGGGAGGAGGCAGAGGATGGCGGCGACCACGCCCGCCAGACGGCCGGCGGCGGTCTCGCCGGCGACGACGAGGATGCCCGAGGGCACGAGCGCCGCCGCCGCCACGACGAGGTAGATCGCGGCGAGGGCGAGGCGCGCGACGCGGCGGAGCGGCGGCATGGGGCGATCTTGCTCCAACGGCGCGCGGCGTCGACGCCAAAGCCTCCGCTCAGCGGCGGCGGCGCCGCAGCGCGCGACGGAGCGGCGCGCAGAGCGCCAGCGCGCCGAAGGCCAGGAGCGAGAGCCTCGTGCGCGGAGCCCGCCGCGCCCGCGGCACCGCGCAGCTGCTCGATCCGGTCTCGCCGCTCGAGCCGTCACCGCCGGAGGCGTCGCCGCTCGAACCGTCGCCGCCCGAGCCCGAGCCGTCGGTGGAGTCGCCGTCGCAGCCGCCGCCGTCGCTCGCGGTGTCGCTCGAGTCGCTCCCGCATCCACCGTCGTCGGCGGCGGTGTCGCTCGAGTCGCTCCCACAGCCGCCGCCCTCGTCGGGCGCCGTCTCGTAGGTGTCCGAGGTGTCGCCGGCGCAGTCCTCGTCGGCGTAATAGGCGTCGGGCGGCGCCTCGCCCCCGGCACCGCCCACGCCCGAGGCGCCGCCCCAGCCGCCCAGGCCCTCGCCCTCGACCGGCGCGAAATCGACGGTCTCGTAGGTGCCGGAGCACGAGCAGCTCGGGCCGCGCGAGTAGACCGGCACGAGGTGGAGGCGGGCGCCCTGCCCGCCGCTCGACGCGCCGGTGCCCGCGCCGGTCCCCGAGGAGCTCGTCGTCGACGAGCCCGATCCGTTGCTCGTGCTCGACGACGAGCTCGTGGTGCCGCCGCAGCCCGCGAGATCGACGCTCGTCGCCGTGACGACGGGTGAGACCGCCGCGCCGCTCGCGAAGCTCACGGACTCGAGGGTGCCGGCGGCGGCCGCGGGCAGGCGCTGCGTGACGCGGGTCAGCCACGCGCCGGCGGGCGAGAGGCCCGAGAGCGCCACGGCGAGATCGTCGGCTCCGCTTCCGCATCGGAGCTCGTCGGGATCCGTCTCGCCGGCCCCGACGCTCTCGACGCAGGTGTCGGTGCCGTCGACGACGCCGAGGTCGGCGCGCGCGCAGCTCGGCGCGACAGGCGACGCGCTGCCGAGCGCCGCGGCCGCCGCCGCGATGCAGGTCGCCGAGTCGGCGAGCCCGTCGCCGTAGGAGGCGGCGCGCTCGAAGTAGCTCTCGAGGACGCCGTCGACCGAGGCGGTACCGCCGGCGAGAGGCACGCTCTGGAAGAGGGACTCGTGGCTCGCGCTCTCGACGAGCTCCGCGCCGGCGCCCGCGGAGAGCAGCGCCGCCCGTCGTTGGAAGAGGTAATCGCTCGCGCCCGCGGCGGCGTCGAAGGTGAGGTCGGCGGGATCGACCGTCGCCGCCGGCGCGCCGTCGACGTGACCGCGCGCCGGCCCGACCAGCCAGGTGGTCAGCAGGAGCTCGCTCGCGCCGGCGCGCGTGAGCACGAACGGCAGCGCCGAGACGGTGGGAGACACGACGCGGAGCGTGGGCGTCATCGCCGGGCCGGCGGGCGCGTTGAACCGGGCGGCGACGAAGCGCTGGTCCGGGAACGCGGCGAGCGAGGCCGCGAGCGCCGCGGGCACGACGAGCCCGCTCTGGGCCGCCCACGCCTCGACCGCCGTCGCGTCGGCGAGCACGGCGACCTCGACGGGGAAGAGCGGCGCGACGTGGCCGAGATCGCCGGCGATCTCGAACGGATCGCCGGGCGGGTCCCCGGGGCAGGTGGCGCTCACGCCGGCCGGCGGGAGGATGCGCGGCGCCGTCGCGACCTCGAGCGCCTCGAGCCAGGCCGGCGAGCTCCAGTCGAGGCTCGACCCGGGGGGCGCGGGGACGATCATCGCCACCGGGCCGGCGACCGCCTCGAGGCGAAGGCTCGCCCAGAGGGTGCTCCGGTCGGGGCCGGCGGCGAACGCGACGCGCTGCTCGACCGGCGTGTGCCCGGCGCCGGAGAGGAACCCGAACGCCCCGGCCGGCGCCGCCGACGCCAGGGCTGCCGCGCCGGCAGCGAGCGCGCACCAGCGCGCGGAGCGGGAGCGCGTCCTGATCACGACCTCGAAGGCTACGCGACGGCTCTTCAGCCGACCAGCCGCAGCGCGGCGGCCTCGATCTCGTCCTCCTGCGGCAGGACGAGATTCGCGGCGTCGGCCAGGGGGATGAACGAGTCGGGCGCCGTCACCCGCGCAAAGCGACGCGGAGGATCCTCGAGCAGGCACGCGGCGATGGCCTCGGAGACGTTCCCCGAGCGGCGGCACTCGTCGACGACGAGCACCGCGCGCGCCCCCGACGCCTCGCGGCGGATCGCCTCCTCGGGGAGCGGCGCGAGCCAGCGGAGATCGACGACCTTGGCGCCGACGCCGCGCCGCGCGAGGCGCGACTGCACCCGCAGCGATCGCCGGACGCCGTTGCCGTAGGTGAGCACGACGAGCTCGGCGCCGGCCTCGCCGTAGACGCCGACCTCGCCCACGTCGATCGCGTCGCCCGCCGCGGGCAGCGGGAAGCACCAGGCGCCGTCGCCGGGCTCGAGATCGTGCTCGGGGTAGAGGGCGATCGGCTCGACGAACGCCGCCACGCGCCCGTCCACCTTCGCGGCGGCGAGGCAGGTGCGCAGCATCTTGACCGCGTCGTCGCCGCGCGAGGGCACGGCGACGAGCAGGCCGGGGATGTCGCGGAGCACCGCGAGGCTGTTGTCGTTGTGGAAGTGCCCGCCGAACCCCTTCTGGTAGCCGAGGCCGGCGACGCGGACCACCATCGGGTTCTTGAGCTTCCCGTTCGAGAAGAACGACAGCGTCGCGGCCTCGCCGCGGAGCTGGTCCTCGGCGTTGTGGAGGTAGGCGAGGAACTGGATCTCGGGCACCGGGAGCAGCCCGACCTGCGCCGCGCCGAGCGCCAGGCCGAGGATGGTCTGCTCGTCGAGGAGCGTGTTGAAGACGCGGGCCGGCCCGAACGCGCGCCAGAGCCCCGCGGTGACGCCGTAGACCCCACCCTTCTGGGCGACGTCCTCGCCGAAGACGAGCAGCTCGGGGTACTTGTGCATCAGGTCGGCGAGCCCCGCGCGCAGCGAGAGGCCGAGCGGCCGCGGGCGCGCCGCGTCGGCCGGAGCCTCGGCGTAGCCCGCGCGCCGCGCCTCGGCGGCGACGAGGTCGGGGCGCGAGGGCGCGATCGGGGCCATCACCTCGGCGCGCGTCACGAGCTTCGGGCGCGCCACGGCGCGGCGCGACGCCTCGAGCACCCGCGCCTCGAGCGCGTCGATCCGCGCAGCGAGATCGGCCGGCGAGAGCGCGCCGGCGTCGAGGAGCGCTTGCGCCGTGTGGGCGACCGGGTCGCGCTCCTCGGACGCGGCGACCTCGGTGGACGTGCGGTACTCCGAGTCGAGATCGCTGCCGGCGTGTCCCCAGAGGCGCTCGCAGCGGAGGTGGAGGAACACCGGCGCGCGCGTGGTGCGGCAGGTCGCGACCGCGTGCTCGGTCGCACGCCAGGCTTCGCCGAGCGCCGTGCCGTCCGCCGCGACGTAGGTGAGGCCGGGCATCGCGCGCATGCGCCGCTCCACCCAGCCCGGAGGCGTCCGCACGCTGACGCCGAGCCCGTTGTCCTCGCAGACGAAGAGCACCGGGACCGGCAGGCCCTGGAACGCGACCCACGCCGCGGCGTTGAACGCCCCCTGCGCGGTCGAGTGGTTCACCGAGGCGTCGCCGAACGAGCAGCACACGATCGAGTCGCCGCGGACGTCGAGGCCGCCGCGCCCGGCGCCGACGCCGAGGCGGCCGGCGCGCGCGATCGCCACCGCGAGCCCGACGGCGCGCGGGAGGTGCGAGGCGATCGTGCTCGTCTGCGGCGGGACGCCGAGCGGGACGCTGCCGAAGACCTTGTGGCGTCCGCCGGAGATGGGATCGTCGGCCGACGCCGTGAGCGAGAGCAGCAGATCGAGGACGCCGTCGACGGTCGGGTCCTGGCGCGCGCGCTCGAGGAAGAACGCGCCGCTCCGGTAGTGCACGAGCGCCGGATCGGTGCAGCGGGTGAGGCGCCCGAGCGCGACGTTGCCCTCGTGGCCGGCGCTGCAGATGGTGTAGTAGCCCTCGCCGCGCGCGCGGAGGGCGTGCGACTCGACGTCGACGAGGCGGCAGGCGAGCTGCGACTCGAAGACCTCGACCGCCAGCGCCGGCGGCAGGCCGAGCGGCGCGGCGTCGAGCCTGAGCCTCCCCGCGGCGATGTCGCGCAGGCGCTCGACCGAGCGGCGTGCCCTCGAGAGCGGCATGCGCCGCGAGGCTCGCAGAGCCGCGGGCCGGATGCAAAGCCCCCGGGATTGCGCGCGCGGAGGCGGTGCCGGCGCGTGCGGCCGAGGCGCGGATGGCTGGCGCGCGCAGGGGCGGAGCCGCATACTGCGCCGCCATGATCGAGCTCGAGATCTTCTCCGACTACATCTGACCGTGGTGCTACCTCAGCACGGTCCGTGCTGAAAAGCTCCGCCGGGAGTATGCGATCGAGCTCGTCTGGACGCAGTACCCGCTCCACCCGGACACGCCCGAGGACGGAGGCATGAGCCTCGCCGAGCTCTTCGCCGGGCGAAGCTTCGATCTCGCCGCCGCCCACGCGCGCCTCGCGCGGCTGATGGACGCCGAGGGCCTGCCGTTCGTCGCGCGCGACCGCACCTACAACAGCCGCCTGGCGCAGGAGCTCGGCAAATGGGCGGAGCGGCAGGGCGCTTCGGGCATTCACGACGCGCTCTTCCGCGCCTACTTCGCCGAGGGCATCGACCTCTCGAGGCGTGAGGAGCTCGTGCGCATCGCCGTGGGACAGGGCCTTGCGGAGACCGACGCCCGGCGTGTTCTCGACGAGCGCGAGCTCGCGCCCGCCGTCGACGCCGACTGGAAGCGAGCCCGCTCGCTCGGGGTCACCGGGGTGCCCACGTTCGCCGCCGGCGGCGCGGGCGTCGTCGGCGCGCAGCCCTACGAGGTGCTCGAGCGGCTCGTCCTGCGCGCCGGCGCCGTCCGCCGCGGCTAGTGCCGCCGGAGAAGCCTCGCGGTTGTTGGCGAGACCTCGGAGAGGCGGAGCTAGCCCCGCCCGCCGGACGGAGACGGGGCGCCGTCGAGCCAGGCGTCGAGCAGCGCGCGTGCGATGCTGATCCTCGGCGGCAAGAGCGGCATCGCGCCGCGGTCGAACCAGCGCGCGTCCTCGAGCTCGTTCGTGTCGACGACGAGATCCCCGCCGGCGTAGCGCGCGGTGAAGCCGACCATGATCTGGTGCGGGAATGGCCAGGGTTGGCTGCCGAAATAGCGGAGGCCTTCGATCGCGACGCCGGTCTCCTCGCGGACCTCGCGCGCGACGCAGGCCTCGAACGTCTCGCCGGGCTCGACGAACCCGGCGACGAGGCCGTACATGCCCGGCGGGAAGCGCGCCTGCCGCGTCATGAGGACGCGCGGCCCGTCGGTCACCAGCGCGATCACGGCCGGGACCACCCTGGGGAAGTAGTCGAGCTCGCAGGCCGCGCAGCGCTTGGCGCGCTCGCCCTCGCGCGGCTCGAGCGCCGCCCCGCAGGACGCGCAGCGCTGGTGCGTCCGGTCCCAGTGCACGATCTGCGACGCGAAGCCGGCGACCTCGAACAGCGCCGGCGCGAGCCGCTCGTGGAGCGCGCGGAGCGAGGCGAAGCGATGCCCGGCCGGCGCCTCGGTGCGGCGATCGAGGTCGGCGGCGCGGCAGGGGACGCCGCCGATCGCGCCGAGGAACTGGGTCGAGAGCGGCGCGAGGCCGAGCGCCTCGAGGTCCGCCGCGAGCGGGACGGACGGCGACGGCTCGTCCGTCACGAGCAGGTCGGCGCCGCGGAACGCGAACCAGAGGGAATCGCCCGGGATCGGGACGAGGGCGCGCTCGAAGCCGGGAGGCATCGCCGGGACCTCTATCACCGCGCCCGTCGTTCGACCAACCGGTCGCCGTGGTGACCGCTTTTCACGAGGCGATGGGCGTGACGGTGACCGGCACGCCGGTGAGGCTCGAGGTGCCCGACACCGGATCGATCCGCGCCTCGTCGGTGAGGTCGTTGAGGCTCGCGCCGGCGTGCTCGCGGGCGACGGAGAGCTTCACGCCGTCGCGCCCGTGCCCCCAGCCGTGGGGCAGGCTCACGACGCCGGGCATGATCGCGTCGGTGAGCTCGACCGGCGCCGTCGCCTCCCCCACCCGCGTCGCGAGCTTGACGGTCTGCCCGTCGGCGATGCCGCGCGACGCGGCGTCCGCCGGGTGCATCAGCACCGTGCAGCGGCGCCTGCCCTTCACCAGCCGCACGCTGTTGTGCATCCAGGAGTTGTTGCTGCGGAGCGTGCGGCGGCCGACGAGGAGCAGCGCCGGCGATCGCGGGCCGGGCGACGCCGCGCCAGGTGCCCGGGGCTCGGCCTCGCGCGCGAGCTCGGCGCGCCTCTGCTCGAGGCGCCCGAGATCGGCGACGAGGCGCGGCGGCGCGAGACGGATGCGCTTGCCGGGCGTGCCGAGGATCGCCGGAAGCCGCGGCTGGAGCGGGCCGAGATCGATCCCGTGCGGGGCCGCCTCGAGATCGGTGAGCCGCACGCGCCCGCCGAGTCGAAGCAGGAGCGCGAGCAGGCCGCGAGGCCCGAGCCGCGAGAGCAGCGCGCGCTGGGCGCGGCCGAGGGCGCCCCGGACCGGGCCGCGCGCTCGGGAGAGACGCGAGGCGAGCTCGGTGAGCACGTCCCAGTCGTGGCGCGTGCCGGGCGGCTTCGGGAGGATCGCCGGCGCGTAGTGCGCCGTGTTCCGCACCGCGAGCGCGTGCGACAGGAGCGCGTAGTGGTCGCGCTCGAGGCCGAAGCTCGAGGGCAGGATCCAGTGGGCGTGGCGCGTGGTCTCGTTCACGTAGAGATCGATCGACACCATGAGCTCGAGCCCGGCGAGCGCGCGATCGAGCCGCCGACCGTTCGGCAGCGAGAGCACCGGGTTGCCGGCGTGGGTCACGAGCGCGCGGATCTGGCCCGGACCGGGCGTCTCGATCTCCTCGGCGAGCGCGGCCACGGGGAGCTCTCCGTTGAACTCGGGGCGCCCCGAGACGCGGCTCCGCCAGCGATCGAGGTGGCCCGCCTGCCCGAGCAGACTCGCGAGCTTCGCCAGGTCGACGGCGGGCGTGGTGAACATGACGCCGCCCCTCCGGTCGAGGTTCCCGGTGACGGCGTTGAGCGCGTCGATGAGCCAGCTCGTCGTCGTGCCGAACTCCTGGATGCAGGTCCCGAGGCGGCCGTAGCACGCTGCAGACGGCGCCCTGGCGAAGTCGCGGGCGAGGCGCCGGATCACCGCCGCCTCGATGCCGGTGGGAGCGGCGACGGCCTCGGGCGTGAACGGCCTGAGCGCGGCGCCCAGCGTGTCGAGCCCGTCGATCATCGGCGCGAGGCGCCCCGGCGAGGCGAGCCCGTCGTCGAAGAGGGTCCGCAGCATCGCCGCGAGGAGGAGCGCGTCGGTCCCGGGCCGGAGGAAGTGGTGCTCGTCGGCGGCCTCGGCCGTCTCGGTGCGCCGCGGATCGACGACGACGAGCCGCCCGCCTCGCTCGCGCAGCCGCGCGAGCCGCCGGCGCACGTCCGGCGCCGTCATCACGCTCCCGTTCGAGACGACCGGGTTGGCGCCGAGGACCAGGAGGTGCTGCGTGTGATCGAGGTCCGGGATCGGGATCAGCGCCTGGTTGCCGTAGAGCAGCGACGAGGCCGTGGTACGCGGCAGGCCGTCGACCGAGTTGGCCGAGTAGAGGTTCTTGCTCCCGACGGTGAGGCTGAAGACGAGCCCGGCGAGGATGGCGCCGTAGCTGTGGCCGGTCGGGTTGCCGTAGTAGAAGGCGACCGCGTCGCGGCCGCCCCGCTCCTGGATCGCGCACAGGCGCGTGGCGATGGCGTCGAGCGCCTCGTCCCAGCCGACCGGCGTCCAGCGATCGCCGTCGCGGCGGAGCGGCTCGCGGACGCGATCCGGATCGTGCGTCACGTCGATGAGCGCGACCGCCTTGGGGCAGAGGTAGCCGCGGCTGAACGGATCGGCGGCGTCGCCGCGCACGCTCACGAGGCGATCGCCCTCGATCTCGACCTCGAGGCCGCACACGGCCTCGCACAGGTTGCACACCGCGTAGCGCGTCTCCGCCATCCGCCGAGGATGCGCGAGGACGCCGCCGGAGGCCAGCGTCCTCCGTTGGGCCCGCCTCAGGCTCGGGCGGACGTCAGGTAGGCCGCTGCCGCGCCGATCTCGTCCCGCCGCGCCACGAGGATCACCGGCGCCGCCGCCTGCACGACCGAGTCGCCCCGCGCCGGCGCGATGCTTCCCTCGCGGTCGCCGATGCCGACGAACACGCAGCTCGCCGGGAACGCCGCGTCGTTGGCGAGATCGCGGACCGATCTCCCGGCGACGGCCGCGCCCTCGGGCACGATCACCTCGAAGGCCACCGACTCGCCGCTGCCGAGGATCATGGAGCGGCGGACCACCGGGTGCTCGACCGCGGTGAGGAGCGCGCCGACCAGGACGTCGACCTCGGAGAAGACCTCCTCCACGCTCGCGGCGTCGTAGACCCCTTTGTAAGCGGTGTCGCGCATGCGCACCATGACGCGCTTGGCGCCGAGCTCGCGGGCGAGCAGCGCGATCGCCAGGTTGTCGGCGTCGCGCCGGAGCAGCGCGGCGACGACGTCGGCCCGGTCCACCTCGGCCTCGCGGAGGATCGCCGGCTCGGTCCCGTCGCCGGAGAGCGTGGCGAGCCCCGACTGCTCGAACGCGCGCCGGGTGACCGCTTCGTCGCGATCGATGAGCGTGACCTTGTGACCCGCGCGCGAGAGGCGCGCGGCCAGCGTCGTGCCTGCGCGACCGCCGCCCACGACGACGACCTTCATGACCTCACGTCTCCTCCCGGTGCCTGAGCCGGACCAGCTTCTCGTCGATGGCGTCGATGCGCGCCGCCGCGACGTCGGCCCGCAGGATGCCCTTCCGCGACGCATCGAGGAGCGCGGCCTTCTGGGCGTTGAGCAGCGAGCGCGCGATGTGCGTCTCGTGCTCCGCCGGACGCTCGTGGCCGCGCAGCACCCGCTCGGCCTCGACGACCTCCGCCTGGAAGGCGGCGCGCCGCTCGGCGTGCTCCTTCCTCGAGAGCAGACCGGCGGCGAGGAGCTGATCGAGCTCGGCCTGACCGGTCCGCGCGGCGAGGAGGACGGCGCGGGCCTCCTCCCGCTGCTCGGCCCCGGGATCCTTCCCCGCGATTCGGAGCCACATGAGCAGGCGGCGGAAGGGCAAGGCCTGCGTGACGAGGGTGAGGAGCGTGACGCCGAAGACGATCGCGACGATCGACTCGCGGTACGGGACCTCGTTGGGCAGCGCGAGCGCGGCCGCCATCGAGAGCGAGCCCTTGATGTTGCCGGCCACCATCACGTGCTGCCACCGGAGGGGCTCGCGCTCCTTCATCAGGAGCCGCAGGCCGCCGAACCCGAGGTAGACCGCGACGGCGCGGCCCACGTGCACCGCCACGACGGCGAGGAGGATCGCCGGCGCCTGCCGCTCCAGGACCGACGGCTGGATCTGCATCCCGACCAGCAGAAACACCACGACGTTGAGCCCGAACCCGACCGTCTCCCAGAAGCCCTCGAGCGCCAGGACGCGCGAAGGCTCGAGCGAGGTGCGCGCGGCGCGCCCGATCGCCAGCCCCATCACCACCACCGCGATCACCGGCGAGGCGTGCACCCGCTCGGACAGGAGCGAGGTCGCGAACACCAGCACGAGGGACGCGAGGATGGCGGTGAGGTGGTCCGGCGCCTTGCGCAGCACCACGGCGCCCACGGCCCCGAAGGCGACGCCGACCGCGAGCCCGCCGAAGGTGGCGACGGCCAGGGCGCGGCCGGCCGACACCGCGTCGGCGCGGCCGCTCACCGCCATCGTCGTCGCGACCGCGACCAGCACCAGGGCGGTGCCGTCGTTGAACAGGCTCTCGCCCTCCATGATCGCGGCGAGCCGCGGCGGCACGCGCACGCCCCGGAACGCGCTGAGGACGCTCACGGTGTCGGTGATCGAGAGCACGGCGCCCAAGAGCAGCGCGACCGCGAACGGCAGGCGCAGCGCGAAGCCGGCGATGGCGGCCGTCGCCAGGAGCGAGACGAACACGCCCGGCACGGCGAGCATGAGGATGGGCTTGCGCGCCTCGCCGAGCGAGCCGAGATCCGCGAACAGGGCGCCCTCGAAGACGAGCGCCGGGAGGAAGACGAGCAGGACGATCTGCGGATCGAGCGGGAGCGGCGGCAGGATCTTCATGAAGACCAGCGCGAGCCCCACGAGCACGAGCGGCACGTTGTAAGGGAGCGAGGCGCGCCGAGCCCCGATCGCCACCGCCGCGCCGGTGGCGACGACGAAGAGCAGGGTCTGGAGCTGCTCGCGCATGGTCGTGGTGCAGACCCTCGAGCCCGCCCGCGAGTTGTCGCGGATCCGGCTCGGGTTGGCAAGGGTTCGACGGCCCGCGAGGCCTGCTCGGGACTCACATGGCGCCGCGGTCGCCGGCGCAAGAGGCCCACGGTGAACCGGCGCGGGAGCCCCGGAACGCGCGAACGCCGGAGGGCGGCGAGCCCGAAACCACTGGCACCCGAGGAGAGCGCCACTATGCTCGGGTGTAAGGTGACGAAGACCGGCGCGGGCGTGACCATCCTCGACGAGCGCGGCGCCTCCGCCGCGCTCGAAGCGGCGCGTCTCGAGGAGCGGCGTCTCCGGCGCGCCGCGCGTCGGCTCTCGGTCCTGGGCGCGCTCGCATCGATCGCGGCGCTCGGTTGCGCCGCCGGCGCGGCTCGGTGGCCGCTCGCCGGGGCGCTCTTCGGCGCGGGGCTCGCCGCCCTGGTCGCGGCGGCGGCAGGCGCCTGGCTCGCGGCGAGCCGGGCGCGCGCTCGGCTCGCCGCGGTGCGCCAGGACCTCTTCAGCCTCACGTTCCTCCGCGACGTCATCGAACGCGAGGCGTCCCCCGGTTTCGCGCTGACGCATCCGTATCGGTCGGCCCGCTGCCCCACGCCGCGCGCGCCGAGCCTGCCCACGCTGCCGTCGCGCGCCGCGTGGGACCGCGGGACGACGGCGCCGCGTCCGCGACGGCTCGCAGCGTGGGGATGGCGGCCTGTGCTCTCGTACGCGGGCTGGCTCGGCCTCGCCGTCATCGCGGCTGCGCTCCTCGTCGGCGGCCCCGCGGGCGGCCCTCGCGCCGCGACCGAGCACCGCTGGATGTTCGTCGACGAAGCGACCGACCCGGCCGCGATCGGCTTCGTCCTCGCGGACGCGGCCGCGGGCGTCTGGGAGCTCGCCGCGCACGACGAGGCGACCGGCGCGCGCGCCCTCGTCAACGGCGCGGGCGCTCCGGGCGGAGCGCCGGCGACGGCCGTGGTCGGCGAGCCGCGCTCTCGTGATCTCTTCCTCGCGACGCGCTGCAAGGCGTCGGCCGAGCGGCCGGATCAGGCCTGCGGGCTCGTCTTCCGCTACGTCGATCCGGGCACGCACTACGTCGCGCGCGTCGAGCAGGACGGCGTCCACCTCGGCGTGGTCATCGGCGGCGTCGAGCGCGCCATCCGGACGGTCGCGGCGGACGTCGATCCGACGCGCTGGCAGGATCTCGCCGTCGAGGCTCGCGGCGATCACCTCACCGTGTCGTGGAACGGGCGGCCCGTGATCGACACCCACGATCCGACGCTCGCCGCGCCCGGCGCCGCGGGGCTGTGGGCGCCTTCGGATTGCATCGCCTACTTCGACGAGCTCACGGTCGCTCCGCTCCCCTCGACGCTCCCGCACCCGAGCGAGCTCCTGCCGCACCTGCTCTGAGGGATGCGCCCCGCGAGATGCGATCGCCGGCTCACGGCGCGTCGGCGCAGCAGCGGAAGCCGGTCGAGTAGTCCCAGTGCGAGGTCGTGTGGGCCGTCGTGGCGTAGAGGCAGCCCGGGCCGTTGAGCACGGTGTCCACGTAGTAGCCGCCGCGGAAGGTCCCCTCGGGATCGGCGGTCCACTCGTGGAGGTTGCCCATCATGTCGAAGGCGCCCTCGGCGGTCACGCAGCCGGGGCTCGCGCCCGCTCGATCGAGCGAGTCGGGGAGCTGATCGAGGCACGCGTTGTCGAGCTCGGACCAGATCCAGTCGTCGGTGGTCCCGAAGTACTCGATCGCGGGGTGCTCGGCGCGCGCGTCGTTGCAGACGCCGGGCTCGTCGAGGTCGCCGTACGGGTAGGTGGTGCCGTTCGGCCCCTGGCAGGCGCGCAGCCACTCGGCGTCGGTGCAGAGGCGCTTGCCGGCGTTCGCGCAGGCCGCGGTGGCCTCGACGCCGCTGATGTAGCCCTGAGGGACCGCGCCCTCGATCGAGACCGCGCGCACCGGCGTGTCGCCCGGGTTGAAGTAAGGCGACCACGGCAGGTCGTCGAGCCCGACCAGCGACGCCTCGAACCGATCGATGCAGAACGCCTCGACGAGGATCATCCCGCCCGGGCAGCCGCCCTCGCCGGGCGCCTCGGAGAGCCCGCCGTTCGGCAGGACGTGCGCGTCGGGGTCGCACGTGATCGCGCCGTGCACGCAGCACTGGATCCGCGCAGGCCCGGGGCAGTGCCCGGGGATCGAGACGCCGCCGGCGTCGCAGGCGTCGACGTCGAGGCACTCGCCGGCCACGCCGTCGACCTCGCACGGCTCGCCGGAGCCCCCGGTCCCACCGGCGCCCCCGACGCCGCTGGTGACGGGTCCGCCGCCCGTGCCCTCAGCGCCTCCGCCGTCGCCGCCGCGAGCGGGGTCATCGGCGCTCGCTCCCGAGCAGGCGCTCGCGGCGATCACGGCCCAGACCCCGATCAAGGAAGCTCTCACTCGAGCATTCTACACCGGGCGCGTCCCGTATCCTCGGGTCAGGCGCGCAGCCTCCCGCGCGTCGGTGGGCACCATGGAACCACGACGCACCATCGTCCTCGGCGACCTGCACGGCTGCTTCGACGAGGCCACCGAGCTGCTCGACCGCGTCGCGGCGACGTCCTCGGACCGGATCATCTTCGCCGGCGATCTCGTCGACCGCGGCCCGCGGCCGCGCGAGTGCGTCGAGCTCGCGATGCGGCACGAGTGCGTGCTCGGCAACCACGAGGAGAAGCACGTCGAGCAGCGGCACCGCCCGGACGCCAAGCTCTCGCCGGATCACCTGGCGACGCGGCGCGCGCTCGACCCCGAGCACCTGGACTGGTTCGCCACGCTGCCGCTCTTCATCCGTCTGCCGGAGCACGGCGCCGCCGTCGTCCACGCCGGGGCGATGCCGGGCGTCGCGCTCGAGGACCAGGACCCATACCACCTGCTCCACGCGCAGTGCATCCGTCCGCCCTCGCGCAAGAGCTACTGGCCCTCGAAGGCGCCCGCCGACCACGTCTTCTGGACGAACCACTGGCGCGGCCCCGAGCGGCTCATCTTCGGCCACTCGGTCGTGGACTTGCCGCTCGTGACCGAGCACGCCGTCGGCATCGACACCGGCGCCGTGTACGGCCGCGCGCTCACCGCCGTGCTGCTGCCCGACTGGGAGCTCGTCAGCGTCCCGGCACGCCACCGGTACCGGGGCGGCAAGGACGTCGCGACGTACGTGATCCAGGGCGGCGTCAGCGCGTTCTCCTGACCGCGCGACCGCACGGGGGCTCACCCCCGTGCGATCGTCGCCGGTCGGTCACGCCGGCTGCGACTTCGAGAGCTTGAGCTCGGCGACGAGCCGCAGCGCCGCGGCGAGCGCCGCCAAGAGCCCTCCGAGCGTGAGCGCCTGCCCCGCCTCGGTGAGGCCGAACATCATCGCGAGCGGCAGCTCGGCCGCGGAGATCTCGTGCGCCTTCACGAACGCCGGATCGCTGATGTGGACGTTCACCGCCCAGAGGTTGCTTCCGAACGCGAAGAGCGCGCAGAGCAGGATGAGGGTCGTCAGCGAGCGCAGCGTGGCCACCCGCGCGCCGGTGGGCTCGCGGACCGCCCTGGCGCCGACCACCAGCGCGCCGAGCCCGAGGAAGAGGATGGGGAACATGCCGAAGCCACCCGCGCGGTACCATTCGATCATCGTCGTGCCTCCTGCACCGAGCCGGAGCACACGGCGTGCCGTCGAGCGGGAGGCGCGAGCTCGCGCGTGATCCGCGGTTTCTTGCGCCGGCAGGTGTCCGGCGCGGCGGACGGCCTCGCGCATCGCTGGCCGCCCGGGAGGACGGGCGTCACTTCACCGTCTTCGGCCTGCACCCCTTCGTGCTCGTGCCGCTGACGCCCTCGCCGCGAGCAGGCTCACGGAAACGGCTCGCGATCGCGCCTCCTCGCTCGTCGTGCAGCGGAGTCAGGGGAGCCGGAGACCGCGACCGGCGCGCTCGCCTCGCCCCGCGTCGAGCCTTTGGGCACACCGATCACCGCGACCCGCGGTTGCTCCTCGAGCGCGCCGCCGGTAAGCAGCGCCTCGTGCAACGCTCAGACATCCGCTCCCCTCGCTCGGTCCTCGCGGCCCTCGCCGCGGTTGCGTCGCTCACCTCGGCCTCGTGCGGCGGCGCGCCGGCGCCCGCGCCCGAGTCGGCCGCGCCCCCGGCAGCGGCGCCCGCCGTCGACGCCGCCCCGGCCCCGCTGACCTCGGCCGCACCGGTGGCCTCGAGCGCGCCGGCCGCGCCGCCGAGCGCCGCCCCCGCGGCCAGCGGCCCCCCGGCGCGCGAGCCCCTGCTAGCCTCGAGCAGCCTGCCGGAGGGCATCGCCCCGCTCAGCGAAGCCGACAAGAAGGAGATGGAAGCGAAGTGCAAGCCGCTCGCCGACTTCATCGCGGCGACCGGAAAGAAGGCCGGCCGCAAGAAGGCGGCCATCGAGGTGATGCAGGAAGTGCTGAAGAGCCCGCCGCAGCTCAAGGGCGTCGACGTCCCCCGCTGCGGCGATCTCATGATGCGCGAGCTCAACGCGTACCTCGCGCGCACCATCGAGAACGAGGCCATCATGACGCTCAAGCGCATCTCGATCGGGATGTCGACGGCGCTCGAGCTCGAGCCGCCGGCGTTCTGCCCGAGCGCCCCGCCGGTGCCGGCCGACGCGGCGGACCTCCAGAAGCTCCCCTACGTCTCGACGCCCGCCGACTGGCGCGCCCCCGGCTGGAAGTGCGTGCGCCTCGACCTCCTCTCGGCGCCGCAGCGCTACCAGTACGAGCTCAAGACCGATCCCAAGGCGCAGACGTTCCTCGCGACCGCCCGCGGCTACCCGGTCAAGGGCGGCCCGCTCTCGGAGCTCTTCCTCGAGGGCAAGGCCGTGGGCGGAAAGCTCCAGCCCACGAGCGAGATCAAGCGGCGCTGACCGCGCAGGCCGTCGAGCCGCGTCGCGCTCTCGTCCGTTGCGAGGGGGGGGGGGGGGGCCCCCCCCCCCCCCCCCAAACGGGGG
>CAYJPW010000048.1:50123-65070 GCA_964372055.1 uncultured Polyangiaceae bacterium
GGGCGCTTCCCGCGCTGGCCGTCGCGCCGGGTCGCGCTCTCGCCCTTGGCGCGGGGGGGGCTCTCCCCCCGCGCCCCCGGACTGAAGAGGCGTCGGACCCACGGGTTTCGAGGGGCGTTGGTCGGACGATTGTCCGACACCTCTTCAGTTGATCTGGAGGTTCGGCGCCGCGGTGCCGTTCGCGCCGGGGCTCGCCTGCCCGCCCTGGCCGTTGGTGCCGCCGGCCGCACCGAAGCCGGGCACGCCGGTGGTGCAGCTGTTCATGCTGAAGGTGAACATCACGCTGCCCGAGCGCGCGAGGCACGCCGACGGGCCGCCGCCGCCGCCGCCGCCGGGACCGCCGGCGCCGGCGTCGCCGCCCTTCTTGCCGATGCCGCCGTTGCCGCTGTCGTCGTTGCCCGAGCCGGCGCTGCCGCCCGTCCCGCCGAGCTGGCCGGCGCCGCCGTTGCCGCCGACGCCGCCGTTGCCGCCCTTGCCGGTGCTGATCTCGTTACCCTGAACGACGACCTTCCCCGCGGCCGCGAAGACGCCGAAGCTTCCGCCGCCGCCGTGGCCGCCCAGGCCCAGCGCGCCGCCGAGGCCGCCGCAGCCGCCGGCGCCCCCGCCGCCGCCGGTGTCCTGGTTGCACGTGCAGAAGCCGGAGAACTGGCAGGAGCCGCCGCCGCCGCCGCCCCCGCCGCTGCCGCCCTTGCCGTTGGTGCCGTTCAGCCCGTCGCCTCCCGCGGCCGGCGAGTAAAAGCCCGAGGCCACGGCGCCGAGCGCGGCGCCGCCGATCCCCGGCGTGCCCTGGACGCCGTCGGCCCCCTGCGTCCCGGGGCCGCCATCGCCGCTCTTCGTGAAGCAGGCGCCCGACGCCGATCCGGCGTTGCCGCCGGCCGCGTTGCCCGATCCGGGAGCCCCCGCCTGGCCGTTGCCGTTGTTGTAGCCGCCGTTGCCGCCCTTGCCGCCGAACTCGTTGCACGCCGGCTGGGGGCCGCCCGCGCCGCAGCCCGATCCCTGGCAGCCGTTCTGCCCGTTGGCACCGGCGGGAGCCTGCGGCTGGCCGGGGGCGGCGCCGTTGGCGCCGCTCGCGCCGTTGACCCCGGCCCCGACGTTGATCACGTTGTAGCGCACGAAGAGCTGGCCGAGCCCGCCGCCGAGGCGGACGCCGTAGGTGCTCGCGCCCGGCGAGACGACCGGGCTCGCCTCGATGGTGATGCCCTCGATGTGCGTCTCCTGATCGATCTGCGGCGCGTCGAACACCGTGCCCGCGGCGGCGACGGTCGTGGTCACGTTGGCCGAGCGGCGGAACTTGAAGTCGGGATCGTTGTGGTCGAAGCCGCCGTAGATGCTCACGCCGGAGACGACGGTGACCGCCTCGTTGTAGACCTCGCCCGAGAGGCACACGGCGGGCACCGCGTTCGCCTGCGCGATCTGGATGGCGTGCGCGATCGTCTGCACCGGCGACTGGCGCGTGCCGGCGCCGTTCTGATCGTCGCCCTGGGTGGCCGACACGTAGACGCACTGCTCGGCGAGGCCGTCGGTGCCGTCGCAGTTCTCGTCGGTGTAGTTGGGATCGATCGGGTCCGCGCTGACCGAGGTCTGGACGCACGAGTACTCGCAGCCGCAGGTGCCGGTGAGCGGGTTCCCGTCGATGTCCCACTGGTCGTCGGGGCAGCCCAGCGCGCAGGGATCGCTGCCGCCGGCACCGCCGCCGCCGCCCACGCCGCCGCCCGCGCCTCCGGCGCCGGTCGTCGTGCTCGTCGTGGCGCCGCCCTCGCCGCCGGTGCCCGAGCCGGTGGTCGTCGTCGTGCCCGTCGTCGAGCCGCCGCCGCCGCCCGTGCCGGTCGTCGTCGGTGCGCCGCTCGAGGATCCGGTGCCGCCCGGCCCGCCGGCGGTGTCGACCGAATCACCCGCGGCGCAGCCGACGGCGGGGGCGAGGGCGAGGAGCAGAGCAGCCTGAAGGAAAAGCGAGGACCTCATCCGGCCATTCTTCAGAAAGCGCGCCTCGATTACAAGCCGCGTTGACGGAGGATCGGCCGCTTGCGATGATCTCGCGATGCGCGCGGCCCTCGCCGTCTTCTTCGCCGGCTTCGCCGCGACGCCTCTCTTGTCGTCGGCCTGCGCCCCCTCGAGCGAGATCCCCGGCGGGTCGACGTCCTCGGCCACGACCGGCGCCGGCGGCCAGGGCGGCGAGACCCTCCTCCCCGACGCCGGCGACTCGGGCGTCGATCCGGACGCCGCGTGCGGCCTCGTCACCAAGCAGGCGACGTCCACGCCGGTCGATCTCTACGTCACCTTCGACAAGTCGAGCTCGATGGCGGGCGACAAGTGGACGAGCTCCGGTCTCGGCCTCGGGGCGTTCGTCGACGATCCCGCGTCGGCGGGGATCAAGATCGCGCTCAACTTCTTCCCGCTCGACAACAACCCGACGTGCGATCAGTTCGCGTACCAGACGCCGGTCGTCCCGTTCGCGCCGCTCCCGCAGAACGCCGATCCCATCAAGCAGGCGATCGCCGCGACCACGCCCAACGGGTTCCAGACGCCCATCTATCCCGCCTTGGGCGGCGCCATCCTCGGCGCCCGGGCCGAGGCGAACGCGCACCCCGGCGACTCGGCCGCCGTCCTGCTCGTCACCGATGGCCAGCCGCAGGGCCCGGCCCCTTCGTGCAGCGGCGTCAACCCCGAGGACCCTCAGGCCATCGCCGATCTCGCCGCGGCCGGCGTGGGCTACGGGGTGCGCACCTTCGTCATCGGCCTGCCGGGCGTGAACCAGACGATCGCCAACCAGATCGCCGCCGCCGGCGGCACCGACTCGGCGATCGTCGTCGGCGCCGGCGACGTCCAGGCGCAGTTCCAGGCCGCGCTCGCCAAGGTGCGCGGCGAGGCGCTCCCCTGCGAGTACCTCTTGCCCGACGAGGTCGCGGGCGGCGAGGTCGACAAGGGCCTCGTCAACGTCCTCTACACCCCCGGCGGCTCCGACGCCGCCATCGTGCCGCAGAACGCCGACTGCAGCGGACCCGGGTGGCGCTACGACGATCCCGCGAGCCCGACCGAGATCCTCCTCTGCCCCGAGACGTGCGCCGCGGTGCGCAGCGATCTCGACGCCACCATCCAGATCCTGCTCGGCTGCAAGACCGAGATCAGCTGAACCGGCCGCCGCCGCGAGGCGGGGACGCTCTCGATCAACCGCGCACGTCGAGGTAGCGCATCACCACGCGGGTGAGCTCGTCGGCGAGCACCTCGTCCGAGACGGCGAGCTCGGGCGCGCCCGCCGACTCGAGCGCGTTGCGCTGCTCGAGCGTCGCCGTGACGAGGCGCAGGCTCATGTCGACGGCCACCTCCGGCGACGGGTGGCGGATCGATCCCTTCCTCGCGAGGAGCAGCTTGCGCAGCGCGCGGCCGATCGCCGCCGCGGTGCTCGCGCGCCGGGTGGCGAAGCCGCGATCGCCGCCCAGCGCCGAGGTGAAGGCGAGCATCATCGGCCGGCGCTGCGCGAAGAGGCCGACGGCGAAGCCGATGAACGACCGCAGGAGATCGGCCGTGGGCACGCCCTCCCACCGCCCAGGGTCGAGCGCCGCCTCGGCCGTGGCGACGGACTGATCGCAGGCGCGCTCGTGGAGGGTGCGGAGGAGCGCCGCCTTGTCGGGGAAGCGCGCGTAGAAGCTGCCGACGCTCGAGGCCGCGGCGCGCGTGACCGCGGGGATGGTGACCGCGTCGACGCCCTGGTCGCGGATGATCTGCTCGGTCGCGTCGAGCAGCCGCGCCAGCGTGCGCTTGCTCCGGTCCTGCTGCGGGGCGACGACCCAGCGCAGCGGAACCGACCGCGGAGGCGCGGCGAGGGACGCGGGCGCGGGCGGGCGCCGCGTGTCGCCGGCCGCGGCGCGGCCGCGATCGCGGGGGCGTCGAGCCGGCACGCCTCAGTACCCGACCAGGCCCTTGAGCCGGAAGTAGAAGGGCGTGGCGCTCTTCTCGTGCTTCCGCTTGATCGGCCCCTCCATGAGCGGCAGGTACGAAACGCAGCGCTCGCTGGCGTCGCCGTGGGCGGTCGCCAGGGCGGTGCGGTGCCAGATGCGACCATCGTGGATGGTGAGATCGCCGGCCTCGGCGGTCACGGCGAGCTCGTCCGGATCGGGGGCGAAGTCGAGGAAGTGCGCCTTGCGCAGGAGCATCGACGCGATGGGCTGGTTGTGGGTGCAGGGCAAGAGGCGCAGCCCGCCGACCTCGATGGGCGAGTCGCTGAAGTAGAAGCCGACGTTCAGGTAGCGGCGCGGCTTCTCGAGGTAGAAGACGTCGCGGAGGCTGTCGGTGTGCCAGCCGAGGCTCTTGTAGCGGGCGCCCTTCTCGTTGCGGAAGCGGTTGACGACCAGCCCGTCGCGCTCCTCCTCGCCGATGCGGAAGCCGGGCCCGGCGGCGGCCGTGATGGCCCGGAAGCGGGGATCGCGGAGGAAGTCGCGCAGCGCCTCGTGCTGCAGGGAGGCGAAGGGGATGCGCTGGACGTAGCGGCCGCCGTCGGCGCGCTCGCCGAAGATGAGCGGGACGCCGTTCACCTGATGCCGCCCCGAGGCGACGAGCGCGCGGTCGACGTCGAGGACCGCCTGGTAGAGCGACAGCGCGCGCTCGCGCGGGAGGAACCGCTTGAAGCGGATGAACCCGAAGGTCTCGAAGAAGTCGGTCTGCTCGGCGGTGAGGGCGTCGCCGAGCTCGAAGTCGGGGATGTGGATGACGCGGTTCGCGCGGGGCAGGTCGGGCGCGCTCGGGCGCGCGGTGGAGGTGCGGGGGTTCGGGGGCGTGGCCTCGGCGAGCTGCATCGCGTGATCCTCCAGGCGAGAAGTAGAACTAGAACTACGATTCTATTTCTCGGGCCCGGCGTCAAGCGCGCAGCGGCCGCCCCGCTCACGCGGCCGGCAGCGCGCCCGTCCCGATCTCGCTCCGGAGCGCGGGCGTCGCCTCGGCCGGCTCGAGCGCCGCCTCGATCACCTGGCTCATGTCCTCGGCGAAGACGAACTGGATCGCCGCGCGCGCGTCGGCGGGCACCTCGTCGAGATCGCGCGCGTTCTTCGCCGGCAGGACGACGCGGGTGAGCCCCGCCCGGTGGGCGGCCATCACCTTGGCCTTGATCCCGCCCACGGGCAGCACGCGACCGCGGAGGGTGCACTCGCCCGTCATCGCCGTGTCCGAGCGCACCCGCCGCCCGCTCAAGAGCGAGGTGAGCGCGGTGAACATGGTCACGCCCGCCGAAGGGCCGTCCTTGGGCACGCCGCCCGCCGGCACGTGGATGTGGATGTCCTGCTTCTCGAGGAACGACGCGTCCACGCCGAGCGCGCCGGCGTTCGCGCGCACGTACGTGAGGGCCGCGCGCGCCGACTCCTTCATCACGTCGCCGAGCTGCCCGGTGATCTCGAGCTGGCCCTTGCCGGGCATGCGCGAGGTCTCGATGAAGAGGATGTCGCCGCCGACCGGCGTCCAGGCGAGGCCCGTGGCGACGCCCGGCGCCGCCGTGCGCTCGGCGACGTCGCTCCAGTACTTCACCTTGCCGAGGTACTTCTGGAGGTCGGCCTCTCCGACACGGAGCGGCTTCGCCTTGGCGTCGGCGCTCCGCGCCACCTCGAGCGTGAGGGCGCGGCAGAGCTTGGTGATCTCGCGGCTGAGCTGGCGGACGCCGGCCTCGCGGGTGTAGTCCTTGATCATCGCCGAGAGCGCCGCGTCGTCGACGGTGAGCCAGGTCGGATCGATGGCGTGCTCGCGGAGCGCCTTCGGGACGAGGTGGCGCTTGGCGATCTCGATCTTCTCGTCGGGCGTGTAGCCGGCGACGTCGATGATCTCGAGGCGGTCGCGGAGGGGCGCCGAGAGGCCGTCGAGGGCGTTGGCGGTGCAGATGAAGAGCGCCTCGGAGAGGTCGAAGGGCAGCTCGAGGTAGTGGTCGGTGAACGTGCGGTTCTGCTCGGGATCGAGGATCTCGAGGAGGGCGTGCTCGGGCGAGCCCATCCAGCCCTGGCCGAGCTTGTCGATCTCGTCGAGGAGGATGACCGGGTTCTTCACCTTCGCCTTGCGCAGGGCGTTGACGAGCCGGCCGGGGAGCGCGCCCACGTAGGTGCGGCGGTGGCCGCGGAGCTCGGCCTCGTCGCGCACGCCGCCGAGGGCGATGCGCACCAGCGGACGCCCGGTGGCGTCGGCGATCGACTGGCCCAGCGAGGTCTTGCCGACGCCGGGCGGACCGGCCAGGCAGAGGATCGTCCCGCGCGGGTTGTTCGCGATCTTCAGCACCGCCATGTGCTCGAGGATGCGCCGCTTCACGTCGCCCAAGCCGTGGTGATCCGCGTCGAGCTTCTGCGCGACGGCGTCGAGGTCGTCCTTGGCCTCGGCGCGAGCGTTCCACGGCAGGTCGAGGATCCACTCGACGTACTTCGAGATCACGTTGGCCTCGGGCGACTGGGGGCCCATGGCTTCGAGCCGCCCGAGCTCGCGCTCGGCGACCTCGCGCACCTCGTCGGGCAGATCGGCCTCGTCGAGCCGCGCACGCAGGCCCGAGCCGTCCGAGCCCCCGCCCTCGCCGAGCTCCTTCTTGATGGCGCGGAGCTGCTCGCGGAGGATCGCCTCGCGCTGGTGCTTGCCGATCTCCTTGCGCACGTCGGAGTCGACCTTGCGCTTCACGTCGGCGACGGCCTTGGCCTCGGTGAGGCGCTCGGCGACGAGGCGGAGGCGCTCGAGCACGTCGAACGTGGCGAGGACCTGCATCTCCTTTTCGGTCCCGAGCTCGAGCCCGGAGGCGACGAGATCGGCGACGAGCCCGGGCTCGTCCTCCGGGGCGGCGATGCGCTTGACGGCCTCGCCGGCGCCGGCGAGCTCGAGGTCGCGCTCGCGCAGCGCCGCGGCGAGCGCCCGCGCCTCGGGCGAGGCGGCGCCCGCCTCGGCCACCGCGCTGCCGCGCGCGAGGATCCACGGCTCGCGGGCGACCACCTCGTCGAGGGTGAACCGGCCGAGCCCTTCGAGCACGACGCGGAGCGCGCCGTTCGGCAGGCGGGTCGTCTCGCGCACCCGCGCGAAGGTCCCCACCTCATGGAGATCCGCCGGCGAAGGGTCCTCGACGCTCGCGTCGCGCTGGGTGACGAGGCCGACGACGGTGTCCGGCTCGATCGACTGAAGCAGCCGGACGGATCGCTCACGGCCCACCGGCAGGGCGATGGTGATGCCCGGGAAGATGACGCCCGTGCGGATGGGGAGGACCGGGAACGGCGAACGGGGGACCTCGGCCACGCGGCCTCGCGGCTTGCTCATGGGTTTCCTCGACGGCCGCCGGAGACGGGTCCGGCGACCGGATGGCAGCGCCTGGGTGCTCGCCCGGGCGGCAGTTGACGAATGAACGAAAGCTAAATCCGTTCACCGCCCCGTCAACCCGCCTGCGGGCGAAACTCGCAGCGTGTCCGCGAAGCGGGACCGCGAGTCGGAGGGAACCTCGCAGCGCGCCCCGCCGCGAGTCAGAGGAAAAATCACCGCTTCCGACGCAGCAACCCGAACAGCACCAGCCCATGCAGCGCCCCATGCAGGCGGCGGACCTCGTCCGGCGCGGTCCCGAACAGGAGCGGGGGCGCGAAGCTCGCGTACGCGCGGAGCAGCGCCCGCGCGGTCAGCTCGGCCTGTTCGACGTCGAACTCGCGCGCGCGGGTCCCGGCGCGCAAGAGCTCGGTCAAGAGCTGGTGCTCCGTCTCGACGAAGCGCTGGTGCGCCGTCTTCACGCCCGGGCAGCCGCAGTGGACGAGATCGCGCGCGTGCGGCCCGGCGTCGCAGAGCTGGAGGAGCGCCTCGCAGCGCGCGTCGAGCATCGCGCGCAGGCGCTCGGCGTAGCGGAGGCGCTCGGCCGCCGCGGCGCTCCGCATGGCGCCCAGCACCTCCTCGTAGTGGCGGCTCGACAGCTCCTCGAGGATCGCGTCCTTCGAGGTGAACTCGAGGTAGACGGTCCCCACGCCGACGTCGGCCTCGCGGGCGATCTCGGCCATCGTCGTCTTCGCCGGACCGTAGTGGCGGAGCAGGCGCTCGGCCGCCGCGAGGATCGTCTGGCGACGCTGCGCGCCGTTGTCGCTCATGGGCCCTCCGAAGCCTAGCGTAGCCGTGAACGAACGACACCATCCTTCACGGGTTCGGTCGAGACGGCAGCTCTTCGCTCGGCGTTCCGTCCCGTCGCGGACCGCGGGCGCCCTTGCCGCGCCGAGGGCCGGACGGTACTCGCCTTCGATGCGAACCCGCGCCGCCGTCGCCCACGCCGCCGCCGCCCCGCTCTCGATCGAGACGGTCGATCTCGAGGGACCGAGGGCGGGCGAGGTCCTCGTCGAGATCAAGGCGACCGGCGTCTGCCACACCGACGCCTTCACCCTGTCCGGCGCCGATCCCGAAGGGCTCTTCCCGGCGATCCTCGGCCACGAGGGCGCGGGCGTGGTGCTCGAGGTGGGCGCCGGCGTCACGTCGGTGGCGCCGGGCGATCACGTCATCCCGCTCTACACGCCCGAGTGCCGGCAGTGCGAGTACTGCCTCAGCCGCAAGACCAACCTCTGCCAGGCGATCCGCGCGACCCAGGGCAAGGGCGTGATGCCCGACGGGACCAGCCGTTTCTCGATCGGCGGCGCCAAGCTCCACCATTACATGGGCACGTCCACGTTCGCCCAGCACACCGTGCTGCCCGAGATCGCGGTCGCGAAGGTCCGGCCCGACGCCCCGTTCGACAAGATTTGCTACATCGGCTGCGGCGTCACCACCGGGATCGGGGCGGTCATCTGGACGGCGAAGGTCGAGCCGGGGGCGACGGTGGTCGTGTTCGGGCTCGGCGGGATCGGGCTCAACGTCGTCCAGGCCGCGCGCATGGTCGGGGCGCGGATGATCGTCGGCGTCGACACCAACCCGCAGAAGCGCGCCCTCGCCGAGCGCCTGGGGATGACGCATTTCGTGAACCCCGCCGAGGCCGGCGCCGACTTGGTCGCCTACCTCGTCGGCCTCACCGGCGGCGGCGCCGATTACAGCTTCGAGTGCATCGGCGACACGAAGGTCATGCGCCAGGCGCTCGAGTGCTGCCACAAGGGCTGGGGCGTGAGCGTCATCATCGGCGTCGCCGGGGCCGGGCAGGAGATCGCCACGCGCCCGTTCCAGCTGGTCACCGGTCGCGTCTGGAAGGGATCGGCCTTCGGCGGTGCCCGCGGGCGGACCGACGTGCCCAAGATCGTCGACTGGTACATGGAGAAGCGCATCGAGGTCGACCCGCTCATCACCCACGTCCTGCCGCTCGCGAGGATCAACGAGGCCTTCGAGCTCATGCACCAGGGACGTTCGATCCGCAGCGTCGTGGCGTTCGACTGAAGAGGGGCCGGTGGCCGTGGAGCGACACGCGTCCGGGCACGACGCGAAGGCGTGAGCCTGGGACGCGCCTCCAGCGGTCGACCCCTCGAGACACCGCGGGACCAAGCGGTCCCGCGGCGGCGGCCGGGCTGGCGCGGAACTTGTACCTTCAGGGGGGGATCGTCGTGCGCGCGTCGTCGGCGCCAGCACCCGGACGCGAGCGCATCACCTCCCCGTCGGCGCGCGGGACCGCAGTCGCGCCGTCGAAGGCGCGCCGAGGCGCGGACCCCGGCTGACGCGGCCATCCGGCGCGTCGCCGCGATCCGAGACACCCCTACGTCTTGTCGTCCGGCGGCAGGAACGGCAGGCGCGGCTCGTGGCCGAGCGCCCGGCAGAGCTCGCTCACGCGCTCGAGCTCGCGCCGGAGCGTCTTGTGGTGGTTGCGGTTGGCGATGAGGCTCTCCTTGCCGAGCACGCGGAACGCCTCGTCCTTGCCCGCGCGCATCACCACGGTCCCAAGAACGAACCCTCGGAACGCGTCGGCGAGATCGAGGTCGAACGGGGCGCCGCTGGCGCTGCGGCGCTCCGCCTCGAGCGCGAAGGTGCGAGCGGCGGCGGTGAGCTGGTCGACCAGCGAGGCGACGCCGCGGCCGTCCTCGTACTGGAGCGCGCGCTCGAGGTGCGAAGCGTCGAGCACGAGATCGCCGCCGCCGGCGGGCGCCCCCGCGCCGAGCAGGGCGAGCGCGTAGGCGCGGCGGATGATGTTGTCGAGCTGCCGGAGGTTGCCGGGCCACGCGCTCGCCAACAAGAGCCGCTCGGCGTCCGGGGCGAGGCGGGCCTCGCCGGCGGCGCCGCCCTCGCGGTGGCGTCGCTGCGCCATGTAGCGGGCCCAGCTCGAGATCTCGTCCCGGCGCTCGTCGAGGGGCGGGATCTTCACCGGCAGCACGTTGATTCGATAGTAGAGGTCCTCGCGAAAGCGCCCGGACCGGACCGCGGCCCCGAGGTCGGCGTTGGTGCCGACGATGAACCGGACGTCGGCGCGGCGGTCGCCCGTCCCGTCGCCGAGCACGCGGTAGGTGCGCTCCTCGAGCACGTGCAAGAGACCCGCCTGCGACTTGAGCGAGAGCTTGTCGATCTCGTCGATGAAGACGGTGCCGCCCTCGGCGCGGTCGAGGCAGCCGGGGTTGTCGCGCACCGCGCCGGTGAACGCGCCCTTGCGCCAGCCGAAGAGCTCGCCCATCTGCAGCTCCTCGGGCACGGCGGACAGATCGAGCATCTCGAAGCGCGCGGCGCGGCGGGCGGACTGCTCGTGGCACCAGCGCGCGAGGCGTGACTTGCCCGCGCCCGTCGGGCCGCCGACGAGGAGCGTCTCGTCCTGCTGCGCGAACACCCGGAGCATCTCGACCACCGCCGACATCGAGGGGCCGATCACCGGGAGCAGCTCGTCGGGCGCCGCCGCGTCGGTGGGCGACAGCGGCAGGCCGGTGAGGTACGGCGCCGCCACGTCGGCCACCAGCATCAGCCGGGCGCCGCACTCCGGCCAGATGAAGTCCTGGCCCAGCGCGGCGCGGCAGTCGGCCTCGAGCGTGATCATCCCGTCGATGGCGCGACGGGGCCCGCGGAGCGGCATCACGTAGACGTGCGTCGCCGCGCGCGTGAGCAGGCGCTGGCGGCTCTCGTGGCTGTCGAAGCCGCCGCTCGGCTCGACGAGCAGCGCAGCGCCCGCCGCTTCGGGCCGGATGCTGCCGAGCGCGACGTCGATCGAGACGGGGCAGCGGTGCTGGGCGACGGCGCGCCACGCCGTCGCCGAGGGCAGGTACGGCGCGTCGCGCCCCGTCTGCTTCGGCTCGACATCGGGGCGTTCGATCACCAGGAGCCGCTTGTACCCGTCGCTGGGCCGGAGGTGCACCATGGCGCGGAGCACGCGGCCGCGGCCCGCGAATGCACTCGAGGCGAGCGCCTCTTCGGCGATCGCGAGCGCCGCATCGAGCGCCAGGCGGCCGGCGTCCTCGAAGCTCGCGCACTCGGTCAGGGTCGCCCCGAGCGCGTGGGGTCCGGGCTTCATGCCGGGCCTTGTACCACGGCCGAGCGCGACGACAGCCTCGGAGAGGGCGCGCTCGGCGGCGCCAAATGGGGGCGCGCCGATTGCGCGAGGTGGCCCGTGCCTACCACGGGGCGCTCAGGCCGGATGGAGGACGTCGATTGGCGCGGGGCAGAGACCGCGCATCGCACAGCCCTTGCACTCGGCCCCCGACCAAATCCGCTGGAAGCTCGCCTGCATTTGGTCGAGGAGGACGTCGTCGTCCGTGAGGATGCCCGCCTCGAAGTTGCGCCGCCCCTCCCCCTTCGCGCCCAGGCCCGCGCCGGTGAAGTTCGCCGAGCCGAGGTAGAGGAGTGTTCCGTCCACAGCGATCATCTTCAGGTGCACCCGCGGGCAGCGGCGCATCGCCAGCCCGCCCTTGGTCAGACGGCGGTGGCGGCGGAGCTCGTCGCGGAATGGCCGCGACGGCAACCCCCCGTGCAACAGGCGCAGCTCCACGCCACGCGCCGCGAGATCGCTCATCACCTCGAGAATCGAGATGTAGCGACCGCGCGCCCGCGCGCGCGTGCCAATGGGGGCCTCGACCCGGAGCTCCTTGACGTTCGCGGTGCCGATCCAGACGCTCACGCGGGCGCCGGCGATCGCCCTCATCACGAGCTCGTCGTAATGGTCCTTGCCCTGGAGGAGCTCGAGCTCGACCCGGCGGCGGCCGGGCCTCACGGCGCTCCGGGCTCGAGGTGGGCGAGCAGCGCCGATCGCACGTCGTCCGGCATGTCGCACGAGGTGACGGTGCGCAGGTCGGTGGTCACGACCGTGTGGCGCAGCTCGGCCGAGAGGGCGCCGTCGCGCGCCCGGAACATGCGGTAGCGCAGGGTGGCGCTCCGGTTGCCGACCTTCGCGACCGAGGTCTCGATGCGCAGGGCGTCGCCGTAGCGGAGCGGCGCCGAGAAGCTCATCTCGACGTGCACGGCGGGCAGGCCGATCCGCCGGTCGACGATGAGGCGCGCGTAGCCGCCGTCGAGGCAGCCGAAGAGGTGCTCCATGGCCTCGTGCGCGTAGGTGACGAAGCGCGCGAAGAACACGATCGCCGCCGCGTCGACGTCCTCGAACTTGATCGGCCGCTCGTAGACGATCACGACAGATCTTCGGCGAGCTTCTGGAGCGTCGGGCGGGAGAGCTCGGCGCGGGCCTCGAGCTTCGGGTGGCGGACGACGACCGCGACCCGCGCCTCCTTCGCCTTGATCCGGCGGACGGCGTCGGGCGAGAGATCGCATTTGAGGTAGTGGACCGCGGTGGTGCGGCCCGGCTCGGCGCCGATCCGCTTGCCCCCGAGCGCGAACGCCTCGCCGTCGACCTCGAGCGCGATGGCGTCCTCGAGCCCGGCGAGATCGACCAGCAGGCGATCGCGGAGGGCGCGATCGACCACCTCGACGAAGAGCGTGAGGCTGAGCTGGCCCTCCGCGGGGAGGAGCTCGTTGTAGGTCTCGATCTCGTGGAGGATGGCGTGCTCGGTCGTGATCCGCTCGGTCCGGAGCATCTCCTGGATCTGGAGCATGACGGTGTCGCGGTTCTCGAAGACGGCCGAGAGGTGATCGCCGATCGCGAGGCGACGGGCCTTCTTCTCCTCGATGACGCGCGCGCGGAAACGATCGCGGATGGCCTCGTACTCGCCGAGGGGCAGGATCTCGCTCCGGTCGATGGGTCGCATGGCTTCTCCTTGAGCGTCAGCTCGTCTCGAGGCCGTAGGCCCGGGCGAGCGCCTCGATCGGGTGGATGACCTCGATCCCGTTCTCTTTCTGGATGCGGAGCGCCGAGAGGCCGCAGTCGCTCACGACGAGGTCCGGCTCGAGCTCGGACACCTCGCGCACGAGCTTCTGGGCGTACTTGCGCCCGGTCTCGTAGTGCTCGGCCTTCATCCCCCACGTCCCGTCGACGGCCGAGCACTGCTCGACCACGCGCACGTCGGCGTCGGGGGTGATGCCGAGGACGCGCGCGCCGGGGAAGGCGATCTTCTGCGCTCGGAGGTGGCAGGCGACGTGGTAGGCGACGGTGCCGAGGCCCGTCTTGAACTCGCGCTTGAGCTTCTTCTCCCGGCCGAGCACGACGAGGAACTCCATGAGGTCCATCGTCGCGGCGGCGACCTCCTTGGCCTCGGGGCCCGGCAGGTACTCGGCCCACTCCTTCTTCATCGTGTACCCGCAGGTCGGCGCGGGGACGAGGATCTTGCGGCCGGCGCGCGCGTGCGGGAGCAAGAGCGCGACGTTGTGCTTCATCTTCGCGACCGCGGCCGGGACGTCGCCGCCGTCGAGGTTGGGCATGCCGCAGCAGGTCGGGTCCTGGCCCTCGGCCCGGCCGGGGCGGAGCACCCGGAAGCCGTTGTGCTCGAGGACGCGCACCGCGGCGCGCGGGACCTCGGGCGTGTTGTAGTCGCCGTAGCAGGTGGCGAAGAGCACCACCTCGCCCGCGTCGCCGGCGCCCGGGAGGGGCGCGTGCTCCTCGAGCCAGCGCGCGAACGGCTCGCGCGCGAGCGGGGGCAGCTTGAACTCGGCGGAGATGCCGGTGACCTTCTCCTGGACCTTGCGGAGGAGGCGGCTCGCCTGGATGAGGTTCGCCATCGGGGCCGCCACGCCCGAGCCCGCGGCGCCGACGAGCTGAGGCTCGCCCAGGATCCGGTCGACGAACGCGACGCCGTCGCGCTGGGCGCGCGCCGCCTTCTCGCGGGCCATGAGGCGGGGGAAATCGAGGAGCTCCTTCGCGCCCTCGTCCTCGGTGTAGGGGCACTTGATGAAGCAGAGCTTGCACTGCCAGCACTCGTCGACGACCGCCTTGAAGTCGGCGTCGTCGAGGCGCTCGGCGCCTTCGGCGCGGCCGGCGTCGATGTCGCGATCGACGCGGGCGAAGAGCTCGGGGAACGAGCCGCAGTAGCCGACGCACATGCGGCACTCGTGGCAGATCTGGAACGCGCGGCGGAGCTCGTGCTCGAGATCGCGCGGATCGTAGTAGCGCGGATCGCTCGGGCTCTTGGCCGGGGGGGCGGCGGGGGTCCTGGAGAGCTCGCTCATGGGTGCGCACCTGGGGAGCGGCGCGGCGCGGCCGCGGGCGATCAGAAGTCGAGGGACGAGAGCGCCTTCGAGAAGCGGCCGGCGTGGGACTTCTCGGCCTTGGCGAGCGTCTCGAACCACTCGGCGATGTCGGCGAAGCCCTCGTCGCGGGCCGTCTTCGCCATGCCGGGGTACATCGTCTCGTACTCGTGCGTCTCGCCGGCGACGGCGCTCTTGAGGTTCTTCTCGGTGCTGCCGATGGGCAGGCCCGTGGCCGGATCGCCCACCTGCTTCAGGTAGTCGAGGTGGCCGTGCGCGTGGCCCGTCTCGCCGTCGGCGGTGTCCTTGAAGAGGCCGGCGACGTCGGGGCGGCCCTCGACGTCCGCGACCTTGGCGAAGTAGAGGTAGCGGCGGTTGGCCTGCGACTCGCCTGCGAACGCGTCCTTGAGGTTCTGGTGGGTCTTCGTTCCTTCGAGCTTCGGCATCTCTCTCTCCTTCGGGTGGGTTCGCGGTGCCGCGGGCCGTGGTGGCCGCGGGGCGGGCGCCCCGGGGGGGGGGCCGG
>CAYJPW010000048.1:65080-65403 GCA_964372055.1 uncultured Polyangiaceae bacterium
TTCCCTCTCCCGTGGGGGGGGGGCGGGGGGGCGGGGGGCGGGGTGCCCGGGGCCGAGGCCGCGCTGGCTGGCAGCGCGGCCGACGACTAGCTGGCGCGGCTGCGCTCCTTCTTCGGCTGCGGGCGCGCGCACTCGGCGCAGAGGCCGCGGTAGATGCGCTCGACCGCGCGCACCTGGAAGCCGGGGGCGACGTCGGCGAGATCCTGCCCCCCGCCCGGCGTCGCGCGGCGCGGCGCCCCGCCGCCCCCCCCCCCCCCCGCCGGGGGGGGCGGGCCCCCCCGGGGGCCCCCCCCCGGGGCGGGGGGCGCCCCCCCCCCCCCCCC
>CAYJPW010000049.1:0-63209 GCA_964372055.1 uncultured Polyangiaceae bacterium
GGCGCCGGCGGGGCCGGTGGCGCCCGTCGCGCCGTCGGGGCCGGTGGGACCGGTGGCGCCCGTCGCGCCGTCGGGGCCGGTGGGCCCGATCGGGCCGGCGGCACCGTCGGCGCCGGCGGGCCCGGTCGGGCCGGCGATGCCCTGCGGTCCCTCGGGCCCCTCGGGGCCGACGAGGCCCGTCGGCGATCCCACCCAGTTGCCGTTCGCGTCGATCACCTCGCCGAACCCCGCGATCGAGACCGACGACGGCGTGATGTCACCCGTCACGTTCCCGGCGAGCAGCGCGTAGGGGACGCTCCCGACCACGGCCCGCGGCGTCATCTCGGGATCGCTCCCGACGGTGATCCCGAGGTGCCGCGTCGAGCCGTCGAACACCGCGGCGTCGAAGGGAACGAGCGCGCCGAGGGCGACGGAGAAGTAGCCGTCCTCGAAGGTGACGCTGTGGACCTCGCTCCAGATCGGGGTGGGCGAGGCCGCGTCGTCGTAGATGGCGAAGGCGACGTCGAGCGTGCCGCTCACCGGCTGGGCTCCGGCGTCGTAGAGCCGGCCCTGATGGGTGATCGTGCCCGGCACCGCGCCGGCGCTCCGCGCCAGGAGGATCGAGGCCAAGACGCCGAGCTTGCACGCCGTCGCCACACGCAGGGTCGTTCGCTTCGCCATTCCGCCATGACTCCCGAGAACCGGAACGGCGTCAACCTGCCGGCGCAGACCGACGGCGGGCTCGTGTACTCTGGGACGATGGGGTGGAGCTGGAGGCGGTGGGCGCTGATCACCTGCTTCGCGCCGAGCTTGTCGGCGTGCGGCTCCGGGCTTCTGTGCGGGGAGAACACCCGCGAGGAAGACGGCTATTGCGTCGCCGATCGATCCGCCGAGTCGTCGTCCTCGAGCGGCGGTGGCGGCGGCGCAGGTGGTGAGGGCGCCGCCACCGGCACGTCGACCACGACGAGCAGCAGCACCACGGGCGCCGGCGGTGGCGATCTCTTCCTCGACGCGCTCCCGCCCTGCGAGCCGGTGTCGACGGACGGGAGCATCGATCTCGTGAACGGGTGCGTGCTGGGCGCCTGTCACGACATGACGTACGACGAGATGAACGCGGCCCTCGGCGAGGCGGGCGTCTGCGAGTACCTGATCGACGCGACGCTCGTCTGCGACTGGGCGCTGGGTGGCATCCAGGTGTTCCTCGACGACATCGACAACGACGGCGTGCCCGATCCCGGGCAGACCGCGTTCGCCGTCTTCGTGCAGGACCCTTTCCCCGGCGGCACGCCGGAGGGCCTCGGCGTGGGCGCGACGCTGCGCTGTTTCATCGAGGTGCTCGGCGATCCCGAGACGGTCGACGTCCAGTCCCAAGGCGGGGGTTACGTGGTCACCCGGCTCGAGTGGCAGTCGAAGGGCGTCTCGGTGAGCGACGATTACTTCGCCGGCTACGTGGACGCGGACGGGCACGCCGACTCGATCATGATGTTCGGCGGATTCTGAGCCCGCGCGGCGGCGGCCCGGCGCCGTGATAGGAATCGGGGCTTGTCCGTTCCCCCCGAGCCAGCCGCCCCCCGAGGCGCGAAGATCGCCGCGGTCCTCGTGGTGATCGCCGTCCTGGTGACCGCCGAGCGTCTCGGCGTCTTGCAGCAGTTCGCCGACCCGGCACGCGTCAAGGAGACGCTCGTGCGCCTCGGCCCCTGGGGCTACCTCGCCTTCGTCGTGGCCTATGCGACGCTCCAGCCGTTCGGCGTCCCCGGCACCGTCTTCATCTGGGCCGCGCCGCTGATCTGGCCGTGGCCGATCGCCTTCGGCCTCTCGATGACGGGGACGATGGCCGCGAGCGTCGTGGGCTTCTCCTTCTCGCGTTTCGTGGCGCGCGACTGGGTCTCGACGCGGATCCCCGCGCGGTTCCGGAAGTACGACGAGGCGCTCGCGCGCCGGGCCTTCGCCACGGTGTTCCTGCTGCGGCTGGTGTTCTGGATGCCGCCCATGCTCCACGCGTTCTTCGGCATCTCGAAGGTCCGCTTCTCCACCCACTTCTGGGGCTCGCTCGCGGGATACGTCCTCCCGCTGTTCCTCGTCAGCTTCTTCGGAGAGCGGCTCTTCCTCGCCCTGAAGGACGTCTCCTTCGAGGTGTGGATCCTGCTCGGGGCGGGCGTGGCGGTGGTCGCGCTGGGCCTCTGGTTGTTCCGCCGCCGCGCCCGGCGCAGCGTCGGACACTCTCCGTCCTAGGACATTGTCCGGCAGACTCGACCGGCACGCCCGCGACGTACTGTCGGGGCATGAACAACGCACTCATCGCCTCGATCGCAGGCCACCTCGCCCGGCCCATCCTCCACATCGCGCCCCTCTGGTGCGATCTCGACGCGCTCGCCGAGGCCGTCCACGGCGACGAGCTCGCCACCGAGCGCGCCACGCTCGCCCTTCGCTGGGGCGTCGCCGGCGCGCCCGACTGGCACGCCTACCGCGCGATCGAGATGTTCGCCGAGGCGATCGACGACGCGCGCGCCCTCGAGGTCCAGGAGGGGCGCGTCGCGTCGCGCACCGTCCGGTCGGCGCGGCGGCCGCTCGCGCGCGCCTCGAGGGTCGCGTGAGGGCCGTCGTGGCCGAGGCCGTCGACGTCGAGGCCCTGGACGCGAGCGCGCTCGCCGCCGTCGAGGCGGCGCCGTCGCGCAAGCGCTGGCGGTGCTCGGCCGATCCCCCCGGGGTGTTCCGCGTCGCGGCGGCGGGCTGGCTCCTCTGGGTCCGCCTCGAGCGCCGATCGATGGTCGTCGACCACATCGAGCGGACGCAGAGCGCCGCGTGAGGAGAGCCGTCGGACGCCTCCGATTCACGAGGCGAGGCGGCCGGCGTCCTCAGCGCTGGACGTCCAGCCAGGCGGCGACCTCCGCCGCCATCGCCTCGAAGCTCGACGCCACGAAGATCTCGCGCTGGTACCCGGTTGGATCGTACGGCGTCGCCGCGATGCGCTCGAGGTCCAGCGGCAACAGCGCCGCCTCCGTCTCGAAGCGGCCGAGCTCGCCGAACGAGGAGAGCAGGCCGGCGCCGAAGACCTTGAGCGCGCCGTCCTCGCGCACCGCCCCGAACTCGAGCGTGTACCAGTAGGCGCGCTCGATCCGCGTGAGCGCGGCGTCGCCGGCGCGCAGTGCCGCCTCGCCGAAGCGGCGGTTCAGCTTCGCGAACGCCGGGTGGCAGAAGGTCGCCGCGTGACCGACGAGCTCGTGCACCACGTCGGGCTCCGGCGTGTAGAAGGGGCGGCTGTGGTGGCGGATGTACTGCGTCGCCAGGAACACGTCGCGCGCCAGGTACGCGAGGAAGGTGCGCGACGACACCAGCCCGGCGACCGGCAGCATCCGGAAGCCGGTGGCGCGCTCGAGGACGAGGTTCACGTCGGCGAGCTGCGGGATGCGGTCGCGATCGAGCGCCGCGACGGCGGAGCACTCGCGGTAGGCGCGGCAGGCGTACCGGTCGTGCAGCGGGCCGAGCTCGGCCCACACCGTCCGCCAGACCCCGTGCTCGGCCTCGGAGTACGGCGCCCGCGGCACCGGCTCGCCCTCGCTGTACTCGAGGGCGATGCGCGCGATCTCGTTGCGGCGCCGCCGGTACTCCGGGTCGCGGAAGCCCGGGTGGTCGGGGTCGAGGACGACGAGATCCACGATGCCGCCCGCGTGAGGTCGCTTCTCGGCCACGACCTCAAGGTCCCACGCGCCCCTGGGGTCGTCGAGCGGCGGTCGGGCTCGAGCGACGGCGCGAACCGCGTGCGCGGCCGCTCGAGCGCCGCGAGGTGCGCCGGCGCATGCTCGCTCGCTGCTTTCCATGCTCCTTCCGCGTACTCTGGCTCGCGATGGCCCAGGAGCCCCACCTCGCCGACGCCGTCGACCCCGTCCGCTACGGCGCGGCGGCGGCGCGCTTCCGCGCGTTCTTCGCCGAGCTGCGCGAGGTGTTCGTCGAGCGCGAAGACGTCCTCGTGCAGATCGCCCTGGCGCTGCTCTGCAAGGAGCACGTGCTCCTCACGGGCCCGCCCGGCACCGCGAAGAGCCAGCTCGCCTCGGCGGTCTTCCGGCGCATCGTCGACGAGGACACGGGCAAGCCCAGCGTGTACGCCCGGCAGCTCACCGAGAGCACCGTGCAGACCGACCTCGTCGGGCCCATCGACTTCAAGACGCTCGTCGAGACGGGCCGCACCGAGCACTTCACCGACGAAGGGATGCTCGGCGCGGTGCACGCGTTCCTCGACGAGGTCTTCGACGGGCGCGACGCTCTGCTCCGCTCGGCGTTGAACGTGCTCCACGAGCGCGAGCTCAAGCAGGGGAACCGCACGACCGAGGGCGCGATCGAGTGCGCGCTGATGACGTCGAACCGCTACATCTCGTCGGTGCTCGAGGAGTCGCGCGAGACGCTGCTCGCGTTCGTCGACCGCATCGCCTTCGTCGGCTTCGTGCCGCGCGGGTTCGCCGATCCGGCGAACCTCAAGGTGGTGCTGCGGCGCCACGTGGCCGGGGCGTCGCGCCCGCTCCTCGAGGCGCCGCTCACCATCCAGGATCTCGACGTGCTCCAGTCGGCCGTCGACGCGGTCGAGGTCTCCGACGCGATCTGCGAGGGGCTCGCCGCCCTGCTCGCGCTCCTCGACGAAGAGCTCAGCGCCGCCGTGCGCGCCGATCCCACGTTCGTCCCCACGCGCTACCTCTCCACCCGGACCGCGGTGCGCTCTGGCCAGATCCTGCGCGCCATCGCCGTGCACGACCGGATCGTCCGCGCGCCGGAGCGCCGGATGACGGTCCTGCCGGAGGACCTGCCCTGGCTCCGGCTCCACCTCCTGCTCGGCGGGCCCACGCCCACGGCGGCGGCCCGGCTCGCCGAGCGCGAGAACGATCCGGAGGAGCGCCGGCAGCTCGGCATCGTGCGCACCGAGCGCGAGATCTTCGAGCGCTGCCTGAAGAAGCTGCCGGTCATCCGCGTCCCCGAGGCTCCGCGTCCGCGCCCCGCGGTCGCGGCCTCCGTGGCCGATCGCGGCCCGGCCTCGGCGCGACCGGCGCCCGCGGCGGACGACGGCGAGATCGGCCGGCTCGAGGAGTCGCTCGTGCTCGCGCTCCGCAACCAGGACGTCGCCGACGTGACGGCGCTGCTGAAGACGCTGGCGCCGATCGCGGCGGCGGGGCGCCCCGAGTCGGAGCGGGCCTCGCGCCTCGTCCGCGACGCGGTCGGTGGGCTCACCGCGCAGGCGCTGCACGCGGGCGTCACCGCGCGCGGCCGCCCGCACGAGGCGCTGCGCGAGGCGGTGACCGATCTCGGAGCGCTGGCCGATCTCGTCGACAACGCCACCCCGGCGACGCGCGGCCTGGCGCGCTGGCTGCGCGGCCGCGCGCTCGATCTCCTCGCGCAGGCCGCGGCGTACGCGCCCGGCGCGTCGATCGTCGACCTCGAGCTCGTCACCTCCGGCGCCCCCGAGGGCGCGCAGGCGAGCCGCGCCGCCGAGCGGCTCGACACGCTCGAGGGCCTCGACGCGCTCCGGCGCGAGCTCTACGCGAAGGGCGCCGACGTCGCCAGCCGCGAGGCGTCCGACGGAGCGTGGCGCTGCGCGGTGGGCCTGGCGGAGGACGATCTCGTCTTGCTCCTCGACGCCGCGCTACGCGACCGCGTCAAACACACGCTCGCCCAGGTCCCGCCCGACCGGCTCGGCGACGTGCTCGCCTCGCTCGCCCCCGACTTCGAGCGCATCGACGCGATCGCGAAGCGGCTCGGGACGATGCGCGGGACGCCGTCCTCGCTCAAGGCGCGCGTCGTCGGCCCGCGCATCGGCGCGCTCGTCGGGGCGGTGTTCGGGCGCATCGAGGCGGTCGAGCGGCACGCGCTCCTCGCCCAGCTCGACACGCTCGTCGGCGTCCTCCGTGCCGCCGGGCTCGACGGCGTCATCGCCCCCAAGGACTGGGTGAGCTGGACCGCCGGCGCGCTGGTGCGCGGCGACGGCGGCGCGCCGCCCTCTCAACCGTCGTCCGACCCGAGCCACGAGGGCTACCGCGCGTTGCGCGGCTCGGAGCAGCGCGTGCCCAACGCCTACACGCTCGCCGAGGTCGCCCTGCGCACCGCGCCGGGCCTGGGGCGGGACGCGGCCACGCCGGCCGACGGGGTCTCGGCGCTCGCCGCGCTGCTCTCGCAGGTCCCCGAGCCGCTCCGAGGAAAGGCGGTGCGTCTCGACCTCGATCGCATCGAGCGCGCGGTCGACTACCTCGAGCGCTGGTGGAGGTTCCTCGCCGGCCTCGAGGTCGACGGCGTCGAGCTCACCCCTCGCAAGGCGCGCGAGATGAAGATCGCCGCCATGGTGAAGTCGCGCTTCTTCAAGGTGCTCCTCGACGAGTCCGCCCCGATGCGCTTCGCCCTGGAGGCGCGCGTGCTCGCCGAGATGTTCCCCGACCACTCCGACGAGGCCGCCTCGTTGCGAGGCCGGCTGGAGAGCCTCAGCGTGCGCGCCCGCCAGACCGCCACCGAGCTCCTCCTCCGCCGCGCCGACGACGCCTGGGCCGACACGCTCAAGGGAGCGGAGGGCGTGGGTTCCTGAGCGGGCCTCGCGTGCGCACCGGATGAGCGACGCGCGCGTTTCATCCAGGCCGGGCGGGGCGCGGCTCGACGCGATCGGCGCCCGCATCGAGACGCTCTCGACCGATCCCGATTCGGTGCGCGCCCGCTGGACCCGGCTCGTCGGGCCGGTGCTGCGCCGCGTCGGCTGGCGCCCGCGCTTCACGACCGAGCGGCTCGCCGAGCTCGTCGCCGCCCTCCGCGCCGAGCGGATCGAGCAGGTGCTCGCCGAGGACCGCCTCGCCGAGGCGCTCGAGGAGCTCGAGGACAACGTCGCCGCGGCCGAGCGCGCGTGCGCGGTGCACCGCCGGGTGCCGGTCGCCCACGCCGCCTGGCTCGCGCGCCTCCTCGAGGTGGTGCGGCGCGCGGCGCGAGCGGTCGAGGCGCCCAGCGACGCGACCGCCCGGCGCGTCGTCGGCGGCCTCGACGCCGCGATGATCGCGCCGCCCCTCGCGCTCGCGTCGGCCGTGCCCCGCGCGCCGGCGGAGGGTGGACCCACCGGCGCGGCCGGCGAGGAGGCCGCCGCGGCGGAGGCCGCCGCTTCGGCGGAGCTCGACCTCGAGCTCGCCGCCGTCGATCACCTCCTCGACGCCGCCCGGGCCGAGCGCGAGTTCCTCGGTCGGCGGCGGCGCCTGCTCGAGGCGGCGCGGCTCCTCCTGCTCGAGAGCTCGGCGGCGCTCCCGCTCGCCGCGGAGGGCGTCGAGGCGCGGCGCCGCCACATCGCGAGCGAGATTGTCCTCGTCGATCGCCTCGAGGCGGCGGGGATCGCGCCCGAGGTCGGGGTCGTGCACCAGGCGCGCTCGGCGATCGCGCGCGGCGAGCGGCAGCGGCTCTACGCGGCGCTGGTCGCGATGGACGCGACCGCGATCGCGGCCGGCGACGCCGCCGTCGCGGCGCGGACCGGGCCCGCCGTCGACCGTCTCTGGGGCGAGGCCGACGCGCGCGGCAAGAAGGCGGTGAGGAGCTCGGTCAAGCGCTCGGCCGCCGAGCTCTTCGGCGCCTCCGCGGTCGACGCGATCCGTCGCGCCTACCAGCGCGCCCGCGAGGAGCTGCCGCGCTCGGCGGCGGGGATGAACGGCTACGAGCGCGACGCGCACCAGATCGCGACGACGTACCTCGCCAAGGAGCACGAGCCCGGCGCGCTCTCGGCGCTGCTCGAGAGCGGCGGCGCCTTCGAGGTCGGCGGGACGCTGTCGCCGCTACGCGTCATCGAGCACGAGCTCAGCGCGCGGCTCGTGCCCTACCCCACGGCGGACCTGACGCTCGTCCCCGCGCGGCACGTCTCGGACCTCCCCTCGGCGGTCGTCGAGGACCCGCGCCTGCTCGTGCTCGATCTCGCCCGCGGGCGGCTCCTCACGCGCAGGTACGTCACCATCGAGCGGCGCCCGCGCGCCCGGACGGTGATGGTGGGCGAAGCGCGCGTCTACGTGCTCGACGGGTCGGGATCGATGCACGCCACCGCCCGCGGCGTCCCCGGGGCGCGCGCGCGGGTGCGCGACGCCATCCTCCTCGCAGAGCTCGCCACCCTGAGGGCCCGCTGCGAGGACCCGCGACGCAGCACGCGCGTCGTCCTCTACTACCGGTACTTCAACGACGAGGTGGGGCCGCTCCGCAGCGTCTCCACCGCCGACGGCGCCGTCGAGGCGATGGGCGACGTGGCCGCGAGGGTGCGCACCGGCGGCACCGACATCGAGGCCGCTCTGGTCGCGAGCTTCGACCAGGTGCGCGAGGCTCGGGGCGACGATCCCGATCTCGCGCGCGCTCAGATCGTGCTCATCACCGACGGCGAGGCCCGCGTCCGCGAGGACCTCATCGACGAGGCGCGCCGCGGGCTCGAGGACCTGCCCATCGGCGTCAGCGTCATCGCGCTCGGCCAGGAGAACCCGGCGCTGCGCGGGATCGTGGCCAGGCAGCGCGCCCGCGGGGAGCGCGCCTTCTACCACTACCTCGACGACCACGCCCTCGCGGCCATGGCCAGCGGCGATCTCGCCGGGCAGGCGCTCCACCTGCCCGGCGGCGCGGGCTCGCCGGGGCCGGAGACCGCCCGCGAGCTCGAGGAGGCGCTCGGTGGGCTGGTCGAGGAGCTCGCCGACGTCGAGCGCGCGCGCCACGCCGAGGCGATCGAGGCCGCCGAGGCGCACGCGCAGGCGCTCGCCGAGCTCGGGCTCGACGCGGCCGGGGGCGCCACCGCCGAGCCGCTCCTCGCGCGCGGGGCGGGGCGCGCCGCGCGCATCGACGCCGCGATCCGCGATCGCCGCGCGCTCGAGGCCCGCTTCGCGCGCTGGTTCCCGCGGCCGTCCGAGCAGAGCTCGATCGGTGCTACCGCTCTTGGAGACGACGACGCCCAGGCCGCGCTCGTGGCGCTCTCGGTCGTCGCCGAGGTCGTGGGCGAGCTCGGCGGCGGCGAGCTCTCGCGCAAGGCGGACGCCATCGAGCTGCTCGAGCGGCTGCTCCCCGACGCGCGCCTCTCTCCCGCGCGCTACGCGAAGGTGCTGGCCGACCACGCGCCGGAGCTCGGGCCGGCGCTCGCCGCGGTGCACCGCGTCGTGGCGCCGCCGCCGGCGCCGGGGGCGCGCAAGCGCTGACCCGCGTCGCTTCGCAGGACGGCTCGCGCCGCGCGAGAGCGGATGGGCCCGGCGCTACTGGCACGAGCCCGCGTAGAACTGGATCTCGGGCGTGAAGCGCCGGCCCGTGGCGCAGACGTGCGTGTGGTAGCGCGCGGCGGCGAGGACGCCGCCGGCGTCGGCGACGTCGTGCACGTGGCCGCCCTGCGCGTCGAGGCCCGCGGGGTCGGGCGTGCTGCCGTCGAGCTCCGAGCAGCCGAGGACCAGCGTGCCGTCGCACATGGCGCCGTACAGCTCGAGGCCGCCGGAGCCGATGGCGGCGAGGACCTCGAGCGGCCCGTTCGACGAGGTGTGGTAGTGGTACGTGCCGTCGGGCGCGGGGTGCGCGGAGTAGTCGTCGAACGTGTACTTCTCCTGCTCGATGTCGTCGCCCGGCGCGGCGAGCGGGTTGAACAGCGGCACCGAGTCGAGCGCCACGCCGGCCGGCCCCATCGGGTACTCGTCGGCGCTGGTCCCGACCACGCCGTCGACGAGGTCGGCCGTCACCGCGATCCCCTTGGGGGTCGGCTCGCGCGGGATGGAGAAGCTCACCGCGCGTTCGGCGAGCACGTTGGGGTTCGGGTGGTACTCGGCCCCCCGGGTCGTGTCGAAATCGGCGTAGTTCGGGTCGCCCTCGCCGTAGTAGTAGCTCGGATGGGGCGGCAGGCTCCGCGTCGAGACGACGATCGCGTCCGCCGTCGTCGTCACGGTGACGCAGCGGAAGTACGAGGCGAAGGGCTCGGGAGCGTCGGCCGCGATGCTCGTCTCGCAGGTCTCGAGCGTGCGCGCGCCGCCGCTGCCGCCGCCGGTCGTGGTGGAGCTCGCGTCGTCGTCACCCCCACAGGCGGCCACGGCGAGCGGTAAGACGATCGAGAGCGCCCGACGGAGCGTGGTCGAGAAGGTCGCGAGCATGGCCGACCTTCGCACCATCTTTGCCTAGTGTCGACCTCGCAGCGCGCTCCGGCGGCCTGCGCCGGCTCTTGTCGGCGTGCTCGACGCGGGCCCCGATCACTTTCCGAGCCGCGCCTTCAGCGCCTTGATCGCCGCCGCGAGCGCCGCGTCGCCCTTGAAGCAGCAAGGGTCCCGGTCGTTGTCGCAATCCTGCTCGCGCATCACCTGCATCTGGGCGAGCGTGCGGCCGTCGCCCTCGGCCACGGCGCGATCGTAGAGGGCGCTCTTCTCGGCGCAGGGGGCGCGGTGCAGCTCGAACGCGATGCGCAGCTCCGGCGTCGCGCGCGCGAGCACCTCGGGCCGGCGGAGGATCTCGCCGGCGCGCTTCGAGCCCTTGGTGCCGCCTTTGAGGCGCACCATGTCGAAGAGCAGGTCGAGGCCGTCTTGATCGAGGCGGTCGGTCATCGCGGCGAAGACCGCGTCCGCGCGATCCCCGCCCTCGAGGGCGATCCCGGTCGCGGCGGCGAGCGCCGCCTCGCGCACGGCCGGCTCCCGGAACATCGTGGGATCGAGCTCGGCGATGGCCAGGAACGCCGCCGCCCCCCTGCCCCAGTCGCGCGTATCCATCGTCGCGCGCAGCCTGGCGCGCCACGCCTTGGCGTCGAGGCCGTCGACCTCGAGCACCACCTCGCGCGGCGGCGGCGCGCTCGCGGCCGGCGGCGCGGCGCTGGGAGCGGCGGCCGGCTCGATCTCGTCGCGTGGCCCTCGCGCCAGGAGCACCACCGCGCCGACGAGCAGCAGCGCCCCCGCGCCGAGCGCGCCATACGCCCACGCCGGCGCCCCCGATCCGCGGCCGAGCGCCCGCGCCGCGCGGCGGGCCGCATCCGAGGCGTCGGCGAGCGCGTCGCCGAAGAGGGAGGGCAGGCGCGGTCCCGAGCGAGGCCGCCGCGAGAGCAACGCGAGAGGCTTCGCCCCGGGCGGGCTCGCCGGCACCGGGGCCGGTCTCGCCGGGCTCGGGCTGGTCGCGGGCGGCGCCTCGATCGGGGCCGCCACGGCCGCGGCGTTCGCGCCCGCTTCGCGCGCCAGCGCGTCGAGCGCGTCGAGCACCTCGGCGGCGCTCGACGGCCGCGCCTTGGGGCTCTTCTCGAGCAGCCGCATCACCAGCGCCTCGAGCGCCGCCGGCACGCTCACCCCAGGCGTCCGCTCGGCGAGGGGCGGCGGCGTCGCGTGGCGCTGCTGCTTGAACAGCTCCGCCGGCGCGGTCGCGTCGAAGGGGTGCTTGCCCGCGAGCATCTCGTAGAGCACGAGCCCGAGCGCGTAGAAGTCGGCGCGCGCGTCGACCGCATCCATGCCGAGCGCCGCCTCGGGCGCCATGTACGCCACGGTCCCCATGACCATCCCGATGGCGGTGAGCGCCGGCGCCGGCTTTCCGCCGCTTCCGGCGCGGATGCGCTCGAGATCGATCTTGGCGAGGCCGAAGTCGATCACCTTGACCCGATCGCCGCCGGCCACGTCGACGAGCACGTTCATGGGCTTGAGATCGCGGTGGACGATCCCCTTGTCGTGGATGGCCCCGAGGCCCGCCGCGACCTGACGGGCGATGCCGATCGCCCGCGCCGCCGGCAGCGGCCCGCTCTGGATGAGCTCGCGGAGCGTGACGCCCTCGATGTGCTCGAGCACGAGGAAGCAGGCGCCGCCCTCGAGCTGCCCGAAGTCGGTGGCCGCCGCCACGTTCGGGTGCTGCACGTGCGCGCCCGCGATCGCCTCGCGCTCGAACCGGGCGACGATCTCGGGGTGGCGCTCGATCGAGGCGTGCAGCACCTTGATCGCGACCACCTTGCGCATGGGCACGTGCTCGCCGCGGTAGACGGTGCCGAGCCCGCCGCGCGCGATGAGGGCGTCGACGCGGTAACGGTCCGAGAGGACGCGCCCGACGAGCGAGGCGGCCTCGACGTCCGCGGCGCCCGCCTCGGTCTCGACCGTCGGCGCGTCGCCCGGCCCCGACTGGTGCGGGTCGGCGTCCGACATCCACGCGATCCTACGGCGGGATGCCCGCTCCGAACAAGTCGGCGGCAGCGGTCGGTCCCGGAGGCGCCCTCGTGGAGGGAGCGTTCGCGAGCGAGGTCACATGGCCGCGTGGCTCAGGAGACCGCCTGGAGCACGTCGCGCACGACGTCGTCGGTCTCCTCGACCCCGACCGAGAGCCGGATCAGCCCCGGATCGATGCCGACCGCCGCGAGCTCCTCGGGGCCGAGCTCGTGGTAGCTCATGATCGCGGGCTGCTCGACCAGCGTCTCGACGCCGCCCAGGCTCGGCGCGATCGTCGCGAGCCGGAAACGATCGACGGCGCGGCTCGCCGCCTCGCGGCCGCCGCGGACGACGAAGGCGACGACGCCGCCGAACCCGCGCATCTGCGCCTGCGCCACGGCGTGATCCGGGTGCGAGGCGAGCCCGGGGTAGTAGACGCGCTCGACCGCGGCGTGGCGCTCGAGCGCCTCGGCCACCGCCTGCGCCGTCGCCGACTGGCGCTCGAAGCGGAGGGCGAGCGTCTTCATCCCGCGCCCGATCAGCGCCGCCGCGTGCGGATCCACCACGCTGCCCAGCACCCCCCGGAGATCGCGGACGAGCGAGATCAGCCCCTGCCGGCCGGCGACGGTGCCGCCGAGCACGTCGTTGTGCCCCGCGAGGTACTTGGTCGCGCTGTGGATCACGAGGTCGGCGCCGAGCGCGAGCGGCCGCGAGGCCATCGGCGTGGCGAACGTCGCGTCGACGATCGACTTCACCCGCGCGGCGCGGCACACGGCCCCGAAGCGCTCGAGGTCGATGCAGCGCAGGTAAGGGTTCGTCGGGGACTCGGTGATGGCCAGGCGGGTGCGCGGTCCGATGGCGGCCTCGAGGCCGGCGATCGATCCGGGATCGACCAGCGTGTGCTCGACGCCGAGGCGCGCGAGCGTCTGCGTCACGAGCTGCCGGGTGCGGCGGTAGACGTCGCGGAAGAGCACGACGTGGTCGCCGCTCTTCACGAAGGCCAGGACGGTGCACGTCACCGCGGCCATCCCGCTCGCGAAGAGCAGGGCGTCCTCGGCGCCGTCGAGCGCCGCCACGCGCCGCTCGACCTCCACCACGGTGGGGTTGCCGTAGCGGCCGTACTCCTGCCGGTCCGGATCGGGATCCTCGCCCGCGCGGTAGCGCTCGAGGTCGGCGGTGTCGGAGAAGGTGTACGTCGCGGTCTGCGCGACCGCCGGGGCGAGGGTGTGGGAGGGCCTGTCGTCCGGGGTTCCGGCGTGGATCGCATCGGTCCCGGAGGGGAGGGACGTCTTCACGGCGAAAGATTGTCGCACTTGACGCGTCGGAATAGTAGACAATAACCTTTCCCTGATGGCGGCGCGTGGCTGGAAGGAGAAGCTCGCGGGCGAGATGCCCCCCGATCTTGCCCGCGAAATCGACGTCTTCGAGACCGAGATTGAGCTCCGCAAGCAGGGGAAGATCGAGGAGAAGCTCTTCGCCGAGACCCGCCTGCGCCGCGGCGCTTACGGGCAGCGTTACGACAACGGCCAGCGCTACGACGGCCTGGCCACCCAGCAGATCGAGTACCCGTCCAGCTCACCGAGCAAGGGCCCGCACACGTTGTGGGACGCGCCCGGGATGCAGCGCATCAAGATCCCGTTCGGCGGCCTCTCGGCCGACCAGATGGATGCGCTCGCCGACGTCGCCGAGGAGCACGCCGACGGCATCCTCCACGTGACGACGCGGCAGGACGTGCAGCTCCACTTCGTGCACATCGAGGACACGCCGACCATCATGCGGCGCCTCGCCGCGGTGGGGATCACGACGCGCGAGGCGTGCGGCAACGCGGTCCGCAACGTCACCTCCTGCGTCTACTCGGGCGTCTGCCGGGACGAGGCGTTCGACGTCACGCCCTACGCGAAGGCGACCGCCCGCTTCCTCCTCGGCCACCCCGACACCCTCGACTTCGGGCGCAAGTTCAAGATCGCCTTCTCGGGGTGCCGCCAGCACGCCTGCGCCCTCACCAACATGCACGACCTCGGCGCCGTCGCGCGCACGCGGGTCGAGGACGGCAAGGTCGAGCGCGGCTTCGAGCTCTACGTCGGCGGCGGCCTCGGCTCGGTCCCGTACGAGGCCAAGCTCTTCGACGCGTTCCTCCCCGAGGCGGAGCTCCTGCCGGTGACGCAGGCGCTGAGCCGCGTCTTCGCCCGCCTCGGCGAGAAGAAGAACCGCGCCCGCGCCCGGCTCAAGTTCCTCGTCGCCAAGCTCGGGATCGACGAGCTCAAGCGCCTGGTGCTCGCCGAGCGCGAGGGCCTCATCGACGATCCGCGCTGGACCGCGTTCCTCTCCGAGCTCGACGCACCCTACGAGCAGCCGCGCCAGCAGCCCATCCAGCTGCGCCGGGGTCCTCCGCCGCCCGGCTACGACGCGTGGCGCGCGACGAACGTCAGCCCGCAGCGCCAGCCCGGCTTCTTCGTGGCGATGGTGACGCTCCCGCTCGGCGACCTGACCTCGGCGCAGATGCGCGCCCTCGCGGACATCGCCCGCAAGCTCACCGGCGACACGGTGCGCACCACGGTCGAGCAGAACATCGCGCTCCGCTGGGTGGCCGAGGCCGATCTGCCCGAGCTCTACCGCGAGCTCGCCGCCATCGGCCTGGGCGCGCCCGGGGCGGGCACCATCGTCGACGTCACCGCATGCCCGGGGACCGACACCTGCAAGCTCGGGATCTCGAGCTCGCGCGGGCTCGCCTCGGAGCTCTCCACCCGGCTCGCCGAGCAGAACCTCGAGCTCGACGAGGCGGTCCGCGGCCTGCGCATCAAGGTGAGCGGCTGCTTCAACGCCTGCGGCCAGCACCACATCGCCGACCTCGGCTTCCTCGGCGTGAGCCGCAAGGTGGGCAGCTACACCGTGCCGCACTTCCAGGTCGTGCTCGGCGGTCAGTGGACCGAGAACGCCGGCGCGTTCGGGCTCGCGATCGGCGCGGTCCCGTCCAAGAACATCCCCAAGGTCGTCGAGCGCCTCACCCGGACGTACGCGAGCGGGCGCGAGAAGGACGAGAGCTTCCAGGCGTTCATCAAGCGCCTCGGCAAGGCGAAGATCCGCGCCCTCATCGACGACCTCATCCAGGTCCCGGCGCGCGACGCCGACCCGTCCTTCTACTCCGACTGGGGCGATCCCCGCGAGTACACGACCGGCGACATGGGCGTCGGCGAGTGCGCCGGCGAGGTCGTGCCCTTCGTCCAGTTCGAGCTCGCCGCGAGCGAGCGCGAGGTGTTCGAGGCCGGCGTCCTGCTCGAGGGAGGCGACGCGCAGAAGGCCGCGGACAAGGCGTACAGCGCCATGCTCCAGGCGGCCAAGGCGCTGACCCGCATGCAGAACCAGAACGTGCGCGACGACGCCGACGCGATCGTCGAGGAGTTCCGCGCCCGCTTCCACGACACGGCGCTCTTTCACGATCCGTACGCCGGCGGGAAGTTCGCGAGCTATCTGTTCCGCGCCCACGAGCAGCGCGGCGGCTCGGTGACCCTCGAGCGCGCTCATCACTGTGTCGAGGAGGCGAGCCTGTTCATCGATGCCGCGCACGCCTGCTACGGCCGCCTCTCGACCGGGCCGGTGACGGTCTGAGCGCCGCGGTGGAATCGCACGCGCACACGGTGAAGGTCTTCGCCCACGAGGGCGCGACCGTGCCGCCGAAGGAGCTCATCCCGGTCTTCCACCGCTTCATCCAGGGGCGACTGCTCGACGAGACCCTCATCGACGTCACCGACTACAGCCACGTCCACCACGGCCCCGGCGTGATGCTCATCGCGCACGAGGCGCACTACGCGCTCGACCAGGCCGGCGGCCGCCCGGGCCTGCTCTACGCCAGGAAGCGCGGGGGCACCGGCGACCTCGCCGCCAGGCTCGAGGCCGCGCTCCGCGCCGCGCTCACCGCTTGCCGGCGGCTCGAGGAGGACGCCTCGCTCGCAGGGCGGCTCCGCTTCGCCGGTGACGAGCTCCTCCTCGGCCTCGACGACCGCCTGCTCGCGCCCAACGACGCGGCGACGTTCGCCGCCTGGGAGCAGGGCGCGAGGCCCGTGCTCGCCCGGCTCCACGGCGACGAGCCCTTCACCCTCGAGCACCTCGCCGACCCGCGCGCCTGCTTCCGCGTCCGCGTCAGGGTCGGCCGCCCCGTGCGCGTGGCCGATCTCCTGGCGCGCCTCGCGCCCCAGTAGAGGTCCGCAGGGCGTCCGACGAGGGAACCAGCGCCCGATCGTCGAGCGGAGGCGAAGCGCGGTTTCGGTTCGCGGCCGCGCGGCGGTGGTCCGGCTCGCCTCGGGCAAGCGACGCTGCTGGATCTCGGCGCCCGTTTCTCGTTATGGTGATGCGATCACCCGAGGAGGGTTCCGAGATGAAGAAGACGGCGATCGCGACGATGCTCTCGATAGGTCTGGCTGCGTGCGGGGGGGACGACACGGGCGGCGGCACCGGTGGGACGACCGGCGGGACGACCACCGGCGGCGGCGGCGACATCCCCTGCGCGCAGCCCACCGATCCCAACAACGGGCGCGTCGCCTGCCCGGGCGGCTCACCGGCCTCGGACACGGCGCTGCCCACGCTCGCCGCGCTCCAGCAGGTCGCCGAGGGCACCGGCGAGGACGTCAAGTGGCTCGGCGGCATGCTCGGCCAGCAGATCGCGCGCGACGGCACGCCGACCGGCGGGGTGCTCACCCTGTGGATGGCGGGCTTCTGCCTCGGGGGCACGAGCTCGATGGACCTCGGCGACGCGCTCAACCTCAGCACCAACGGGACCGAGTGCCTCGCCGAGCGCCAGTGCATGGCCCTCGACTGCTCGGTCTCGCCCGTGTACCCGTTCCCCACGGTCGACGTCGACGCCGCGATCCAGACGGCGTTCCCGAGCGATCCCGCGGGGACGACGTACGGCATCAACTACACCGCCGCGATCGGCAACTACTGGACCATCACCAGCAGCGCCAGCAGCACCGCCGTCAAGATCGACGCGTCGACGGGCGCGGTCGTGCCCTGATCCCGAGGCGCGTCACGGCGATCCGCCGGACGCGAGCCACCCCGCCGGGTCGGGATCGGCGAGATCGATGAACGCCCCGGCGGCCGTGTCGTAGGCCGCCCAGCCGTTGACCCCACACAAGTGCACGACGAGCGCCACGGGATCGCCGCGGCCGCTCGCGAGGATCTCCATGCGCTCGATCGCCGCGCTGCTCCCGGCGCTCGCGATCGGCGCGCCGGCCGGCAACACGAGGTCGAGGGTGAGGTCCCCCGCGACGAGCCGCCCGCGATGCGGGTCCGACCAGTCGATGTCGGCGAGCGCGGCCGAGATGTCGTCCCGCACCGCCTGGGGGGCGCCGAGCGGGGGCGGGTGATAGCCCGCATCCATGGCCTGGGGCGGCGGATCGTGGCCGCGGAAGTTCATGACCACGACCCGCCAGGTCACGTGGCGCCGAGGAGGCTGCGGGCGATCTGCGAGATCTGGATCTCGTCGGTGCCGCCGTAGATCTGGAGCACCTTGGCGTCGCGGCAGAGCTGCTCCACCTGGTACTCGGCCATGTACCCGTTGCCCCCGAAGAGCTGCACCGTCTCGAGGCAGACGTCCATGGCCGCCTGCGCCGAGTAGAGCTTGCACGCGCTCGCCTCGGCGAGGTTGAGCGATCGCCCGGCGGACGCGAGCTCGATCTGGCGGAACACCAGGTTCTGGATGTTCATCCGCGCGACCTCCATCTTGGCGAGCTTGAGCTGGATGAGCTGGAAGTCGCCGATGGGCCGGCCGAACTGGACCCGCGTCCTCGCGTACTCGACCGAGAGCTTGAGGCACTGCTCGACGATCCCGAGCGCCATCGCCGCGACGCCGGTGCGCTCGGAGGTGAACGTCTCCTTCGCGCCCGACCGCGCCGGCACGTCCTCGGTCTCGCCGATCAAGCGGTCCTTGCCGACGCGCACGTCCTCGAGGAAGAGCTCGCCGGTGGGCGAGGAGTGCAGGCCCATCTTGCGCAGCGGCTTCGACTGGGTGAGGCCCGGCATGCCCTTGTCGAGGACGAAGCTCAGGATCTTGCGGTCCTTGGGGTCGTTGCCCTCGTCGAGCTTGCAGATGAAGACGATGGTGTCGGCGTAGGGGCCGTTGGTGATGAACGTCTTGCTCCCGCTGAGCACGTAGCCGTCGCCGTCGCGGCGCGCCGTCGACTTCATCCCGCCGAAGGCGTCCGACCCCGATCCCGGCTCGGTGATCGCCCAGGCGCCGATGGTCTCGAGCGTGAGCAGCGGCAGCGCCCACCGCTCCTTCTGGGCGCGCGTGCCCTTCGAGAGGATGGCGCGCGCGGTGAGGCCCATGCTCACGCCGAGCGCCGTGACCATGCCGGGGCTGTACCGGCAGAGCTCGATGATCGGGATCATCTGCATCGCGAGCTCCTCGCCCGCGGCGGGGTTGGGCTTCCTCTCGCGGGGCTCGCGCGGCTCGCGGGGCTCGCGGGCCAGGTCGGCGGCGAAGCGCGCCCGCGCCATGTCGGCGAGCCCGAAGGTCTGCACCATCTTGCGGAGGACGTCGTACGGCGGGGTGTCGCCGTGCTCGAGCGCCTCGAGGTTGGGCTTGATCTCGGCCTCCACGAAGCGCCGGAAGGCGTCGCGGATGGCGATGTGCGTCTCGCTCCATTCGATCATGCGCTCAGCGTATCCTCTCCCGCCATGAAGATGCGGCTCGGATTGGCGGCGGTGATCGCGGGGCTCTCGGGCGGGCTCGCCGGGTGCGGCCCGGATTGCGTCTCGCTCTGCGAGGAGGCGGACGAGCAGCGCTGCTGGAACGGCGTCAGCTGCGACACGTACTGCGAGATGCTCGACGAGGTCGCGGCCGAGTCGGGGTGCGAGGACGAGGCCGACGAGGCCATTGCGTGCTCGGCGGACCAGATCGACGTCTGCAACACCGACGTCCGCTGCGCCCCCGAGGAGAACCGCTTCGCCCAGTGCACCTTCAGCTATTGCGTCGGCCACCTGGCCGACTGCGCGATCCTCGCGCGCTAACCCAATTTCAGGGCCGCCGGCGCGGGATGAACGGGATCTCGCCGCCGGGGGCGCTCGTCTGGAAGATGGCCGAGAGCACGCTGGCGGCGCCGGCGAGCGTCTTCTCGGCCTCGGGCGCGATCGCGGCGTTCTCCTCGCGCTCCTCGAGGAGCTCGGGCGGGATCTCGAGGACGAACCGGCTCGGCGTGCGCGCCATCGTCTTGCCGCGCATCCCGCGGGCCTTGGCCCGGCACAGGTAGAGCCGATCGCGCGCCCGCGTCACGGCGACATAGAAGAGGCGGCGCTCCTCCTCGATCGAGCTGGCCGCGCCCTCGGGCCCGCCCCCGACCGCGCTCGGCGGTGCCACGTCCGTGGCGCGCTCGTCGAGCGTGCGCGCGTGGGGCATCAGCCCCTCCTCGAGCCCGACCAGGAACACGTAGCGGAACTCGAGGCCCTTGGCGCCGTGCATCGTGGTCAACGTCACCCGATCCGTCGCGTCGTCCTCCTCGCCCTCCTCGCGCAGCGAGAGCACGCGCAAGAACTCGGAGAACGTCTTCATGTCGCCCTTGCCCTGGTCGTCGCGCCGCGAGAGAACGCCGAGGATCGACTCGACGTTGCCCCAGCGGCGCGCGGCGGCGTTGTTCGAGCCCGAGCCCGCCTGGATGTCTTCCTTGAGGCCGATGTCGGCGATGATCCCGCGCGCCACCTGGGCGGAGAGCTCGCCGCGATCGAAGCGCGCCCGCGCCCCCTCGACGACGCGCAGGAGATCGCGGCAGCCCTCGAGCGCCGCCGGCGCCAGGTCCACGACCTCGTGCGGCTTGCGGACGACCGCGAAGAGCGAGCGATCGTGCGCCGTCGCGTGGGCCGCGAGCCGCGCCACCGCGGCGTCGCCGATCCCGCGCGCCGGGTAGTTGATGACGCGGCGGAGGGCGATCTCGTCCTCGGGGTTGAGGGTGAGGCGGAGGTAGGCGACGAGGTCCTTCACCTCTTTGCGCTCGTAGAACTGCGTGCCGCCGATCATCCGGAAGGGGAGCTGTCGCTCCTTCAGCTGGCTCTCGATCTCGGCCGACTGGAGGTTCGACCGGTAGAGCACCGCGACGTCGCGCGGGCGGACGCCCTGCTCCACCAGCTTTCCGATCTCGGCCCCGACGAACGAGGCCTCGACCTCGGGATCGGCCGCGATCACCGACTGGACCTTGTCGCCGCCCGGGCGCGTCGGGACGATGGTCTTGTCGTGGCGCTTGGCGCCCGAGCGTGAGAGGACCACGTTGGCGACGTCGAGGATCGCCTTGTTGGAGCGGTAGTTCTCCTCGAGCTTGACGATCTTGGCGCCCGGGAAGTGCGCCTCGAACTCGAGGATGTTGCGCACGTCGGCGCCGCGCCAGGCGTAGATCGACTGGTCGTCGTCGCCGACGACGCAGACGTTGCGGTGCTCGCCGCCGAGCAGCCGCACCAGCTCCAGCTGCGCGTGGTTGGTGTCCTGGAACTCGTCGACGATGAGGTAGCGGTAGCGCATCCGCCAGCGCTCCAGCACCTCGGCCCGCCGCCGCCAGAGGCGCACCACCTCGCAGATGAGATCGTCGAAGTCGAACGCCTGGAAGGTGCGCAGCGCCGAGAGGTAGCGCGGGTACACCATCGACGCGATCTCGTCGTAGGCGTCGTCGCCTTTGCCCTCGCGCTGCGCCGCCTCCCACGCCTCGGGCTCGACGAACGCGTTCTTCGCCGCCGAGATCCGCGCCAGGATGGCGCCGATGTCGTAGGTGCGGCCGGCGCGGAGCTCGCGCAGGATCTCGCGCACCGCGCCCGACGCGTCGGCCTGGTCGAAGATGGCGAACGACTTGCCGCGGATGCCGAGGGCGCGCGTCTCGGCCCCGAGCACGCCCAGCCCGAAGCGGTGGAACGTGGAGACGGTCAGGTCCTTGGCGACCTTGACGCCGACGAGCTTGACGACGCGCTCGTGCATCTCGGCGGCGGCCTTGTTGGTGAAGGTCATCGCCAGGATGCTCTTCGCCGGCACGCCGCGCTCGATGAGCCGCGCCACGCGCTGGGTGACGACGCGCGTCTTGCCCGACCCGGCGCCGGCGAGCACGAGCAGCGGCCCCAGATCGTGCTCGACCGCCGCCCGCTGCGCCGTGTTCAGCTCGGCCGACACCGCCGAGATGCGTAGCGCGAGGCGCGCCAAACCGGGAGCTTGATTTTTGTGAGCGTGGGCTGCCGAGCGACGGCGTCGAGATTCGGGGGGGCGAAAAATTTCACAGGGAGACGGGGAGACGGGGATTTCTTCTGCGGTCGATCCACGCTCACGCCTGTCCCAGCGCGTCCGCCGGATCGACCGAAGGAAATCCTCCCTGTCTCCCCGTCTCCCTGTGAATCCTCCGAGTGGAGCCTCGCAGGGCGCTCGCCGCTCAGTCGCGAGCGGGGGCTCTGCCCCCGCGCCCCCGGACTGAAGAGGCGTCGGACCTCGGGCCTCGAGTGGCGTTGGTCGGACGAATGTCCGACACCTCTTCAGTTGGGCGGCGTGGCGAACTGGCCGGGGAAGGGGTTCGCGTCGTGGCGGCGGTTCACCTCGTCCTGCGTCCACTGGAACGGGTTGGTGCCGCGCTCGTGGAAGAGTGCCACGCCGATGACGCCGACGTTGCGCGTGTCGCCGTGCTTCTGGTTCGCGTACGAGCCGCGCACCGAGCCGAACCGGAAGGCCGCCACCGCCTCGGTGCTCTGGCGGAAGCCGTCGATCTCGAGCTCGCCGTTCGGATCGAGGAGGTAGCCGCGCTTGCCGAACGAGGCGGCCTTGCCGTCGAGGACATCGAGGCCGTCGACCGAGATGACGCACTCGAACCGGATGGGGCTGCGGTTCTTGAGCACGATGGTGTAGCGGCGGCCGGCCTCGCCGACGACGTAGTTGCGGTCGCCGGCGACGAAGCCCGAGAGGAAGCCCCCGTGCTCGTCGCGCAGCCCGACGGCCACCGCGCCGCTCGCCACGGTGAAGGTCCCCGCCGGCGTGCGGCGGAAGCCGGTCGCGGTCGACATGGCGTTCGCGCCCTGCGCGTCGTTGTAGAAGAGCGCGGCGGTCGCGAACGGGCTCGAGCCGTCGGCCCGGACGAAGGGCACCGTGGTGATGCGCGAGCTGCGCGTCTCGCCCCACTGCGTCCCGAGGCCGGGGCGGTCGACCGGGTCGGGGGCGACGTCGGCCTTCTTCGGCGAGGCGGCCTCGCCCTCGCTGGTCGGGCTCGGGCGCGCGCCGGCCTGCGGCTGGCTGGGCTGGCTGCCGCCCTTGAACGCACCGGGCGGTGCCGGCGGCGCCGAGGGCGGAGACGCCTCTTTCGCCGAGCTGTCATCCATCGAAGGCGAGACGCGCGCCTCGGCGGGGGCGCCATCGCCGCCGGCGTACCCGGCCGGCGAGGTCGCGCTGGGCGGCTCTGGGGCGGACGGTACGGACGGGGCCGCGGCCGGCGCGCCACCGCAGGCGATCGCCGTCGTGGCGAGGGCGGTCGTGAGCGCAGCGAGCACAGTTCGTCGGGTCCGGGTCATGGGCTCCTCCGTGGAATGCCGTCGTCGGTTCGCGGTTGAAACGGGTCGCTCGCGCCGAGCTTACACCCGGCGTACGGGCGCGGTTCCAGAACCACCCCCTCCGGCTCGCGGACCTCGGGCACGGAGGAGAGACGACGCGGCGCGATGCCAACGAGCGAGACCGCCAGGGCCACGGCGGCGATCGCCAGGGCCATGATCGCGATCGCGCTTGCCCACATACCCCCACCACTCGGGCCGGGTGCCGGCGGGCCGCCCTGGGGGATCGGGTGCTCTCTCGAGATCGCGCCCGGCGTTCGTGACTCCTCGAACGCCGGACGTGCTTGGGCTCGAGCCGAAAGCGCGGTCGACCCCTCCGAAGGCGGCTCGGGCACCTCGGCCGGTGTCACGACGTCGGTCGGCCCGTCGTCGATCTCGGGCAGCAGGCCCGCCGGCTGCGGGGGAACCGAGGCGCGCTGCCACCCTCCGGCCGCCAGCGGTCCCGCGAGCGGGGGCGCGCTCGTGCCGCGGCGCCGCCTGCGCTCGCCGCGCAGGATCGAGAGCACGTCGGCCATCTCGCGCGCCGACTGGAACCGGTCCTCCGGGCGCTTGGCGATGGCGCGCAGGACCGCGGCGTCGACCGCCGGCGGGATGGGTTGCGGCGCCCAGCCGGAGGGAGGAGGAGGGGTGCGCCCGCAGTGCGCGAACCTCAGCGCGTGCTCGTGGCCGCGGAGCTCGTCGAAGGGGCCCCGCCCGGCGACGAGCTCGTAGAGGACGAGCCCGGCGGCGTAGAGATCGGTGCGCGGATCGATCTCGCCCATCGCGCACTGCTCGGGCGCCATGGTCCGGGGCGTGCCCACGGCGTAGCCACGCGCGGTGCGCCCGAGATCGCTGCCCATCACCTTGGCCACGCCGAAGTCGAGGAGCTTGAGCGTGCCGTCGTCGCAGAGGAACAGGTTCTCGAGCTTGACGTCGCGGTGGACGATGTCGGCGTCGTGCGCGGCCGCGAGGCCGTCGAGCGCCTGGACCATGAGCTCGAGCGCCGTGGGCACGGCGAGCACGCCGAGGCGCGAGACGAGCGCCCGCAGATCGCGCCCGAGCAGGAGCTCCATGGCGAAGAACGGCCGCCCGTCGCGCGTCACGCCGAGATCGAAGACGTCGACGAGGTTGGGGTGGCGGAGCGTCGCCAGCGATCGCGCCTCGTCGCGCATGCGGGCGGCGAGGTCGCGCCGCCCGAGGTGGTTCGGGTGCAGCACCTTTAGCACGCAGCGCTTCCCGAGCTCGCGGTGCTCGACCTCGAACACCTCGCCCATGCCGCCCTGCCCGAGCTTGCGGACCACCAGGTACGGCGTGCCCTCGACGGCGGCGCCCGCCTCGAGCGGCTCGACCGCGGCGAGCGGCTCGAGCGACCGCGCCAGCGGATCGGGCTCGGGTCCGAACGCCGACGGATCGGTCCGCGCCGAGCCCGCGATCGCGGGCCCCTGCCCGGCGCGCGGCCGCCGTAGCCTCCCGTCGACGCGCGTCGGGAACGGCGTCGCCGCGCTCCACGTCCCGGTCACGGCGCACCTCGGCCGGCGGCCAGCCCGGGCGCCCCGCGGGCGCCCATGCGCCGGAGGGCCGCCGCGAACGCCCGCGCCGTGGGCCAACGCGCCTCGGGCGGCTTGGCGAGCGCGCGCGCGACGGCGTGCTCGAGCGCGGGCGGGACCGCCGCGAAGCGCGCGATCGGGAGGGGATCGTCCTCGAGGTGGGCGCGCATGATCGCGAGCGGATCGGCGGCTTCGAACGGCCCGCGGCCGGCGAGCATCTCGAAGAGCACGACGCCGGCCGCGTAGACGTCGGTGCGGCCGTCGACGCCGGCGGCGAGGAGCTGCTCGGGCGCGAGATAGCGCGGGGTGCCGATCACCTGCGCGCCCGTCGAGGGGTCCATCGGCAGCTCGGTCACCTTGGCGATGCCGAAATCGAGGACCACGGTCCTCTCCAGGCCGTGCTCGCGTACGAGGAAGAGGTTCGCCGGCTTCACGTCGCGGTGCACGACCCCGACCGCGTGCGCGGCGGCGAGCCCGTCGAGCGCCCCGGCGAGGAGATCGCACGCCACCTCGGGGGCGAGGCGGTGCTCGCGGTCGAGCCGATCGCGCAGCGTCTCGCCGACGAGCCGCGGCATGATGAGGAAGGGCCGCCCGTCCGCCGTCATCCCGGTGTCGAGGACCGGCACGAGGTTGGGGTGGCGCAGCGAGGCCAGGGTGTGCGCCTCGCGCGCGAGCCGCGAGGCCCCGTCGCCGGCGCACAGGACCCGGCGGAGCACCTTCATCGCGCAGCGGTCGCCGCGCGGGCCGACGACCTCCATCACCTCGGCCGACGCCCCGCGTCCCAGGCTGCGCATGGGGCGGTAATCCGCCCCGCTCACCGATCGGTGGAACACTCCGCGCGACATGTCGCCTCCTCATGAGGGAGGTCGGCGCGAGCCGCGCGTCAGTTGCGTCCGCGACGCGTCACGCAGCGTTTTTTTCTGTTTCCCCCTCTCCCGCGAGGGAGAGGGGGTCTAGTGGTACAGAAACCAGCGAACCTGCGGCTTGATTTCCATGTGGTAGTGGTCGACGTGCGCGGCGTTGTAGTTCGGCGTCAGCACGTAGGTGAACACCCCAAGGTCGGCCGACTCGCACACGATCGAGCGCAGCTCGCGCGCCTCGGGGGTGTCGGCGACGTGCGCGCCCTCGCCGCAGGTCTTGTCGCCGATGTGGCCCTGGAAGTGGGCGGCGACGCTGAGCCAGTGGCCGTCGCGCTTCTTGAGCCCACCCACGTCGATGGCGAGCCCGGCGGGGTGCCGCGTTCCGGGCGGGGCCCAGCTCGTCTTCGGAGGAGCCGGGGGCGGCGTCGGCGCGGTCGGCCGCGACCGCGGACCACGGGTGGTGTCGCGCGTCTCCTGAGGCGCGGCCACGCCCGTGCCGCTCGCCTTCCGGGCGGTCTGCGCCGTGCGTCGCGATGCGCCCGGCGCGGCGCTCTGCGCGACCGTCCTCCCGGCGCCGGGGATCTTCTGCTTCGGCGTGCGACCCGCGGCCCCCGCCTTGCCTTTGGAGCCGCCCTCGAGCTTCGCGGGCGCCGGGCGCCGCGCGTCGGGCAGGGCGGCGCTGGCCCTCGCCCCGTGGGCCGCGGGCGCCTCGCCGGCGAGGCCTTCGTCCATTCCGTGGTCACGGGCCACGTTGGGCCGGTACATCGTGTAGTGGACGACCTCGTCGATGTCGTGGCGCTCGAGGATCGCGGCGAAGTCGTCGATCGCGAGGGCGAGGCGGGCGTCGAGGATCTCGAACGGGCTCTGCACCCGCTCGTCGGGGGACAGCGAGGAGTGGAAGTGAACGCCGTGGAGGCGGCCGGTGAGGCGGATGGGCGTGCGCACGCCCGGGACCGGCATCTCGCGGGTGTAGAGGATGCCCCGGCGATCGAGCTCGGCGACCGCCTCGTCGTCGCTCATGTTCGCGTAGCGGTAGGCGGGGGTGGCCTCGGCGACACCAGGCTCGGGCACCATGAGGAAGGGCGAGCCGCGCGACGGGGCCGGCCGTGACCTCGGCTGCTTGGCCCGAGGCTTGGGAGCCGACGGGTGGGCGATCGTCTTGGCGGGCTTCCCCTGCGCCGCGGCCGGCGGGGCGCCGCCCACGAGCGAGCAGACGACCGCGAGCGCCAGCGGCCCGGCGAGCCGGACCGAGCGCGCCACGGCGCGAGCGGAGGGCGGGGTGGTGCGGTCGGCCGGCACGAAGGCCGGACTTTAGCCCGCCCGTCCGGGAAGGCCAGAAAACTCGCGGTCGGGGTCTGCCCGATGGGGGCTCTGCCCCAAGAAACCCCCGGAGAATCGACCCTGCGGGTCAGTCATCCGAGCGGGTGCCCGCCCGTCGGCCCTGCTTGCGGTCCGAGCGCTGATGCTTCGCCTGGAGCCGCCGCTCGACCGCTCCCCGCGACGGCCGCGTGGCGCGGCGCGCCTTGGGCGCCACCATCGCCTGGAGGACGAGGGCGCGCACCTTCTCGAGGGCGTCGTCGAGGTTTCGCCCCTGATCGCGGGTCGCCTGGCTCTGCACGTGGAGTCGGCCTTCGGCGTCGAGCCGGGTGCGCGCCAGCGCCCGGAGGCGCCCCCGCGCGGCCACGCCGAGGCCGACGATGCCGTCGAGATCGACGCGGACGTCGACCTTGGAGGAGACCTTGTTCACGTTCTGCCCGCCGGGGCCGGCCGCGCGCACCGCCGTCACCGTGATCGCGGACGCGGGCACGTGGACGCCGTTCTGGATTGCGAGGGAGCGCTGCATGGCGAGGCGCTGCTAACCTAGCGCAACCGCTTGGACACGCCCACCGAGGTTCCCCCGATCGAGCCGGGCGCCCACGCCGTCGCGGCCCCGGCGCCAGCCGCGGGCGGCGCCGAGCCATCGGCGACCGACCGCATCGCGCCGGCCGCCCCGCCGCAGGCCCCGGGCCTCGGCGCCGCGCTCGGCGCGGCCGCGGCGACGACGGCGGTGGTGACGGCCGTCTCGCACCTCGTCCCCAAGCACGCGGCGACCCTCGTGGGGCTCGCGTTCCTCGCGGCCACCTGGCTGCTCGTGCTCCGCCGCGACGAGGCGACGATCCGCGCCTACGGCCTCTCCCTGGGCGGCCTGCTCGAGCCGGTCGCCGTCGAGCCCCGCCGCGTCGCCCGCGACGCGGCCCGCGCCCTCGGTTGGGTGCTCCTGCTCGTCGCGCTCGTGTACCCGCTGTTCTGGCTCGGGTACCGCTTCTACTGGCACGCCTCGACGCCGTTCGTCCTGCGCTGGCCGCCCAAGCTGCTCGACGAGGTGGCGGGGCAGCTGCTCGTGACCGCGCTCCCCGAGGAGGCGTTCTTCCGCGGCTACCTCCAGACCTCGCTCGACCTCACCTGGCCGCCGCGCTGGCGCGTCCTCGGCGCCACGCTCGGCCCGGGTTGGCTCGTCTCGGCGGCGATCTTCGCCGTCGGGCACCTGCTCACGGTCCCGAGCCCGGCGCGCCTCGCCGTGTTCTTTCCGGCGCTGCTCTTCGGCTGGCTGCGCGCGCGCACGGGCGGCATCGGAGCGGGCGTCGTCTTCCACGCGGCCTGCAACCTCTTCTCCGCCACGCTCGCGCGCGGCTACGGCCTCTCGGGATGAAGCGGGGCGCCCTCTTCGACATGGACCGCACGCTCGTCCGGCTCGAGACGGCGAGCCTCTACGTGAGATACCAGCGCGACATCGGCGAGGCCGGTCTCTCCGAGCTGCTGAAGACGAGCTACTGGGTCGCGCAGTACACGCTCGGCATCCTCGACGCGTCCAAGGTCGCCGAGAAGGTGCTCCTGAACCTGCGCGGCATGCCGGAGAACGTCCTCGCCGCGCGCTGCGACGACTGGTTCTGCCGCTACGTCGAGCGCCACATCGCCGACGCCGGGCGCGAGGCGGTGCGCCGCCACCTCGCCGCCGGCGACGTCTGCGCGATCGTGACCGGCACCTCGCCCTACGCCTCGCGGCCGCTCGCGCGGCGCCTCGGGATCGATCACGTCGTCTCGAGCGTTTTCGAGATCGACGCCGAGCACCGTTTCACCGGCCGCGCCGAGCCGCCGCTCTGCTTCGGCGACGGCAAGCTCGAGCGCGCCCGCGGCCTCGCCGACGCGTGCGGCTTCCGCCTCGAGGAGTCGATCTTCTACACCGACAGCGTCAGCGATCTGCCGCTGCTCGAGCGCGTCGCCGAGCCCGTGGCGGTGAACCCCGATCCGCGCCTGCGGCGCATCGCCGAGCGGCGCGGGTGGCGGATCGAGCGGTGGTGAGTCGAGGTCAGCTCAGGCCGAGCATCCGGACCGACTTCGGCTTGAGGCGCACCTCGAGCGCTCCGTGCCGTGCCTCGAACACGCCCTCGTCGAGCAGATCGCTGGCGCGCACCACGGCGGCCGTCGAGCTCGCGCGCGGCCTCACCGTCACCCGCGCGACCGCGTCCGCGTCCGTCGGGTTGAGGAGGAAGAGCACCTTCGGCGTCCCCGCCGCGTCCTCGTGCACCGTCGCGAACACGCTGTCGGGCTCGCAGGCGTAGGCGTCGAGCTCGAGCTCCTCGATGGCGCGCGCCACCGCGGCGTCGACGGCGGCCGGGTCGTCGGCGACGATCACCGGCAGCGAGGTGCCGGCCGCGCCCAGCCGATCGAGATCGAGCGGCGCGCGCAGCGGGCGCATCGATCCGTCGAGCGCCGGCGGTCGGGGGCCGAGCGTCACGCGTGCGCCCGCGCGGACGGCATCCTCGAGGCGGGCGAAGAGCTCGGGGTTCATCGCGCCGCCCGTCCCGCAGACGATCCAGCGCGCGCCCGCGAGCGACACCTCGCGGTCCTCGCCCCCGATGTGCGCGAACGGCACCCCGCGCGCCTCGAGCGCGCGCTCGAAGGCGCGGGTGAAGGCGTCGGCCTCGATCGCCAGCGGGTAGCCGAGATCGAGGTCGTCCTCGAGGCAGCTCTCGCGCGCTCCCGCGCCGAGCACCGAGAACACGGCGCCGGTGAGCGGCCCGAACGCGTGCAGCACCCTCGCCAGCCGGCGCTCGCTCCGCGGCGTGAGGATGCGGACCGGCGCGCTCCGGCGGAGCGTGTGGAAGGCCGTCGCCTCGAGCGCGGCGCAGAGCTTCCGCCAGAACGCGGCGAACGGGCGCGGGCGCCCGTGGGGATCGATGGGCGCGCCGATCCATCGGTCGCGCTCGACGGCCATGTACACGTTGAAGCCGCGCAGGCCGTAGGCGAGGCCCGCGAGCACGGTGAACGCGCTGTCGCGCTCGTCGAGCGGCGGGAAGAACGGCGGGAAGCCGGCGCCCATCTCGCAGGCGAACGCCGGCACGCTCCGCCCCTCGCACCGGACCGCGAGCTCCGTCGTTCGCCGCGCGATGATCGACCGCGCCTGCGCGCCGGCGGCGTAGTAGTAGTCGAGCCCGACGAAGTCGACGGCGCGGGTCACCCGCGCGGCGTTGAGCGGCGTCGCCTCCTGCCCCATCGGCAGGTTGTGCATCGTCGGCAGCCCCGAGAGGCCCGCGGCGGCGAGCGCGCGCGCGAACCGGCTCAGCGCGGTCGCCAGGAGGTGCTCGTGGAACTCGCTCCAGTCCAGGTGGCGCCCGAGGTCGGCCGCCGTGGTGGCGTCGAGGCGCGTCGGCGGGTCGATCGTCGCGAAGCGGAGCTCCTCGCCGTCGGCGGCCGCCGGGTACGCCTCGCGGAGCGCGTCGATGGTCTTGTACTTGTCGCGGAGGAAGGCGCGGTAGAGCGCGATCGCGTCGGGGTGGTAGTCCTGATCGTAGGCGCCGTCGCGGAAGTAGAGGGCGCCCTCGTTGTCGATCTGGACGAGCACGATGGGCCCGTCCGGCCAGCGCAGCGGGGCGAGCGCCGGCCCGAGCGCCTGGAAGTAGCGCGTCGTCTCGTCGAGGAACGCTTCGCTCGCGTAGCTCGGGACGGGGAAGGCGAACGGGACCATCGGCAGCATCACGGGGTTATCGTTCGGCGTCCTCGCCTGGCACGCCGGGTCCCACACCACGCGCTCGGGGATCCCGAAGTAGGTCAGCTCGGCGTTGATGTGCGGACCCGGCCGAGCGATGACGTAGAGGCCGAGCTCGTGCGCCATCCGGAGGAAGGCTGTGACGTCGCGCTGCGGATCGCGCTCGCCGAGCTCGAGCACGCCCGCCGAGCGCTCGTGGACGCCCCAGGGGATGTAGACGTCGATGAGCCGGAGGCCGAGCGCCTTGGTGGCCTCGAGGCAGGCGCGCCAGTCGCGCCGGTCGAGGCGCCAGTAGTGGACGCTCCCGGCGTAGAGGGGCACGAGCCCGCCCCCGACGAGCAGGCCGCCGGGCGCGAGCTCGACCCTGCTCTCCCGCCGATCGGCGCCGCTGCCCTGGCTCGGGTCCGCCACGTTCGGGGCGGAACGTAGCAGGATTTTTCAAACCGCCGGCGAAATAGGCCCGGGCTTCACCGCGCGCCGGCCTTCGTGGGCTCGGTGACGCGGAAAGAGCGGGTCACCTCGGAGAAGGGGCCGGGCACCGGCGCCGACGAGACGCTCACGGTCGTCGACGAGCTCGACTCGCCCAGCTCCGCCCGATAGCCGAAGAGCGACAGCCGGACGACGTACTCGCCCGGACGCGCGTTCTTGATCCTGAGCGGCGCCGTGGAGTCGAGGACCATGGCCGTGCCCGGGCCGAGGCCCGGCCCGCCGACCGACGCGTGGATCACCTGCTTGCCGCGCGCGACCTCGGCGTTGGCGACGTAGAAGTCGAGGAGCACGCCCTCGGCGGGAGCGGGCGCGTCGTCGGGCGCGTCGAAGAGGACCATCGGCCCGCCGTCCTTCCACACCGGCGGCGCCTTCTTCCCGACGTAGAACGAGTGCGACGCGAACGCGACGCGCTTGCCGGCGGGCTTGATCGACTCGCCGGAGGCGCGGCGGGCGAGCACGGTGATGACGTGCTGCCCCTCGTCGATGGTCGGGTCGATCTCGGCGAGGGTGAGCTTCTTCTTGATGTCGGCGACGCGGCGGCAGGGGTGCTTGTCGATCCGCACGCAGAGGTGGTCGCCGCCCTCGAGCCGGGCGCCCTTCGCGGTGAGCTTCACCTCGAACGCCGCCGCCTTCGCCGCGGCGACGAGCTGGTTCTTCGCCGGCGCGAGGATCGCGAGGGACGGCATGGGATCGGGTGTCGGCGCCGGCGGGGAAGCCACCACCTCGACGGCCGGCAGCGCCGGCTCCGCTCGCGGCTCGGCGCTCTCCACCGGCGCAGCGGCACCGGTCGCCGACGCGCTGGGAGCCGCGGCCGCGCTCGACGCGGCAGGCCCAGAGGCTGCTGCGGCGGTCACCCCCGGCGGCTCGGCCCCTGCGCCGCCGACGGGGATGCTCGGCGCGGGCGCGGCCTCGGCGCCGCAGCCGGCGAGCGCGAGCCCGGCGAGGATCGGTGCGATCCGTCGAAGCTCCTCCGCGATCGTCCTCGCGCTCATGCGCGGCGACCTCATGCCTTCGCCGGCGCGGTCACCGGGATGAAGGTGCCGCCCTTGACGCGCTCGCCCCCGGCCGCCGCTGGCAGCGGCCCCGGCCACACCGTCACCTTCGCGTCGCCGACGACCTGCCCGCGCCCGGCGACCCACTCGTCGCGCTCGCGCACCCAGGCGAGCACCGCCGCGCGCGCCTCGTCCGGGATCGCGCGCTCGTCCGAGGGATCGGTCAGCTCCATCTCGCGGTCGTAGCGCCAGTGGACCTCCATCACCCGGTTGGGGTCGGCGCTTGCCATCGCGGTGCGGTGCGCCGCGGCCGCCGCCTGCTCCTTCGCGCGCTGCGCCGCCTGGCGCTCCGCCGCCGCCGCCGCGCTCGCGGCCTCGAGCTTCGCCTCGAGCGCCTTCTCCTCGTCGTCGAGCGGCCGCATCGCCGTCTTGAGCCGCGCGTTCACGGCGGCGTCGAGCCCCGCCGTGGCCACGCCGAGGACCTCGGTGAACCGCGGCCGCGCCGTGAGCCACGCCTCGGCGGCGGCGGCGCCGTCGAACGCCTTCACCGACACGACGCCCGACTGGAGATCGCGCACGCGGAGATCGATGCTCGCCATCGGCGCATGTTCGCAGAGGGCCAGGCGACGCCGCAACGGTCCGGCGCGCTTACCCCTCGCCCTTGAGACGGCGCGCCACCAGCGCCAGCCGGCGGCCGAGCGCCCGCGCCAGCGTGAGGTCGATCTCGGTCGGCGGGTGATCCGAGCGCGGGCCGCTCACCGACGAGGCTCCGTAAGGCGAGCCGCCGTGGATCTCCTCCATGCTCATCTGCTCGACCTCGGCGTAAGGGAGCCCCTGGACGAGGAAACCCAGGTGGAAGAGGGGGATCATCATCGAGAGGAGCGTCGACTCCTGTCCGCCGTGCATGGTCGAGGTCGAGCAGAACACGGCGGCGACTTTGCCGACGAGCATCCCGGAGAGCCACAGCTTGCCGGTCTGGTCGATGAACGCCTTGAGCTGCGCGCACATGTTGCCGTAGCGGGTCGGCGAGCCGAACGCGACGGCGTCCGCCCAGACGAGGTCGTCGTTCGTGGCCAGGGGCAGGTCGGCGTTGGCCGCGCGCACCGCCAGCCGGCGGGGGCTCTTCGCGATCTCGTCTTCGCTCGCGAGCTCGGCCACCTTGAGCAGCCGGACGTCGGCGCCCTCGCGCTCGGCGCCCGTGGCCACCGCGCGCGCGAGCGCGGCCGTGCTGCCGTACATCGAGTAGAAGATCACCGCGACGTTCACGCCGAGGGCGAGGCATCGAACGCGCCACGGCGACGGTTGTCCACGGCGCGCCGGCGCACCACGTTGCCTCCAGGCCATGAAGCGGATGCTCCACGCCTACGAGGGCGCCTCGTTCCTGGTCATCGATCCCAGCGGTGACGTCCAGCCCGGGCGGGAGGCCGGGCTCTACCACGAGGACACGCGCTTCCTCTCGATGCACACGCTCACCCTCGGCGGCGCCGCGCCCATCGTGCTCTCGGCGCGCACGCCGGCGCCGCACCTCATCGTCGTGTTCGCCACCAACCCGGCGCTGCCGGGCGTGCCTCACGGCGTCATCGTCCTCCGGCGCGTCTACCACGTCGGATCGGGTCTGCACGCCGACGTGGAGATCACGAGCTACGCCTCGTCGCCGATCGAGCTCGCGCTCGAGCTCTCCTACGACGCCGACTTCATCGACGTCTTCCAGGTGAAGGCGATGCTCGAGTCGCCCGAGCACGAGGCGCGCGAGCGAGCGCGCGTGACCTCGTTCGGACGGGCGATCCTCGCGCTCGCGGGGGCGCGTGACGACGGCTGGAGCCGGCGCACCGAGGTCCGCTTCTCGTCGCCTCCCGAGATCGCCGACCACCGCGCGCGGTTCTCGCTCCGCCTCGCACCCGGAGAGTCGTTCGAGCTGTGCCAGGACGTCTTCACGATCGCCGACGGCAATTTCGTGCCGCCGCGCTACCGCTGCACCGGCCACCTCTTGCTCGACGCGGCAGAGCGTCACGCCCCGGCGGCCGCGCCGCCGGCGAGCCGCCCCGCGCTCGCGTCGGACGACGCCGTCCTCGCCGCGGCGTTCCAGCGCGCGCTCGATGATCTCGTCGCCCTCGAGGTGCGCGACGACGAGGGCGCCGGCACGCACCTCGCCGCCGGCGTGCCCTGGTTCATGGCGCTCTTCGGCCGCGACTCGCTCATCGCCGCCTACCAGGCGATGGCGTTCCTGCCGGCGCTCGGGCGCGACGTGCTCCGGTCGCTGGCGCGGTGGCAGGGCAAGAAGGTCGACCCGGTCACCGAGGAGCAGCCCGGCAAGATCCTCCACGAGTACCGGCGCCCGGGCCTGCACGGCGCGCGCGCCTTCGTCCCGCGGTTCCCGTACTACGGGTCCGTCGACGCGACGCCGCTCTTCGTCATCGTGCTCGCGGAGTACTGGCGCACGACGGGCGATCTCGCGCTCCTGCGATCGCTGTCACACAACCTCGACGCCGCCGTCTCCTGGATCGAGGGTGCCGGCGATCCGGACGGCGACGGCTTCCTCGAGTACCACCGCACCGGCGGGCTCGGGCTCCTGAACCAAGGCTGGAAGGACTCGGAGGACTCGGTCCGGTTCCGCGACGGCAGGATCGCGAGCGGCGCCATCGCGCTCGTCGAGGTGCAGGGCTACGCGTGCGCCGCGCTCGAGGGCGCGGCCGAGCTCCGCCGAGCGCTCGGCTTGCACGGCCCCGACACGGACCAGCTCGTCTCCCGCGCCGCGGTGCTCCGCGAGGCCATCGACCGCGCGTTCTGGATCGAAGACGCCCAGCGCTTTGCGCTCGCCCTCGACGGCGACAAGCGGCCCGTCGACGCGCTCACCTCCAACCCGGCTCACCTCCTCTGGGCGGGCGCCGCGCTGCCCGCGCGCGTCGGTCCGCTCGCCGAGGCGCTGCTCGGCGACGAGCTCTTCTCCGGCTTCGGCGTGCGCACCATGGGCTCGCGCGAGGCCGCCTACAGCCCCATCTCCTACCACAACGGCTCGGTGTGGCCGCACGACACCTCGATCGCGGCGGCGGGGCTCGCGCGCTCCGGCCACCGCGCCGCGGCTGCGCGCGTCTGCCAGTCGCTCCTCGACGCGGTCGAGCAGTACCAGGATCGCCGCCTGCCCGAGCTCTTCGCCGGCTTCGCGCGCGACGTGACGCCCTACCCGGTCGAGTACCCGACGTCGAACTCGCCGCAGGCGTGGGCCGCCGGCGCGATGGCGCTGGTGGTGACGACGATGCTCGGCCTCGAGCTCTCGATCCCGGAGCGCCGCATCCGCCTGCGCCCCGCGCTCCCCGAGCGCGTCGGTTGGCTCGAGCTCTCGGGCCTCCCCGTTGCGGGGGCCTCGGTCACCATCCGCGTCGAGCGCGCCGGGGCCGGCGTCGCGTGCGAGGTCCACGGCGCGCCGGATGGGTTCGCGGTGGACGTAGGAGAACAGCCTGCCGAAGCGGAGCGTCGCCGCGTGGCGTAGGCGGTCGCCCAGCGAAGATGCGAACCTCGCCTGACCCAGGCCGAAGAGGCCCGCGACGGCTCTTCCCCTTCAGGGCACCATCGTGAGCGAGCGCGACACGAAGTCGTAGACCGGCGCCCAGTAGATCCCGAGCAGGAGCGTGGGCACCGCGAGCGCCACGCTGGTCGCGCCGAAGATCCGGCGGACGATGGTCGGATCGGTGCGCTCGCCCTTCTCGAGGTACATCGCCCGCAGGACGCGCGCGTAATAGAAGAGCGAGACGACGCTGTTGAGGACGCCGACGACGGCGACGACCCAGTTCCACGGGCCGCCCGCCTTGAGCAGCGCCGCGAAGAGGTAGAACTTGCCGATGAAGCCGGCCATCGGCGGCAGCCCGGTGAGCGACACCATGAAGATCGCCATCGCCGCGGCCTGGATGGGCGCGCGCCGCCCGAGCCCGCGGAAGGCGCCGATGGTCTCGTCGCCGTTCGTCTGCTCGGCGACCGCCATCACCACGAGGAAGGCGCCGAGGTTCATGAAGCAGTAGGTGACGACGTAAAAGACGATCGACGCCACGCCCGCCTCGGAGAACACCGAGAAGCCGAGCAGCATGTAGCCGGCGTGCGCCACGCTCGAGTACGCGAGCATGCGCTTGACGTTGTCCTGCCCGAGCGCCGAGAGGTTGCCGATGGTCATCGTCGCCATCGCCAGGCAGCCGGCGATCACCGGCCAGGGCGTCTCGATCGAGGCCGAGAGGGCCGCGCCGGTCGTCGAGCCCGTCGCGCCGAGCGCGTCGGCGAAGAAGCGGATGAGGACGGCGAACCCGGCGGCCTTGGGGCCGACCGACAAGAACGCGGTGACGGGGGTGGGCGCGCCCTCGTAGACGTCGGGCGTCCACATGTGGAACGGCGCCGCGCTGATCTTGTAGCCGAAGCCCGCCATCATGCAGATGACGCCGACGAACACGACCTCGGGCACCTTGCCCTTGGCGACCGTGAGCTCGGCGACGCGGTGCGCGATCTCGTGGAGGTAGAGCGACTGGGTGAGCCCGAAGATCCAGCTCATCCCGTAGAGCATGATCCCGGAGGCCACGCCCCCGAAGATCACGTACTTCATCGCGGCCTCGCTCGACTTGGCGTCGTTGATCTTGAAGCCCGCCATGACGAAGCTGATCACGCTGACCAGCTCGAGCGAGAGGTACACCATCAAGAGGTTCCGGCTCTCGGCCATGAGGTTCATGCCGAGCGTCAGGACCATGAGCAGCGTGAAGAACTCGCCGGGATCGCGCTGGCGCTGGTCGCCCGGGCGCACGGGCGTGTCCTCGGCCGGGAACGAGGGCGCCGAGAAGATCAGGATCGCGCCGGTGACGAACGCGAAGAGGATGCGGAACAGGTTCGAGAACCGATCGAACGCGAGCAGCCCGTAGAACAGGTTCTGCGGGGCCAGGTTGCGGGCGAGCGCGTACGCGCCCATGGCCGCTGAGAAGCCGAGCGCGGCGAGCGAGATCGCGACGATGCCGGCGAGCTTGGAGCGCCCCTTGGCGACGAGATCCCAGACGATGATCGCGAGGATCGCCGCGATGAGCCCGAGCTCCGGGGTGAAGTAGGCGAGGCTCTTGATGTTGTCGAGCGGCTGCGTCACGGCTTGTTCTGCGCCAGGGCGCCCTCGTGCGCGGGCGCGCCCGCCGAAGCGATCTGGGTCTGGCCGGGGTGGTCGACGAGCCGGTGCACGTCGAGCGCGCCCTTGTCGATGAGGTCGAGCAGCGGGCGGGGCCAGAAGCCGAGCACCAGGACCAGGACGGCGAGCGGCGCCAGCGTGGCGAGCTCGCGGCCGTTGATCTCGGGGAACTTGCCGCCGAACGGCTCGAGGTACTTGTTCTTGCGCCACTCCTCGCGAAACTTCCCGAGGAACATCCGCTGGAGCGCCCAGAGGTGGTAGGCGGCGGTGACGATGACGCCGGTGGCGGCGAGGATGGTGAGCGCGCGGAAGCGCGGGAAGGCGCCGATGAAGGTCATCGCCTCGCCCCAGAACCCGGAGAGGCCCGGCAGCCCCAGCGACGCCATGAAGGCGAAGCCGACGAACGCCGTGTAGAGCGGCATCTCGGCGGCGAGGCCGCCGAACTTGTCGAGGTCGCGCGTGTGGACCCGGTCGTAGACCACGCCCACCAGCGAGAAGAGCATCCCGGTGATGAGGCCGTGGTTGAACATCTGGACGATGCAGGCCTGGATGCCCTGCGGCGTCAGCGCCGCCATCGCCAGCAAGGTGAAGCCCATGTGGCTCACCGACGAGTAGGCGACCAGCTTCTTGAGGTCCTTCTGCGCCATCGCGCAGAACGCGCCGTAGAGGATGTTGATCACCCCGAAGACCGCCATCGCGCCCGCCGCCCACTGCGTCGCCTCGGGGAGCAGCGCGAAGTTGATGCGGAGGATGCCGTACGTGCCCATCTTGAGGAGCACGCCGGCGAGGATGACGCTGATGGCGGTGGGCGCCTCGACGTGCGCGTCGGGCAGCCAGGTGTGGAAGGGGAACATCGGGATCTTGATCGCGAACCCGACGAAGAGCCACACCCAGACGAGCTTGACCGCGCTGATGCCCAGGATGGTGAGCCCCTTCGAGGCCCAGGCGACGCGCATGAGCTCGGGGATCGAGAACGATCGGGTGACCGCCTGGCCGTCGACGAGGTAGCCCGGGTCGCCGTTCAGGTAGAACCAGATGAAGGCGAGCAGCATGAAGACCGAGCCCGCCAGCGTGTAGAGGAAGAACTTGATCGCCGCGTACTCGCGCCGCGGGCCGCCCCAGATGCCGATGAGGAAGTACATCGGCAGGAGCATCACCTCCCAGAACACGTAGAACATGAAGAGGTCGAGGGCGACGAAGACGCCGAACATGCCCGTGGCGAGCAGGCAGTACATGGCGAAGTAGCCCTTGAGCTGCTCCTTCACGCTGAAGCTCGCCAGCGCCCCGACGAAGCAGATCAGCGCCGTCAGGAACACCATCGAGATCGAGACGCCGTCGACGCCGAGGAAGTACTCGACGTTGAGCGAGCGGATCCACACGCCGTGCTCGATGAACTGGTAGCCGTCGTTGCCGTCGGCCCGGACGAAGCCGTTGTCGTAGGTGAAGTAGAGCCAGCTCGCGAGCGCGAGGTTGATGCCCATGAGCACCACCACGAGGTTCCGGAGCTTCTTGTCGTCCTGGTAGTTGAGCAGGTGGGCGAGGAAGATCGCGATCACGCCGAAGAGCGGCAGGAAGGTGAGGATCGTGAGGACGTGCTGCCCGAGGAAGCCGTGCTTCTCGGCGTGGAAGCCGATGGCGGCGGGGCGGCCGGGCTCCCCGGCGCCGGGGACGACCGCGTCCGACTCGACGACCACGTGCCCGTAGAGCTCCTTCGCCCGCGAGGCCGAGTCGCGCCACTTCACCACGGCGTTGCGCTTCTGCCCGGGGGCGAGCTCGGCCGAGGCGCCGCCGCCCTCGAGGTCGACGCTCACGCCCGGGGGGACGCGCGGATCGCTCGGCGAGGTGCGGACGGCGACGCGCGAGATGCGGAGCGGGCCCGCGCCGACGTTTTCGACGGTGAAGCTCCCGGCGAACACGTCGCCTTGCTTCGTCATCTCGACGGCGCCGCCGCCGTCGGCGTGGAGCGCGATCTGCCCGTGCGCGCGCTCCTGGGCGGCCGCGCGGCGTCCGCCGAGCAGCGCCACGAGCGCGAAGAGCGCCGCGGAGAGCCAGTACCATGTGCGGTGGGAGACGTGGACCATCGGTTCTCTCGGGATCGTGACGGGGACCGCTACTTGAGGAAGTACTGAACGATGCTGAAGAAGGCGACCCCGCCGAGGAGGCCGTAGACGTAGTTCTGGATGCGGCCGGTCTGCATGGTGCGGAGCTTGGCGCCGGCCTTGAGGGTGCCCTCGGAGACGAAGTTCACCGCGCCGTCGACGATGTACTGGTCGATCGCGCCGTTCACCCAGGAGACGCCGCGGACGGCGACGCCCACGCCGTTGACGATGCCGTCGACGATCCAGCGGTCCATCTCGGCGAACACGAGGCGCAGCCACATGAACGCGCGGACCACGGTCGCCGCGTAGATCTCGTCGACGTAGTACTTGTTCTGGAGGAGCGTGAAGTACGGGAGCTTCTGCTCCTCGGCGGCCCAGTTGGGCGAGCGCTTCTCGCCGTAGCGGGAGCGGGCGATCGCCCACGACCCGATGGCGCCGGCGACCGAGAGCGCCATCAGGGCGAGCTCGAGGCCGAGGCCGTGCTCCGCGAAGCGAGTGGTCGCGTGGGCGAGCACCGGGTGGAGCCACTGCTCGAGCAGGGGCTCGCCGTGCCCGCCGACGATGTGCGTCGAGAACCCGAAGAGCGCGCCGGCCACGGTGGAGAGGAACGCCAGCGTCGCGAGCACCCAGGTGATCGCCGCCGGCGACTCGTGCACCTTCTTGGCGATCTCCTTCTTCGCGTGCGGCCCCTCGAAGGTGAGGTAGTAGCTGCGCCACATGTAGAAGGAGGTGCAGAGCGCGGCGACGAGGCCCATCAGGTAGACGAGCACGCCGGGCACGTACGAGATCGACTCGGTGCTGAACGCCTTCCAGAGGATCTCGTCCTTCGACCAGAAGCCGGCGAAGAACGGGATCGGCGCGGCGGTGATGGCGAGGCAGGCGATGAAGTAGGTCCGCGCGGTGAGCGGCATCACCCGCCGGAGCCCGCCCATGTTCCGCATGTCCTGCGCCGCGTCCGGGTCGTGCTCGACGGCGTGCATGCCGTGGATGACCGAGCCCGATCCGAGGAAGAGGCAGGCCTTGAAGAAGGCGTGCGTCATCAGGTGGAAGACGCCCGCCCAGTAGGCGCCGACGCCCACGCCGATGAACATGAAGCCGAGCTGGCTCACGGTGCTGTAGGCGAGCACCTTCTTGATGTCGTACTGGAAGAAGCCGATCGAGGCCGCGAAGAGGGCCGTCGACGCGCCCACCAGCGCCACCACGCCGCTCGTCGTCGGCGTGAGCGCGAACAGGAAGTTCAGCCGGGCGATCATGTAGACGCCGGCGGTGACCATGGTCGCGGCGTGGATGAGCGCCGAGACGGGCGTCGGGCCGGCCATCGCGTCGGGGAGCCAGACGTAGAGCGGGATCTGCGCGCTCTTGCCCGTCGCGCCGATGAAGAAGAAGAGGCACGCGATCGAGATGAGGGCGATGCCGCCGAACGACTTCTTCGCCTGCAGGGCGTCTCGGAGGAAGTTCGTGCCCTCTTTGTCCTGCACCACCATCTGGTCGTGCAGCTCGCGGAAGGTGACCGTCGGGCCGACGGTGGCGATGACGATCTCGTCGCCGGCGTTGACGACGACGCGCTCGATCGACGCCATCTCGACGCCGTCGCCGCGGATCGTGGCGCCGTTGCCGGGGACGATCGCGATCGCGTGCGATCCCGCCGGGATCTCGAGGTTCATGAACGGCGAGACCGCGAACGGCTGCGGGGTCGCCTGGAGCTGCGCCACGTCGGAGACGCCGAGGTAGACGCGCGCACCGGGGTGGCCGGTGAACGTGAGGAGGCCCTTGCCGTGGGCGAGCGCCTCGGCCTTCTTCACCGAGTCGGCCTTGGCGTGCTCGCCCTTGTCGCCGTGCTCGCCCTTGCCGTGCTCGCCCTTGTCGCCGTGCTCGCCCTTGTCGCCGTGCTCGCCGCCGGCCTCGGCGTGCTCGCCGTGCGCGAGCGGCTGGGCCTCGACCGCGATGAAGCGCGCCCGGTAGTCGGAGAGGTACTGGCCGTCGGCGAGCCACACGCCGCCCATGCCCCAGAAGAGGAGCGACAGCCCGCAGACGAAGCCCCAGTCGCCGACGCGGTTGACCACGAAGGCCTTCATGCCCGCGCTGGCCTTGTTGTAGTCCTTGTACCAGAACCCGATCAGCAGGTAGCTGCAGAGGCCGACGCCCTCCCAGCCGAAGAACATCACGATGAAGTTGTCCCCGAGGACGAGGAGCAACATCGAGAAGACGAACAGATTCAGGTAGGTGAAGAAGCGCCAGTAGGCCGGCTCCGTCTCCATGTACGCGGCGGCGTAGACGTGGATGAGCGTGCCGACGCCGGTGATGATGAGGACCATCAGCGCCGAGAGCGGGTCCATCGCGAACGAGAAGTTCACGTCGAGCGACCCGATCCGCAGCATCTGCCAGCCGTAGCTGTAGAGGTAGCGGTGCCCCGGCTCGAGCGAGGCGAGCCTGACGAAGTTGGCGACGCCGAGGAGGAAGGCGCCGAGCATCGCGCCCACCGCGACTGCCGTGACGCCGGCGCTGCCGATGTGGAGGCGCTTCGACAGCTCTTTGCCGAAGGCGCTCCGCTGGAGCGCGCGCCCGAAGATCGCATTGATCGCCGCGCCCAGGAACGGCAGGAGCGGGATCCACCAGAGCGGCGTGAGCGACGGCTCGACGTGCGTGACCTGGCCGGAGTACTCGGGCATGACGGACGGCTCGGCGGGGGGTTCGGGCGGGAGGATTCCCGCGAGGGGACCGGCGTGGATCCCCTCGAATTTCGTGGCCCTTGTGCGCCTTTTCGGAGGCGCGGGGCTGCCAGCGGCGCGCGAACGTTAGCGGAGCGCCCGAGCGGCGGTCAAGGCCGAGGAAGGCGGGAAATCGCGCTTATTTTGCGGCGTCCCTGGGCCCCGTCGCCGCGCGCGATGGTGCAAGTGTTCAGCGGTCGGGAGGATCGCCGTCGATCGTGGGCCCGGACCCATCGAGCGCTGCGCGCAAGGCGGCGAGGGCCCGCGCGGCGCGCGACTTGACCGTGCCGAGGGGCACGTCCTCGCGCTCGGCGATCTCCGGGTAGCTCAGCCCCTCGAAGAACGCGATTTCCAGGGTCCTTCGCTGCGCGGCCGGGAGCTTGGCGAGCGCCGCGAGCACGGCCTGACGCTCCCGATCCAGCCAGGAGAGGCTCTCGGGGTCGGCCACCGGCTCGCGCGGCTCGTGGCGCAGCTCCTCGTCGGCGATCTGGGCGCGCCGCACGCGGCGGCGGGCGCGATCGAGCGAGAGGTTGCGCACCGCGGTGACGAGCCACGCGACGACGGTGCCGCGCTCGGGGCGGTACTGATCGGCCCGCTCGACGACGGCGACGAACGCGTCGTGGACCACGTCCTCGGCCTCGACCGGGTCGCGGACGATCTTCAGGGCGAGGCCGAGCGCCATCGCGGCGTAGCGGTCGTAGAGCTCGGCGAGCGCGGTGTCGTCGCCGGAGCAGAGCCGGCGCATCACGCTCGCGTCGGCGGCGTCGCGCTCGGCTCGGCTCTTGTCGTCCGCCGCCATCTCGCCCCTAACCAAGCGGATGGCGCCTGGAGGCGTCAACCGCTTCCGACGACTCTTAGGCTGCTTCCGGCGTGGGCGCCAGGGCGGCCGCCGCCCGGCCGCCGGCGCGGGGCGCGAGGCGTCGGCGCGTGGCTACGTGGCGGGCTCGAACACGGCGCGGCGGATGGCGCTCCAGAGGAGCTCCTTGCCGTCGCCCGTCTCGGCCGAGAAGCCGATGACGCCGCGGCCCGCCGCGCGCCGGATGCCCTCGATCGCCGGCCGCTGCGCCGAACGCGCGAGCTTGTCGAGCTTGGTGGCGACGAGGATGACGCGCACCGGGCGGCGCGACGGCGGCGCCGCGTGCTCGATGAACTCCACGAGCTCGCGGTCGTCCTGCTCGACGCCGCGGCGCGCGTCGACGATGAGGACGACGGCGGCGAGCGTGGAGCGCTTCTGGAGGTAGCCCTCGACGAGCGCGGCCCACGCGGCGCGCTCCTGCTTGGAGCGCTTCGCGAAGCCGTAGCCGGGCAGATCGACGAGGTGGAACACGGTGGAGTCCGCGGCGCGCGCCTCGTAGAGGCAGAGCTTGCGCGTGGCGCCCGGCGTCGAGCTGGTCCGCACCAGGTTGCGGCGCTCCACCAGCGCGTTGATGAGGCTGCTCTTGCCGACGTTCGACCGGCCTGCGAACGCGATCTCGACGCCGATCGGCGCCGGCAGATCGCTCTCCGGGCCCGCGGCGGCGAGGAAGTCGGCCGCGACGATCCGCGTGGCCGCGGCCTTGGCGTCCGCGCTCAAGGCGCGCCCGGGGAGAAGGTCGGCTTGCACTCGGGGCACTGGCAGAGGCGCCGGAGGTACCGGAACGTGTAGATGCCGGAGCTGTGGAGGTCGCCCCAGGTCAGCTGGAGCGCGTAGTTTCCCACCTGCTCGATGTCGCGGAGCTCGAGGTTGCCCCCCTCGACGTACTTGATGGTCCCGCCGTGCCCCTGGCAGTGCGCGCAGGGGCAATAGCCCCGGAGGACGTCGTGCGGGAGCAGCCCCCTGTGCCCGTCCGCCCAGGTGATCTCCATCAACGTCGCGCCTCGCGGCGCCTTGACGTGGACCGGGGTCGTCTTGGGATCGTCAGCCATGGGAAACGCCTGGAACCAGCCTCTCGCGACCCGAGCTAGCACGCTGCGCGCGCGGCGACGAGCCGCGTCGAGGCCGCCCGCCCGTTGACACCGGGCTCGGCCAGGCCCGAAGCTTCCAGGATGAGGTACCGCCTTTCGCTGGTCGCCGCGGCCGGCCTGCTCGCCCTGTTCGTCGGCTGCGCCAAGGGGACGAGCCTGTTCGACGAGAGCGGCGCGGGCGGGGAGGGGGGCTTCGGCGACGGCGGGGCGTGGTCGACGAGCTCGGGGAGCACGACCTCGGGCGCCACCACGTCGGGCGCGACCTCGTCGGGCACCACGACGTCGTCCGGCACCACGACCTCGTCGGGCACCACGACCTCGAGCAGCACGACGTCCTCGTCGGGCAGCAACTCCTCGTCCTCCTCGGGCAGCTCGACCTCGTCCGGCGGCGCGTTCTGCGGCGACTTCCTCTGCAACAACGGCGAGACCTGCGCCTCGTGCGCCAGCGACTGCGGCCCGTGCGGGCCCGTCTGCGGCAACCTCGCGTGCGAGGCCGGCGAGACTTGCCAGAGCTGCGCGACGGACTGCGGCCCGTGCGGGCCGGTGTGCGGCGACTTCGCGTGCGAGGCGGGCGAGACCTGCCAGAGCTGCGCGGCGGACTGCGGTCCGTGCGGGCCGGTGTGCGGCAACTTCGCGTGCGAGGCCGGCGAGACTTGCCAGAGCTGCGCGACGGATTGCGGCGGCTGCGGCGGCTGCGCCCACGACGTCTGCGTGACCGGCTCGGCGCTCGCCAACGGTTGCACCCCGTGCGTCGGGCAGATCTGCGCGCAGGACTCCTTCTGCTGCACGACCTCGTGGGATTCGGCCTGCGTGAGCGAGGTCGGCTCGATCTGCGGCCAGTCGTGCGGCGGCGGCGGCTGCGCCCACGACAAGTGCGCCGTCGGCATCGCCCTCGACCCCGCCTGCGACGCCTGCGTCGACACCATCTGCCAGCTCGACTCGTACTGCTGCTCGAACAGCTGGGACTCGCTCTGCGTCAGCGAGGTCGGCGACTACTGCGGCCTCTTCTGCCCCTGACTCGGCTCCGCCGGCGACCTGCTAGACCTCGGCGGTGCCGCGGTTCGTCCTCGTCCTCTTCGGCGTCACGGCGGCGCTGCACGTGCCGTTCGCGTTCGCGGCCGCCCGCGCGCTGGGCCTCTGGGGCTTGCCGGGCGCGCCGTTCGTCGCGGCGGCGGCGGCGATCGGCCTCGTCGCGGCGCTGGGTGGGCGGATGCGCCTGCTCGCGCAGGATCGCCCCGTCACGGCCGCCCGCATGCTCCTCGTCGAGGAGCCGTTCTTCATCCACTGGGGCGCGACCGTCCTCGCCGCGCCCCTCCTCGTGCTCGCGGTGCCGATCGCCCTCGCCTCGGGCCGCTCGTTCGGCGACGCCGCGCTCGGCGCATACCTCGTGTCCGCGGCGGTGAGCGCGTGGTCGGTGGTCGTGCGCCGCCGCTGGGTCCGTGTCCGCGTCATCGACGTGCCGATCCGCGGGCTCGGCGCGGCGTTCGAGGGCTACCGGATCGCGCACCTGTCGGACCTGCACATCGGGGCATACTGCCCGAAGAGCCGCGCCGAGCGCTGGGTCGCGAGGGTGAACGCCCTCGAGGTCGACCTCGTCGCGTGCACCGGCGATTACGTGACCAGCGGGACGCGCTTCCACGAGGACATCGCCGCGATCCTCGGCGGGCTCCGCGGCAAGGACGGCACCATCGCCACGATGGGAAACCACGACTACTTCGGCGACGGCGAGCCGCTCATCTCGCTCCTCCGCGCCGGCGGCGTGGAGGTGCTGCGCAACGAGCACCGCGCCCTCGAGCGCGGGGGCGATCGCCTCGTCATCGCCGGCGTCGACGACGTCTGGACCCGGCGCGCCGACGTCGAGCGCGCGCTCGCCGGCCGCGATCCCGCGCTGCCGCTGGTCGTGCTCGCCCACGATCCCAAGCTCTTCCCCGAGATCGCCAAGCGCGGCGCGGCGCTCGTCCTCTCGGGCCACACGCACTGGGGCCAGGTCGCGCTCCCGTTCGCCGCCACGCGGCTCAACCTCTCGAGCGTCGCCTTCCACCACCACGCCGACGTCTACCGCGACGGCGACGCCGTGCTCTACGTCCACCCCGGGCTCGGCACCACGGGCCCGCCGCTGCGCCTCGGCGTCGCGCCCGAGATCACGATCCTGCGCCTCGCGCGGGCGCGGGACGAGGTCACCGCGAGAGCAGGGTGAGGATCAGGAACGCGAGCGCGCCGACGAGCAGGAACACGGCGCCCCACCGGGCGAGGCTCCTGACGATCGACGAGACCTCGGTGGCCTTGTCGGTCTGCGTCGCCTGGAGCTCGGCCATCGCCAGCACCGTGATCGCCCCGAGGCGCTTCTTCGCCGCCTCGACGTGGCCCGCGTCGCGGTAGGCACCGCCCGCGGCGTCGGCCTCGACGCGGTAGCGCGTCGCCGCTTCGGCGAGGCGCTGCGTCCGGCGGCAGTACTCGATGAACCCGGCGTGGGCCTTGTCGCTCCCCCAGTCGTCGAGGACGCGCTGCCAGAGCTCGTTGAGGCTCTCGTCGGCCATGCTCGAGGCGCAGGATAGTCGAGGCAGGCGCCCGAAGTGCTCCCCCGGTGCACGGCTTGATCTTCCGCTGACCGCCGCCAGGCCCGAACCGTTAGGCTCGGTCGCGAGGAGGGCGAGATGACAGGAGCGGACGAGGTCGACGTCGTCGTCATCGGCTCGGGGTTCGGCGGCTCGGTCGCCGCGCTCCGCTTCGCCGAAGCCGGCCACCGCGTGGTCGTCCTCGAGCGGGGCAACCACGTTTCGCGCAGCACGTTCGAGGTCGACTTCGACGCGCTCTGGAAGCCCGAGCGCGGCTCGTACGGCATGCACGACATCCGGTCTCGCGGGCGGAACCTGATCCCGTGGGTGGGAGCCGCCGTCGGCGGCGGCTCCCACGTCTTTGCCGGCACGCTGAAGCGGCGCGAGTCGTTCGACGGCTATCCCGCCGCGATACGGGCGACCGACATGACGCCCTTCTACGACCGCGCCGAGGACATGCTCGGCGGAACGCCGTACCCCGACTACCCGCCCTACAGCGAGGTCCGTGCCCTTCGCCTCATGGTGCGGGCCGGCGAGCGGCTGAAGGAGCTCGAGCCCGCGCTCGTCGAGTCGTACGGCCCGATTCACCTGGGCATCAGCTTCGCCCCGAGAGACGGAACCCCTGGCGCCGAGTTCGTGAACAAGCACGGCTGCAAGCAGCGCTACTACGACCCCACCGAGCAGTCGCTCCTCGGCGGCGACATCGACGCCAAGAACTCGCTCGACCGCAACTACCTGTACCTCGCGCAGAAGGCGGGAACGAGCATCCGCCCGCTCTCCGAGGTCGACAGGCTCGAGCGCCTGCCCGACGGGCGCTGGCAGGTCACCTACCGGCATCACGTGCCCCCCACCGGCTGGGCGCTCTTCCGGCAGCGCTGGCTGACGTTGACGCCCGCCGCCGCGATGTCCCCCGCGAAGACCATCCTCGCTCGCCGTGTGGTGGTCTCCTGCGGCGCCGTCGGATCCACGGAGCTCCTGCTGCGCAACCGCGACGTCCACGGCACGCTCCGGAACCTGAGCCGCGCCCTCGGGCGCAAGTACACGACCAATGGCGATTTCGTCACGCTGATTACGCCATTCCCGCTGCTCGTCCCGGTTTGGGCGGCCTTCGTCGCGCTCGTGATCTGCCTGGTGCTCGGGCAGTGGTGGGGGGCGGGGATTGCGGCGGCGATCTATTACATCGGTCTTGCGCTCTCGGGGCGCCCCTACGATCCCGACATCGGCACCACGAACAGCGAGTACATCCGGTTCGTCGGACCGAATGGCGAGCCGCAGCACGTGTACATCGAGAGCGGGCGTTACCCGACGCCCGGGCGCACCATCTTCGCGATCATCGCGACCCAGCTCGCCGGCCGATTCAGCCCCACCGTCTACCGGGCGCTCGCCCTGGTGACGGACGTGCTCCGGTTCCTGGTCCCGCCGCTCGGGGCCATCGCGAGGTCGTATCCAATCCCGCTCCTCACGATGGGGCGCGATCGAGCTTATGGCGAGCTCCGTCTCGACGACGCGAAGCGCGCCGTCATCGACTACGACATCGATGCCAATCGCGGCTTCTACGAGTACCTCGACCGGCTGGGCAAGAAGGTGGCGTCGGCCGCGAAGGCCTATTGGCTGCCGAACATCCCGTACCTCCTCTTCAAGAAACAAGAGGTCCCTCACAACCAGGGCGGCGTGCCGATGGCGGACGATCCCGAGCACGGCGTCGTCGACCATGCAGGCCGCGTGTTCGGCGAGCCCGACCTCATGGTGCTCGACGGCTCGATCATCCCCGAGTCGGTGGGGCCGAACCCGGCGCTCACAATCCTGGCGGTCGCCGAGCGAGCCATGGAGGTCGTCGTCGCCCAGCTCGAGACGGGGGCGTCGATCGAGGCCGAGGTCGCCGGCGCCGCCGAGGAAGTGGCCTGACCGGAGCGCGCAGCCGGTTGCTCCCCGTCAACGGCCTCGACCTGCCACGTTCGGGCCGTGCACGGACGCGCCATCTGCTATAACGGATGGCATGTCCAACGCCACCCCCCGCTGGTTCGAAGACAACGCCGCATCCATCGGACGCACGCCGCTCGTGCGCCTCCGGCGCGTGCTCGACGGCGCGAGCGCCCTCGTGCTCGCCAAGATCGAGGGCCGGAACCCCGGCTACTCGGTGAAGTGCCGCCTCGGCGCCGCGCTCGTCTGGGACGCCGAGAAGCGAGGCGTGCTCGGGCCGGGCAAGGAGCTGGTCGAGCCGACCAGCGGCAACACCGGCATCGCGCTCGCGTTCGTCGCCGCGGCGCGCGGGTACCCGCTCACGCTGACCATGCCCGAGACGATGAGCATCGAGCGACGCAAGCTCCTCCTCGCGTACGGCGCCAAGCTCGTGCTCACCGACGGGACCAAGGGGATGAACGGCGCGATCGCCAAGGCCGAGGAGATCGTCGCCTCGGGCCCGGACCGGTACGTTCTCCTCCAGCAGTTCAAGAACCCGGCGAACGCCGCGATCCACGAGACGACCACCGGGCCCGAGATCTGGGACGACACCGCAGGCGCGGTCGACATCGTCGTCTCGGGCGTGGGCACGGGCGGCACCATCACCGGCGTCTCGCGCTTCCTCAAGAAGACCAAGGGCAAGCCCATCACGTCGGTCGCGGTCGAGCCCACGAACAGCCCGGTGCTCACCCAGAAGCGCGCCGGCGAGCCGCTCAAGCCGGGCCCGCACAAGATCCAGGGCATCGGCGCCGGCTTCGTGCCCGACGTCCTCGACCTCTCGCTCGTCGACCAGATCGAGCAGGTGAGCAACGAGGAGGCCGTCGAGTATGCGCGCCGGCTGACCCGCGAGGAGGGCATCCTCTCGGGGATCTCGTCCGGCGCCGCGACCGCGGTCGCCGCGCGCCTCGCCAAGCGCAAGGAGAACGAGGGCAAGACCATCGTCGTCGTCCTGCCCGACTCGGGCGAGCGCTACCTGAGCACGGTGCTCTTCGAGGGGCTCTTCGACGACAAGGGCCTGCCGTCGTAGAGCGCCGGCACCCCGTGCGAAGGGTCGGGTCTCGACGCTCGCGCGAGGCGATCCGCGCGAGTCGCTCGCCCCGCGCCGCGTCGTGGACGAATCGGCGTGAGGTCCGCCACCTCGCTTGCGTCCGGGTCCCGTTCAGCGCGAGCGATACTCGTCGGGCGAGAGCGCGAAGCGCGCGAGCCAGCGGTGCACCTGGCGCCGGTGCTCGCCCATCGCCCGCGCCACCGCCGCGACGTTGCCTCGGTGCTCGGCGAGCAGGAGGAGGAGCTGCCCGCGCAGGCGAGCCTCGTCCTCGGACCATCGCTCGGCCCCGGCCGTGCCGGCCCTCTCCGGGGAGGGCGCCCCAGCTCGCGGCTCTCCACCATCGACGCGGAGAGCGGCGGCGACCGCGTCGGGCAGGTGCTCGAGGCGGATGGTGTCGCCGGCCGCGAGCGCCACGGCTCGCGTGAGCGTGCTGCGGAGCTCGCGCCCGTTCATGGGCCAAGGGTGGACGAAGAGGGCCCGCGTCGTGTCGGTGGCGAAGCTCGCTCCAGTCGCGCCGATCTCGCGCAGCACGGCCGCAGCGACGAGCCCCACGTCTTCCATCCGATCCGCGAGCGCCGGTATCCGGAGCTCGAAGCCCGCGAGGCGAGCGTAGAGATCCGCGCGGAAGGTCCCCGCCGCGGTCATGGCCTCGAGATCCTTGTGCGTCGCCGATACGAAGGCGACGTCGACCGGCAGCGCGCGCGTCCCACCGACGGGCAAGACCTCGCGCGCGTCGAGCAGGCGCAGGAGCGCCGCCTGGGCGGGCGGCTCGAGATCGCCGATCTCGTCGAGGAACAGCGTCCCGCCCTGCGCGGCGCGCGCGAGCCCGGGACGATCCTCGAACGCGCCGGAGAACGCGCCGCGCCGCGCGCCGAAGAGCTCGGCCCCCACGAGCGCCGCGGGGATCGCCCCGCAGTTGACGGCGACGAAGTCGCCGGGTCGACCCGACCGCGCGTGGAGATCGTGCACCGCGCGCGCGATCACGTCCTTGCCGCTGCCCGTCGGCCCTCGCAAGAGCACGGCGAGGCGCGCACCGGCCAGGACCCGCTCGAGGTCCGAGAGCGCGCGCGACAGCGGCGCGTTCAGCGTGGCGAGCCCGGGGTGCGAGGGCGACGGCGGTGGCGCGTCGCCGGGGGGCAGCTCGCCGGGGCGGGCCGTGGTGGCGCGGACGAACGCGACGGTCCGGCCGAGGACGACGGCGACACCGTCGGGAACCGGAACGGGCTGCCGAGGCGCGCACCGCGTCGCGCCGACGAAGGTACCGTTGCGCGAGCCCGCATCCATGATCGCAAAACCCTGGCCGGCGGGCTCCAGCGTCGCGTGCTCGCGCGACACGAGCGCATCGTCGAGCGTGACGTCGACCACCCAGCGCGCGCCTTCGAGCCGCTGCTCGATCGCGCGCTTCGCCCCGCGGTGGAACGTCACGCGGCGGACCCCGAGCAGCGACTTGCGGGCGGGCGGCGCGAGAGGCCGCGCCCCTTCGAACGCGATGACCAGCTCGTGCCACCTCACGGGAGCGGACGCGCCGGTCCCGCTCGCCTCGGCGGTGTCGGTGCGCGACGACGTCATGAAACGGTTCTAGCGGGTGTCGCCGGCCGGTGAAACAAGGCGCGCCCTCGACTATAATCCGCCCGATGGATCCGGCGCCCGGCGTGTCGATCCGCCCGAACGTGCGGCTCGTCGCGCCCATCGGCCGCGGCGGTATGGGCGCGGTCTGGTCGGCCGAGCACCTGGGGCTCGGCGCCGCCGTCGCCGTGAAGTTCGTCGCCCCGGGGCGGCTCGCCAAGGACCCGACGCTCGGCGAGCGGCTGCGCCGCGAGGCTTCGGTCGCCGCCAAGCTGACGTCTCCCCATGCGCTCCGTGTCCACGACTACGGCGAAACGGCCGACGGCACGCCGTTCCTCGTGATGGAGAAGCTCTCGGGCGAGACGCTGGCCGCGCGGCTCGCGCGCGAGGGCCGCCTCGCGCTCGCGGACGTGGCCGCGATCGTGGCCCAGACCTCGAGCGCGCTCGCCGCGGCCCACGCGATCGGCATCGTGCACCGCGACGTGAAGATCGAGAACCTGTTCCTCCTCGACGCGGACGACGGTCTGTTCATCAAGCTCCTCGACTTCGGCGTCGCCAAGGACCTCTCGCTCGAGCAGGGCGACAGCCTGACCGAGAGCGGCGCCGTGCTGGGCACGCCGTACACCATGGCGCCCGAGCAGCTCCTCGGCGCGGGCGAGATCGACCCTCGCGCGGACGTCTGGAGCCTCGGCGTCGTCGCGTATCAGGTGCTGGTCGGTCGGCGGCCGTTCGAGGGCGCGACGGGGCCGGCGCTCTCGATGGCGATCTGCGGCGGCGCGTTCACGCCGCCGTCGGAGCGCATCGCCGGCCTGCCTCCCGCGATCGACAGCTGGTTCGGCCGATCGCTCGCCGTCGATCGCGAGCGTCGCTTCGCGTCGGTTCGTGAGCAGGCGCGGGCGTTCGCTCTCGCCATTTCCGCGCCCGAGGCCGATCCATCGAGCGAGCCGCGGCTCTCGGCGCGCGATCCTCCGGCGCCCTCCGGCGATGCGACTACCGAGGACGCGCACCCCGGCGCAGGAGCTCGAGAGGCGGCGGGCGGCGCGCGCCTCGGATCGCGACGCACCCGAAGGGCTTGGATCGCGGTCCCATCCGCCGTCGCCGCCGCCTCGGTCGTCATCGCCTTGCTGACCCGATACGGCGAAGCCGACGCGACCGGTGCTACGTCGACCGAGGCCCCCCTCTCGGCGGCGATCTCCGCGGGTGACGTCCCGCCGAGCCCTGCGCCGCCGGTGCTCGACCCTCCCGTGTCGCCACCCGACTCGCCCGCCGCCCTCGCGAGCGCCGCTCCGGTCGCGGCGGGCGGCACCCCCGCACCCCCGGTCGCGGCTCGGCGCGCCGGGCCAGCGGCGCGACCCGCGCCGGCCGCGTCGGCCTCCGCGAAGCCGGCGCGGCCGGGTTACTGCGACACGGATGAAGGCTTCGTCTTCGACACCCGCGGTCGACTCACCCCGAGGGCGGAGTGTCGTTGAGCTGGCGCTCGATCGAGCACGCCCTGAGCGGCCCGGTGATCGTCGCCGTGGGGCTCGCGCTCGCCACCGATGCCGCGGCGCAACAGGGCGGGGGCGCGGTTGGGGGTCCGTCTCCGGAGCCCGCCTCGCTCGAGACCGAGGCCGATCGATCCCGGTGCACCGACGCGTTCGACCGGGCCCAGTCGCTCCGGGACGAGCACCGTCTCCTCGCGGCGCGCGAAGCGCTCTCGACGTGCGCCGATCCGCGTTGCCCGGGGCCGCTGCGCAAGAAGTGCCTGGGCTGGCTCCCGGGGCTCGCCGACGACATCCCCACGGTCGTCGTCTCGGCCACCGACGACGAGGGGCGCGACGTCCTCGACGCGCGGGCCCTGATCGACGGAGCTCCGGCGCCAGCGGCCCTCTCGGGCGCCGCCGTCGAGCTCGACCCGGGACCGCACACCGTGCGGATCGAGCGCCAGGGCAGCGCGCCGGTCGAGCAGCACTTCGTCCTCGCGCAAGGCCACAAGAACCGTCGCGTCGAGGTGCGCCTCGCGACGCCTGCGCGGGCGCCCGGCGCGGCGCGCCCTCGGGCGGCAGCGCTCTCCACCCGCAGGACGACCCCGCGTGGCGCGGCGGGGAGGGTCGCTCTCGGCGTGGCCGGCGTGGGCCTCGCCTTCGGCGCGTTCGCCGGAGGGATCGCCTTCTCGCGGAGCGCAGAGCTCGCGGAGCGGTGCCCGCGCCCCGGTGGGTGCAGCCAGAGCGAGCTCGACACGGCGACGGCCCTCGCTCACGCGTCCACCGTCGGCTTCGCGCTCGGCGGCGTGGGCGCCGTGAGCGGCGTCCTACTGCTCGCCTACGATTCGCCCGCCGTGACGGCGCGTACCCCGACCATCTCGGGCCTCGCGGTCGCCGGCCGGTTCTGACCCCGTCAGGGTCGCACCTTCGCGATCAGGACGTCGTAGTTCGCCGCGGTGTCGGCGGCGACGAGCGTCCGGCCGTCCAAGCTCAGCGAGCCGCGGAAGCTGCCGGCGACGACGAACGAGCCGTCCGGCGCCGCGGCAACGAAGAGACCGTTTTCGCGGTCGCGGGTGCCGAGGTCCTGCGCGGCGTCGGTGTTCGTGAGCTGCATCGACCGCCGAGGCGTGCCGTCCGGATCGAGCACGGCGACGAAGAGATCCTTCACGAAGTCTTGCTCGCCGACCAAGGTCCCCGCCGGACCCAGGTCCAGCGTTCCGTCGAACATCCCGGTCAGCACGAGATCGCCGGACGTCCCCACGGCAGAGCCGTAGACGCGCTGCTCGCCCAGAGCGTCGCCGAAGCGCTCGCTCCACAGGTGCTTCGGGGCGCCGCTCGTGCCGAACGCGTCGTACCTGGCGACGACGAGATCGGCGAGCGCGTTGCCGTCGAGGACCCCGCCACCGAAGCTCACCGATCCCGTGTAGGCCCCGGCGAGGTAGACGCCGCCGCCGGGCGCCGCGGTGAGGGTCGTCTCGCAGACGTCGTGGCAGTTGCTGTCCACGCTGCCGAAGGTCGCACCCCACCTCGGCGTGAGGCTCGGGCCGAGGTTGAGCAGGAAGAGATCCGCGGCGCCTGCGCTCACGAGCGACGTGTCTCCGACGTCGATGCGGCCCCAGTTGGTGCCGGTGACGACGATCTCGCGCCGCCTGCCGATGGGGTCCTCTGTCACCGCGACGGAGGTGGGTACCTGGTTCTCGCCGTCGCCGAAGGCGATCGCATCGTCGAGCCGGCCGTAGTGATCGAGCACCAGGAGATAGCCGTCGCCCGAGCCCCCTCCGGGGAGGGTGGCGGCGAGCCCGTCCTTGGTGTGCACCTCGAGAGCCTCCGTGCCCACGAAGGTTCCGACCACGACGACGCGCCCGTCGTCGTCGATGGCCACGCCCTTCGCCCCGTCGTTCGAGCCGAGCTCCGTGTGTGCCGTCCACACCTCGTGGCCCAGGGTGTCGAGCTCGAGGACGAAGGTGTTGTGCGTGTTCCCGGGGGAGGACAGCTGGGAGTCGTCGAGCTCGAGGGCCCCGATGAAGGAGCCGACCAGGACGACGCCGCCCTCGCGCGTGAACGCGATCGATGTCACCTCGGAGTACACGGAGCAGGGGATCTTCTTGCTCCAGAGGTGCCCTCCGTCCGGATCGAGCTTCGCGACGAAGAGCTCGCCGCCTGGGCTCGAGAGCGGGCCGCCGCCGAGATCGAGTGTGCCGCCGAAGCTGCCGGCCACGGCGATGTTGCCGTCGGCGTCGACGGCGACGGCCGTCGCGCGTTGGTCGCCGGAGTTGCCGTAGTGGTGGGACCACGCAACGGGGCTCGTGGCCGGGGGAGCGTCGGGCACGGCCTCGAGATCGTCGAGCCCGGTGATCTGGTCGCAGCCGCCGCAGAGAAGGCCTGCGAAGAACGCCAGGAGCAGGGCTGGGCGTGCGGCCACCTGCGGAAACTACCATGTTGGTCCGCCCGGATCGCAGCCGGCCTCGTCAGTTGGCGCAGCAGCCGGAGATGGGGCACTGCCCGGTGCTGCACATGGCCTCCGCCGCCGCGTAGGCGTCGCCGTAGCACTGCCCGCCGACCATCAGCGGCTGGCCGAGCGGGCAGCAGTGGCCGTTCTTGATCAGGCACGCTGGGCCGCCGCAGGTGTCGTAGACGATCTGCGAGCCGCCGCACTGTGGGGGCGCCGACGGGCAGTACGGGCAGTCGGGCCCCCCGGGCAACGTCCCACCCGGGCCGGAACCTCGCGGCGGCGGCTGGCAGCCGATGTCGGTGCACGTCGCCGTCGAGCAGTCGGCGTTGTCGTCGCAGGGCTTGGTGCACAGCTGCCCTTCTGGCCAGGTTTCGCAGGAGAGATCGCTGGGGCAGTCGCCTTGGGCGACGCAGGCGACGCCTTCGGCGGTGCCGCAGACGCCTTGGATGCAGGCGTGCTCGCAGTCCGCGTCGTCCGAGCACAAGGCGCCGTCGCCGCCGGGACCGCACGCGCCTGCGGCGAGGACGGCCACGGCGACGGCGGCGCGCGCGCGCCTAGACCTGGAGCCGCTCACGGGAACGCGGCCCCCCCGCCGATCCCGAGGAAGACGAGGCCGCTCTTGGGCAAGTGCATGGCCGACAGCGTCACGATCCCCCGCGCGAGCTTGCCGGACGGAGTCTTGTACTCGGGAAGCTGGAGCGTCACGACGGGCCCGTGCATGAGCTCCGTGTCGTCGCCCTTCAGATCACCGTCGAAGTAGATGTACTGGAGCCCAGGACGGTAGGCGAAGCCGACGCCGATGCCGGTCTGCTCGAGCTCGTAGCGATCGATGGCGCCGAGGCGCAGCCAGACAGCGCCGATGTTCACGCCGCCGCGGACCATCACGGTCCCCGAGCCGAAGTCGCCGCCCCCGAAGACCATGCCGCCCCCGAAGACGGCGGCCGTCGGCTCCACCGAGAGGCCGAAGAAGTTGCCTCCCGTCGGCGGAGGGAGCGGCCCGGCGAGGCCGTAGAGCACGGAGAGCCCTGCCTCGAACCCGCCGGAGTAGATCTGCAGATCGCTCTTGGTGCCGAAATTGAACGCCCCTCCGACGAGAGCCTGAAAGAGGAGCCGACGTGGAGGTCGAATCGCCACGGTCCGGTCCGCGATGAGCAGCGATCCCGGAGGGGCGGCGGCGCAGCGAGGATCGTCCGGCGTGGCGCGGCAATCGAGGATGGCGGCGCCTCCGGAGCAGCGCGGATCGAGCGGGGTCGCCGCGCAGTCGAGGACGGGGGGAGCGGCCGCCTTCGCGGGCGGCTCCGCAGGCGCGGGCTGCGGAGCGGGTGCCGCGGGAGGAGCTCCCGGCTCCGGCGCGGTGGGTCGCGGGGCGATCTCGACGCGGCGCACCTCGCTCCAGGCGAAGGTGCTCTCACGGCCGTCGGGCGTCCGCACCGTCACGAACTGCCCCGGCTCCTGCTTCACCACGAGCCCTTCGACCCGCGTCCCGTCGGCGAGGTGGACCACGTCGAGCGGAGGCTCGGCGGATTGCGCGGCAGCGCGCGACGTCGCGACGACGAAAAGGAGGAACGCCGCGAGCGAAGGGAGGCTGCGAGCCACGCGGGCGACCCTCGACCCGGCGCGAGGGATGCCTGCGAAGGCGCGCTTCACCGGTGTCACGGCAGGCATCAGCATCCGCACGTGCCGAGGTCGCACGCGGCAGCCGCGTTCTGGGAGGCGCACGCCTGATCGCCGGCGCAGCGGCAGAGGCACGCGGCCTGGCAGTAGTAGCAAGCCTGCTCGGGCACGTTTCCGGTGCACGTGCTCGGGCAACTCGAGGAGCAGTCCGGGCCGCCCGACGAGCCCGCGCCGCTCGGGCCCGCGCCGCCTCCCGTCGGATCCTGGCACGCCGTGAACGAGTCGCCCGTGTACGTCCTCTGCCACGTCGAGCACGCCCCTCCGCCGCACTCGGGCGAGGACGCGCTCTCGGCGGAGCACACCTTGTGGCAAGTGCCGCTGATGCAGATCGACACCGCGTCGCAGCCGTCGGTGCCCTCCGCGTCGAAGTTGCACGGCTCGCCCGCGGCGCCCGGCTCGGTGTCGGCGCAAGCGCAAACGAAGCTCAGGAGGACGATGTGCAGAAACGAATGCAAGCTCGAGCGCTGGTGCATCGACGACCTCCAAGTGAATTTGGGAACGAGCCCCGTGGAACGCATGCCGCTTCGCCTACCTGTCCGCCCAGAACCGCGCGATGAGGACCGTCCTGCGGCCGCAGGCGGCCTTGCGGAACAGGTTCGTGAGGTGCAGCTCCACGGTCCGGGTGGAGCAGCCGAGGCACGCCGCGATCTCCTTGTTGGAGGAGCCCGTCGCCAGGAGCGCGAGCACCTCCACCTGCCGCGGGGTGAGCTTCCACCGGTCTCGGCACCGGCGCGCTCGGGTGAGCGGGGCGTCGGTGCCGCTCGTCGCCTGCCTCGGCGATCGTGCGCTCGTTGCCATGTCCACGGGAACGCCTCCTCGGCGCACCGCCGAGCACGACGCGTGCCGTCAGGGGGCTGCGGTTTTCCGCGATGCGGTGAGCCCGAGGGTGAGACACGTGAGACCGCGGCCGCGTCCCGCTGTCTCGAAGGTGGGACGCCGCCAGCGAAGCCTCGCTTCATCGGGAGGGCGAGTAATGCCCGCCGACCTTCGTCTCGGCCGTGTTGTCGTGCACGCGGCGGACCCGCTGGAGATGATCTCGCGGGGCGCTATGGAGGAGGTCGCCAGTCTTCTCGAGAGGCGCGTGGACATGGAGTAGGCGCTCCTCGCCTCACGCTGGCGAGGTCACCCGCGCTGCCGCCGCACGCCCATGAAGTAGTAGCCGCGGCCGAAGGGGTGGAAGCGGTACGTGCCGTACTCCCACTCGAACGCGTCGCCGAGCGGGGCGACCATCGCGCGGAGCTCGCGCTCGGTGTAGACGCGCAGCGTGCTGACGAAGCCGTCCCACGCCGACGCGGCGAGCGCGATGGGGGTCGCCCAGGTGAGGAGCGCCTTCTGGAGGCGGCGCCGCGGCGCGAGCAGCGGGTTGAGGTAGAGGGCGGGGAGCCCCGCGAGCGCGAACGGCGGGAAGCCGAGCGGGGAGCGCTCGAAGCCCTCGGCGATGAAGATCCCCGGGCCGCCCTCGCAGGCGCCGCGCACGATCTCGCCGGCGAGGTCCGGCCGGAAGTGGTGGAGCGCGTTGACGATGAGGCGCGCGCGCGAGGCGCCGAGCTCGGAGGGGATCCGCGTCGCGTCGACGGGATCGGCGACGAAGTCGATCCACGTCGGGTGCTGGTCGCGGAGGCGCGCCCAGCCGTCGGGGTGCGGCTGGAGATCGGTGAGCAAGAAACGCGGAGGAGCTTTGCCGGCGCGGATCAGCTCTTGGCCGAGGATCACCGCCGGGTCGCCGGCCCCGGAGCAGAGGTCGAGCACCTCGGTCACGCCGGCGTGGTCGAGGAAGCGCGCGAACGGGGTCGCGAGGCCGCGCAGGATGCGCCCCCAGGAGAGCGTGCGCCCGAGCGACTCCACGACCGTCTCGCGGAGCGCGGCGGGGACGAACGGGCTGTCGTTGTGCTCGAAGAGATGAACGCGAGGGAGATCCACTCCGGCCAGGGTACCAGCACCGGCCGCCCGTCGCCCGGGGGAGGCGAGGACCTCCTCCGGCGCGTCAGCGCACCGCGGAGCCCGAAGGCGCCGCGGGCGCAGGCGGCGTGTCGATCTCGGCCAGGACCTTCTCGCCCGCCGGGTTTCCGGGGTGGATCGAGGGCCCGTTGATGTCGACGACGAAGTCGTAGCGCGTGGGCATCGTCGGCGGATCGTCGACGGTGACGCTGACGCGCACGTGCTGCTGGCAGCTCGACTCGGTCGACGTCGCCCACACGCCCGACTTGCCGGGGTGGTGGGCGTCGAGCACCTCGGGGATCGACCGGCCCGCGTGCGAGCGGTACCCCTGCACGACGGCGAGCGCCGCCTGCCGATCGGCGCCGTCGAAGCGCCCCTGCACGTAGAGGATGGCGCTCGCCGCGATCACGCTCGTCGTCACGAGCAGCACGTTGCGCATCGCCTTGCCGGCGTCCATCGCGATCCCCGTCAGGCCCGCAGCGCGCCGAGGCTGCGGAAGCGCCGGTAGCGGTCGTCGGCGAGCTCCTCGGGCGAGAGGCCGTCGAGCGACGAGAGCGTGGCCCAGAGGATGCGGTCGAGCCGCTCGGCCGCCTCGCCGTGGTCCTGGTGCGCGCCGCCGGCGGGCTCCTCGACGATGCCGTCGACGACGCCGAGCTGCAGGAGATCGGGCGCGGTGATCTTCATCTGCGCGGCCGCCTCGTCGGCGCGGCTGCCGTCCTTCCAGAGGATGGCGGCGCAGCCCTCGGGCGAGATCACCGAGTAGCAGCCGAACTCGAGCACGAGGACGCGGTTGGCGACGCCGAGCGCGAGCGCGCCCCCCGAGCCGCCCTCGCCGATGATCGTCGCGATGATGGGCACGCCGACCCGCGCCATCGCGGCGAGCGCGGCGCCGATCGCCTCGCTCTGCCCGCGCTCCTCGGCGCCGATGCCCGGGTAGGCGCCGGGCGTGTCGATGAACGTCAGGATGGGCAGGCGGAAGCGGTCGGCGAGCTCGTACATCCGCACCGCCTTGCGGTACCCCTCCGGGTTCGGCATCCCGAAGTTCCGCTTCATGTTCTCCTTGGTGCCGCGGCCCTTCTGGTGGCCGACGATTACCACGCTGCGCCCGTGGTACGTCGCCATCCCGGCGACGATGGACGCGTCCTCGGCGAAGCGGCGGTCGCCCTTGAGCTCGATCCAGCCGGTGAAGAGGCGCTTGATGTAGTCGAGCGTGTACGGCCGGTTCGCGTGCCGCGAGATCTGCACCTTCTGCATCGGCGTCAGATCCGCGAAGATCTCGCGCGCGAGACGCGACGTCTTCTCCTCGAGGCGGGCGAGCTCCGGCTCGAAGCGACGGTCGGCCGCGGCGAGCGCGCGCAGCTCGCGCACCTTGTCGACGAGATCGGCGATCGGCTTCTCGAAGGGCAGGACGAACGCGGCCACGGCCGGCCGGCTATACCACTTCTGTCGGCGAGGCGCCCGCAGCGCGCCGGGCGCGGCGGAGAGGATGCACCGCCGCGCCTGGCCGAGCCTCATCCTCGAAGCGACGGCGACGGCGGCCGCGCGGCGCTGTTCGCTCGCCGTCGAGGGCCGCCGAAGCGCTACTCGCCGGCGGTGGGCGAGTAGAGCAGCGCGCCGTAGTCGCGCTCGGTACGCGACGGCGACGCCGATCGGCTGGCGGTCGCGACCGCGCACGCCGATGCGTACCCGCCGATCCGAACGCTGACCGCATCGAAGCGACGGCGCCCGGCTGACGCGCCTGGTCGAAGCTCGTCCGCGTCGGCACCGGCGCCGATGCCCTCGATGGTCGACGTGCCGGCCTCGACGCGCTACCGGCAGCGAAGCGCCGGGCCCGCGCCCCCGCCCGCGCCCGCCTGGTCGACGCCGCGCGCGGTCGCCGGCATCGTGCCCGGCGCGATCGGCGTCGCCGCGTCGGCTTGGGCGCCGTCTTCGGCACCCGCGGCATCGATCCGCAAGCCGGGGTCCGCGCGGTGCGAGGGCCGATCTTCGACGACGACGTCGCGCTCCTCACGCCGATTGCTCCGGTGTTCGGCGCTTGCTGTGGGCCGTGGCTGGGCGTCGCGTGGGGGACTTGACGAAGAGTGAAGCCCGGGTGCCACAGCTGCGTTAGCCTGTTCACGTGACAGACACCAAATTTGCGAAGAATGCGGCTCCGTCGAAGCGTCGGACCGGGCCTTCGGCGTGCGGGCAGCACTCGAGCCGCGTTGCCGGGCCGCCGTCGCCCCCGCGCAGCTCCTGGAGCACGCCGGTCGGAGTCACCGTCTCGACGGGGTTCCTGCTCCTCGCCGTATGGTCAATCGCACTCTCGGCGTGCACGGAGCCCGCTCCGTCGGCTCCTGCCGTCTCCTCGACCGACGACCCAGGCAGTTGCAGCGGCGCGCTTGCTCTTTGCCTCGATGCCTGCGTGGACACGCAGCACGATCCCGTGAATTGCGGCGAATGCGGCGTCGCTTGCGCACCTGGAGAGGTCTGCTCCGACGGCGTGTGCGGGCTCTCGTGCGCTGGGGGCTCGACGAAGTGCGGCACGTCCTGCGTCGATCCGAAGAACGACCCGGCGCACTGCGGCGGCTGCGAGGTCGCCTGCGCCCCCGACCAGGTCTGCGCCAACGGCGCGTGCGGACTCTATTGCCTCGGGGGCGCGACCAAGTGCGACAACCTCTGCGTCGATCCGAAGAACGATCCGGCGCACTGCGGCGGCTGCGAGGTCGTCTGCGCCCCCGACCAGGTCTGCGCCAACGGCGCGTGCGGCCTGTATTGCCTCGGGGGCGCGACCAAGTGCGACAACCTCTGCGTCGATCAGAAGAACGACCCGGGGCACTGCGGCGGTTGCGAGGTCGCCTGCGCCCCCGACCAGGTCTGCGCCAACGGCGTGTGCGGGCTCTACTGCCTGGGCGGCGCCACGAAGTGCGACAACCTGTGCGTCGACTTGGACAACGATCCTGCCCATTGTGGCAGCTGCGACGTCGCGTGCGGTCCCGACGAGGTCTGCGCCAATGGCGCGTGCGGGCTGTACTGTCTGGGCGGTGCCACCAACTGCGACAACTTCTGCGTCGACCTGAACAACGACCCCGCCCATTGCGGCGGGTGCGACGTCGCGTGCGGTCCCGACGAGGTCTGCGCCAACGGCGCGTGCGGGCTCTATTGTCTCGGTGGCTCCACGAAATGCGGAAGCCTTTGCGTCGACATCGAGAACGACCCGGCGCACTGCGGCGGTTGTGACGTCGCGTGCTCCCCCGCCGAGGCGTGTGTGGTGGGGTCGTGTAGCGCGCTCTGTCCCGTTGGACAGGTGAGCTGCGATCAAGCCTGCGTCGATCTCTCCAGTGACGCGGCGAACTGCGGAGCATGTGGTGCCGCCTGCCCCGTAGGATCGAGCTGCTGGAGTGGAAGCTGCCAGCTCGGCTGTCCTCCCGGCCAGAACACCTGCGGCGGCCAGTGCTCCGATCTGTCTTCGGATCCGGCGCACTGCGGCGGTTGTGATGTCGCGTGCGGACCGAACAAGATCTGCCAGGCGGGTAGCTGTGTGTGCCCCGGCTTCCTCTCGCTCTGCGGCGGGCAATGCGTGGACGTGTCGAGCAGTTCCGCGCACTGCGGCAGTTGCGGGCACGCCTGCACCGGGGGTGAGACGTGTACCGCCGGACTCTGCTCCTGCCCCGGCGGGCAGGTCAAATGCGGCAGCGTGTGCACCGATACTTCGAACGATCCCGCGCACTGCGGCGTGTGCGGCGTGGCATGCGGCCAGAATGAAGTCTGCAGCGCGGGCTCGTGCACGTGCGCGCCGGGGATGATCCTCTGCAACTTCGCCTGCCTCGACCCCATGCTCACGATGAGCCACTGCGGCGTTTGTGGAAATGCGTGCGCCGGGGGCCAGGTCTGCGAGGACGGTATCTGCTCGGCGCCGACGACGAGCTGGGAGACGTTCGGCTCGAACATGCAGCACACCGGCGAGAACGCTGCGGAGATGGCCAAGCCGCCGGGTACCCTGGCCTGGACGCTCGCGCTCGGCAGCACTCTCTCGCCCGTGGTCGTCGCGGGAGGCCGCTTCTACGTGTCGGGCGCGGCGCCCGGTGGCCACCCGACGCTCTGGGCACGGAACGTGTCCGACGGCTCGCCCGTGTGGAGCTACGACTTCGGCAGCGTCTTCAGCGCCGGCCACCCCACCGTGAGCGGCGGGCGGGTCTATGCGGCGCACTGCAACGCGGGGACGACCAAGCTCTGGGTCTTCGATGCCGTGAACGGCGTGCCGGCTTGGACGGCTCCGATGAGCGCTCAGTGGGAGTACTACTGGGCGCCGGTAGTCGCCGACGGCCGCGTTTATTCGAACGGCGGAAGTTACGGGGGTCTCTACGGCTTTGACGGCGTGAGCGGCAGCCAGCTCTTCTTCAACAACACGCTCGAGCAATACGACGAGTGGAGCCCCGCGTTCGGCAACGGGGCCATCTACAGCTTCGTCGCCGGAAAGCTGCGGTCACACGATCCCGTGGCGGGGGTCGTCGCCTGGACCACGACGGTGACCTGGAACTGGGCAGGCTGGACGATGAGGACGGCGGCGGTGGTCGGGCCGAACTTGATCTACGTGATCGCGCCTCCCAACCTCTACGCGGTGGATCCTGCGACCCATGTCGTCGCGTGGACTGCGAACGGGACCCACGTCGGCACGCCCGCCGTGTCGGGAGGCTTGGTGTACGCGGTGAGCGGCGGCAACCTCATCGTGAGGGACGCGGCAACGGGGGTCCTGTCTTGGGTCTTCGTGGGCGATGCCGCGCTGAAGTACCCGCCGGTGATCGCCGGTGGGTACGTTTACGTGAGCAGCGACAACAACGTCTACGCCGTCGAGATCGCGACACACCTCCAAGCTTGGACGGCGCCGGCGGGCGGCTTCATGAGCATCGCGAACGGAAGACTGTTCCTGAGCCGCACGAACGGCACGCTGCGTGCGTACAAGCTCTCGCCCTGACGCCGCGTGCGGCTCTCCGGGGTGAGCGCAGACCGAGCTACTTCGCGACCCGCCGCACTTCGCCGTCGCCCGCTGACGTCCAGTAGACATGCGATCGTCGAAGGCGAGGCGGCGCGGGGGGGGGGGCCGCCCCCCGCCCCCCCCCCCCCCCCCCCCCCCCGCCCCCCCGCCCCCCCCCCCCCCCCCCCCCC
>CAYJPW010000050.1:0-61407 GCA_964372055.1 uncultured Polyangiaceae bacterium
GCGCCGCTCGGGCTCGTTCAACACCGGGTTTCGCCACCGGTGCCTTGCCTCACGGAACGTCGACCCCGACGGTGCCCCCGTCCGCGGTCCTGCGCGGCGGCGAAACCCTCACTGTTGGGCGGCCTATGAGTTGGCGTCGACGAGTTCGCTCCAAAATCTGACCCTGCGGACGTCGCCGCGCACGGCGTCCGCGTGGGAGATCTGATGGAACTCACAGCGAAGGTAAGTGGCCAGGTCGGAACCGTAGTAGATGATGTCCGTTTGGTAGACCGAGAGGACGGGGTTGCCCGCCGTGGCCGGCTCGGCTGGGAGATAGCGGTGACCGGCGACCGGAATCAGGCGTGGTGCTTCGGCAACCCTGGCTCGCGCAACATCCAAGGCCTCGGCCAGCTCTGTAGGGCGAGTGCCCCAATCAGGCCACCAAAACGCGTTGTTCTGGATGTCGAAGGCGAGGCCTTCGAAGGGCCATCCGAGTTGATCACGGATTGCATCCGAATCCGGCTCGCGCCAATTGGGAAATGGCGTGCCGAGGGGAAGACTCTCGGAAAGGAGAGAGCGCAGGTCCGCAGGGAAGTTCGCGCCAATGATGGCTTCAGCTTGAGCGAGCTCTGTCGGCGTGAGCCCCGGGGCGAGCTTGACTCCGGCGTCCGCAAGGATCTGCAATTCCGCTTGCCAGGCCACGGTATTCCGGTCCGCCCAACGTACCCTTGCTAAGCCGCGAGCGCCAGAGGGAGCCCGCGCAGCGGGCGACCGACGGCGCTCGTCGGCTTCAGCAAGCAGTTAGCCGGCCGGTGCTGCAGGCAGCGGGAGGCCGGTCAGCCCGACCTCATCCGGGAGCGGATCAGTTCTGCAACGCGCTCGGGACGGACCGGTGCTGTCGGCTCACGATCGAGGTCGAGCCACGGATCGGTGTGCGGGAGCGCGAATTCGGCCCAAGTTGTACGTGGCTTGTTGATGTCCCACACGCGAACAAGCGCGAGGTCGTCGCGCTTGGCCACGCGCCAGACGAACTCCCGACCATCAACGTTGATGGCTCGAACCTTCCTCTTCACGTCGGCTGCGCCTGTCGTGGGATGTTTCGCGGGGACGGTCTGGCGCACGCGCGGCTCCGTTCAGCCACGGCGATGATTCACTCGTAGATCTTGCCGCAGTAGAGAAAGACGGCGACGCGCCGCCAGACCGACGCGTTCTCTGGCAGATCCTGACTCCTGCCGAAGTCGGAGTCTTGTGCCCATGAGAGCGCGGCCTCGAGAAAGGTTTCGATCGTGTGGTTTTGCCAGCTTCGAGGCGCGCCGAAGGGTCCGTCATCGATGTGAGCAGCGAGCTTCCGGTCGTCGGCGAGCTCCTGCACAAACGCGAGGAACGAAGCCTCATCCGTCACTGAATCGGGATTCGGACTGGGGTTATGGCTCATGCGTCGCTTCGTCCGGCTAACGAGTGGTATCCAGGTCCGTGTGGACCCGTAAACCGGAGGTCAGTGTAACACGAGAACGCCTGCTCCGGCTCGGAACTCCGCGAAATCTCATTGAGGCGCGCCGCGTAACCGGAGAAGGGCTGATCCGCAGAACCGGAGAAGACCTGCGTGGTGGGGGCCGCGGGATAGCGGAAGAAGAGGCGGTCCGTCGAAGCGGATAACGCCTGACCGGCGGCGCACGGGATGCGTGGCAGGCGCCCGAGGGCGGGGCGCCGCGTCGCTGCGGGCCGCCCAGAGGCGCCGATCTCGCAAGGCCCACGCGTCGTCGTCGAGCGGGCCGGGGGCCCGAGTCGGGCCCGGGCTCTGCCCGCGCTCCTCCCCTCCCGGCGAGGTCGCTCCCACCAACTCCGCCGCGAGGTCGCCCCCGAGCGCGCCGCGCCTGACCATGGGTGACCTCGAACGTATCGTCACGCTCACCGAGCGCGACGTCCGCCACGTCGAGCGCCGCGTCCACCGTGCCGGCCGCAGCATGCGGCGATGACGAACTCGGTTGAGGAGACACCGAGCGAGGTTCAGGCGACACCGAGCGAGGTATCGGTCCATGCCTCGCGACGTTCAGCCGACACCGAGCGAGGTATCGGTCCATGCCTCGCGAGGTTCAGCCGACACCGAGCGAGGTATCGGTCCATGTCTCGCGAGGTTCAGCCGACACCGAGCGAGGTATCGGTCCATGTCTCGCTCGGTGTCCGCCCCGCCGAGCACGACTTTTTTTTCGATCGCGTGATCCAAAACGCGTTCTCGCCACCTTTCTGGATCAGGAGCGACGGTCCGCTCCTCCCGCGCAGGCGCTTCGGCAGGCGCGGTCGACCCCTTTGCAACCGTCGGGATCCACGAAGAAAAAGAGCACGCCATGAACACGCTGAACGACACCAACGGCACGTCCAAGCAGAACGGCTTCCAGAACACCGACTCGAGCGCGACGGCGCCCGTCGAAGCGCCGGCGATCGCGTCGGACGAGGCGATCGCCGCGCTGCGTCGCCTGACCGCCGACCTGCGGCTCCGTCCCACCCTCGCGGTCAAGGAGCTCCGCGAGATCACGTGGGCGCTCCGCGTTCCCACCGAGCTCGTCAGGGCCATGATCGCCACGGCCGAGCGCTTCCCCGCCGAGGTCGGTCACGTCTTCGACCGCGCCGCCATCGGCGACGCGCTCGACAAGGCCGAGCGCCTCGAGGCCATCGCCGCCGAGGGCCGACACCTCGTCGCTCACGCCGACGACGAGGCCCGCCGGCTCCGTGCCAAGGCGAGCAGCGATGCCTGGGCCGGCTACCAGGCGCTCCGCGGGATCGCGCGGACCTCCGGCGGAACGGCCCTCCGCGAGGCGGTGCGCACGCTGCGCGGCGTCGCGCGGAGCCTCACGATGCCACGCCGCGGGCGCTCCTCCGGAGCCGCGTCGCCGGCCGCTCCCACGGGCGAATCGCCCGGCGGCCCGAACGGCTGACCACCTCGTCTCGGTCGTCCGAGGAGTGCGCCTCGGCTCCTGTGTTAGCGTCGCGCGATGGGCGCGGACGCGAGCGGGGACCGACTGTGACGACCGAGACGGCGCGGCTCCCCCGCCAGATCCGCTACATCATCGGCAACGAGGCCTGCGAGCGCTTCAGCTTCTACGGGATGCGGAACATCCTCACGGTGTTCCTCATCGACTACCTGCTCCTCACCGAGACCCCGGTCACCGAGGAGCGCCAGGCGCGGGCGAAGGCGATCTTCCACCTCTTCGTGAGCGGCGTGTACTTCTTCCCGCTCCTCGGGGGCTACCTCGCCGATCGCTTCCTCGGCAAGTACAGGACGATCCTCTATCTGTCGCTCGTCTACTGCGCCGGCCACGCCTGCCTCGCGCTCTTCGACCAACGCCCCGCCGGCTTCTACGCGGGCCTCGCGCTCATCGCGCTCGGATCGGGCGGCATCAAGCCGTGCGTCTCGTCGATGGTCGGCGATCAGTTCTCGGACGCGACCAAGCACCTCGTCAACAAGGTCTTTGCCGTCTTCTACTGGAGCATCAACTTCGGCTCGTTCTTCGCCTCGCTGCTCATCCCCAAGACGCTCAAGCTCTTCGGCCCGGCGATCGCCTTCGGGATCCCCGGCGGGCTGATGGCGCTGGCGACGTTGATCTTCTGGCTCGGCCGGCACCAGTACGTCGACGTGCGCCCGACCGGCCGGAACCCGCACTCGTTCCTGCGCGTGCTCCGGAGCGCGTTCCGGCACCGCGGCGCCGGACCCTTCCTCGACGGCGCGCTCGCCGATCACCCGGCGGCGGCGGTGGACGGCGCCCGCGCGGTGCTGCGCGTGCTCCTCGTGTTCGCGCCGATCCCCTTCTTCTGGATGCTCTTCGACCAGAAGGCCTCGACCTGGGTCGTCCAGGCGAAGTCGATGGCCCCGAAGCTCGGGCCGCTCACCTTCGAGCCGTCGCAGATGCAGCTCGTCAACCCGGCGCTGGTGATGATCCTGATCCCGCTGACGAGCGGCGTCCTCTACCCGGCGCTCAAGCGCGCCGGCTACGAGCTCACGCCGCTCCGCCGCATGACCCTGGGCATGGCCGTGGGCGGCGCGTCGTATCTGATCGCGGGAGCGCTGCAGATCCCGGTCGACGCCGGCGTGCGCCTCTCGATCCTGTGGCAGATCGCGCCCTACGTCGTCCTCACCACGGCCGAGATCCTGGTGTCGACGACGGGGCTCGAGTTCGCCTACAGCCAGGCGCCGCGCGAGATGAAGGGAACGCTGATGAGCTTCTGGAACCTCACGGTCACCGCCGCCAACCTCGCGGTCGCGCTCGCGGCGGCGCTCAACGTGTTCACCGGATCGGCGCAGTTCTTCTTCTACGCGGCGCTCGCGTTCGTCGCGGCGCTCGCGCTAGGGCTCATCGCGCGCGGCTACCGCAGCGTCGAGCACTGGCAGGCGAGCGCGGCGCCGTAGCGGCGTCGGCGCGCACAAGCGCGATCTGCGTTCGCGGTCGCTCGAGCCCAAGCGCGATCCGTATCGCGGTCGCTCGAGCCGCGCTACGGCACGACCACGTCCGGAGCCTCGCCGGGCCCGCTCCTCGCCGGCGTGCGCCCCGCGATCCACACGGCGAGCGCCGCGATCCCGAGCACCGCCGCGCCGAGCGCGAGCGCCGTCGGCATCCCGTACTTGGACGGCAAGCTCTCGGTCACGAGCCAGCGGCGCGTCTGCGCGATCGAGAGCAGGTTGTAGACGACGTGGAGCGCGAGCGCCGCGACGACGCTCCCCGTCGCGTGGCGCGCCGCGCCGCAGGCGAGGCCCAGGCACGTCGCCGAGACCACCCGCACGATCCCGGCGCCGCCCGGCACGCCGAGGTGCATCGCCCCGAACACCGCCGCCGATCCCAGCGTGGCGAAGCCCCCGTCCCGGAGCACCGCCCAGACGCGGCGCCCGGCGCGCACCACGACGCCGTCCTCGAACATGATCGCGGGGAGCTCGCTCGACGCGGGCGGCTCGCCGGCCGCCGCGGCGCCCGCGCCCGGAGGATCGGCGCCCGCGGACGGAGGCTCGGCGGCCGCGGTGAGGCGCCGGATCGCCGACCAGATCGCGCCGCGGAAGAGCAGCTCCTCGGCCACCGGCGCCATGAGCGCGCCCCAGGTGAGCGTGAGCCAGGCGGGAGCCTCCTTCACGGCGCGACCGAGCTCGCCCAGGTCCTGCCGCGTCGCCTCGGTCCCGCGGTTGGCGAGCTCGGCCATCAGCGTGGGCAGCGCGATGGCGACCCCGGCGGCGAACGAGGCCACGAACACCGCCGGCGTCGCCAGCGCCACGAGGGAGAGCTGGCGCGCGTTCGGGCGCGCCAGCCCGAGCGCCGCCCGCGGCGCGGCGAGGAGCCCGGCGGCGAGGCCGACGCCGGCTCCGGTCATCACCACCTGCGCGATCATCAGGAACGTCTGCAGCGTGAGCTCGCGCGCGATCGATCGCGGCAGCGCGAGCGCGCCGTACTGCAGCATCCCCCACGCGATGGCGAGCCACGCCCCGGCGACGAGCGCGACGCGCAGGGGGCCGTCGCTTCGTGCGCCTCGTTCCACGGCGCTCAGGTGCAGCAGCCGCCGGCGCAGCAGTAGGTGCCGGACGGGCAGCAGGTCGCGTCGCCGCAGCACACCGGGTAATCGCCGGGGCAGCAGCCGTCGCCGCAGTCGACGGGGTAATCGGCCGGGCACCCCTCGGGGCAGCAGTCGCCCCCGCAGCCGCCGCAGATCGGGTAATCGAGCGGGCAGCAGATGTCGCCGCACGAGACCGGGTAGCCGTCCGGGCAGCCGCCGCCCCCCGAGCCGCCGACGGGGCAGCAGTCGAAGCCGCAGCCGCCGCAGATCGGGAAATCGGAGGGGCAGCAGGCGCCGTTGCCGCAATCGACCGGGTAGTCGATCGGACAGGCGAGCCCGCCGCCGCCGGTGTACGCGCAGCAGTCGTAGCCGCAGCCGCCGCAGAAGGGGAACTCGAGCGGGCAGCAATACGATCCGCAGCAGGTCGGGTAATCGGCCGAGCAGCACTGGCCGTTGCCGCAGTCGCTCGGATGATCGGGTGGGCACGTCACGCCGCCGCCGCTGCTCGAGCTCGATCCGCCGGAGTAGACCGGGTCCGAGGAGCCGCCCCGGAACGTACCGCCGCCGGAGCTCCCGAGGCAGCAGCAGAGATCGCGCTCGGCGCCGTCGCTCTTGAGGACGAGGGCGCACGCGCCCGGGCACGAGAGCGTGAGCGGATCGACGTCGACCTCGACGGCGCCGGCGGCGCAGCCGGAGAACGTCTCCTCGGTGTCGAAGCAGCCCACGCCGGCGCCTGCGAAGAAGAGGAGCAGCGCCGGCACCGTTCGCGCGAAGCTCACCATGGCTGCCTCCCTCAGAAGGTCCACCGCACGCCGCTCCTGGGGCCGAGGATCAGCGCGGCGCGCGGCTCGACGGGCGGCTCGGGCGCCGACGACCTGCGCGAGCCGACCGCGAGCATGACCACGCCCCCGACCAGGACCGCCGCGCTGAGCGGCAGCGCCACCACGAACGTGTTCGCCGGCTGCGCGTCGCGCCGCTCGTAGCAGGTGAGGGCGTCGCACTCCTCCTGGGGGATGAGGCTGAGCGCGAGCCCGAGGGCGCTCGCCACCGTCCCGACGCCGCCGACGGCGGTCATCACGATGCCGGCGATCTTGAGGCCCTTGTTCTGCTTGCGCCAGACCGGCGCGGGCGGCGGAACGGCGAGGGTGCCAGGCGGCGTCGCGGGGTAATACGCGGGCGGGAGCGCGACGGGCCCGGGCGGCCACGGCGCCGGCGGGCGAGCCTGGGGCGGCGCGGCGGGGCAATGGCAGGCGTCGAAGCGCGCGCCGTCGTCCGAGCACACCTGGAAGCCCGTCACGCCGCCGCCGCAAGCGCACTCGACCTGGGCGCCGGGGACGCACACCGCCGCCGGAGCGGGCGGCGGCGGCGGCTGTTCGGTGGCTGCCGGGGGAGGCAGCGGCGGCGGCTCCCCCGAGGGCGGCTGCTGCGCGGCGGCGGAAGGAGCGAGCGCCGTCGCCACCAACGAGAGCACCGCCGCGAGGCAACGCTTCCTGATGGTGGGCAACGCTCCTCCTCCCGTTCGGGTGAGAGTCGCGCCGTGGCGCCGCGGGATCAGCCGAGGCTCACGGCGTCGTGCACAGGATGACCGCCCAGCTGTCGAGCGAGCCGAGGTCGCCGCCGGCGTCGTCGGCGACCTTGAGGCTCCAGGCGCCGTCGCCTGCGACCGCGATGTTGTTCTCCGGCTTGAAGCAGCCGGTGAACGGCGCGACACCCGCGGTGACGAGCGCCGAGCAGCTGTTGTCGAGCACCGTCTTGGTGAAGTTCTCCCCGGTGCTCCCGTTGTCGCTGCAAACGTCGGTCGACGCGCCGCCGGGCGGCGTGAGGAACAGGTCGAGGTCCCCATCGAACGTGTGGGTGATGTTGTAGACCATCGCGGAGCGCACGACCGTCCCCGCGCCGGCCACGTTGATCGTGCTGGTCACGCCCGTCGCGTTGCTGTCGGGGATCGGCAGCGGCGTGTCGGTCGAGCGGAACACCATCCGCGTCTCTCCGGCCGCGCACTTGGGGAAGCTCAGCGTGACGATGCAGTCGTCGTCGGCGGCGTCGACGAGCGAGTCGCCGTCGTTGTCCAGACCGTCGCCGCAGGTCGTCTCGAAGGGAGCGCACGAGCTGGGGGCGCCGGTGCATTGGAAATCCGCCTCGAGCTGGCACGTCGCGCTGCACCCATCGCCTGCCGTGGTGTTGTTGTCGTCGCAGAGCTCCCCCGGCTGGAGGATGCCGTTGCCGCAGACGATCGGGATGCACGCGCTCGGCGATCCCGAGCAGGAGAAGCCCGCCTCGACCACGCACGTGGCGTTGCAGCCGTCGCCCGCGGTGTTGTTGCCGTCGTCGCAGGCCTCGGTCCCCTGGACCGCGCCGTCACCGCAGACGGACGCCAGCGAAACCTGGAGGGTGTAGCCGAGGGCCGTGCCGCCGGTCGAGTGGTTGACGCGCACGAACCAGGTGCCCGGCGCCAGGTTCTTGGCGAAGGCATCGTTGCTGGGCGCCGCCGCGTCGATGAGCGAGCAGAAGCCCACGCCGTCGTCGTCGTCGCTGCCGACGTTGGTCGCGCAGGCCGGCCCGTGGAGCTCGATCCGGGTGTCGTTCGCGCCGGTGCTCGAGCAGGTCCCGGGAGCGCCGAAGTAGGTCTCGATCTTGACGGTCGCCGGGTGCGTGCCGGGGATGACGAAGGAGTAGAAGTCCACGTCGCCGGCGGGGGCCAGCGATCCCTTGATCGTGGCGGACAGCGGCGAGCCCGAGAGGGCCGGCATGGCGGTCTCGGTGCCGCACGCGTTGTTCGGCTCGAGCTCGCAGCCGGGCTCGATCTGGCAGGTCGACGAGCAGCAGTCGCCGTTCGCCGTGTTGCCGTCGTCGCACGCCTCGGCGCCCGCCTTGATGTTGTCGCCGCAGGTCGTGCTGCAGATGCTCGGCGTCGTACCCGTGCAGGTGTATCCCGCCTCCACCGTGCAGGTGCTGGTGCAGCCGTCGCCGTTGTTCGTGTTGGCGTCGTCGCAGGCCTCGGTGCCGGCCTTGGTGCCGTCGCCGCAGGTCGTGCTGCAGACGCTCTGCGGGGTCCCGGTGCAGGTGTAGCCCGCCTCCACCGTGCAGGTGCTCGAGCAGCCGTCGCCGTTCGCGGTGTTGGCGTCGTCGCAGGCCTCGGCCCCGGCCTTGGTGCCGTCGCCGCAGGTCGTCAAACAGACGCTGGGCTCGCCGGAGCACATGAACCCGGCGTCGACCGCGCAGCCCGAGCAGCCGTCGCCGCTGACGGCGTTGGCGTCGTCGCAGGCCTCGCCGGGCTCGGTGATGCCGTTGCCGCAGTTCGGGGCGGTGCACGTCCCGCCGACGCAGAGCAGGCTGACGCAGTCGGTGCCGACGAGGCAGCCGAGCCCGTTGGCGCAGGCCGCGCAGGTGCCGCCGCCGCAGTCGACGTCGGTTTCCGCGGCGTTGTCGACGCCGTCGTTGCACGTCGGGATCTGGCAGACGTTGTTGGTGCAGACGCCGCTCTGGCAGTCGCCGGCCACGGTGCAGGCGAGGCCGTCGGCGCAGTCGGGGCAGGTGTCGCCGCAGTCGACGTCGGTCTCGGTGCCGTTCTGCACCGTGTCGTCGCAGGCGGGCACCTGGCAGACGTTGCCGGTGCAGACGCCGCTCTGGCAGTCGCCGGCGACGCTGCAGGCGAGGCCGTCGGCGCACTTGCTGCAGGTCGGCCCGCCGCAGTCGACGTCGGACTCGCCGCCGTTGGTCACGGCGTCGGTGCACGTCGGCAGGCAGGTCGAGCCGGAGCAGGACCCGCCGATGCAGTCCCCGTCGACGCTGCAGCCGAGGCCCGGGCCGCAGGGGTTGCAGGTGCCACCGCCGCAGTCGACGTCGGTCTCGGCGCCGTTCTCGACGACGTCGTCGCAGAGCGGGGCCTGGCAGACGTTGCCGGTGCACACCGCGCTCTGGCAGTCGCCGGCGACCATGCACACCAGCCCGTCGCCGCAGGGGCCGCAGGAGCCGCCGCAGTCCTTGTCGGTCTCGTCCCCGTTGACCACGCCGTCGGCGCAGCTCGCCGGCACGCAGGCGTTCGCCTGGCAGACGCCGCTCATGCAGTCGGCGCCGCCGAGGCACTCGACGCAGGCGCCGTCGCCGTCGCAGAGCGTGCCCCCGTTCTCGCTGCAGGCCGCGCCCAGCGCCGAGGGCGTGTTCGCCGGGGTGCCGGCGTTGCAGGTGTCGTCGGTGCAGCCGTTGCCGTCGTCGAGGATGTCGGCGTCGTCGTTGGTCGTGGTGAGGCCGCCCTGCCCGTCGCAGACCTCCGTCTTGCAGTCGCTCGGCGTCTGCGTCGCCGTGGGCGTCCCGTTGGGCATGAAGTCGACGCCGCAGACGCCCTGATCGCAGGTGCGCGTCTGGCACTCGGTGTCGCTTCCGGGGCAATCCGACGCGGTGTCGCAGCCGCCTTGGCCGCCTTGGCCGCCCTGCCCGCCTTGACCGCCCTGCCCGCCTTGACCGCCGCCCTGGCCGCCGGCGCCGCCCTGGCCCGTGGTCGTGGTGGTGCCGCTGTTGAGCAGATCGGAGTCGACGCCCGCGATCAGCTCGCAGCCCGTGGTCGAGGCGAGGGTAGCTCCGAGGAACAGCGACGCCGCGAGGGAGATGGAAGTCGCGGGGCGGAGACGAGACGAAGACCGGCTAGGCACGGGAAGCTTCCTTCAGGAGGAGCAGCGAAGCGGCCGGAGCCGGCGGGTCGTGCTCGTCCGATCGTCAGGCGACCGGATCCCGCGGAAGGTGTCAAGACCGCGCCGAGGCCGATCGTGCGGGCGCCGGCCCCGGGTCGACGATCGATCCCACCTCGGACAGGGTTTGAATTGAAGCAAGCCACCGCCGCACGCGTTCGGGGCGTATGAATGCCTGGTGCGAGAGATCCTCCACGTCGACATGGACGCCTTCTTCGCGTCCGTCGAGCAGCGCGACGATTTGTCGCTCCGCGGCAAGCCGGTGCTCGTGGGCGGATCGTCGCGGCGCGGCGTGGTCGCGGCGGCGTCGTACGAGGCCCGCCGCTTCGGCGCGCGGTCGGCGATGCCGATGGCCGAGGCGCTCCGGCGCTGCCCACAGGCCATCGTCGTCTCGGCGAAGCACGGGCGGTACGGCGAGGTCAGCGAGCAAGTCTTCCGGATCTTCCGGCGCTTCACGCCGCTCGTCGAAGGGCTCTCGGTGGACGAGGCCTTCCTCGACGTCACCGAGAGCCGCTCGCTCTTCGGCGACGGCGAGGCGATCGCGCGGCGGATCAAGCGCGAGATCCGCGAGGAGCTCGACCTCACCGCGTCGGCGGGCGTCGCCCCGTGCAAGTTCGTGGCGAAGGTCGCCAGCGATCTGCGCAAGCCCGACGGGCTCGTGGTCGTCCGGCCCGAGGAGGTCGAAGCCTTCCTCGCGCCGCTCCCGGTCGAGCGCATGTGGGGCATCGGGCCGAAGGCGGCGCCGCGGGTGCGCGCCGCGGGCCTGGCCACGCTCGGCGATCTGGCGCGGGCGCCGGTCGCGAAGCTCGAGGCGGTGCTCGGGAGCTGGGGCGCCGACGTGCAGCGCCTCGCCCGCGGCGTCGACGATCGCCCCGTCGTGCCCGGCCGGGCCGCCGAGTCGATCGGCGCCGAGGAGACGTACGACGAGGACCTGACCACCCGCGCCGAGATCGAGCGCCACCTGCTCGATCAGGCCGCGCGCGTCGCCCAGCGCCTCGTGCGCGCCGAGCTCTCGGGCCGCGTCGTGGTCGTGAAGATCAAGTACGCCGACTTCACCCTGTGCACCCGGCGGGTCACGCTGCCGGAGGGCGTCTCCGACACCGACTCGATCTTCCGGGCCGCGAAGGGGCTGCTCGATCGCGTGGCGCTCGAGGGCGCGCGCGTGCGCCTCACCGGCATCAGCGTCGGCGGGCTCGGGTCCGGGCCGCCGCCGCCCACGCTCTTTCCCGACCGCACGGCCGAGCGGCGCCTCCGCCTCGAGCAGGTCGTCGCCAGCGTGGGCGATCGCTTCGGCGACGCGCGGATCACCCGCGCGGCGCTGCTCGAGCGACCGCGAACGCGGGTCGCGCCTGGGCTCGAGCCGAGGCGCGGTACCGATTCGCGTCCGCTCGAGCCCTCGAGGCGACCGCCGCGCCGCTGATCGGCCGCCCATCGGTCGGCGACGTTCGCGATCAGCGGCGGCGCGACCGCGGAGCGGCCCGGAGGCGCTCCCGCAAGCGCGCGATCTCCGCCTCGGCGTGCTCGCGGCGCCGGCGCTCTTCCTGGGCGCTTCGGTCCACCGCGGCGGCGCGCTCGGCGTCCGACGGGACCAGATCGTCGCCGCGCAGGCCGGTGGCGAGCCGCACGCGAACGGTGTCGCCCTCGCCCACGGCGCGCAGCCAGCAGCCGAGGACCGCCGAGCGCACCCGATCCGCGTCGGTCGCGACCACGCGCACGAGCCCGCGCCGCGTGCGGCGGAACACCTGCCAGCGGACGCGGTCGGGCGCGGCGCCGGGCTCGGGATCGAACAGGACGAGCTCGCGCACGCCGAGCTCGTCGTAGCGGGGCGGCGATCGGAGGTAGTCCTTGCCGTGATCGGTGGAGACGATCTCGAACGCGAAGCTCGGGACGGCATCCGATTCCCAGGTCTTCCAGCAGCCGACGTTGGCGCCCGGCGCGTGGTCGGGAATCACGTACACGTCGGGGGCCACGCTCTTCGTCGGGTTGTACTGCTCCCAGTAGATGTGCTGATCCGCGCCGACGAACGCCCGCTCGCCGCGTGACACGAGCCACGCCTCGACGAGCGGCCGCAACAGCTCGGCGATGAACCGCTGCAGCGAGCCCTCTCCCATGTCGTCGCGGACCGGGTAGCGCGTGGGATCCGGCCTCCGGCGTGCGCTCGAGGACGCGCTCGACATGGCGATGATCCTAGCACCCAACGTCCACCTCCTCCCGCGCGGCCCATGCGAGCCTCGTGCCGCCCGCGGCGGCCGAGATTCCGCGGCGACGAGGGCGCCTCGGGCTGGCGGATGGGGTGGCGGAGGGTGGCGGCCGCCACCCGGGACGACCTGCTGCGAGCTCAGCCCCCGCAGTGGACCTGCATCGGCGCCGTCTCGGCGACGACGCACGAGGTGGGCTGGCAGCCGGCCGCCGCGCAGGCCTCCTCGCGCGAGTCGTAGCAGCCGCCCTTCACCGCGTACTGGCTCGCCGAGCACTGGACCGCCGGCGCTCCGGGGGCTTCACCCGCCGCGGGCGGCGATGCGACCGGAGTGTTGGGGCTCGGGGTCGCGGCGCAGCCCGCGGCGAGCGACGCCGCGAGGAGAACGAGCGAGCGGAGGACGGGGGAGATCGAGTCGAGCATGGGATCACCTGGGGTTGTGATGCGTGAACGTCGACGCCATGTCGCACTTACACCGGGCCCCTGTCGAGAGGGCGAGGAGCACGACTTCGGCGCCCCTCGGGCCTAACGCCGGCGCGGCCGCGGCTCGGCCCGCAGGCGTTCCTTCAGGCGCGCGAGCTCCGCTTCGGCGTGCTCGCGGCGCCGACGCTCCTCGTCGGCGCGCCCATGCTCGGCCTCGGCGCGTTCGCGCTCCGCCTCGGCGCGTTCGCGCTCCGCCTCTACATCGCGACTCGCCGCGGCGGCGCGCTCGGCATCCGAAGGGACGAGCTCGTCTCCGCGCATGCCGCTGGCAAGCCGCACCCGAACGGCGTCGCCCTCGCCCACGGCGCGAAGCCAGCAGCCGAGGACCACCGAGCGCACCCGATCCGCGTCGGTCGCGACCACGCGCACGAGCCCGCGCCGCGTGCGGCGGAACACCTGCCAGCGGACGCGGTCGGGCGCGGCGCCGGGCTCGGGATCGAACAGGACGAGCTCGCGCACGCCGAGCTCGTCGTAGCGGGGCGGCGATCGGAGGTAGTCCTTGCCGTGATCGGTGGAGACGATCTCGAACGCGAAGCTCGGGACGGCATCCGATTCCCAGGTCTTCCAGCAGCCGACGTTGGCGCCCGGCGCGTGGTCGGGAATCACGTACACGTCGGGGGCCACGCTCTTCGTCGGGTTGTACTGCTCCCAGTAGATGTGCTGATCCGCGCCGACGAACGCCCGCTCGCCGCGTGACACGAGCCACGCCTCGACGAGCGGCCGCAACAGCTCGGCGATGAACCGCTGCAGCGAGCCCTCTCCCATGTCGTCGCGGACCGGGTAGCGCGTGGGATCCGGCCTCCGGCGTGCGCTCGAGGACGCGCTCGACATGGCGATGATCCTAGCACCCAACGTCCACCTCCTCCCGCGCGGCCCCTTGCGAGCCTCGTGCCGCCCGCGCCGGCCGGGATTCCGCGGCAACGAGGGCGCCTCGGGCTGGCGGATGGGGTGGCGGAGGGTGGCGGCCGCCAGCTGCGCCGCGCCCGCGCTCTTCGTCGGCGCCTTCGCGATCAGGGCACGGAGTCGAGGCGCCGCACCTCGATCACCGCGCCGGTCCCGGCTCGCCGGCGTCACGGCGTACGCGCGGCCGCGGCCGCGTGACCCGCTCCGCGCTCACGCCCTGGGCGCCGCGATCAACGCGGCGCCGAGCACGCCGGCCGAGTCGCCGAGCGCGTGGCGCAGGATCGGCGTCGTGAGCTCGTCGTTGAACACGTACCGGGCCACGCGCTCGCGCCCTTCGTCGTAGAGGAGATCGAGGTTGGAGACGCCGCCGCCGAGGACCACCGCGCTCGGATCGAGCACGTTGATCACGTTGGCGAGGCCGCGGCCGAACGCGTCGACGAGCGTCTCGATCGCGGCGGCCGCGTGCCGGTCGTCGCCGCGTCTCGCCGCGATCTCGGCGACCGACAGCCGCCGCCCGGCGCGCCGCTCGTAGTCCGCCTCGACGGCGGGTCCGCTCGCGTACTGCTCGAGGCACCCGCGCTGCCCGCAGTAGCAGGGCCGATCGCCGCCCGCGTACACGGCGTGGTGGCCCCATTCGCCGGCGATGCCCTGCGCGCCCGGCCAAGGCTCGCCCCGGAGCACCACGCCGCCGCCGACGCCGGTGCCGAGGATCACGCCGAAGACGACGCCGTCGCGGTGGGCGGCGGCGGCGCCGATGGCCGCCTCGGCGAGGGTGAAGCAGTTGGCGTCGTTGTCGAAGGCGATCGGGCGACCCAGCCGGCGCTCGAGATCGGCGCGGAACGGCCGGCCGTTGAGGCAGGTCGTGTTCGAGTTCTTGACGAGCCCCTCGCGGCGCGTGACCCCGCCGGGCATCCCCACGCCGATGGGCGCGTGCGCCGGATCGAGACCGGCCTCGCCGGCCACCTCGTGGATCAGCGCGGCCGTCGCGTCGAGGATGGCCTCGTAGCCGCGGTCGCGCTCGGTGGGCACGCGGCGCCGGACGATCACGTCCAGCGCGGGGCCGGCGGCGCCCGACGAGCGATGCGCCGCGACCGCCTCGATCTTCGTCCCGCCGAGGTCGACGCCGATGACGCCCGGCGCGTCCCCCTCGAGGCGCTCGATCAGGCTCCTCTCCTCCGGCACCGCGCGGCTGCTGGGCGGGACCTCGTCCACCATGCGTGGGTCTGCTCGTGGCGCGGCCGTGGCACGGCGGCAAGATCCACCGCGCCGAGGCGCGCCGGCGGACGATCTCGCGCGACCGGGCACCTCTTGACCCGGCGCGGGGGCGCGCCCAGAACGGCGCTCATGGAACTGCGCCAGCTCGGGACGTCGGGGCTCAAGGTCAGCGTGCTCAGCCTCGGGGCGATGACGTTCGGCGAGTCGAGCACGTTCATGAAGGGCGTCACCGCCGACGACGCCGAGGCCCGGCGGGTGTTCGATCGCGCCGTCGACGCCGGCGTGAACCTCGTCGACACCGCCGACGTCTACAGCGAGGGCCGGAGCGAGGAGCTCACCGGCCAGTGGATCAAGGGCAAGCGCGATCGCGTGCTGCTCGCGACCAAGTGCCGCTTCCCGATCGGGTTCGGGCAGCGGCCCGTCGGCCCGCACGACATGGGGCTCTCGCGCCAGCACATCCTCTCGGCGTGCGAGGCCTCGCTGCGGCGCCTCGGCACCGACACGATCGATCTCTACCAGGTGCACATGCAGGACCGGTCGGTCCGCATCGACGAGACGCTGCGCGCCCTCGACGATCTCGTGCGCCAGGGCAAGGTCCGCTACGTCGGCTGCTCGAACTACACCGGCTACCGCCTCGTCGAGTCGCTCTGGAGCGCCGACCGCCGCGACACCGTGCGCTACGAGTCGGTGCAGCTCCAGTGGTCGCTCGCCGTCCGCGACGCCGAGCGCGAGGTCGTCCCCGCGTGCCGGACGTTCGGGCTCGGGACGCTGGTCTGGTCGCCGCTCGCGCGCGGCTTCCTCAGCGGCAAGTACCGGCGCGGCCAGGCGCCGCCCGCCGGGACGCGGCTCGAGTCCTGGAAGGAGAGCTACAAGGCCTTCGACAACGATCGCATGTGGAACCTCCTCTCGGTCATCGGCGCCATCGCGACGCGCCGCGAGAGCACGCACGCCGCCGTCGCGCTCGGCTGGCTGCGCTCGAGGCCGGAGGTCTCGACCATCCTCGTGGGGGCGCGCACCGTGGCGCAGCTCGACGACAACCTCAAGGCGCTCTCGCTCGAGCTCAACGCCGAGGATCTCCAGGAGCTCGAGGACGCCTCGAAGCCCGACTACGGCTACCCGTACGCCTTCATCGGGGCGCGCGAGCCCTGGTAGCCGGCCCGGATGTGGGCTAACCCCCGCCCGTGGACCTCATCCGCGAGTTCTTCTCCAAGCTCCGTCACGCCGATGAGCTGATCCGCTGGGGCGGCTACCCCGTCCTGATGCTCATCGTCTTCGCCGAGACGGGGCTGCTCATCGGCTTCTTCCTCCCCGGCGACTCGCTCCTGGTCACGGCCGGCGTGCTCGTCCAGGCGGGCCTCGTGAACCCGCTCGAGCTCTCGCCGTTCACGAACCTGCTCCTGATGAACGTCGTCCTGATGGCGATGGCCATCATCGGCGACGCGGTCGGCTTCTCGATCGGCTACCGCGCCGGGCCGAAGATCTTCACGCGCAAGCAGTCGTTCTTCTTCCGCAAGGACCACCTCATCGCGACGCAGAAGTTCTACGAGAAGCACGGCGGCAAGACGATCATCCTCGCGCGGTTCATGCCGTTCGCGCGGACCTTCGCCCCCGTCGTCGCGGGCGTGGGCCGCATGCAGTACCGGCGCTTCGCGATGTTCAACGTGGTGGGCGGCGTCTCGTGGGTCTTCTCGATGACCTTCCTCGGCTACTTCCTCGGCAAGGTCTTCGACGCCAAGCAGATCGAGAAGGTCGTCATCCTCATCGTCTTCGTCTCGGTCGCCCCCGTCGCGTTCGGCGCCGCGAAGTCGTGGCTCTCGAGCCGCAAGGCCAAGGCGGGGACCTCACCCCCTACCCCCTCTCCCTGACGGGAGAGGGGGGGGTGGATTTTCAGCAACCGGCGCGGTCGTGGTGTCGATGATCGTAGGTGAGCCGGAGTAGCGAGAGGTCGTGCGGACCGGGCATCACCCGGGGCGCGAGAGTGTCGAGGGAGAAGTTGGCCGATGCGCGGGCGTTCCGCGGCGCGCCGACCGGGTCGGAGCGAGCCGCGTGGGAGCTGCTCCGCGCTCGTCGCTGCCTCGGACTGAAGTTCCGCCGCCAGCAGGTGATCCGCGGCTATGTCGTCGACTTCTACTGCGCCGAGCTCCGGCTGGTGCTCGAGATCGACGGTCCAGTGCACGATGGGGCTACGCGACGCTTGGAGGATGTAGTCCGAGCCATGCACATCTCGAAGGCCGGCATCCGCCACTTCCTTCGCGTTCGTGCCGATGAGGTGACCGAGGCCAGACTTCGTGGGCTGCTCGAACCTCTTCTCCCCCCTCTCCCGTCAGGGAGAGGGGGGCCGGGGGGGTGAGGTCAAAGAAGGCCGTGCCGACCGTCCCACCGCACGTAGCATGGCGGACATCATGCGTTCCGCTTCCCTCCTCGCCGCCGTCACCCTCCTCGCCGCCTGCGGCGGCGATCCCGAGCTCACCCACACGCCGCCCGCCGACGCCGGCGCCGATGTCGTGACCGATGCCGGCGGCGACGACGCGGGCGACGGCGGCGACGCGGGCCCGGTCGTGTGCGGCACGGGGAACCGGCCGCTGCCCGAGGGGCTCACCGAGCTGCGCTGGGACGACGACGTCGCGGTGTCGAACCTGCATGAGGAGGCATGGCAGATCGACGTCGACGGCAACGTCCACGTCCTCGCCGAGGAGATCGTCCACGAGGCGGTGCGCTTCGATCTCGAGCGCCCGGCGCGCGTCCACGGCTTCTCGGTGAAGTGGGAGGGCGTGCCCGCGGCGATCGATCCCAAGGCCGAGATCGCGGCCGGCCTCTACCCCGACTTCGGCTACAACGGCTTCGACTTCTGGGAGCCGGCGCCGCTCTGGAGCGGGACGCGCTGCGCCGAGGACGTCGCGGAGGGCGAGTGGGTCACGTACGTCTTCGACTCGCCGATCGAGATCGCCCACCCCGGCCTCGTCTACGTCGCGCACCGCGTGGACACGCCCGAGTCGCCGGTGTGGCCGTTCGACGGGACGGTCCAGGGCACCGGCGATCCGTGCGCCACCTGGGACGACTGCCACTCGGCGATGAACCTGCCCGAGGCCGAGAAGGCGTCGTACTACAACGGCGTCTCGTTCCCCTTCCAGTACGACTACCTCGTCAAGCTGCACGTCGAGTACACCGACGATCTCCCCGCCGAGCAGCGCATCTTCCAGCCCGCGGCGACCGGCCCGGTCGCGTCGCACGCCTCGTTCGGCGACTACGACAACGACGGCTTCGACGACCTCGTCACCGACGGGCCGACGCTCCACCACAACGCCGGCGACGGCACGTTCACCGACGCCACCGCGGCCTCCGGGATCGCGGCGATGGGCCTCGCGGCGACGGGCGGCGTCTGGGGCGACTACGACAACGACGGCTGCCTCGACCTCTTCCTCTACGCCGAGTCGTACACGGCGCCCGACGCGCTCCTGCGCTCGGCGTGCGACGGGACCTTCACCGACGTCACCGCCGCGTCGGGGATCGTCGATCAGCAGAGCTACAACACCTGCGGCGATCCCGCGAACGTCCGGTCGCCGACGGCGGCGGCGGCCTGGCTCGACGTCGACGCCGACGGCTTCCTCGATCTCTACGAGGCGAACTTCATCTGCTGGGGCGCCTACACGTATTACACCGACACCGTGTGGCACAACCTCGGGGACGGGACCTTCGAGGAGTGGACCGCGCAGCACGGCTTCTCGCCGAAGAAGACGGCGAGCCGCGGGGCGGCGCCGATCGACGCCGACGGCGACGGCGACGTCGATCTCTTCGTCAACAACTACGTCCTCCAGGCGAACCTCTACTTCGACAACGCCGGCGACGGCACCATGCTCGAGAGCGCGATCGCCAAGGGCGTCGCCGGGCACAAGGACGGCGCCTACTACGGCCACACCATCGGCGCCGCGTGGGGCGACCTCGACAACGACGGCGACTTCGATCTCGTCTCGGCCAACCTCGCCCACCCGCGCTTCTTCGACTTCTCGGACAAGACCGAGATCCTGCTCCAGACCGGCGGCACCTTCGCCGACATCGCCGGCGACTGGTCGTACCCCGCGAGCGCCGCGGGCCTGCGCTACCAGGAGACGCACTCGGTGCCGGCGCTCGCCGACTTCGATCACGACGGCAGCCTCGACCTCGTGATCACCGCGGTCTACGACGGCCGCCCCACCGACTTCTACTGGGGCAACGGCGACGGGACCTTCCGGCTCGACGCCTACCACGCCGGGATCACGACCGAGAACGGCTGGGGTGTCGCGGTCGCCGACGTGGACCACGACGGTGATCCCGATCTCTTCGCCCACGAGCTCTTCAGGAACGATCTCGACGCGGCGAAGAAGGGCCACTTCCTCGAGGTGCGCGTGGTCGGCAACGTCGCCGCCAACCGGGCCGCGCTCGGCTCGACGGTGCGCGTCACCGCGGCCGGCGCGACGCGCATGCGCCACGTGCAGGGCGGCACCGGCAAGGGCGGGCAGGACTCGATGTACCTGCACTTCGGGCTCGGCGCCGCGACGAGCGCCGACGCGATCTCGGTCACGTTCCCCGGCGGCAAAGTGGTCGACTTCGCAGGGCCGTTCGCCGCCGATCAGCGGGTCTGGGTCTACGAGGACGGCTCGGCCTCGCTCGGCTGGACGCCGTAGCCCGGACCAGCCGCCCCTCGTGCCGCGCGCCGCGCGGGTGTACCGTCGCGGGCGGAGGTCCTCGTGACACGCCGATCGATCACCCGCTGCCTCGCCGGCTCCGCGCTCGCTTCTTCGCTGTCGCTCGCCTCCGCCGGGGCGCGCGCCCAGACGGGCGTGTGCGACTCGAACCCGCCCGTGTCGACCCAGGCGTGCATCGACGCGATCCAGAGCAACGGCAGCGTCATCAACGACATCTTCAAGGACGCGAACGGCCTCACCGGACAGCAGCTCCCCGTCTTCGGGACGCTCTTCGCCAACTGGCCCGGCTGCGACACCACGCCCTTCGCCGGCTGCGCGGGGCAGTCGCAGCCTCCGTACGATTGCCCGGGCCAGTACACGTGCGCGGCGCTCGCGCCGACGATCGCCAACGCGAGCGCCTACCTCAACGCGCTCGATCGGCTCTGGTGGCACCCCTGCCGCCTCGCCAACCACCAGATGCTCGGCGCCTGCCCCGACTGGACGTGCATCGCCAACGGCGTGGGCGGCGCCTACAACCCCTGGGAGGGCCTCGTCTTCGATCTCGGCGGCCCCTCGAACAAGGTCGCGATCTTCGCGCAGAACGATCACGGGCCGCAGCCGTGCGAGTCGACCGAGTACACCGTCTACCTCTCGGACAACCCCTACTCACAGGAGGCGATCCTCGATCCGAAGACCACCGGCGTCGATCCGATGAAGTGGAACCGCGCCGTGCTGACGACGCTCTTCACCAAGGGCTGGGTCGAGGTGCGACCGCCGGATCCGGTCGGCTACGCCGCCTGCGGCGACACCGCCGACTACTCGGTCGAGGAGGACTCGTTCGCGCAGGTGTTCGCGCTGCCGTGCGGGATCACCTTCCGCTACGCCGCCATCATCGCCGGGAACGACGGCCTCGACTTCCCGCAGTGCGCCTACGACTCGGACGAGGCCGAGCTCGACGCGGTCGCCGGTCTCACCGAGAGCGGCGCGGCGGTGTGCCCCGACGCCGACGGCGATCTCTACGTCGACTGCAACTGCCCCGGCGCTCCGCTCGTGTGCGACTGCGACGACGCCAACCCGGGGATCCACCCCGGCGCGCCCGAGGCGTGCGACTCGCCCGACCTCTCCTGCGACGGCGTGCCCGGGAGCTGCACCGGATCCCTCGTGTGCTACCAGAGCCTCTGCATCGCGCCCTGCGAAGGCGAGAACCAGTTCTGCCCCGCCGGCTCGACCTGCACGCAGACCCCCGAGGGGACCCTCTGCGTCCCCGCCGACTGCACCGTCGGCGGCTGCCCGCCCGGCGGCGTGTGCTCGAACGGCGTCTGCGTGCCGGTGTGCACCGGCGTCGTCTGCCCCGGCGCGCAGACCTGCGTCGACGGGCAGTGCATCGATCCTTGCGCCGGCATCCAGTGCCCGGCCGGTCAGCTCTGCCAGGCGGGCGCGTGCCACTCGCCGTGCAGCTGCTTCGCCGGGCAGATCGGCTGCGCCGATCAGGCGGGCACCGTGTGCGACGCCGGCAACACCGGCCTCTGCGTCGCGCCCGCGTGCGCCGGCGTCGTCTGCAACGCGGGCGAGACGTGCGACGCGGCGACCGGCATGTGCAAGCCGTTCTGCGACCCGAGCGTCGTCTGCCCCCCCGGTCAGAAGTGCTCGGACCCGGCCGGCTGCGTGCCGCTCTGCGAGGGCGTCACCTGCGAGGCCGGCTTCACCTGCGATCCTGCGACAGGCCAGTGCGTCGACATGGCGTGCAAAGACGTCAACTGCTTCCCGCCGCAGGTCTGCGTCATGGGCCAGTGCATCGATCCGGGCACCGGCAGCGGCGGGGCCGGGGGCGCCGGAGGCTCGGGCGGAGGCGCCGGCACGAGCTCGTCGAGCGGGAACGGCGCCGGCGGTGCGCCGTCGGGATCCGGCAACGATCCCGGCGACGAAGGCGGCTGCGGTTGCCGCACCGCCGGCCGGAGCGGAGGCGTCGGGTGGGCCGGGCTCCTCGTCCTCGCGGCAGGCGCGGCGATCGGCGCCAGGCGGCGCGCGACGCGGGCGCGGCGCTCGCCGCCGGTATAGCGTTCGAGATGGAGCGAGAGACGACGGCGTCGGCCGCCAGGCCGCGAGCGTCGCTCCGGCGCGTCCGCGCCGATCTCCTCCTCTTGCACGCCCCGGCGTTCTTCGACTTCCGGGATCGCGGCGACGTCTACTTCCCGTACCTCAGCACCTCCGGCGACGTCCCGATCACGCCGCTCTACGAGTACTTCCCGCTCGGGTTCAAGACGCTCGAGCGCTACCTCGCGGCGCGCGGCCGGAGCGTCGCGATCCTGAACCTGGCGACGGTGCTGCTCCGGCACCCTCGCCTCGACGTCGGATCCGTCATCGACGCGATCGACGCGCCCGTCGTCGGCATCGACCTGCACTGGATGGTGCACGCCCAGGGGAGCCTCGAGCTCGCGGCGCTCGTCAAGGCGAGGCGCCCGGACGTCCGCGTCCTCTTCGGCGGGATCTCGGCGACCTACTTCGCGCGCGAGCTCATCGCCCGGCCCGAGGTCGATCTGGTGATGCGCGGCTACGACACGCACGAGCCGGTCGCGCTCCTCCTCGACGCCGTCGCCCGCGGGCGCTCGGACCTCCGTGGCGTGCCCAACCTGCTCTGGAAGGAGGACGGCGCCGTCGTCGACAACGGCGTCTCGCACGCGCCCGACGCGTTCTCCTGCGGGATCGACTGGTCGCACGCTCCGCCCGCGGGCGGGGCGAGCGCGCTCCCGATCCGCGAGGTCGTCTCGACCCAGAACGCGGGCTGCGCGTACGCGTGCGGCTGGTGCGGCGGCTCGCGCGACGCCTTCCGGCGCATCTACGGCCGCCGCCAGGCGATGGCGCGCAAGCCTCGCGGCGAGATCGGCTTCGAGCTCGGCTCCCTCGCGGCGCTGCCCGGCGGCGAGCGCTACCACCTCTACTCGGTCGGGTCGTACAACGAGCCGCGCGGCGGGCTCGACTTCTTCCTGGATCAGGTCGCGGGCGCGGGCGTCAAGTCGGTGAGCTACGAGCAGTTCCACCTGACGCCCGACGACGTCCTGCGCCGCATGGCCGCGGCGAACTCCCACACGACGATCACGCTCTCGCCCGAGAGCCACGACCTCGAGGTCGCCAGGCTCGCCGGCCGCGGGGTCTACACGCCCGCCGAGATGGAGGCGTGGATCGAGCGCGCCCTCGACGCCGGCATCCACCGCATCGACGTCTGGTACTTCGTGGGGATGCCCGCGCAGGGCCCGCGCTCGGTGAGGGAGACGGTCGAGTACTGCGGGCGGCTGCTGCGGCGCTTCCCGGGTGGACGCGTGGTGCCGCTCGTGTGCCCGATGATCCCGTTGCTCGATCCGGCGTCGGAGTTCTTCGAGCACCCGGAGCGCCACGGCTACCGCGTCTTCTACCGGACGCTCGAGGAGCACCGCCGCGGCCTCGGCCGGGCGTCGCTGATCCATCGCATCAACTACGAGACCCGCTGGCTCCGCCGCGAGGAGCTGGTGCGCGTGGGCTACGGCGCCGTGCGCGAGCTCACCCTGATGAAGGCGGAGGCCCGCCTCCTGCCGCGATCGACGGCCGGCGCGATCACGGCGAAGATCGACGACGCGCTCGCGCTCATCGACGCCGTGCACGCCGCCGACTGCGTCCCCGACGCGCGCGATCGGGCGCGCGCGATCGCGGAGCTCGCGGGCGTGGTCCGGGCCAAGAACCACGACATCTTCTTCGGCGGCGTCTCGAACCAGGCCTTCCCGCTCGCGCGCCAGATCGGCGGCCGCTGGTTCGACGAGACGCTGTGGAGCGCCGCGGAGCTCGAGGCGGCGGAGGGGCGCGGCTGATCGAGCCGAGCGCGGACCCGCCGGCTTGCGACTGCGCGCGGGCCGGGGTACGCATGGCGTGATGAGTCAGACCACCCCAGCCGGCCCTGGCGAGGCGCCGCCGTCCGGCGGCCAATACGAGTTCACCGGCGAGCAGAACATGCGCATCGAGCGGGCCGGCACCAGCTCGGCGGTCTGGGCCGTCTGCGCGATGCTGGGCGCGGTGCTCCTCGGGACGTTGGCGGCCGTGCAGGTCTACTTGCACAACCTTCGCGGCGCGGTGCTGGTGGCTCCGCTCTTCCTCATCTGCGCCGTGGCCGGATGGCTCTACCTCGGCACGGGGAGAGCGCTGAAGGAGGTCGTGACCACCGAGGGCAACGACGTCGACCTGCTGATGCGCGCCCTCGAGCGTCTCACCAGGGCCTTTCGTTACGAGGTGATCGCGACGGCGCTTGCGCTCGTGCTGTTCGCGGTGCTCGCCGTCGTGTCGCGGATGTGAGCGTCGGAAGCGAGCGTGTGATGAACCACCCCGACGCGTACGAGTTCAACAGCCGCGAGAACGAGATCATCGGCAGGGCGGCGACCTGGTCGCTCGCGCTCGCCGGCGCCTCGTTCGCCATGGTGATCGTGCACCTGGTCTTCGCCATCGTCGGCACCGACTTCGCCGGCACCTCGCTCCGGCTGCTCGTGTTCGACATGGGCGCAGGCGTCGTCTCGGCGAGCTGCTACCTCGCCGCGGCCATCCTCTTCGCCGTCACGGGTGGCGCGCTCCGTCGCGTCGTCACGACCCAAGGCGACGACCTGAAGCACATGCTGAAGGTGCTGGACACCCTCCATCGCATCTTCGTGCTTCGCATCGCGCTGGTGTTCCTGACCGTCATCGCGGTGGTGGCGGTGATCGCGACCGGCGAAGGTCTCTAGGTCTCGGGCCTCGACGGTCGGCCCTCCACGCTCGGCCATCGACCTCGCGGAGAGACCTCTCGGGGGTACGGGGGGCGGAGGCCCCGAGACCTGACTAGCGGTTCGGGGGCGGAGCCCCCCGAGACCCGACTAGCGCATGCGCATCCGCGCGATGGTCTGCTTGGCTTGCGTGGCGGTGAGCGCGGACGCCCTCTTGTCCACGGCGTAGATCACCAGGGGCAGGGCATTCGAGCCCGATTCGACCAGCACCACGGCGACGTGCGAGGGGATGTTGTTGAAGTTGCACTCTCCCTCCTTGAGCCGCGCGCGGAGCTGGTTCGGGCCGATCCTCACCCGCTCGGCGTCTTGCATCGTGCAGTTCGTGATGTCGAACGCTCGGGTGGCGTGCTGGATCCGGCCGTTGAACTCGCCCACGCTCGAGACGGTCGTGAAGGCGAGCACCGCGTCACCGTCGCCGGAGAGCGCGAAGGTGTAGAGGCTCTTTCGGTCCTCCCGCCAGCCAGGTGGCACGGGGACCTCCACGTTGGTGGACGGGATCCCCTTGTAGACGGCGCCATCCATGGCGCCCGCGACGTCGTCGCCCCCGGAAGGCTGCTCGCCGGGCTCCGGCTCGCTCGGCGAGGACGCGTCTCCGCCGCCGCTCGACCTCGCGCCCGCCACCACGAGCACGATCAAGAAGATCACGCCGAGCACGGCGAAGAGCCCACAGCCGCCGCCCACCAGCAGCGCGACCGGCGGGCCCTTCTTCGGCTGGAACCCCTGCGGCTGCGGGAACCCCGGCGCGCCCATCGGCGGTCCGCCGCCCGGGCCTCCCGGCGGCCCATATCCGCCACCCCCCGGCGGCCCGTAGCCGCCACCACCCGGCGGCCCATAGCCGCCGCCACCCGGCGGCCCGTAGCCGCCACCACCCGGCGGCCCGTAGCCGCCCGGCGGCCCGCCGGGAGGACCGTACCCTCCGCCCGGAGGCCCGTACGGCGGATTCCCGCCTCCCGGCGGCGGTCCGTATCCACCTGGCATCATCGCCGACATCCAACCACGGTGCGCCTCCAGCAACAACCGATCTGCGTGTCACGGATCGACGCAGACGCTCACGTCGTGCCTGGAGCGAGGGCGATGGTCAGCATGTTCGCGGGGGACCGCGCCCGTTGACGTGATGGTGGGGTCTCGTAGCCTGTGCCGATGGGGTCTCCTCGGGCATTGCAGGTGACCGCGGTCCTGGCCTTCATCGGCGCGTGCGCCACCGGCACCGAGCTCGGCACCGGCGCGTCGGACAGCGAACCGACCCAGGGGGCCGGCGGCGGATCGGCGACGGCCGGCGGCAGCGGCAGCGCCAGCGGCGCCACCAGCGGCACCGGAACCGCAGGCACAACCAGCGGCAACGGCGGCGCCTCGACGACCGGCGCGACCACGGGCGCGACGACCGGAACGACCACGGGGGCCAGCTCCGGCGCGTCCACGGGATCGACGACCACCGGGGGCCAGGTCTGCGACGCGGCGAACTGCGCCGGCTGCTGCCTCGGCGCGGCCTGCCAGGCGGGTACGGCGGCGGACCTGTGCGGGACGAACGGCTCCCCCTGCCAGGACTGCGCGTCGCAGGGCCAGGCCTGCTCGGCCGGGGCCTGCGTGGCGGGCTGCAACGCGCAGTCGTGCCCCGACGGGTGCTGCAAGAACAACGCGTGTGAGCTCGGGCTCTCGGATCAGGCGTGCGGGAACAACGGCATCTCCTGCATCAACTGCTCGAACCAGGGGCAGGTCTGTCTGAACGGCTTCTGCACCAACTGAGCTGGGCGTAGCGAACGCGAGCACGATCCCTCGATGAGATTCTTTCCTTGTTGGGCGTGCGGGTCACATGTCCGATCCGGCGACCCCGAGTGTCCCCATTGCGGCGCAGGGGTGCGGCGGCGCAATGGCACGATTCAACAAACGACGGCCGCGATCGCGCTCGGCCTGACTGCTGCCGCAACGGCGTTCACCGAGCTCGCCGCCTGCTCCGCGTAGGGCGTCAGCATGTCCTGCTCCGAGCATCCGGACTGGTGCTCGTCCACGAGCACGGCTGGGGGCGGATCCTACGGCTCGCAAGCCTCGACGTCGGGAATCGGCGGGTTCTTCCTGAGCACATCGAGCGGCTCCGGCGTCGCCGGCCATGGCGGCGCGGGGGGAAGCGGCGCGGCCGGCGCCGGTGGGGAGGGCGGCGTGGGGGGAGGCGGCGCGACCGGCGCCGGTGGGGAGGGCGCGGGCAGCGCCGGCGGTGGTGCTTCCGGCAACGGCGGAGCCGCGGCCGATGCTGGAGGCGGAGGTAACTGATCGGCCGCGGCCAGCGCGGCAGATCGCGATCAGCGCCTGGACCTCGGTCATCGGCGTCGGCGCCTGCCGGACCTCATCGGGCGTCCCCGGCTCGTGCGCGATCCACGATCGGCTCGACGGCCGCTCGCTCCACGCCGTAGTGGTCGGAGAGCGCGCGGAGCATCTCCTCGCGCGACGCGCCCGCCATGGCGCGCGCGCGGCGGAGCGGCTCGTGCGGGTGGTGGAGGACGATCCACGGACCGATCTGGATCGAGATCTCGCGAGCGCAGACGTCCTCGAGCACCTCGATGCCGGCGTCCCTGAGGATCGCCACCCCCGCGCCGTCGACGCGCGGGTTCGGATCGCGGATCCCCGTCACCACGCGCCGGAAGCCCGCGGCGACGATCGCGTGCGCGCACGCAGGCGTGCGGCCGTGGAACGCGCATGGCTCGAGCGTCGAGTAGAGCGTCGCGGAAGCGAGACCGATGCCGCGGGCGCGCGCCTCGCGGATGGCTCCGATCTCGGCGTGATCCTCGCCCGGCCCCTGCGTGTGCCCGCGAGCGACGATCTCACCCGCCGGATCGACGATGACGCTGCCGACCCAGGGGTTGTCGCCCGTGGTCCCGCGCGCCTTCTCCGCCTCGGCGATCGCCGCGCGCATCGCCCGCCCGTGGTCGCTCATCGGCCTCGTGCCGCTCCGTCGATGACGATACCAGCGCGAGCGCCCCCGAGCCCGCGCGTTCGCGTCGATCGCGTTCGGCGCGCTACCTCCACCCGCGCTCGCGCCGATCGCCGCGGGGCCCGACGACGTGATCCCGATCAAGCAGCTCGAGCGCGGACCGTGAGACGCAAGAGAGACCGGCAGAGGGGCGCTTACGCCCTCGGGGAGGCATCATGGCGACGAAGTATCTGCTCAGCGAGGAACAGCTCCCGACGCATTGGTACAACGTGCTCGCGGATCTGGGCGGGCCGCCCGCACCCGTGCTCCACCCGGGCACCCAGAAGCCCGTCACGCCCGACGATCTCGCGCCGCTCTTCCCGATGTCGCTCATCGAGCAGGAGATGAGCGCACAGCGCGAGATCGCCATCCCCGACGAGGTGCGCGCCGCGCTCGCGATCTGGCGCCCGGCGCCGATGTTCCGCGCGCACCGCCTCGAGCAGGCGATCGGCACGCGCTCGCACATCTACTACAAGTACGAGGGCGTCTCGCCCTCGGGCAGCCACAAGCCCAACACCGCCGTCGCGCAGGCCTACTACAACGCCAAGGCCGGCGTGCGCCGCCTCGCGACCGAGACCGGCGCCGGGCAGTGGGGGAGCTCGCTCGCGTTCGCGGGCGGGCTCTTCGGGCTCGAGGTCACCGTGTACATGGTGAAGATCAGCTACGAGCAGAAGCCGTACCGGCGCTCGATGATGAGGACGTGGGGCGCCGAGGTCTTCGCCTCCCCGTCGGACCGCACCAACGCCGGGCGCGGCATCCTCGCGAGGGATCCCAAGAGCCCGGGCTCGCTCGGGATGGCGATCTCGGAGGCGGTGGAGGACGCGGCGACGCACGACGACACGAAGTACGCGCTCGGCTCGGTGCTCAACCACGTCTGCATGCACCAGACGATCATCGGGATCGAGGCGCAGGCGCAGATGAAGATGGCCGGCGAGTACCCGGACGTCGTCATCGGCTGCCACGGCGGCGGCAGCAACTTCGCCGGGATCGCCCTGCCCTTCGCGCGCGACAAGATCAACGGCAAGAAGGTCCGCCTCCTCGCCGCCGAGCCCTCGAGCTGCCCCTCGCTGACGAAGGGCGTCTACGCGTTCGACTTCGGCGACGCGGTCGGCATGACGCCGATCGTGAAGATGCACACGCTCGGGCACGACTTCATGCCGCCGGGCATCCACGCCGGCGGCCTCCGCTACCACGGGGCCGCGCCGCTGGTGTCGCGGCTCGTCCACGAAGGGCTCGTCGAGGCCATCGCGTACCCGCAGGTCGCCTGCTTCGAGGCCGCGGTGAAGTTCGCGCGCGCCGAGGGCATCATCCCCGCGCCCGAGAGCTCGCACGCCATCAAGGCCGCCGTCGAGGAGGCGAAGCGCGCCGACGCCGAGGGGAAGACGCGCGTCATCCTCTTCAACCTCTCGGGCCACGGGCACTTCGACCTCGCCGCGTACGACGCGTTCTTCGCCGGCAAGCTCGAGGACTACGAGTACCCGACCGAGGCGGTCGCGCAGGCGATGAAGACCCTCCCTCGCGTCGAGCTCTGAGCTCGACCCGAGGCGCTGCTCGAAGCGAGGAAGCTCGAGCGGCGCGGAGAACCCGCCGGGGCGCCGCCCGAGCCCGAAATCGAAGCGGCGCTCGCCGAGATCGAGGACGAGGACGACGAGCACGCGACCGCCGCGAAGCAGCGCGCGACCTGATCGCTGCCGCGCCCGGAGCTCGTGCGCGCGCTCAGTGCGGCTCGGTCGTGAGCGCAGCGCGGAACTCCGCGGCGCAGGCCTCGGCGAGCGCGCGCGCGTCGCGCTCTTCGTCGCCCACCGGCCGGCGCAGGAACCGCTGCCGGCCTCCGACGACCTTCCAGAGATCGACGCTGACGACGCCGTCCTTCTTCCGGGCGCACGACACGAACCCGAGGGTCTCCAGGATCTCCGCCGCCGCCCCCGCGAGCTCGAGCCGGTCCATCGCTCCGGGGTAGCAGACCACCGCGCGCTCCGCGACCCCATCCCCCGATCCTTCGGGCGCCCGCATTGCGTCACGAGCTGGCACGGACGTCTCGCCCTCGTGTACGACGAGCCATGCGTTTCCTCCTCTCGCTGCTCCTCCTCGCCTCGGTCCTCGTCGTCACACCCGCCTGCAAGAAGGGCGCGCGTGTCATGGCTCCGCCGGGCTACGACGCCGGCGGCCTCGTGATCGCGGTGCAGGAGGTGAACCTCGACGACGACAAGCTCGAGCTCAAGCTCACCTTCATCAACCGGACCGGGAAGGTGATGTACGTCGATCGCGATCAGATGATGGTCCGCCTCGCCGACGGCTCGACCCGGGCGCGCCACAAGGGCACCTGGATGGGCATGGCGAACCCCACGCACACGATCCAGCCCGGGCTCAGCCACAACGTCTTCATGGACTTCGAGGTCGGGGACGACGTGCCCAGCGGGCCCATCGGGCTCGTCCTCTCGGGGGTGATCGTGGACGGCGCACCGCTTCCGCTCCCCGACTACGTGCTCATGGTGCGGCGCAGCGCGGACTGACGCGCGCCCGCGGGTCAGCGCGGGAGCGCGAGCACGCTGACCGAGCCCGAGCTCCCGCTCGCCCAGCGGATCGTGTCCGCGTCCATGACGACCTCCGAGCCGCGCTCGTACGCGAGCAGCGTCGCCGTCTCGGTGCCGGCGTCGATGGCGAAGAGCCCGTCGTCGCCGATCGCGACCAGCCCGTTCGCGTCGACGTCGAAGGCCTTCACGTCCGTCGTCCCGCTCACCTTGTTCGGGGCGCCGCCAGCGACGGCGTCGACCACGTTCACGGCGCCGCCGGCGATGAGGTAGAGGCTCGTGCCGACGAGCTTGGGGCGGCTCATCGGGCCGTTGGTCGACGCGAGCAGCCCGCCGGTCGCGCCCTGGGCCGTCTTGTCGGCGAAGAAGAGCTTGCCCTCGGCGAACGCGGGCACGACGACCGTGAGCCAGTAGACGTTGGTGTCGTCCACCACGATGCCGTACGGCACGATGCTCTTCGTGGGCTCGCACGCCTCGGCGACGTGGACCACCGGCCCGCCGGCCTTCGGGATGCGCTCGATCCCGACGCAGCTCCCGGTCCCCTGCGTGGTGACGCGGGCGAAGTAGACATCGGTGGCGTCGAGCGCGACGAACTTGGGGTGCATCAAGCCGTCGGCGGCGCCGAGCTGCACCTCGCCCGAGCCGTCGAGCGCCGCCTTCCGGAGCGCCGTCCCCGTGCCGTCGAGCCAGTAGAGGCCGGTGTCGTCGACGGCGTAGGCGCTGACGACGCCGCTCACCGCGGTCGCCGGGGCGCCGCCCGTCTTCGCGAGCCGATCGATCGAGGCGAGCCAGTAGAGATCGGTCGCCGACTGCCGGAGCTCGACCACCGACGCGATCCCGGTGGCGAGCGGCGCCGGACAGACATCGCTCGGGCACGGGCAGCCCGGATCGCCGCCCATCGTGCAGCCCGTGGAGCTCGACGAGGTCGTGCTCGACGACGTCGTCGTCCCCGCGCCGCCCGCGCCGCCCGCGCCGGTGGTCGCCGACGAGGACGAGCCCGGGCCCGAGGCGCCGGTGCCGTCGTCCGACCCGCACCCCGCGGCCGCGAGCGCCAACGCACCGGCCGCGAGCGCCAGCGCGCCGAGCCCCTCGAGCATGCCCTTTTGCATCGCTCCATGAAGGAGCAAGTCGCGCTCGACGTAAAGCCCGCGTTTCACTCGCGCGCGGCGGGGCGGCGCGCCAGCTCGATGGCGGCGGCGAGGCGCTCGCCGTCGTCGGGCCGGAAGCCCATCTGCGCCTCGACCACGTAGCCGTCGCGGCCCACGACGACGATGAACGGGATCCCCGCCCTCGGATCGTAGGCGCGCGCGAAGGACACGTGCTCGCGGCCGCGCACCACGGGAAACGTGAGCCGATGCCTCGCCAGGTACGCCGGCACCTCGGGCCAGGTCTCGGTGTCGTCGATCGAGACGCCGAGCACCGTGACGTCCTCGCGCCGAGCCGCTTCGAGCACGTCGCGCACGAGCGGGAGCTTCTTCTCGCAGACGCCGCACCACGTCGTGAAGAACACGAGCACGAAGGGCCGATGCCCGACGAGCTCCTCCGAGTCGACCACGGCGCCGTCGGTCGTGACGACGCGGAACGCCGGGACGCGCTCGTCGGCGCGCGGCGTCGCAGGGGGCGAAACGTCTTCGACCGGCGCGGGAGCCGGCGATGCCGGGGGCGGCATCGGCGCCACCGGCCCGCGCTCCGGCGCCGTGCAGCCCGCGGCGATCGCCAGCAGGGCGACGCCCGACCCGATGCGGTGCCGCGCGATCACCCGAGGACCATAGCACCCGCGCCGCCCCCCGCCCCGCGCGCGATGCTGAGCTGAAACACCGACGAGCTCACGCCCGCCTTGACGAGGTCCCGAGCAGGCTCGACCACTCTCGGAGCGGCCTCCCCTCGTAGCGTCGCCCTCCTCCGCGATGTGCGCGGCTCGGCTCCGGCTGGCTGCCGGTCCGCGCGCTCGCCGCCGAGGCAGGCGGCACGGAGCACGGACTCGCGCCTATGATGCCCCCATGCCGATCGTCGACAACAACGCCCTCCGGCTCGCCTACGAAGAGCGCGGCCGCGGCGACCCCCTGGTGCTCCTCTCCGGCATCGGCATGCAGCTCGTCGCCTGGCCCGAAGCCCTGCTCGACAAGCTCGCCGCCCGCGGCCTCCGCGTCATCGTCCTCGACAACCGCGACGTCGGCCTCTCGAGCAAGCTCGACAGCGCCGGCGTCCCGCCGATTCGCAGACTGCTCGCCCGCGCGCTCCTCGGCCTCCGCGTCGACGCGCCGTACACCCTCTTCGACATGGCCGCCGACGTCGCCGGCCTCCTCGACGCGCTCGGGCTGCCCCGCGCCCACGTCGCCGGGGCCTCGCTGGGCGGGATGATCGCGCAGGCGATGGCGATCGCGCACGGCGATCGCGTAAAGAGCCTGATCTCGGTGATGTCGCACTCGGGCGGGCGCCTCCTCACCGCAGGGCGACCGCGCGCCACGTCGATGCTCCTGCGGCGCCCGCCCCGCTCGCGCGCCGAGGCGATCGAGTGGCAGCTCGGCTTCTTCCGCGTGGCCGGCAGCACCGGCTTCCGGCGCGACGACGCGGCGCTCGCCGAGCGCGCCGGGCGCGCCTACGACCGCTGCTTCCACCCTCCCGGCTTCGCGCGGCAGTTCGCGGCCGCCCTCGCGACCGGCGACCTGCGCCCGGGGCTCGCCGGCGTGCGCGCGCCGACGCTCGTCCTCCACGGCTCGGCGGATCCGATCTTCCTGCCGGCGCGCGGCCGCGAGACGGCGCGCGCCATCCCGGGCGCGAGCTTCCGCTTGATCGAGGGCTGGGGCCACGACCTCGCCGAAGGCGTGCACGATCTGCTCGCCGACGCGATCGCCGGACACGTCCGGTCGCACGCGTGAGCGGCGCCTCACGTCTCTCCGCCGCGCTGCTCGCGACCGCGGCGCTCGGCGCGAACGCGTGCGGCCGCGCCCCCTCGCAGGCGGCCGGCGCCGACGCCTCCGCGCCCGCGACCACCGCGGCGCCGGCCGGCACGGGACCTCTCGGGCTCGCCGGGCGCGCGGTGACGAGCCCCGACGGCGTGCCCTACCTCCTCTACGAGGGGCTCGTGCCGTCGTTCGATGGTCTCCCGCTCGCGGTCGACGTGACGCTCCCGGAGGGCGCACCGCCGAGCACGGGCGCGCCTCCCCCGGCGCCGGCCGGCGCGCGCCCGCTGGTCGTCCTCGTCCACGGCTGGGGCGCGGACCGGAGGAGCTGGGAGTCGGAGACCATCGATCACTCCGACCCGGCGCACGCCGAGTGGAACAACGTCGCCTTCGCCGCCCGCGGCTACGCCGTGCTGACCTACACCGTGCGCGGCTGGCACGACTCCTGTGGCCCGGACCGCGCGAGCTCGAAGTACGTGCCGGCGACGCTGCCGCGCGAGTGCGCCGATCGCGCCTTCTGGGTGCACGTCGCCGATCCGCGCTGGGAGATCCGCGACGCGCAGCACCTCATCGGTCGCCTCGTCGACGCCGGCGTGGCCGACCCGGCGAGGATCGGCGTAGGCGGCGGATCGTACGGCGGCGCGCACGCCTGGACGCTCGCGCTCCTCTACGACCGGACCGAGCTGTTGGACGGATCGCTCGTGCCCTGGCGATCGCCCGCCGGCGTACCGCTCCACGTCGCCGCCGCCGCGCCGTTCTACACCTGGGCGAGCCTCACCGGCGCGCTCCTGCCGAACGGCAGGGCGACGGATCGCGGCATGGCCGACGGCGACGACGCCCGCCGCGCGCGCTCGCCGGTGGGCGTACCGCTCTCGAGCTATCTCACCGGCTTCTTCGCCGGCGGCCCCGCGCTCGCGAACGGCTTCTACGCCACCCCCGGCAGCGATCCGAGCGCCGACTTCACCGCCTGGTTCGCGCGCTTCTCGGCGGGCCCGCCGTTCCTCGACGACGCGCGGATCGATCCGCTCCTCGCCCGCGCGCTCGACGAGCTCGAGCGCCGCTCGCCGCTCCACCTGGCGCCGCGCGGGAAGACGCCGGTGTTCCAGGCGCAGGGGCTCACCGATCCGCTCTTCCCGCCGGTGCACGCGCTCGCGATGCGCAACAAGGTGCTCGCCTCGGATCCCGCCTACCCGATCGCGACGTTCCTCGGCGACATCGGCCACGACAACGCCCAGAACCCGCGGGAGCAGTGGAAGGTCGCGCACGCGGCGGCGAACGCGTTCTTCGATCACTACCTGCTCGGCCGCGAGCAGCCCGTCCCCTTCGACGTGACCGTGATGACGACGACCTGCGTGCCGGGCCAGGAGAGCCGGACCTTCCGCGCGCCGAGCTTCGGCGAGCTCGCCCGCTCCGAGCGGGTGCTCCGCTCGACCGAGAGCCACACGACCACCAACCTGTCGGTGAGCCTCGCGTCGATCGACGCCGATCCGCTGCTCCACCCGGGCTGCCGCACCGCGCCGGCGTCGCACGCCGCCGCGAGCGCTTGGACCTTTCCGATGCCGGCCGCGGCGACGCTGCTCGGCGCGCCGCGCCTCGCGCTCACGGCGCGCGTGGTCGGCGCCGACGCGCCCCTCGTGGCCCGGCTCTGGGACGTGACGCCGGGACCAGGCGGCGATCTCGTGAACGGCGCGACGCTCACGCTGGTGAGCCGCGGCGCGTACCGGTGGCTCGCCGCGGCGCGCCTCGGCGTCTCGCTCGGGCCGCAGAGCTTCTCGTTTCAGCTGTCGGCAAACGCGTGGGAGCTCCAGGCCGGCCACGCCCTGCGGCTCGAGATCGTCGCCAACGGCGCGCCCGAGCACCTCGGCTCGGTCCTGCCGGCGAGCGTCACGGTGAGCTCGGTGGAGCTCACGCTGCCCGTCGCCGAGTAATCGACCCCAAGCGACCGCGGTCTCCGAATCGAGCCAAGCCTCACGGCACCTCGGGGGTCGAACCAATCCCCCATGGCCAGGCTCCGCCATCGCCCGGATCGGCGGCCGCCGCGCTCCGCCGCCGCGCGCGTCGGCGCGCCGGCCGGGCTCGTGCTCGCGCTGGCGCCGACGCTCTCGGCGTGCGCCGCCGCGCCGCCCCCGACGGCGCCGCCGGTGGTGGACGTCTCGGGCGCGACCCGATCGCGCGCCGGAGCCGACGGCCAGCGGCTCACCTGGCACTGGGACAACCCCAAGCCGCAGGGCAACTGGCTCGCCGGCGTGTGGGGGCGCGCGCCGCGGGATCTCTTCGCCGTCGGCGAGCACGGCATGATCCTCCGCTCCGTCGACGGCGCGCGCTGGACGCCGCAGCCGAGCGGGACGACGGCCTCGCTGACCGCGATCTACGGCAGCGGTGGGCGCGAGGTCATCGCCGTCGGCGAGCGCGGCACGATCCTGCGCTCGACCGACGGCGGCACGAGCTTCGCGATCCAAGCGAGCGGCACCTCCGCCGACCTGCACGCCGTGTGGGGCGACGGCCACGGCGAGGCGTACGCGGTGGGCACCGAGGGCACGATCGTGCACGCGACGCGCGGCGGCGCCTGGTCGCTCTGCCCCGCGCCCAGCAAGCGCGACCTCAATGGCGTGTGGGTCGGAGAGGCCGGCGAGGTCGTCGTCGTCGGCGATCGGCGCACGATCCTCCGCTCCATCGATCACGGCTCCACCTGGCAGCTGCGCTGGATCGACACCAAGGTGAACCTGCTCGCCGTGGCGGGGCGCGGGCAGGAGGTGCTGGCGGCCGGCGAGGACGGCACCATCATCCACTCGAGCGACGGCGGAGCGAGCTGGCAGCCCGAGACGTCGGGGACGACGGCCACCCTCACGAGCGTCTGGGCCGCGCCGTCGGGCGAGGTCTGGGCGGCGGGCTCCGCCGGCACCGTCGTCCAGGCGCGCGCGAACGGGAGCTGGCTCGCGCGCGCCACGGGCCTCGACGCTTCGCTGAGCGCGCTCTGGGGGATCGGAGGCGAGCTCTACGCCGTGGGCTCCGCCGGGACGATCCTGCGCTCGGGCGACGGCGGCGAGACCTGGGACGCGCAGTCGGACGGCACGACCGAGACGCTCGCCGACGTGTGGATCAGCGACGGCGGCGAGGTGTACGCGATCGGCGAGGAGGGCACCCTGCTGCACTCGGCGGACAACGGCGAGACCTGGATCGCGCACAAGCCGGGCGCGCCGGGCGCGCTCTTCGCGGTCTGGGGCGGCGGCCGCGGCGATCTCCTCGTCGCCGGCGAAGCGGGTGCCATCCTGCGCTCGACCGACGGCGGCTCGCGCTTCGAGGCGTGCGAGAGCGGCGCGAGGAAGAGCCTGTTCGCGCTCTGGGGCAACGGCTCCGGCCACGTCCTCGCCGTCGGAGAGGAGGGCACCATCGTGCGCTCGAAGGACGGCGGCGCGAGCTGGGAGCCCACGCCGAGCGGCACGCAGGCGCACCTCTGGGCCGTCGCAGGCGGCGGCGCCGACCTCTGGGCGGTCGGCGACCTCGGCACCATCCTCCACTCGCGCGACGGCGGCGCCACCTGGGCGAAGCGCCCCTCGGGCGTCGAGGAGAACCTCGGCGACGTCTGGGGGAGCGGCCTCGAGGCCTACGCCGTCGGGAGCGGCGGAACGATCGTGCGCTCGGTCGACGGCGGCCTCACCTGGGGCCCGCAGTCGAGCGGCACGAGCGCGGTGCTCTCGGCGATCTGGGGCGACGGCCGAGGCGAGCTCCACGCCGTAGGCGCGGCCGGGACGCTGCTCGCCTCGACCGACGGCGGCGGCACCTGGATCACCGAGGCGAGCCCGACGCCGCTCGGCCTGTTCGGCATCTGCGGCACGGGCAGCGGCGAGGTCTATGCAGTCGGCAAGGGCGGGACCATTCTGCACCTGCGCTGAGGGGGCTGCGCGGGGAACGGTCGGATTTCACAGGGAGGCGGGGAGACGGGGAGGATTTGATTCGGTCGATCCGGGCCCACGCCCTGCCCGGTGTCCACGACGTCGAACGATGGCTCGGATCGATCGGTCCACGGCTCTCGCGGGCGTGAACGCCGATCGACCCCGGAAATACTCCCCGTCTCCCCGACTCCCTCCTAGAGGGGGGGCAGTCAAGGGCAGCTCTCTCCCGGTCCGCCGACCTGGCCCTGACGGCACCGGGTCGCGGTGTGGTCTCGTCGTGTCGCTTCGGGTGGCTCGGCCGGTTGCACGTGAGGTCCGGCGCGTTGTCCACCTGAGCGCGGTCGGGGGCGAGGCGTTCGACTTGCTCGGGTTTGCCGCTTGCGAAGCCGTCGTGGGTCTCGCCCGCAAAAGGCGGACACCATCCTCCTAGCAGGGCCTCGTGGGCCAAGGCTTCGTTTGGTGCTCCGAGGGGGCCTAGCCTGTGAATCGGGACTGCGCTTCGTGCGAGCGCGCCCATCGGAGTCGTGGAGACTTCCCCTCGAAACTCTGTGCACGGCGGCGTAGTTCGGCGGCCTCTTGCCGATGCGCTCTTTCCTGCGACTACGCCGCTCTGGTTGCGCTTCGCGTTACGTCGTACGCCTCCTTCGCCTTCCAGAGCGCCAGCACCGCTGCCGCGATGCGGCGCGCGACGGTCAACAGTGCGAGGTTCTCGTGCGTGCCCGCCGCAACGAGCCTGCGGTAGTGCTCGGTCAGCGGGTGCTTCTTCATGCGCTCCACCACGATCTTGGCGGCGCCCTTGAACGCCCCCTTCAGCATCGGGTTGCGGTTGGAGTTCAAGCCGCGCGTGAGCACCTTGCGTCGCTGCCGCTGCAGCTCGCCGCTGTTTGGGTCGTGTTTCCACTCCCCGCTCGCGTGCGTCACCACGCCCATCCCGGCGTAGCTCCAGAGCTGCCGCTTCGTTCGGAAGCGATGGGGATCCATCACGACCGCCACGATCTGGGCCGCACGCACCGGGCCAATCCCCGGCGCCGTTGCGACCAGTGCTACGTCGGGCACTTTGTCCGCCTCCGCATGCAGCCACTCCACTGCTTTCTCGTGAGCGCTCGTTGCCGCATCCAGTCGCGCCGCGAGCTGTAGCCCGAGTGCGCGCATCGCCGGGGGCAGCTGGTTGAGCACCGCAGCTCTCGCGCTCGGGTCGTACACCGTATCGTCCGCACTCACGCCGCGTGCTCGGCACACCGCCTTCAAGCGGTTCTTTGCTCGCACCATGTCTTGCGTGGCCGTGGCGTGGCTGCGCACCGCTGCGCGCAGCGCGCTGAGGCGGCGCGGAGCCTTGACCACTCGCTTGGTCCACGAGCGCGTGCGCATCATCTCCGCCAGCCGCAACGCATCGCTCGCGTCGCTCTTGGTCCCACGCGGTGCCTCCGGCTGCACCACCACGAGCTCGTCGACGTGCGCGTGCAGCACCTCGTACAGCCACTGGCTCTGCGCTCCCTCCTCGATGCACAACCGCCTGATCCCGGCGATCCCCTGCAGCGCGCTCACCAGCGTTTGCGCGTGCGTCTCGATGACCAGCTCGCGCAGCTTCCGCCCCGTCGCACTGAGCACCACCATCGTGCAGGTTTGAGCGTGAACGTCGAGTCCGATATACCTCTCCATGGGCGTCCCTCCTGTTCGTGCGTTTCGCAACCGTCACGACAATTTGGAGCGGGCGCCCGCTCTCTTCCACCATCCGGAGTCCAGAGCCCCCGCCGGAGGCATCCGTCTGCCCATCGCCCGCGTCGATGCGGCGCGGCAGCGCGCAGGAGCCGTCAAGGGCGGCGTAGCCGCCTCGCGCAGCGAGGGAACCCTTGACGGCTCCGAGCACTGCCGCACCCTGACGCTCCGAAGGGCAGACGGATGCCTGGCTCGACGCCGGCGCGTTGCCGCTACCCGTGTTGCCGGCAACGGTCTGGAACGTCGTCAGGGGGCAGGCGACCCGCACCCCCCCACGATGCCTGTGAATTGAACCGTCAGCAGTGAATCGAGCCGTCAGCCCACCTTGGCGTCGGCGATGGCGAGGGCCGCGTCGAGCGCGCTCACCGCTTCGTCGATCTGCGCCTCGTCGATGATGAGGGGCGGGGCGACGACGAGGTGGCTCACCCAGCCGAGGCAGGAGACGCCGCGCTTGAGGAGATCGGCGGTGACGGCGTCGACGACGAGCGGCTTCTTGTCGCGCTTGTCCTGCGGCGTGTTGAAGGGCTCGCGGGTCTTGCGATCGCGCACCAGGTCGACGGCCCAGAAGAGGCCGAGACCGCGCACGTCGCCGACCGAGGGGTGCTTGTCGGCGAGGGCGCGCAGCTTGCCGCCGAGGATCTCGCCCATCTTGGTGGCGCGGTTCAACAGATCGAGGCGCTTGTACTCGTCGATCGCCGCGATCGCGGGCGCGAGCGTGAGCGGGTGCGCCTCGTAAGTGTGGCCGTGGGCGAAGAAGTTGTCCTCGAAGTGATCGGCGATGGCGCGGCTGGTCGCGACCAGGCCGAGCGGGGCCATCGCGCTGGTGATCCCCTTGGCGGTGCAGAGGATGTCGGGCGTCACGCCCCAGTGCTCGACGGCGAACCACTTGCCGGTGCGGCCCCAGCCCGTCATCACCTCGTCGGCGATGAGGAGCACGCCGCGCTTCTTGGCGGCGGCGGCGAGGCGCGGCAGGTACTCGGCCGGCGGGACGAGCACGCCGTTGGTGCCGACGATCGGCTCGATGATGATCGCGGCGACGTTCTCCTCGTGATCGATCATGTAGGAGAGGTAGTCGGCGCAGGCGGTGCCGCACTCGGGGTAGCTGCGGCCGAGCGGGCAGCGGTAGCAGTTGACCTCGGGCCCGAAGATCACGCCCGGGATCTTGCCGGTCGGCTCGATGTACCAGCGCCGCAGATCGCCCGTCGCCGCGACGGAGCCGGCGGTCGAGCCGTGGTAGCTCGTGTAGCGGGCGATGATCTTGTGCTTGCCCGTGTAGAGGCGCGCGATCTTGAACGCCGCCTCGTTCGCCTCGGTGCCCGAGGTCGCGAAGAAGAACTTGTCGAGACCCTTGGGGAGCACCTCGAGCAGCTTCACCGCGAGCTTCGCCCGGACGTCGCACGCGTAGGCCGGGCTGATGAACGCGAGCTCGCGCGCCTGGGCGCAGATCGCCTCGACGACGGCCTGGTTCTGGTGGCCGAGGTTCGAGCAGATGAGCTGCGCCGAGAGGTCGAGGTAGCGGTTGCCCTTGGCGTCCCAGAAGTAGCACCCGTCCGCCTTGGTGACGTGCAGGGGCTTCCAACCGCGCTGCGCGCGCCAGGTGCCGTAGGTGTGCTTCGCCGTCAGCTCCGAGATGTCTTCGCTCATGGGGCCCTCGAGGAGGACGCCATCCTAGCAGGCCGCGACGCCGCAGGTGGCGCGGGCGCGCGGAGGCCCGTCGCGGGCGACGAGCACGCGCGGCGAGCCGCGTCTGCTCGTGGCGAGCGTCAGAACCCGGGCCAGGAGCCCGAGTCGCGCCAGCTCGCGACGCGCATCGTCTCGCGGAGGGTCCCGGCCGGGCGCTTCTGGGCGCACCGGCAGTCCGGGTGCGTGTGCGCGCCGATCCAGCGGTCGATGGCGTCGGGGCTGCCGTCGGCCTCGAGCAGCGAGCTGATCGCCTCGAAGCACGTCCGGCAGAGCCGGTGGAAATCGGCGAACCGCAGGCGGCCGCTGCCGTCCCAGAGACCCCAGGCGGCGGCGAGGATGATCCGCTCGTCGGTGGCGAGGCCGCCGGACTCCGCGTGCCGGCGGCGTGCCTCCGGCGTGGGGCCACGCAACGTCCAATGGTCCTCGGCCCCGGCCACCGTGAGCAACGTGAGAATGGCTGCGCACCGCTGGGATTCGTCGCGGTAGTTCATCCCGTGCTCCGGTCGGAGGAGATCGCGTCGCTCCGGGGTGCTAGCTCCCACCCCGAGCCCCACGCTATACGGTCGCCGCCCGATGATCCATCGGGGTCGACCCGAGAACGGCATCCCGACCAGGCCCTAACGCCGGTCGCCGTCCGTGGCCAAGGACCAGCGGCGCACCAGCTCCGGCAGCACGGTCGCGCCCATCTGGAACAGATGCGCCATGTGGTGCTCGCGCGTGTTTCCGCGGAAGCCGCGGACGTGGAGGCCGCCCGCCGTCGCCTCGGTCGTCGGGTCCATCGTCTTCTCGAGCCTCTTGATCACGGCGCCCTCCATCGATCGGAGATGGAGGTACGGCGGGGCCTCGGCGCTCGGCCGGCGCCTCGCGCCGACGCTCTTCACGAGGAAGCTCGCGGTCGCCTCGGCGGCGGCGTAGTCGATGGGGTCGATCTGGGAGTGGGTGATCGAGAAGAGCAGCTTGCCGCCGGCCGCGTCCTTGGCGGCGCGGACGAACGGCCCGAGCTGGCGGAAGTTGAGCGCGGTCTTGTCCTCCTCGAGCCACCCGCAGTGGATCCCGTCGAGCACGAGGAGCGCGTCGGGCTTCGGGCCGCGGCCGAGCTCGAGCACGCTGGAGAGCGCCCCATAGCCGGCGCTCCACGACGAGAGGGCGACGCGGCGCAGGCGCGCGCCGTCGAGGCCCCGCGCCGCCACCGAGCGCTGGATCTCGGCGAGGAGCGACTCGTAGGCGCCGGGCACCCAGTACGCCTCCTGGTAATGCGCCGAGCCGATGCCTAGGTTGATGATCGCCGTCACCGCGTCGAGGTGGGCGACCTCGGCGCTCTCGACGACGATCTTCACGTTGCCGTGGAAATGGATGAGGACGTCGTAGGCGCCGTCGGCCGAGGAGAACGTCTCGGGGAAGTAGACGACGCCGCCGCGCACGGTGTCGTAGCCGGCGCGGCGAAAGCGCGCGTCCGCGCGGGCCGGGGCGGCCGGCGCCGCGGGGGGCGGCGTGAGCGACGGCGCCGAGGCGTCCGCAGTCCGTGCCGCGTTCGCCGCGGCAGCCGAAGGCACCGCGGCGATCTCCTCGGGCGCGGAGCCCTCGCGCGACCTGGCCGCGAGGCTCGCCGTGGGCGCGGCCGCCTCGAGCACCATGGTGGCCGGCGATGCGGCGGCGACGGCCGTCCTCGGCCTGCCGGGCTCGCCGCCGGACCTGGACCTCTCCACCACGAGCCCGAGCACCACGGCGAAGGCGAAGAGCACGCCGAGCCAGGCGCTCGCGCCGGTCGGCGTACGCGCGGCGGGGCGCGACCGCGCGACGAGCTCCGCCCGGCGCCCGCCGGCGGCCTCGCTCGCCGGCACGGGACGCGGGGCGAGCTTCGCCGGCGCGCGCGCCACCCTCGGATCGATCGGCGCCGATGGAGCGCGCGTCACGCTCACCGGCGGCGGCGTCGGCGTGGTCGGGGGGATCCACACGCGCGTCACGCGCACCGCCGGGCGAGCGGCGCGGCGCGGCGCCTCGCCCGCGGCGACCTCGGGCGCACGCTCGTCCCCCGGACGCGGAGACCGGCGGCGCTCGTTGCGCGGGAGGGGACGCATCGTCCACTACCGCACACAGTTGGCGGAATCGGGCCAACTTCGGGGCGCAGCCCAGCCCTACACGCGCGCACACGACCGTCGTTGCCGATCCGATGGGCGTGATAGGCTCCGAGCCTTGCTTCGATAGGAGGATGCGATGCGAATCTCTCTCGCGACGACGCTCGTGATCACGTTCGCGCTGGCCGGCGCCGCCGCCTGCGGCGGCAGCTCCGAGGAGTCGTCCTCCACGGGCCAAGGCACGTCGACGTCCTCGAGCACCGGCAGCACGGGCCAGGGTGGCTCGACCACGGGCGCCGGTGGCCAGGGTGGTGGCGCGACGACGGGCGCCGGCGGTCAGGGCGGCGCGACGAGCGGCCAAGGCGGGTCGGGCGGCTTCGATCCGGCGCAGGACCCGACGGTGGAGATCTACCACCCGGGCGACGGGGAGATGCGCCAGGTGAACGTCGACATTCCGTTCATCGGCGCCGCCACCGATCCTCAGGACGGCAATCTCACCGGCGGCTCGCTCGTGTGGGCGAGCGATCTCGACGGCGTGATCGGCACCGGCGAGATGCTGAACGCGCCGCTGACGACGGTGGGCACCCACGTGATCACGCTCGTCGCCACGGACTCGGACGGCAACAGCGCCTCCGACTCGATCAGCCTCGTCCTCACGCCCTGACGTCGGGAGCCCGCGCCGTCACGGCGAGGCGCGCTCGCCGCTCGCGCCGGCCCCGGCGCGCCTGCGTTTCGGCGGCTCGACGCCGTCGGGCCAGAGCTCGCGCGAGCCGAGGTAGAGGCGCGCGAGCTGGCGCGACTTCTTCCCCTGGCGCTCGTCGAGGAAGGTCGCCTCGACGCTGGTGCGCTCGTAGCTCATCAGGTTGTCGACGACGGCGCTGTGCGGGTTGCCGAAGAAGTGCCCGAGCTCGTGGGCCATCGTGGTCGGCTGGGCGACGGCCGAGACGATGGCGTAGTGCTTCGCGGGCGCGCTGCGGCTCCGCCAGTGCACGCCCTGACGGAAGCGCTCGGGCTCGTCGACGTCGCGCAGCGAGGCGACGATGAACACGTTGACGACGCCCTTGTCGCACTCGGCTGCGAGGGCGTCGCGATCGTCGCGGGTCTCGAGGCGGGCGAACCGCGGCGGCAGCGCGCGCGTGCGGACCTTGCGGAAGTGGACGCCGTGGGGCGCGAAGAGGCGCTCCGCCTGGGCGATCTGCGCGTCGATCCAGGCGTCGTCGCGCGCCGCCCTCCCCTCGTCGTCCGCCACGATCGCCACCGAAAGCGGCAGCACCGGCAGCAGCGGCTCGACCTTGGCCTTGTGCTGGGCCGCCGCCGACACGACCACGGTCGAGAGGGCGAGGGCGACCGCCGCGCCGACGCCGCGGGCCGCCAGGGATGGAGAGCGCCACGCCACGCGAGGAGCTTACCGCGCGCCCGCGCACCGGCCAGCGCGGCTCCACTGTCATCCGCGCGCGCCGCGGTCAGGGCGGCAGCTTGGCCACGAACACGTCCTCGCCGCCGGCGGAGGCGAGCGGTCCGTTGCCGAAGTCGGCGCTGCCTTCGATGTAGCCGGTGATGAGCACGTGGTCCTGGGGATCGACGGCCGCCCCGGTCCCGTCCTGATCGCCCGAGTCGCCGAAGCGGCGGCTCCAGACGTGCGCGCCGTCGGTGTCGAGCTTGAAGACGTAGATGTCCTCGGGGCCGTCGACCTCGAGGCCGCCGCCGCCGAAGTCGACGCCGCCGCCCAGCGAGCCGGAGACGATGACGTGCGCCCCCGAGTCGACCGCGAGGCCCACGGGGTACTCGGCCGCCGGACCGCCGAACGCCTTGCTCCAGATCGTGTTGCCGGCGGGATCGAGCTTGACCACGAAGATGTCCTCGAGTCCCTGGCCGACGTGGGTGCCCGCGCCGAAGCTGACCGTGTCGACGAAGCTTCCGTCGAAATAGACGTTGCCCCCGGCGTCGCAGGCGATGGCGAAGCCCTTCTGCGTCAGGCTCATACCGTCCTTGCCGTAGGAGCGCGTCCAGAGGTGGCTGCCGTCGGGGGCGAGCTTGGCCACGAAGACGTCGACACCGCCGGACGGGCCATCCGACTGGAGCGCGCCGCCGAAGCCGACCTCCTCGTCGAAGTAGCCGGTGACGAGCACGTCGTTCGAAGCGTCGACGCCGACCCCCTGCCCGGAGTCGTCGTACTGCCCGCCGAACGCCTTGCTCCAGAGGTGGTTGCCGGCCGGGTCGAGCTTCACCAGGAAGCCGTCGAGCACGTCGGCGCTGGTGAGCGGCCCGCCGCCGAGGTCGATCGTCTGCGCGAAGTCGCCGGTCACGAGCACGTTGCCGAGCGAGTCGACCGCGATCGAGCGCCCGACATCGGCGCCGGCGCCGCCGTAGCTGCGGCTCCAGAGGACGTTGCCCGCCGGATCGAGCTTGACGACGAAGGCGTCGCTCAGGCCCGCGCTCGTGTGCGAATCGGCCGCCGCGGCGCCGAAGGCGATGGTGCCGGAGAACCGGCCGGTGACGAGAGCGTTGCCGGCGCCGTCGGCGGCGACGGCGTACGCCGACTGGCTGGCCGCGTCGCCGAAGATCTTGCTCCAGACGTGCGCGCCGCCCGGCGTGAGCTTGACCACGAACGCGTCGAGGCTGCCGGCGCTCGTGAGCGCCCCGCCGCCGAAGTTGGCGCTGCCGGCGATGTCGCCGACCACGAGGACGTTGCTGCTCGAGTCGGCGGCGATTCCGTAGCCGTTCTGCTCGCCGCTCTGGCCGAAGCGCAGGCTCCACGTGGCGCAGTGATCGTTGGCGATGGCGTTGCAGTCGTCGTCGGCGACGGTGCCGCAGTCCTCGACGCCGACGTCGTTGGCGGCGCCGTCGCAGTCGTCGTCGGCGGCGCTGAGGCACGACTCGCTCTTGGGGACGATCTCGCCCGCGCAGCCGCCGAAGCCGGTGCCGTCCGGCAGGCAGGTCGCGACGCCGCCGGCGCAGATCCCGACGTTCTCGGTGCCCGCCGGGCCCGAGTAGCAGGGCTGGGTCGTCCCGGGGACGCACACCATCCCGCCGCCCGCGCCGCCGACCCCACCGGCTCCGCCCGCGCCGCCGGCGCCGCTGCCGCCTGCTCCGCCCTGTCCGCCCGAGCCACCCGCGCCGCCCGCGCCGCCGTCGCCCGCGGTGCCGGTGCTGGTCGTCGTGGGTGTGCCGCCGGCGCCGCCGACGGAGAGCGTCGAGGTCGTCGCGACGGCTCCGCCGCCGCCGAGGCGCGGATCGTACGCGTCCCAATCGTGGCTGCAGGCCCCGCCGAGCCCCAGCCCGGCGAGGGCGACGATGCCCAGCGCCCCCGCGCCCCCGGAGCGCCGATGCAAAGCGAACCCCATGGCGGGAGCCCACGCTACCAGCCGCCCGCCGGGAACGAAAGTCGGGCGGTGCGTGGTCCAGCCGACGCGTACGCCCCGAACGACCACGGCGCCGGCCGGCCCGATTGGACGCGCGAGCACGCGGCGGTAGCATCGCGCGCGTCGAGGAAGCCATGCGAGCACGCCTCTCCACTGCTGCGCTCGCTCTCGCCGCCGTGTGCGGATGCGGCGGCGCGGCGCGCGCTCCCGCGCCGGCCGCAGCGCTCGCTTCGGTCGCGGTCGAAGCACCGAGGTCGGCAGCGCCGGCCCCGCCGGCCGACCGGGCGGGCTCGCTGCTCGCGCGGGCCCAGGCCGCCCGGGATCGCCAGCACATCGTCGAGATCCAGCTCTTCGCGCTCGAGGAGGCCACGCTCGGCGAGCGCGCCGTCGCCCGCCTCGAGGAGCGCCGCGCGGGCCTCGACCGCGAGCGCGAGCGGGCGAGCGACGACGCGGTCGCCGCCCTGACCGAGCTCTGCGACGATCCGGCCCTCGCGGCCTACGAGCGGCGCGACGCCGCGCTGATGCTCCTGGCGCGGGCGCTGCGCGAGCGGAGCGCGCCGGGGGCCGCCGCGACGAGGCTCGAGGATCTGGTGAAGCGGCACCCGCGATCCGCGTTCGTGCCGGAGGCGCTCTCGGTCCTGGCCGACCTGGCCTTCGCCGAGGGACGGCTCGAGGACACGCTCGCGTGGTGCGATCGCATCGCCGGCGCCGGCGGCGCGCCCGGTCGGCGGATCCAGGCCGAGTACCTCCGAGCCTGGGCGCTGCGCGGCCTCGGCGACGATCGCCGTCCCGGCGCCCTCGACGAGGCGATGCGGGCGCTGCGCGAGGTGATCCGCCTCGCCGCGGCCGCCGGCGATCGCGAGGGGCCGTCGGGGCGGATCGCCGAGACGGCCGAGCTGGAGCTCGTCGAGCTGTACGCGCTGCACGGCGATCCGGACGGCGCCGCCGACTTCTTCGCCGAGGCGGGCGGGCGCGCGCCGCGCCTGATGGCGCTTTACGCGCGCAGGCTCGAGCGCCCGAGCACGCGGTCCGCGCCCGGGCTCGAGCCGAGCCGGCCCGTCTACTGAGTGATGGCCTTGAGGTCGAGCATCTCCTCGACGCTCGGCACGACGATGAGATCGCAGCGCCGGTTCTTCTGGCGCCCGTCGTCGGTGTCGTTGGTGGCGACGGGATCGGTGTCGGCGAAGCCGGCGGCGCTCCAGTGGGCGATCGGGAGCTGCCCGCCCTTGTCGCCGACGAGGAAGACGAGCACCTCGCGCGCGCGCATGAGCGACAGGCCCCAGTTGTCGCGGAAGACGCCGCCGCCGAGGGGCTTGTTGTCGGTGTGGCCGGCGACCTGGTAGTCGCGCTGCTTCAGCGAGGCGTCGTTCTTGATGACGGTCGCGACCTTCATCAGGATCTCCTGGCCCTCCTTCTTCAGCGTCTCGCGGCCGGAGTCGAAGAGCACGTCGCCCGGGAGCGAGATGACCATGCGGTTGCGGCGCACGTTGACCGCGAGGCCGAGCTTGGTGAGCTCGTCGAGCTTGCGCTTCAGGGTCTCGAAGCGGGCCTTGATGAGCTCGAGCTGGCGGGCGCGCGCCTTGTACTCGGCGAGCGCCTTCTCGCGCTCCTCGAGCGTCGAGGAGAGCTTCGAGACCTGCGAGTCCTTGGCCTGCAGGTTCTCGTTGAGCTTGCCGATGTCGACGCCCGCCGCCTTCAGCTGCTCGGTGAGCTCGGCGACGCGCTTCTGCTCCGCCTCGAGCTCCTTGTTCACCTGCGCCAGCCGACCCTCGGTCGCCTGGTGGGCGCTCTGGAGCTTGTTGTACTTGTCGAGCTGGGCCTGCCACTCCTCCTCGGAGTAGCCGCAGCCCGCCGCCATCGCGGCGAGGACCGTCGGAAGGGCGATGGTGCGCCAGTGCATGAGCGAGTTCTCCTGAGGGTTCGGACGGGAGCGGCGGGCCGCCCCGGGATGCCGCACCCTAGCGAGGTCGGGGCGCGACAGGAAGGGGCTCCGCCGTCGTGAGGCGCTATACACCGGGCCGAGGCTCCACTACGTAGGTCGATGATGGCGCACCGAATCACCCTGATCCCGGGGGATGGAATCGGACCCGAGGTCACCGCGGCGGCGCAGCGGGTCATCGCGGCGGCCGGCGTCGAGGTCGACTGGGACGTGCACCACGCCGGCCAGGAGGTGGAGCGCCTCACCGGCACGCCCCTGCCCTCCACGGTCATCGACTCGGTCCGCGAGAACAAGGTCGCCCTCAAGGGCCCGGTGGGCACGCCCATCGGCAAGGGCTTCCGCTCGGTGAACGTCACCCTTCGGCAGACGCTCGACCTCTACGCCAACGTCCGGCCCATCCGCAGCCTGCCCAACGTCGAGCCCCGGTTCGACGTCGACATGATCATCGTGCGCGAGAACACCGAGGGCCTCTACGCCGGCCTCGAGCTCATGATCCTGCCGGGCATCGCCCAGTCGATCAAGCTGACCACCGAGAAGAGCTCGCTGCGCATCGCCGAGTTCGCGTACCGCTACGCCGAGCAGCACGGGCGCAAGCGCGTCACGGTCGTCCACAAGGCCAACATCATGAAGATCTCGGACGGCCTCGCGCTCGACTGCGCGCGCCGGGTCGCCGCCGAGCACCCGAGCATCCAGGCCGCCGAGATGATCGTCGACGCCGCCGCGATGACCATGGTCCGCGATCCCAACCGGCTCGACGTCCTCGTGACCGAGAACCTCTACGGCGACATCCTCTCGGATCTCGGCGCGGGCCTGGTGGGCGGGCTCGGCATCGTGCCGGGCGCCAACATCGGCGACGAGGCCGCGATGTTCGAGGCGGTGCACGGCTCGGCCCCCGACATCGCCGGCAAGGGGATCGCCAACCCGACCGCCGTCATCCAGAGCTCGGTGATGATGCTCCGCCACGTCGGCGAGAGCGACGCCGCCGACCGGATCGAGCAGGCGCTCACCGCGCTCTACCGCGAGGCGAAGGTCCGCACGCGCGACCTCGGCGGCACCGCCTCGACGGGCGAGTTCACCGACGCGCTCTGCGCGGGGGTCGAGCGCTCGCGCCCGAGCGCGATCCGCGCCGCCGGCAGCTAGTTCCGCCGGAGAAGCCTCGCTGCGTTGGCGAGACTTCGGAAAGGCGGAACTAGCTGGCCGGCGCACCGTCTGCGAAGATCCGCACGTGCTCTGGGCCCAGATCGCCGAGCGGTGCGCCGAGGTCTTCGGCGCCACCCGCCGGGCGCGCCTCTGGATCGCGCTCGGTCCGCTGATCGCCGCGACGCTCCTCGCCCTGGTGCTCGCGACCCGCTGGGGGGCGCGCGGGCTGCTCCCGATCGCGGCCGTCGCGGCGCTCGCGTTCTTCGCGGCGGCCGAGGTGATGGCGGCGCGCGATCGGGTGTGGGCCGCCGCGCGGCTGCCGCTCGGCGATCCCAAGCAGCGCCCGTCCGACCGCGCCGACGAGCGCCTCATGGCTCCGACGGCCCTCGCGCTCCGGCGGCTGGCGCTCGCCGTCGACGCCGCGCGGCGCGGCCGGTACGGCGAGGCGAACGATTGGTACCCGACGGTCCCGCGCGCGCGCCTCCCGCCCGCGGGGCGCGCCCCGGGCGACGCCGGGCCCGCGATGGTCTCGCTCGGCCTCGGCGACGATCGCCGCGCCGCCCGGCAGGCGATCCTGGCGCTGCCGACCGGGAGCGACGAGATGGACCGGAGCCTCGGCCGCGCCGTCATCGCCGACGCCTGGCGCGATCCCGACCGCCTCGGCGCCATCGACCGCGCCTGGGGCGAGGCCGGCGTCGACGCCGACGGCACGGGCACGCTGCCGGTGCTCCGCCGGCTGGTGCGGGTCAAGGTCGACGCCGAGGCCCTCGACGCGGTGGCGCCGGCCGACGCGCGGGCCCTCTCCGACGAGGCGCGCGCCATCGGCGACGACGATCTCGCCGGCGAGCTCGACTACCGGGCGCGCCGCTCGCAGACGTACCGCTGAGCGCGCGGCGGAAAACGAGCGGGCGCGGTCAGCGGAGCGGCGGCGGCGGCGCGGCCTCGCGGGCGCTCACGGCGCGGAGCACGCCGGCGGCGCGGCTCCCCTCCTCGACGCGGGCGATGTCGGACAAGCTCACGATGCCGAGGCACCGGCGCGAAGGGCCGGTGACGACGATGCGCGAGATCCGCGCGTCGGCCATGGCCCGCTCGACCTCGCGCAGGTCGTCGTGGGGGCTCGCGGTCACGAGCCGCGCCGTCATCACCTCGGCGAGGCGCGTCCGGGGCGGGCGCCCGGCGCCGAGCACCCGCACCGCGAGATCCCGGTCGGTGACCACGCCGACCACGCGGCCGTCCGCGTCGACGACGGGCACGAACCCGATGGAGCGCTCGCCCATGAGACGGGCGCACTCCGCCGCGGTCGCGTCCTCGCGGCAGGTGTGCACCGTGCTGGTCATCAGGTCTGCGCAGCGCATGGGGTCCTCCGGGGCGCCGGGCCTGCGAGATCGATGCCGGGCCCGGCGCCGAGGAGGGAGCCCGAGCCCGCGGCGCAATGCGGGCGTCTCGGGCGCCGAGGGTGCCGCAGGGGCGCAGGATTGTGCGCGGCCGCGCAGCGGCTGCGCCGAGCTCAGGCGCGGCGGCCCCTCGGGCGATCCGAGATCCGGCTGCGCTCCATCGCGTACACGGCGCGCTCCTTCATCTCGTGGTACCGGAAGAGCCCGCGCAGCGAGCGCACGTGCGAGTGGACCCGCTCGATGTCGCGCGACGCGAGGGCGGCGCCGATGCCCTGGAGGAGCTCCTTCATCTCGAGGTGCTCGAGCTCGAGGACGCGGACGACGCCGGCCGCCTCGCGCGAGCGCGCCGCGAAGACGTCGAGGACGCCGACCTCCTCGGCGAGGAGGTGGTCCTGGAGCTCGCGCCTGAAGCCCGCGAGCGTCTCGGCGGCTCCCTCGATGTGGCCGCTGTCCACCCGCTCCTGGAGCTCGTCGAGCGCCTCGGTGAGGCGCACGTGATCGCCGGTGAGCTCGTCGAACGCGCGAAGGCGGAGCGCGTCTCCCGGAGAGATGTCGGCCGCCGTGTCGGACACCATGCCCCCCGCCACGAGCAAACGACATGCCCGAGGCCGAGACGCGGGCGCCGTGACCATCCTGGCCGAGCCCCGTTGCGAGCCCGCCGACGGGGTGGGACCATGGAGCGCATGCGCTTCGCTGCCCTGCAAGTCGCGCTCAGGGCGGCGCTGCTCGGTGCGCCGGCCATCACGGTCGGGCTCGCTTGCGCCGCCTCGACGCGCGAGCCGCCTCCGGTTCCGGAGGCGGTCGTCGTCGTGGCGCCGCCTCCGATCGCTCCAGCCGACGGCCCGCGGGGAGCGTCCAACGCCCGCGGCCAGGCCGGCCTCGACGCGGCCGACGCCGGCGCCCCCGATCCCGACCCGGACGACGGAGACGAGGGCGCCGATCCGCCGGTCGGCCTCTCGGGGCTGATGCTGTTGCTCGACGGCGGCGTCGCCAGCTTCCAGCTCCAGGGCTCGATCCACATCGCCGGCACATTCTCCGACGACGGCGGCGTCCAGCTGTCGTTCAGCGGTGGCCCGTTCGACGACGGCGGCGTGTCGGTCTCGATCCAGAGCGGCGCGATCCCGGCGCCGCCGAGCGCCGCGCCCGCCCCGGAGGACGCCGGGAGCCGTGGAGCCGCGCCTCGCTCCGCGAGCCCACCGACGCGCCGGCGGCGGCCGGATTCTGCTGCGGCGCCGCCCTGATCTCGCTATGAGCGAGGCGTCGCATGGATCCCGCCGTGCTCGCCCTCGTCCCTGCCGCGCTCGATCGGTGCGCCGCGCTCGACGGCGACGCCCGGGAGAGCGCGCTCGGCGATCTCGGCCGCGCGCTCGCCGCGGTGCAGGGCCCCGACGACGACGTCGAGCGCGCGCTCGAGCGCCTCGTCGCCCTCGGCGGCGAGCTCCGCGATCCGTCCTCGCGCGTGCGCGCCTTCGCCGAGGGCTGCCACACGATCGCCTCCTCGCGCTTGCCCCAGGCGCGCCGCGGCGCGCTGCTCGACCGCGCGCTCGCCCTCGCCGAGAAGCGCTCGCCGCTGGGCGAGCGGGTCGACTGCGCCCGCGCGGCGATCGAGGCGATGGTCGAGGCCCGCTGGGACGAGCGCGCCGGCGAGCTCTACGCCGCGCTGGCGCGCACGGCCCGCGGCCTCGACGACGAGGCGGAGCGGACGCGCGCCCTGCTCTCGATCGCCGCCGCGATGGCCGCCGCCGCCGGTTGCGAGGACGCGCTCGCGCTCGTCGACGCGCTCCCGGCGTCGGCGGCGCGCGGCCGCTGCCTCGCGCTCGTCGCCTGCGAGCTCGCCATCGAGAACCGGCCCGCCGAGGCGGCCGCGGTGGTCGCGCGCGCGCTGGCCGACATCGACGCCGCGCCCGAGTCGTTCGATCGCTCCGAGGCGCTGCAGACGCTCTTGGCGGCGCTGCTCGAGGCGGACCTCCCCGACGGCGCCGCGCTCTGGGACGCCGCGCTCGCCCTCGCCGACCGCTCGAAGGACGCGCGCTTCCAGACCGGCGCGCTCCTCGGGGCCATCGAGGCGGTGGCCGCGAGCGAGCTCGAGCCGGCCGAGCTCCACGCCCGGCTCGACCGGCTCGGCGACTCGATCGATCGCATCGCCGATCGCGTCGAGCGGGCCCACGCGCTCGGCGAGCTCGCCGTCAGCCTCGCCGCCCTCGGCGACGCGGTCGGCTCGACGCAGGTCCTCGGCGCGATGGTCGAGCTCGCCGCCCCGCGCGACGGGGCGCACGCGATCGACCCGTTCGGCGACGGTCCCTCCGCGGTGCCGCTGCCGCGCGTGCTCGCCGCGCTCGCCGACGCCGGCGTCCAGCCCGACGTGCTGCAGCGCTTCACCGAGCGCTCCCTCGAGCTGCTCGGCACGCTCCCGCACACCGGCGGCGCCGCGAGGCTGCTCGAGCGCATCGCCGGCTTCCTCGCGAGCCCCGCGCTCTCGTACGAGGGGCGGCTGTCGCTCTTCGAGCGTGCCCTCGCGGTCGCGCGCGCCATCCCGCGCCTCGCCGAGCGCGTCGAGGCGGCGACGACGATCACCAACGGCCTCTCGCTCGCCGGCGCCGACGAGCGCGGCGATGCCCTCTTCACCGGGCTGACGCTCGGCATCGAGGGCGAGGTGGCGCGCAAGGCCCGCCTCGCCAGGGCGATCACGCTGGTGCGCCTCAACCGCACGGCCGACGCCCTCGCCGAGCTCGGCGCGGCGTCGGACACGGCCGGGGCGGGCGAGCCGCACGCCATCGAGGAGATCGCGACGATGACGGCGCGCTGCGGCTTCATCGGCGACGTCCTCGAGTGGCTCACGCGCGTGGCGCCGGAGAGGCAGGCGCCGCTCCGCGCCCACCTCGCCGACGTGCTCGTCGAGGCGACGCACCTCGACCCGAACCTGCGTGTGCTCGGCCTGGAGACGCTCGCCAAGGACGCGCCCGCCGCGGCGGCCGAGGCGATCGGCTGCCTCGCCGCCCAGGTGCGCATGACCGAGGGGCTCGGCGATCCGGTCGCGATCCTCGCCGAGGCCTCGGCCCACACGCGCGCCCTCGCCGACCGCAAGATGGCGGCGATCTTCGATCAGCAGCTGGCGCGGGCGGCGACGGAGCGGATCCGGCGCGGGCGCTGAGCGCCGCGGGCCCCACTTCGCGAAGACGACAGGTCTCTTGGGGTCGCGAGCAGCTCGGTGCGCGCGTCCGGCGCCGCCGCTCGTTCAATCGCCGACGAGCACCGTCCCCCCTGCCACCAGCACACGCCCGATCGGCGCGTCGACCGGATCGTTGCAGGTCGTGGCGAGATCGTCGTGCCGCAACGCGCCCTTGCCGTCGATGAGCACCGTCTTGCTCCCCGACTGCGCCGTGGCCAAGTTGGAGGGCGGCGTCTGGAACGGGCCTGCCGGCGCGACGTGAGGCGGCGCGTTGTGTGCCTGACTGCCCTCGACGGCGGCGCCCCGGTCGTCGATGAACACCGTGCCGCTCAAGGCCGCGTCGAGCGGCCCGTCGAATGGCAGGGGTGTCGGCGTGGGGATCGGACCGCTCGGGCCGGGCACGAGCACGATGTGCGTGTCGGTCGCGGTGACGCGATCCCCCTCTCTGGCGGCGGGCCTGCCCATCGTCACCCCGTCGCCACGTCGCGCAGACCCGGGAAGTGGATCTCGCCTCCTCCCTCGAGATCGAGCACGGCGCGGCCCTCTTCGTCGAGCGTCCCGCAGAGCTCCGACCCGCTGTCGAGCACGATGCGGTAGGGCTGGTCGGGGATCGGGCGGCCTTCGTCGTCGACCAGCTCGACGACCGTCGGCAGGGCCGAGCTCGGCTCGACGCTGTCGGTCGCCTGCTGCGGCGAGTTGAGCAGGATGCGCGCCCCCTCGACGGCCGCTTCGGACGAGAGCCCGAGCGCCGCGCCGGAGGCCTTGAGCACGACGTCGTCCGCCACCGCCTGGATCTTGCTCTCCGCCTGGGCGCGCAGCTCGCTCTGCATGAGGCGGATGCGCGCGCCGTCGCCCTCGAGCACCAGCTCGGGCGAGGAGACGACGATCCTCTGGGGGCCGAGGCGGATGGAGCTGTCCCCGCAGCGCAGGACGATCTCGCGCTCGGCGGCGAGCTCGACGAGCTCGCTGCTCGACGCCCTGAGGTCCCCCTCCACGTGCGTCACGTGCGAGCGCTTGGCGTCGGCCGCGCCGACGAGCCGCACGAAGCTGCCCCGGATCCGCTCGACGACGTTGCTCTTCGCGGCGAGCTCGGCAGGACCCTCGATCTCGGTGACGCAGCTCCCCTCGACGCGCAGCCGTCGATCCCCGGTGACGTGATCGCTCGCGCTCCCCGTGGTGCGGGAGGTCCGGTTGCCGTCCACGTGCAGCCGGTCGTCCCGCGCGACCCGGACCTCGCGGCCGGCGGCGGCGTCGACGCGGAGCTCGCCGCCCACCCGGAGGTGCCGCTCCCGCACCACGGTGACCAGGTCGTCGCGCTGGACGTGCGCGATCCGGTCGTTCTGCACCGAGAGCTCGAGGTCCCTCTCGGCGCGGACGTGGACGCGCTCGCGGCCGGCGGCGTCCTCGAACCAGAGCTCGTTCGCGCCGCCCGAGCCGGGCGTGCTCTGCGTCCTCAGGCCGCTCCGCGTGCCGTGCTGCGGCAGCGGGAACGGCGGCGGGCTCGTCCCGTTGTAGACGCAGCCGAGCACGAGGGGCTTGTCGGGATCGCCGCCCTCGAAAGTGACGACGACCTCCATCCCCACCCGAGGGATGAACTGGAAGCCCCAGCCGACCCCCGCCCACGGCTGCATGACGCGGATCCAGCACGAGTCGTAGCCGGCGGCGCGGCGCTCGCGGTCCCAGTGGAAGCGCACGCGGACGTGGCCGCCCGGATCGGTCTCGACTCCGGTGGCGCCGCTGCCCACCACGGTGGCCGTGAGGCAGACCTGCACCGAGCGGCGCCGGGGGCGCTCCGGGACGTACGTGACCTCGGCCGGCACGCACTCGAACCGGTTCGAGTAGGTGCGCGTCGAGCCGTCGGCCGAGGACGCGGCGCGCCCCTCGTGCTCCACGGCGACGGGCACCCAGGCCCGGTTGAGCCGCGAGACGTCGTGGTCCTCGAGCTGGAACACGTGGCCGGCGGCGAGCCAGGGACAGACGCTCTCTCCGGCCGCGACGTCGCGGTTGCGCCGCGCGCTGCGCAGGATGCGCCCGGGCTCGCCGAGCGCATGGTCCCAGTCCGGGAACGAGTGGCCGCCGTGGTGCTCGTAGATCTCGAGCGGCCGGTCCGGCTCACGGATCGCGTCCATCGCCTCGCGCGCGCTCTGACCCAGCGCCCCGACGCCGCTCCGCGCGGGCTCGCCGACCGCCTCGAACGCCGCGTCGGGGCGCGCCGGCGACGCGAGACCGCGGCGGGCGAGATCCGCCACCGCATCGAGCGCGCCGCGCGCGGCGCCCTCGATCAGGTCCTCCGGCCCGACCTCCTCGCGAGCGCCCAGCGGGACGCGAGGACGCCGCGGATCGTACTCGCGGTACTCGGCCGCCCGCGCGCTGACCTCCCGTCCGCGCGCGAAGGCGAGCACGGTGTCGGCGCCCGGCAGATGCAGCGCGTCCGACTCCGGACGCATGTGCAGGACCGCCGCGCCCGCCACGACGGCGCGTCGCGGAAGCGTCTGCTCGGACGAGCCGGGGATCGCCGCCGGCATGCCGGAAACAGGCACGCCCGGCGGCACGGGGAGGGACGACACACCCCGATCGAGCGATGACAGGAACGGCGACACGCCCAGCGTGAGCGGCGCATACCGGGAGGCGTCGTCGGTGAAGACCATCACCTCGGATGGAACCTCGGCGTCGAGCCCTGCGAGCACACCCTCCACGACCGTCTGCGCTGCGCCCCCGATCGCGCCCAACGCCGCGCCGGCCGCGTCGTCCACCAGGCCGCGCGCCTGCTGGAACAGCGCGTCGACGCCGGCGCCGAGGCCTGCCGCCGGGTCCGGGGCGTGCTGCTCGAAGTAGAAGGCGATGCCGCTCTCGGCCGTGAGCCGGAGGACGAACTCGAGATCCGTCTCCTCGAACTGCGTGCAGTACTCGCGCACGGGGTGCTTCCCCTGCAACGACCAGCGCGAAGGGATGTGGTGGCTGCCGAGGACCGCCCGGACCACGCGGTCGACCCGCATGTGCTGGAAGATCCGCGAGGTTCGCCGGAGGCCGAGCAGCCACGCGCGCGGGACGAGCCTCATCCGATACTGGGAGCGGCGCGCGCCGGCGGCGCGTCGATGCCCGTCCGCCCGCGCCGCAACGATGATCCCGTGGAACGTCCGCCGTCCGTTCCCGCTCAGGATCTCGAAGCGCGCCGGTTGCCCGGGGACGCTCTCCTCGAGAGCGTCCTCGAGCTCGGTGCTCACGTCGACCGTCAGCTCGTAGAGCCCGTTCAGGCGCTCGCGGCCGTGGAACGCGTGCACGACGAGGGCGCCCTCCGGCCATGGGCCGACGCGCAGGGAGAAGGTGTGCTCGGTCCTGTCGTTCATGCGCCCCTCATCGACGTCGCGATCCGATCCAGCCGCGGAAGCTCTCGAGCAGCTCCGACAGCCTCCGCGCGACCGCCGGATCCGCGGCGGAGCGACGGGCCCACGCTTGCTTGAGCTCCTGATGCGCCGCTTCGCCGGCGACGCCATACCGCGCGAGCGCGGCGGCGCGATCGGCTGGCCGCGCCTCGATCTCGATGCAGAGCGACGCGTACTGCTCGATCGTCAAGAGCGGCGCCCCGGCACCGAACGGCAGCGCCGGCGCGCTCGCCTTCGACTCGTCGACGTCCTCCGTCTTCCCGAGCGAGGCCACGGGCTCGAGCCCGTCGCCGCCCGCGCCCCCCGGGTGTGGGGCGCGCTTGCCCGGGGCGCCGGCGATCGGAGGCTGCGCGCCCTCGCGGTCCACGAACGGGAGCGCCGGGCCCCGCGGCGACAGGTGGAGGATCGGCGAGGTGCTCGCGAGCGCGTGCACCTTGGCAGCGAACGTCGGCGGCGCGCCGCCTCGTGGGGCGCCGGAGCCTGCGAACGGCGAGGGCATCGCGCTCACGGCCGGCGGGGCCCCGAGGACGACCGCCGGCGGCGGAGTCGGAGCAGCGATCGGCGCCGGCGCCGGGTGCGCGATCGGCCGCACGTGGGCGACCCAGGGCGACGGCGCGTCGGATACGCCCTCGGGCCGCGCCGCGGCGGGTGTGGGCGCGGGGTCGGGGGCGCCGGCGCGCTCCGCCGGGAAGAGGATCAGGTGCGCGCGCCGGATCGCCTGCCACCGCGCGGCGTCGTCCTCGACGATCGCGCGGCTCACCTCGACCAGGAGATCGCGGCAGGCCGCGAGGTGCTCGTCGGCGACCTCCGAGGGATGGAGGAAGTTGATCCTGTAGGACGGGAGCTCGTCGTCCCGACATTGCGCGAGCCGCCCGAGGGAGCGGAAGACCGCCGGCAGTCGTTTGTCCTTGTTCTTCATCGAGCTCAGCTCCGTGATTCGTGGACCATCGCGCGCACCTGCTCGTCGTTGAAGCCGAGGCTCCGCAGCGCGCTCTCGATGCTCCCGATCTCGCGCGTCGCCAGCTGGCTGCCTTCGGAGAGCGGCCTGTGCTGCCTCAGGGCCTCGCCCGTTGGACCGATCGTCACGTCGGCGTAGTGCTCACGGAGGTGGGACGCGAGCGCCTCGACCGCTCGCCGCAGGCCGGCGAGCTCGGCTCGCTCGATGAACTTCCCGCCCCAGTGCACGCGCTCGCGCTCGTCTTCGACGTTTGCCAGGAGCGCCTCGTAGGCGCGGACCCACGCGGGCCGATTCGCTTCGTGCCACGCCACCCCCGCCTGAATGCCGGCGGCTACCAGCCCGAGCGCGATACCGACCGGCTCGAGGCCCGGGATCGCCAAGAGGAGCCCGGCGGCGCAGAGCGAGCCCGAAACGGCGGTGACCGCGCCCATCGTGGCCTCGAAATAGTCCTCCTGCTCCATACCGTCGACGAACTGGGTGAACCCCTGCACGACGTTGACGACGGCGAGCGCCGCGCCGAGGGGCCTGTCGATCGCCTCGATGAAGTTGTTCAACCTGCGGAGGCCCCTCGTCCACTGTTCGGTCGGCACCTCGTGCAGCCCGCTGCCGCGGATGGCGGTCACCCAAACGGTCCCGCCGACCTGGACGACGGCGCCGCCGATCTCCACCGCGCGGCCCGGCGTGAATCCCTCGCGATAGATCTGATAGCTGACGTACCCGAGCTGAATGAGGCTCAGCACCGTGCAGGCCACGTTGAAGGCTCCGGAGCTCTGGAAGCGCTCGTGGAGGAGGTGCCTCGCCCGCGGGACCGACTCTTCACCGCCGGTCCGCATCGCCGCTTCGATCGTTTGCTGCTCTACGGGGGTCATCCGGCCGATGCAGCGCACGTACCAGGCGACCACGCGCGCGATCGCGTCGTCGTCGGCGAAGCGGCTGCGTCGGGCGATGCGATACTCGAAGACCACCTTGGCGAGGGCCGTCGCCGCGCTGTCGGTGCCGAATGGAGTGTTGCCGATGACGTTGCTCAGGATGCCCGCGGCGCTGTTGGCGGTGGCGAGCGGATCCAGGTGCGGCATCGAGACGTTGCGGAGCGCCCGCCGGCGAGCGGCCGGGTCCTCGCCGTACAGGTCGGGATGGTTTTGCCGCAGGTCACGCTCGTCCTCCTGGCAGTGCACGATGGTGTCGTCGCAGATCTGCGCCACCTGGGCTTGCAGCGGCGTGCGCGATACCTGCACGGCCGCGTCGCACAAGGCGTGCTGTGCGATCGAAACGACCGTCTGCCGCACCACCTCGCCGACGGTGTGGTCCATCGCGAGCTCGGCGATCGCGGCGCCGTAGCGGTAGTCTGCGAGGACATCGAGGATCTCGTTGGCGAGGGTGCGAACGCTCTCGGTGTAGACGGGGTGGGTGATGGGCAGCGGATCGGCGATGAACGCGTGGTCGCGATCGAGCGCCTGGGATACCGCGCGAGCTCGCTGCAGGAGCTCCGGATCCTCGCGCGAATCGTGGCGGTGGCGCCCCAGGATGTCGGCCAGCGCCGCCACGCCGCGGACGGCCATCACCCAGCGGGTGGCCTCGCGCTGGCGCGCAGGCCGCTCGTCGTTGTAGCGCTTCAGCCAGACTGCGAGCCCGGGTGGGCCTCCGGCCTGCCCCTCATGGCGCAGCCTGTAGATGAGCTCGTACACGAGGCGGTGCCGCGTTGGCAGCACGAACGCGGTGACGTGGCCCCGGTAGAACGTGCCATCGCGCGATGCGTCGTCCGCCGGCACCGGCACCCAGGACGAAGGCACGTCCATCCTCGCTTCTTCGCCTTCGACGTGCGGCCCGGTGTGCCAGTCGAGGGTTCCAACGCCGAGATAGACCTCGTCGCTCACCGGCTCGCCTCCTATCGCCCGTGCGCGCGCCGCAGCGCGTCGCGCGTCGCGTCGTCCAGCCCGCCCGTGGCCGACAGCCCGTGCTCGCCCTGGAACCGCCGCAGCGCCGCGGTGAGCTCGTGCTCGAGCTCTGCAGGGGAGCGCTCCGGCCGCATGTAGGGTGGCAACAGATCGTACGGCGGCAGGTAGCCGAGGTTCGCGAGCCGCGTTCGGACGCCGGACGCGTCGCTCGCCGGATCGAGGTGACCGAGGCGGAGGACGGACCTCGTGCCCTGCTCGGGGAGCAGCAGCTCGAGCTCGCGCACGCGGGCCGGCACCTCGATCGTGGCGTGGCCCTGGCCGTCGGAGCGACCGGAGATCGGCGCGCCTGCGCCGCGAACCTCGTAGGGCTCGTTGGCCAGCGGCTCCGGGCCGCCGGCGGTGAGCAGCAGATCGAGCCTCACCCTGCCGACGGCCGCGCGATAGCGGTTCGTCGTGTGCGCCGCGAGGCGCTGCGGCTCGTCGTGCGGCTCCGGCAAGTACACCACGTCGCCCGGGGCGAGCACGTTCGGGTCCTGCCGCCGCTCCCTGAGCTCGCGGTTCTGATCGTCGTTCCAGACCTCGCCCGCGTCGAACCCCATGCGAGCCGCGAGCAGGTCGAGATCGTCTCCCGCGCGAATGACGTACGCTCTCATGGACACCCCGGTCGGGCATGAAGGAAGGTGCATCTCATCCGGTGCGAGCTCCGGGCTGCGGCCGCGCCCACTACCGCAGTCGGTACCAGGTCCACTTGCCATCCCACGCGCAGGAGCCGAGGAACGAGGCGCCGGCGCGAGTGGACGAGGCGCTGAGGTAATGGATGGGGCGTCCATCGACCGGCAGCGTTGCTTCGGCCACGAGCCCGCCGGGGCCCAGGGTGAAGACGCCGACGCCCCCGTTCTTGCCGTGGACGACATAGCAGCGCCCCGGCGCCACCAAGAGGTTGTTCCCGCCGCAATCGAAGCTCTGGAGGGCGCCACCGAGCGGCGCTTCGCCCGCGCGAAACAGCTCCAGCCGGCCTTCGGTGAGGGTGGCGATGTGCGTGGCGTCGACGTACCCGGCGCGCCAGCCCACGCGCGGACGGAGCTCGACCGCGGCCAGGCTCACCAGATCGACCTCGAGCAGCGGACCAGGCGCGCCCAGGCACAAGAGGGCCCGCTCCTCGGTGGGGTGCACCGCCACGCCGTAGACGTCCTCCGCCGCGAGCGTGACCGGACGTCTCGCCCCGTCGGGGTCGAGCACTTCGACGCGGAGGGCGGTGGCGGAGCCCCGGCGCTGCACCATGACCTGGCGGCCGCCTGCCGTCGTCTCCGAGGCGATCACGGCCGTGGTGCCGAGGAGCTTCTGCGCCTTGGCCCACGGGTTGGCGGGCGTGCCATTCTCCACCTGGACGAGAGCGGGCGCCGGCGCAGCGGGGGGAGCCGCCGCACCCGAAGTGCCTCCGCGCAGCGCCGCGAGCGTGGCCTTGACGTCCTCGTCGTCGTCGTCGAGCCGATCCTCGACGAAATCGAGGAAGGCCTCCGGCGCGTCGAAGCGCCGGATGACGTTGTCGGGCGTCGGATCCTCGATCTCGACGACCAAGAGCTCGAGCCTGCCGCGGGACCACCCGAGACCGAAGACGCTCATCCCGCCTGGATCGGCGCCGAGCTCGAGGGTCGCCGCGGGCTCCAGATCGCCGAGCAGCTCGGAGGGCGCGATCGCGTCGGTCTCGCGCACCTGTTCGAGGGAGCGCCCGAGGATCTCCTGCAACGACGTCACCGCCGTGCTCGTCCCCGCGTACATCGAGAACGCCCCGAGCTCGACGTAGAAGTCGTGTGCGGCCAAGGCCGCGATGAGCTCGCGCACCGCGGGCGGTGGGGCCCCCCCCCCCCCCGCCCCCCCCCCCGGCGCCCCCCCGCCCCCCCCCGCGCCCCCCCCCCCCCCGCCACGGCTGGAACGAAGGTTCTCAGCAACCTGCTACGCGTCCAGCGCCTCGCG
>CAYJPW010000051.1:0-19263 GCA_964372055.1 uncultured Polyangiaceae bacterium
CAGACGATCTGCCAGGGCAACCAGGTAGCGTGCGCCGGGCCCAACGTCCTCGTCGAGAACCAGATCGCCGAGACGTGCAACAACGCCGACGACGACTGCGACGGCGCGGTCGACGACAGCCCGACCGACGGCGGCGGGTCCTGCGGCCAGAGCAACGTGTTCCCGTGCTCGTTCGGCACGTTCCAGTGCATCGGCGGCGCGCTCACCTGCATCGGCGCGGTCGACCCGCAGCCGGAGACGTGCAACGGGGTCGACGACGACTGCGACGGCAGCATCGACAAGACCGGGAACAACGCGCCGCCCGACAGCGTCGGCGCCTGCAACGTCCCGGTCCCGCCGCCCGCCGGCGCGACCTCGGCGTGCATGGCCGGCACCAAGGCCTGCGTCGCCGGCGGCGTCGTCTGCCAGGGCTCGGTCACGCCCGCGCCCGGGGCGACCGACGGCTGCAACGTCGACGCCAACTGCGACGGCGTCCTCACCAACCAGCCCAACCTCCAGACCGACGTCCAGAACTGCGGCTCGTGCGGCAACAACTGCCTCGCCGGCGCCGTGCACTCCAACTGGAGCTGCACCGCGGGCGCCTGCGTGTTCCAGGGGTGCCAGCCGGGGTTCTACGACCTCGACAACGATCAGCAGTGCGAGTACGCGTGCACCTTCGTCTCGGCCACCGAGGCCTGCAACGGCACCGACGACGACTGCGACGGCCAGATCGACGAGGGCGCCGTCGCGCCCTCGCCGACGCAGATCTGCGGCGTGAGCCCGGTCGCCTCGGCGGCCGAGTGCACGACCGGCGTCACCGTCGCCTGCCAGAACGGCGCCTGGACCTGCACCTTCCCGGCGGGCGTCTGCAGCCCGACCTGCGCCGGCGCGACCGAGATCTGCGACACGCTCGACAACAACTGCAACGGCCTCTTGAACGAGAACGTCCCCAACTACGGCAAGCCCTGCGCCAGCGACGACGGCCTCCCGCCGCCCGGCCACGGCGCGTGCCGCACCACCGGCACCTTCGTCTGCAACGGCGCCAACGCCGTCGCCTGCAGCGCGACGAAGGCCGACTGCGCCGGCCTCCCCGGCGGCTGCACCGAGCTCTGCGACGGCATCGACAACGACTGCGACGGCGTCGTCGACGAGACCTTCAACGCCAAGGGCTCGAACGCGGCGAACTTCGTCAAGCCGACGGTGACGAAGATCGCCGCCAGCCTCTGGACCTACACCTACGAGGCGAGCCGGCCGAGCTCGACGAGCCAGGCCCCCGGGACGGGCAACGGCTTCTGGACGAGCGCCCCGGCGGGCCTGACGCTCGACAAGACGCCGGCCTGCTCGGTGCCGAACAAGATCCCGTGGTTCAACGTCACGCCGCTCGAGGTCGAGCAGGTCTGCACCCAGATGGGCGGCGCCGTGTGCACGCGGGCGCAGTACCAGACCGCGTGCAAGCCCAACGCGGCGTGCACCTTCGGGTACAACCCGCGCGGCGCCGCCGGCAGCGCCTGCGCCACCGGGTTCACCGCGACCAAGTACTGTAACCTCGGCCTCTCGTTCGACTTCAACGGGGGAGTCGCCGGCGATCAGGACGGCCTGCTCCCCACGGGCTCGAACCTGCTCCAGAACTGCTGGGCCGACTGGAGCGCGCTCCAGGGCAACATCGCGACCAACAACAAGCTCTTCGACCTCACCGGCAACCTGCGCGAGATCACGAAGGAGGCCGCGAACCAGTACAAGCTCATGGGCGGCGCCTTCAACACGCAGTCCGAGAGCGGCGCGTCCTGCAACTTCACGTTCTACACGGTCGATCAGAACTTCAAGTTCCTCGACACCGGCTACCGCTGCTGCTTCACGAGCGACCCGACGCTCTGAGGCCGCCCAGGCGCGCTCTCCGCCTCACGAAGAAACACGAGGTGACGACGGCGATCGCGAGCGTGGGCCACCGCGCTCGCGATGAGCCTTCGCCGTCCACGCGGCAGCCGCAGCCGGGCACGGGCGCGACCTTCATCGCGCCGGCCGACGCCGGCGCACCGTCCGACGTGACGGCGACGTCGCGCCCGTCCAGCGTGCGCCAGTCGCCCACCGCGATGAACGTGGCCCAGAAGTAGGGGTGGCGCCGGGCGGGATCGGCGCGCATCGCGAGCTGGGCTTGGCGGAGCGCGTCGCCGCGGCCGCCGCCGCGCTCGAGCGCGCCGTAGTAGGCGACCATGAGATCGCGCGTGGCCTCGTCGTCGACCTTCCAGAGGCTGGTGACGACCGTCTCGGCGCCCGCCACGACGAGGGCGCGGCGCAGGCCGTAGACGCCGTCGCCGCGCGCGACCTGCCCGACGCCGGTGTCGCACGCCGAGAGCACCACGAGCCTCGTGCCCCAGAGATCGAGCGCCGAGGCCTCGTAGGCGGTGAGCACGCCGTCGTCGCCTCGCTCGTCGCGGCCCATGTTTGCTCCGGCGAAGGCGAGGCCCGAGCGGAGGAGCGGATGGGCGCTCCCCCGAGCGGACGGCTGGGCGCCCGCCTCGAGCGTGAGCGCGCGCGCGCCCCTCGCCGCGGAGGCGACGTCTTCGAGGAAGAAGCCGTGGGTGGCGACGTGCAGGACCGAGGGCGCCCGCGCGCGCCTGACCGCGTCCTCGGTCGCGCTCGCGCCGGTGAGGAGCGCCGCGCCCGGCAGGAGGCGCGCGACCGCCGCGCCCTCCTGCGCCGCGCCGGGCAGCGGGGAGAACGAGAGGCCGCGCTCTGGCCCGCCGCGGTCGGTCGGGGCGCCTCCGCCCGCGGCGCCCGCGCCCCGCGCCGGCGCGGCCCCGAACTCGGGGCTCGCCACCACGAGCGGCGGCGTGCGGACCGCGCCTTCGACCGGCGCGCGCAGGAGATCGCGGCCGCTCGTCAGGTAGCTCACGGCGTACGACTCGACGAGGTGGTGCCCGGACTCGTCGACGAGCGCGCCGAAGGGCACGAGGTGGAGCGCGCCGTCGGGCGCGAGCAGCACGCGGCGCCGTCCGCCGAGGAGCCTGCGCACCGGCTGCATCACGAGCGCGTCCAGCGCCCGCGCGGGGCCTCGCGCCTCCGTCGAGGGATCGCCGAGGGCGCCGCGGAGCGCCGACGCGGCGGCGTCGATGGCGGCGGCGTCGCCGAGATCGACGGCGGCCGGATCGCCGCGGGCGAGGAGCACGTACGCGGCGTAGCGCTCGGGCGCCGCCGCGCGACCGCGCGACCGCGGATCGAAGGGGCGGTAGCGCACGAGCTCGACGAGCGCCGCGTCCGCGGGCACCGCCGCCTGCACTGCCTCGAGCGTGACCGGCGCCGCCCGCACCCGGAACGCGGCGCTCTTGGCGGCGAGGCGCCGCTCGAGCTCGTCGGCCTCGACGCGGAGCGCCTCGATCGCGCGCCGGTGCGCCTCGGCGCCCGCAGGATCGCGGGGTCCCGCCAGCGTCTCGGCGGCGAGCTCGCTCCGCAGCGCCGAGTCGCGATCGTAGAGCGACCGCTCCTCGGGCCCGAGGTGGCCGCGCAGCGTGGCCATGGTCGCCGCGGACACGTCGACGAGGCGTCCCTTGCGCTGGAGCACGAGCGTGAGCGCCATCCGCGCCGCCGCCGGATGGTCCGGCATGCCTGCGAGGTGCAGCGAGATCGCGCCGTCGGCCTCGGCGCCGCTGGAGGCGAGGAAGAGCCGCCGATCGCGCTCGCTCCCGACCGCGACGACGCCGGCGATGTGGCGCTCGCGGATCGCGTTGGCGCGCGTCTGATGCGCGAGCGCCTCGCCGAGGCGGCCGGTGCGCCAGGCGAGCGCCGCGAGGTTGTCGAGCACGCCGGCGACGTGGGGGTGGTTGGGCGTGGCGCGCTCGCCGACCGCGAGCGCCCGGAGGTAGAGCGCTTCGGCGCCGCGGTCGTCGCCGGCCGCCTCGGTCTGGAAGGCGAGATCGTTCAGCGTGGTCACGATCTCGGGGTGATCCGGACCGAGCACCCGCTCCTCGATCGCGAGCGCGCGCCGCAAGAGCGCCAGGCCCTCGTCGATCTTGCCGTGCTCGAACCTGACGACGGAGAGGTTCGTCAGCGACACGGCGACGTCGCGATGGAAAGGGCCGAGCGCTTTCTCGCGGATCGCGAGCGCGCGCACGAGCAGCGGCTCGGCGGCGGCGTCGTCGCCCAGGGCGCGGCGCGCCTCGGCGATGTTGTTGAGGAGCGTGGCGACGCTGGGGTGATCGGGCCCGACGGCCTGCTCGACGATCGCGAGCGCGCGCTCGGCCATCGCCAGCGAGCGCCGCGGATCGCCCTTGGCGTGGTAGAGGACCGCGAGCGCGTTGAGCGGCCTCGCGAGCGCCTCGTGCCGGGGCCCGAGCGCCTTCTCGAGGATCCCGAGCTCGCGCAGGTAGCCGGCCTCGGCCCCCCCGTAGTCGCCGCGCCGCGCGAGGACGGCGGAGGTCGTCTCGATCGCGCTGGCGACGCCGACGTCGTCCGGCCCGAAGAGCCGCTCGAATCGTCGCCGCGCGTCCTCGGCGAGCTCGAGGGCGCGCGCGTCGTCGCCCGCGGCGAGCGCCTCCTTGGCCGCGGTCGTGGCGCGCTCGGCGCGGGCGTTCTCGGCCTCCTGCGCCGCCGTCGGGGTGCGCACGCCCTGGGCGAGGGCGGGGGAGGCGGGGATGAGCGGGCAGGCGATCAGCAGCAGCAGGACTGTGACGGCGCGACGGGTGCGGCGTCTCGGCTTCGGACCGCCAGGGGCGGATGGCATGGCGCATCGTCCCGGGCGCCTCGGCGACGTGTCAACGCGTCCGCGAAGCTCTCGGGTGCTCGTTCTGGCGGGGTGGACGGGACTCGAACCCGCGGCCTCCGGCGTGACAGGCCGGCGTTATAACCAACTTAACTACCACCCCAACGGCTCGGTTTTCAGGTGCTGCGCCGCCGGCCTTTCGCCTGCCGCGCGGTGGGCGGGACAGGGTTCGAACCTGCGACCACCGGCTTGTAAGGCCAGCGCTCTACCGCTGAGCTACCCGCCCGTCGGAGAGAGCGCGCACTTTAGTCAGAACGGCAGAACGGTCAAGCCTGTCGATCACCCGACGGACGTGCGGGCCGGACCGCCGCCCGGGAGGCCCCGCGGCGGCACGGCGCGGCTCATCAGCTCGGCGGCTTGATCACCGTCGCGCAGCCGAGCCGGATGTCGACCTGCCCGCCTTGCCCGAAGGCGTCGCACGTCGCCGGGCACATCAGGATCGTCGTCGGCGTGCCGCCCTGCGCGGGATCGACGTCGTAGTACCAGCCTCCCGTCGTGGGATCGCAGTTGGCGGCGTCGCCCACGTAGAACACGGTCTCGGGCGCCATCGCCCCCGGCGGCGTGTGCTCGACGTTGACCTGGTTGTAGTCGAGCGTCTCGCCGGGCGGCGGGGCGGGGATCTGGTACTCGCAGGCGAGCGAGGTGCCCTGGATGGCGTGGAGCGCGTCGAGGAATGCCTGGCCGACGTTGCCGTTCACGTCGATGAAGTAGGCCTGCCCCGTGCCGCCCGACGCGGCGATCTGATCGAGGTCGGCCTGCGCGGCCTGGTCGTTGCCGGAGAAGACGCCGATGACGAACGTGGGCACGCTGGGCGTCCCGGCCACGCCCGCCGCCGCGATCGCGGCGATGCCGGCGATGTCGGTCGGCGCGCACTCGGTCGGCAGCCCATCGGTCGCGAGCACCGCGACGACCTTGTGCGTGGGGTGCGCGGCGGCCCAGGCCGCGGCGTGATCGATCGCGCCCTGGAGCGCCGACGACGTGGGCGTCGCGCCCTCGGGGCTCTTCGCCGTCATCGAGGCGATGAGCTGCGGCGCCGCCGCGTTGAGCGTGTCGATCTCCACCGCCGGCGTCGCGTAGTCGGCCGCGTCGCACGAGTCGACGGCGAGGCAGATGCTCTGCGTCACCTGCACGCACGGCCCCTTCATGCCCGGGCAGTTGGCCCCGATGGGCAGGCAGAACGTGGCCGGATCGTTCTGGCACTGGCCGAGGTTCACGCAGGGCCCCGCCGCGCCGCAGTCCTGGTTGGTGCTGCAGACGATGCCCGTGTCGTTCTGGCAGATTTTGAGGAGGCACGGCCCGAACTGGCCGCAGTCGGCCTGGCTCGAGCAGGAGCTGGGCGCGCCCGCGGCGGTGACCGGGAAGTACTGCAGCCCGGCGCCGATCCCCGACGACTGCGGATCGTCGAAGAACGTCGTGAGCGCGTCGGTCACGGCGTCCCACTTGGGGACGCCCTGGCCCATCATGCCCGTCTTGTCGAGCATCGAGCCCGACGCGTCGAGCATGATGTAGATGTCGAGCGGGACGAGCTCCGCCGTCTTGGTCTCGCCCGCGCAGCTCCCGCCGGCGCCGGTGGTGGTGCCGGTCGAGAAGCTCCCGCCGACGCCCGTGCCGGCGCCGGCCCCGGTGGTGCCGGTCCCCGTGCCCGTCGCGGTGCCGGTCGTCGACGACGCACCGGTGCCCGTGTTGCCGCCCGTGCTCGACGTTTCGTCGGATCCGCCGCAAGCAGCGAGCACACCGATCGCGACGCCGAGCCCCCCCAACACCACCCTGCCGTACTTCATGCGCCGATGGAAGCAGCAGCCTGGGAGCCGCGCAACCGCCGGCGATCCGGATTACCTCGGGACGCGCGTCTCGCAGCCGACGTTGATTCCGACGCTGCCGCCGGTGACGAACGCGTCGCAGGTCGCCGGGCACATCTCGATCTTGGTGGGGCTGCCTCCGGCGTCGGGGTCCTCGTCGTAGTACCAGCCGCCCTTCACCGGATCGCAGCCGGCGGCGCTGCCCACGTAGAGCACCGTCTCGGGCGTCGAGGAGCCGGGCGGCACGTGCTCGACGTTGACGTGGCCGTAGTCGAGCTTCTCGCCGCGCGGCGGCGGCGGGATCTGGTACTCGCACGCGAGCGAGGTGCCGCGGATGGCGTTGAGCGCGTCGACGAACGCCTGCTGCACGTCGCCCTGCGCGTCGATGAAGAAGGCCTGGCCGGTGCCGCCGGCCGCGGCGATCTCATCGAGGTTGGCCTTCGCCGTCGGCTGGTTGCCGCCGAAGACGCCCACGACGAACGTCGGCACCTCGGGCGACCCGCTCGCGCCCGACGCGGCGATCGAGGCGATCCCGCCGATCTCGAGCGGCGAGCACTCGGTGGGCATCCCGTCGGTCGCGTAGAGCGCGACGACCTTGTGCGTCGGGTGCGCGGCGGCCCACGCCTTGGCGTGGTCGATCGCGCCCTGGAGGGCGGGCGCGCTCGGCGTCGCGCCCGAGGGCTCGCGGGCGTTCATCGAGGCGATGAGCCCCGCGGCCGCGCCGCCGAGCACGTCGATCTCCACGTCCGGGGCGGCGTAGTCGCCGGCGTCGCACGAGTCCTGCTTCACGCAGAAGCTCGACTGGATGGCGACGCACTGGCCCGCGCCGCCGCCGCAGGTCGAGCCCGTCGGGTAGCAGGAGAGCGCCGGATCGCCCGCGCACTGGCCGAGCGTGATGCACTGGCCGTTGAACCCGCAGTCGAAGTTGGTGTTGCAGGCGAAGAGGCCCGGCTGGTTGTTGCAGACCTTGAGCAGGCAGGGGCCGAAGGCGCCGCACTGGTTCGAGCTCGTGCAGCTCGCGGGCGCGGCGGGATCGCGCACCGGGAAGTACTGCAGGCCGACGCCGAGGCCCGCCGACTTCGGGTCCTGGAAGAACGCCTGGAGCGCGTTGGTGACGGCGTCCCACTTGGAGACGCCCTGGCCCGACGCGCCGGTCTTCTCGACCATCGAGCCCGAAGCGTCGAGCAGGAGGTAGAGATCGAGCGGCACCAGCTCGGCGGTGGTGGTGACGCCCACGCAGCCGTCGCCGGTGCCCGACCCGCTCGAGCCGCCGAAGTTGCCGCCGAGCCCCTCGTCGCCGCCCGAGCTCTGCGAGCCGGTGAAGAGATCGCCGCTGCCGGTGCCGCCGCCGGGCGCACCGCCGGCGCCGCCAGAAGACTTGCCGGGCTCGCCGTCGGTGGCCGCACCGCACCCGAGCAAGCTGACCGCGCCCAACGCCAACGCCGAGAAGATCGTGACTCGCATGAGGCGATCGATGGTCGGGTCGGTTGAATCATGCAACCGGATGTGCGACATCCGCGTTGGCAGCCAAGGAGTGTTCCAGGTGCTTCCGCTTCCGCCTCGCCGCCGGAGCCCCCGGGCTCACATCCTCGCAGGTCGCTCGGCTCACACGGATCCGGAGCACGGCGCGTCTCGCACCGCGCGCGGGGCCATCCGCGGCGCGCTCGCGGCGCTGGCCGGGCTCGCGGTGGCGCTGCCGGTCGCGATCTCGGCGTGCAGCGCCGAGGGGCTCCCCAGCGAGCCCGACCCGAACGACCAAGCCGACGCCGGCTCCGACGCCTGCTCCGCCGACGCGTCGTCGTGCATCGTGGAGTTCAGCTACCCGCTCTCGGGCGAGCAGTCGGTGGAGCTCCGCGGCGACTTCGCCCCCGGCGCTTGGGAGTCCGGCGTCCCGCTGCAGATCGACGGCGGCCGCTGGCGCACCTCGATCAAGGCGGCGCCCGGCGCGGTCATCCACTACAAGTTCTTCGTCGATGGCACGACCTGGGTCGTCGACCCCCAGAACCCGAGCAAGGAGCCCGACGGGGTAGGGGGCGAGAACTCGGTGAAGAAGGCCGACTGCCCCGCGCTGCCGGCCTGCCCCGCGGGCGACGGCGGCGGCGACGCCGGACCGGACGTGTACGTGCCGCCGCCGGGCGCGTTCGACTGGCGGAGCGCGGTCCTCTACTTCGTCTTCGTCGACCGCTTCGCCAACGGCGACACCTCGAACGACACCCCGGTCGCGAACGTGGAGGGTCCGGCCAACTACCAGGGCGGCGACTACGAGGGTCTGCGCCAGAAGATCGAGGAGGGGTACTTCGACCAGCTCGGCGTCAACGCCCTCTGGCTGACGGTCCCGATGGACAACCCCCAGGTCGCAGGCGCCGGCGCCGACGGCCACCAGTACAGCGCCTACCACGGCTACTGGCCCAGCGATCTCGACAAGGTCGAGGAGCACTTCGGCGATCTCGCCCTGCTCAAGACGGTCGTCGACAAGGCGCACGAGCGCGGGATCAAGGTGCTCCTCGACTACGCGATGAACCACGTCCACGCGTCCGCGCCGGTCTTCGCCCAGCACCCCGACTGGTTCTGGCCGCTCGACTACAACGGCAAGTACTGCGTCTGCGGCGACGGCTGCGACTGGAACGACGACTACGAGCAGCGGCGCTGCTGGTTCCGCGACTACCTGCCCGACTGGAACTTCCAGAACCCCGAGGCGCGCGCCTACTCGGTCGCGAACGCGATCAAGTGGATCAACGACACCGGGATCGACGGCTTCCGCCTCGACGCGGTCAAGCACATCGAGACGGTGTGGATCAGCGATCTCCGCCTCGAGACCGACAAGATCGACGCAGAGCGCCAGGAGCGCTTCTACATGGTGGGCGAGACGTTCGAGAGCGGCAACCGCGACATCCTCAAGAAGTACGTCGCCACCTCGCTGCTCGACGGGCAGTTCGACTTCCCGCTCCGCGGCGTCGTCGTCGAGACGCTGCTCCGCCGCTCGGGCTCGATGTACGATCTCGACGGCTTCCTCGCGTCGAACGACACCTACTACCCGGGCGTGATGTCGACGTTCATCGGCAACCACGACCTCGCCCGCGTCATCAACACCGCGCTCGATCAGCCCTGGGGCGCGTGGGACAACGGCGGCAGCGCCAACTGGCAGAACCCGCCCGGCCTCCCGGGGAACAAGGCGCCGTTCGAGCGCCTCGCGGTCGCGTACACGTTCCTGTTCACGACCAAGGGCGTCCCGCTCGTCTACTACGGGGACGAGGTCGGCATGCCCGGGGCGGGCGATCCCGACAACCGCCGCTTCATGCAGTGGTCCGGCTACTCCGCCGATCAGCTCTTCCTCCGCGGCCAGATCGAGAAGCTCGGCCAGATCCGCAAGGACCACCCCGCGCTCTGGAAGGGCGCGCGCTCGACGCTCTCGGTGACGCAGGACACCTACGCCTACGTGATGAGCGACGGCACCGATGCGGTCTACGTAGGCCTGAACCGCGGCGACGTCCCGGCCGCCGTCGGCGGCATGCCCGCCTCGGGGCACGATCTGCTCGCGGACGCCGACGTGAGCGGCCCGTCGCTCACCCTGCCGCCGCGCAGCGCGGTGGTGGTGATCCCGAAGTAGAAGCCGGCCCTCGGTCCCGCCCCGACGGGCCGCGAGGCCGCGACGCGAGGCGGCGGCCCGCCGCCTCGGCGCGCGGTTTGACGCGGGCCCTCGTGCGGCGCGACCATGCTTCGATGGCCCGGGGGCTCTGCGTCGGGGTGACCCGCGCGCGCGACGCGGAGGCGACGCGCGCCCGCGTGGAGGCGTTCGGCCGCGCCGCGGGCGAGGCGCTCCACCTGCCGGTGTCGTTCCACGTGGCGGGCGATTACCGGGGCCTCGTCGCGGCCCTCGAGCAGGGCGCGGTGCACCTCGCGTGGGTGCCTCCGGTCGCCGCGATCGATGCGCTCCGCACCGACGCCATCCGGCCCCTCGCCGTGGCGGTGCGAAACAACGCGACGAGCTACTCGGCGGCGCTGTTCTCCGCCGCGCCCGGGCCCATCCAGTCGCTCGCGGACGTGGTGGGCGTTCGCGCCGCCTGGGTCGACCGGCAGAGCGCGAGCGGCTACGTCTTCGTGCGCGCGGCGCTCCGGCAGCGGGGAATGAGCCTGGTCGACGCGTTCCGCGAGGATCTCTTCCTCCGCGGCCACGCCGAGGTCACCCGCGCCGTGCTCGGCGGCGCGGCCGAGGTCGGCGCCACGTACTTCAGCTATCACCCGGGCACCCGCGAGCTCGCCGACGCCGGGTGGCGCCAGGTCGCCGACGACGCCTCGGTCCGGATCCTCCTCGAGGCGGGGCCGATCCCGTCCGACTTCATCGCGGCGCACGCCGGCATGGCGGCGGCCGACGTCGCCGTCCTCGAGGCCGGCCTCGTCGACGCGAAGCCTGCGATCTTGCACCGCCTCGCCCGCGAGCTCACCGGCGCCGGCGCCTTCGCCCGGCCCTCCCACGCCCACGCCGGCCTCATCCGGAGCGCGGCCCTGGCCCTGGGCCCTCCATCACGACCCGGAGCCGGCGGCCCGCCTTCTTCGGGCCGGTAGGGCCTTTTCCCCGCGGGCCTTCCGGTCTATTCACGCGATGCCGGCGCCCCGAGGCCCGGCGGGTGGGCGGCGATCGGTCGCCCGCCAGGCGGGCCCGCGCTCGGACCCTCATCCCCTTCAAGCGAACCGGAAGGTCACCCCATGGCGGAGAAGATCGGACTCCTCGTCGGCTGGGAGCAGTCGTTCCCCCAGGCGTTCCTCGAGCGCTGCAACAAGGTGCCCGGCATCCAGGCCGAGCTGGCGGTGATCGGCGGCACGCCCGAGCGCTTCACCTCGCCGTACCGCGTGCTCATCGACCGCATCAGCCAGGAGGTGAAGCACTACCGCTTCTACCTGAAGGCGGCGGCGCTCGGCGGCGCGTTCGTGATCAACGATCCGTTCTGGTGGAGCGCCGACGACAAGTTCTTCGGCTACTCGCTCTCGTCGCGCCTCGGCGTGGCCACGCCGCGCACCGTGATGCTCCCGCAGAAGGACTACATCCCGGCGATCGACAAGAACCGGAGCCTGCGCAACCTGGAGTTCCCGCTCAACTGGGAGGCGATCGTCGACTACGTGAAGTTCCCCGCGATCCTCAAGCCCGCCGACGGCGGCGGGTGGAAGGACGTGACCGTGGTGAAGACGCCCGCCGACCTGCTCAAGGCGTACGACGCCTCGACGCAGAACGTGATGACGCTCCAGGAGTTCATCGACTTCGACGAGTACATCCGCTGCATCTGCATCGGCCAGGAGCGCATCCTCCCGATCAAGTACGATCCGAAGCTCATCGGGCCGACCGGCCTGCGCGGCGCCTACGTCGAGAACGCGAAGTTCGACTGGCTCCCGAAGCCGCTCCACGATCGCGTCATCGAGGACGCCGTCAAGATCAACAAGGCGCTCAACTACGACATGAACTCGGTCGAGTTCGCGGTGAAGGACGGCATCCCCTACGCCATCGACTTCACCAACCCCGCGCCCGATATGCACATCGAGCACCTCGGCCAGCGCTACTTCGACACCGTCGTCGGCTGGATGGCCGACTTCGCCGTCGCCTGCGCCAAGAACCTGAAGAAGAGCACCGCCGACGAGTACCGCTGGTCCCGCGTCTCCGGGGCGCTGGCCGGCTCCCCCGATCTCGGGAAGCCGCGGTGACGAGCATCCCGCCCCCGCGGCATCCGTGGTCGGCGGCCGTCGTCGAGGCGATCGACCGCTACCACGACGTCCTCACCGCCTATGTCGACAAGGGCGGCGAGGACCACCTCGCCCTGCTCGACCGCATGGTCGAGCGGGGCGCGGTCTTCGGAGGGCGGCCCATCTGCTCGTTCCTGCGGCCGCAGTTCCTGGTCCGCGGGCAGCACGAGCTGATGGTCGAGACGGTGCGCCACTTCCGGAGCGCCGTGGTCAAGGCCAAGGACGCGATCCTCTCGGACCGATCGCTGCTCGAGCTGATGGAGCTCACCGACGGCGAGCGGCGCCTGCTCGAGATCAACCCCGAGTTCAAGTCGCTCGGCGTGGTGACGCGCCTCGACACGATGCTGAACGGCGACGATCTCCAGCTCGTCGAGCTCAACGCCGAGGGCGCGTTCGGCGTCTCCTACTCCGACCGGCTCACCGAGCTCTTCGAGGGCTTCCAGCCGATGCGCGAGTTCAGCCGATCGCGCCGGGTGACGCCCGTCTACGCGGGCAACTCGCTCGTCGGCGCGGTCCTCGACACCTGGCACGAGTTCGGCGGCACGCGGGTGCCGCGCGTCGCCGTCGTCGACTGGAAGGAGGTCGCGACGCGCACCGAGTTCGACATCGTCTGCGAGCGCTTCCACCGCCACGGTATCCCGGCGCGCTTCGTCGATCCGCGCGAGCTCGAGTACAAGGACGGCGAGCTCAGCGCCAAGGGGCAGGGGATCGACCTCATCTACCGCCGGCTGCTCACCAGCGAGCTGCTCGCCCGCGAGTCCGAGGTCAAGCCGCTGGTCGAGGCCTACAAGGCCCGCGTGGTCTGCGTCGTGAACAGCTTCCGCGCCAAGATCCTCGACAAGAAGATGCTCTTCGCGCTCCTCCACGATCCGCGCATCGCCAAGGCGTACACGCCCGAGGAGCGCGAGGTCGTCCAGAAGCACGTGCCCTGGACCCGCCGCGTGGTCGAGGGCAAGACCGAGGGCCCCGACGGAAGCAGCGTCGATCTGCTCCCCTGGGCGAGCGAGCACCGGCTCGATCTCGTCCTCAAGCCCAACGACGAGGTCGGCGGCCGCGGCGTGGTGATGGGCTCCAACGTCGAGCCGGGCGTCTGGGAGCGCGCCCTCAAGCTCGCCCTGGTCGATCCCTCGATTGTCCAGCGCCGGGTGACGGCGCCGAGCTCGATGTTCCCCGAGGTCGGGGCGGCCGGAGAGCTCTTCTTCTCGCGGCGTTACGTCGAGCTCGACCCGTACCTGTTCCGCGGCGAGATGCGCGGGGTGCTGGGTCGGCTCTCCGCCACCACGCTCTGCAACGTCAACGCGGGCGCCGGGACGGTTCCCACGTTCATCCTCGAAGACGCATAATCGTGCTCCCAGCGACGCCGGGGGAGGGAGAATAGAAAGCCATGTCGGGCCCAGTGATCGAAGGTCTCCTCGACGGACAGTTCACCATCGGCATCGAGGAGGAGTTCCAGATCGTCGACGCCGAGACGCGCGAGCTGCGCTCGTACGTCAGCCAGCTCCTCGAGGGCGGGCAGGGGAGCTCGCTCTTGCGCGAGCGGGTGCGGCCCGAGATGCACCAGTCGGTGGTCGAGACGGGCACCGGCATCTGCCGCGACATCAAGCAGGCCCGCCAGGAGATCACCGAGCTCCGCGGCAGCCTCCAGGCCCTCGCCAAGAAGGGCAACATGCGCATCGTCGCCGCGGGCACCCACCCGTTCAGCGACTGGAAGAAGCAGGACATCACCGACGGCGAGCGCTACAAGGGCCTCGTCGAGGACCTGCAGGACGTCGCCCGCGCGAACCTCATCTTCGGGCTGCACGTGCACGTCGGCGTGCGCGACCGCGACACCGCGATGGCGCTGGCCAACCAGGTCCGCTACTTCCTCCCGCACATCCTGGCGCTGTCGACGAGCTCGCCGTTCTGGCTGGGCCGCGCCTCGGGCCTGAAGAGCACGCGCAGCGAGATCTTCAAGCGCTTCCCGCGCACCGGGATCCCCGGCTACTTCGAGTCGTACAGCTCGTTCCAGGCGTTCGTCGATCTGCTCATCAAGACGGGGTGCATCGACAACGCCAAGAAGATCTGGTGGGACGTGCGCGCCCATCCCTTCTTCGACACCGTCGAGGTCCGGGTCTGCGACATGACCACGCGCATCGACGACACCATCGCCCTGGCGGCGCTCATCCAGGCGGTGATGGGAAAGCTCTACCTGCTCTACCGGCGCAACCTCGGCTTCCGCGAGTACTCGCGCGAGCTCATCGAGGAGAACAAGTGGCGCGCGGTGCGCTACGGCCTCGACGGGCAGCTCATCGACTTCGGCAAGCGCGAGCAGGTGCCGACGCGCCAGCTCATCGGCGAGCTCATCGAGTTCGTGGCCGAGGCGGTCGACGTCTTCAAGTCGCACGACGAGATGGACCGCATCCGCGCCATCGTGAAGGAGGGGACGAGCGCCGACCGGCAGCTCGCCGTCTTCGCCAAGACCCAGAGCTACCAGGCCGTCGTCGACGACCTGATGGAGCAGTCGATGTTGGGCGCCTGACAGGGCGCCCGGGTGCGGGGGCCGGATCCGCCGTGGCGGGGGCTTGGGGCCGCCGTTAACTTCCGGCCGCCGGCGCCGCCTGCTACGGTGGGCCCGTGGCGCACAACCTCCACTACCTCGGGGCCTTGTCGCTGATCGCGCTCGCGGTCGGGTGCGCGACGACCGAGTTCTACAACGAGGGGCCCGGGCAGCCGTCGGACCGCGCCTCGGGCGCCGTTCCGGCGGGATCGCTCGGCGTCTGCAAGAAGCCGAACACCAAGCGGCCGCCGATCGTCGACGCGAAGCTCTGGGAGGACGCGCGGCCGTGCACCCCCCGCACGCCCGCGTCGTTCATCCGCCTCGGCTACGGGCGGGCGACGCCCGACGATCCCGAGGCGGACAAGGACATGGAGCGCGTCTTCGAGGCGCTCCGCGACGGGACCAAGGAAGAGGGCGGGAACGGCAAGCTCCTCGCCATGCTCAAGCAGGTCCGCGACAAGGCGTCGAAGGACGCGAACATGAAGACGCGCGTGGCGCGCGAGTCCGGCCGCGAGGCCTGCGACTTCACCTACCTCCTCAACACGATGGCGAAGGAGCGGGCGAAGATCGAGCCCGACAAGCCGTGCGCGGCCGAGGCGTACGATCCCAGGATCAAGGCCGAGCAGTGCATCTTCGACCCGAGCCGCGCCGAGGGGAGCTGGGTCTCCAGCGCCTGGGACTGCGTGACCCACACCAACGCGGTCGGGCAGGAGCAGTCCTGCCACCGGCTCTGCGCCTACGACGACTACTGCACCCGGCAGGTGAGCTGCGCGGCGGCCGACATCGATCTCCTGCTCTGCGCGATGGGCGTCTGCCTGCCCGAGCAGCGCGCCGGCTTCTGATTCGGAGCGCCGCGTCGTCGCGCGAAGACGGCGACCGCGCGCCGACCTCCACGAGCGCCGTCAGCGCGGCGCCAGCGCCTTGAGCTGAGGCGGCAGCCGCGCCGCGACCCACGGCAGCTTCCCGGTGCGCACGCCGGCGGCGACGCCCGCGAGGGCCAGGAGCAGGAAGGTGAGCACGAGCGGCACCTTGCTCCGCTTCTTTCGCGGCCGCATCGAGGGGACGACGGCGACCGGAGGCCGGCTCGAGGCGGGGGCGTGGTGCGGCGGCGTCGGCGGCAGCACGTCGAGCTTCTGCGGATCCGAGCCGTCGTCGAGCGCGACAGGGAGGATCCCGGCGAACGTCGCCGGGAGCGGCGCGCCGCCGCGGGCCGTCTTCGGCGGCGGCGCCGCGCGCTTGGGCTCGGCGTCGGCGCCGGGGAGGCGGGCGTCGGCCTGGCGGATGGCGTCGGCGAGGCGGCGGTTGCGCTCGTCGAGCTCGGCGCCGAGGAGGCCGCGCACGAACTTGGCGACGTCGCCGTCGGTGACCGCGGCGCCCATGGCGTTGTTGACCTGATCGAGGGCGCGCTGCATCTCGGCGCAGTCGGGCCAGCGATCGGCCGGCGCCTTCGCCAGCGCGCGCATGACGATGGCCTCGAGATCGGGCCGCGTGTCGGGCACGAGCTCGTGGAGCGGGACCGGCGCCCGGCTGGTGATGTTCTCCATCGTCTTGGAGTCGGTCTCGCCGCGGAACGGGTGGCGGCCGCTGACCATCACGTACATGAGGATGCCGAGCGAGAAGATGTCGGAGCGCCGGTCGACCTTTCCTCCGCTGAGCTGCTCCGGGGAGAGGTAGGGGACCTTGCCCTTCATGATCCCGGCGACGCGGGTCTCGTGCGCGCGTCCGGCCGCCTTGGCGACGCCGAAGTCGACGAGCTTCACGATCCCGCCCTCCGAGATCATGATGTTCTGCGGCGAGATGTCGCGGTGGACGAGGTCGAGCAGGTGGCCCTTGTCGTCGCGGAGCTCGTGCGCGGCGTGGAGCCCGGCGCAGGCGCTCGAGGCGATGCGCACGAGCAGCGGGATGGGGATGCCGCCCTTGGCCTTCGCGGCCTTGTTGAGGGTGAACATCGTCTCGCCGCTCACCCACTCCATGACGATGTAGATGAGCTCGTCTTCCTCGCCCAGGTCGACGATCTCGACGACGTGCGGGTGGCGGATGCGCGAGGCGAGGCGGGCCTCGTCGAGGAACATCGCCTCGAAATCGGGATCGTCCGAGAGGCCGGGCAGCATCGTCTTGACGGCCACGACCTTCTGGAACCCGCGCGAGCCCACCATGCGCGCCGCCCACACCGCGGCCATGCCGCCTTGGGCGACGGGCATCAGCATCTCGTAGCGCCCGAGCGTGTCGCCGGGCCGGATCTGGCTGTAAGGCAGCAACGCGGTGTCCTAAACGAAGGGCCCCTCGGCCCGGGCGGCGCGGCCGCCGGGCAGAGAGGGTGTCACGAAGGGCAGCGCCGCCTCAAGTCCGCGGTCGCAGGCGCTTGGAGAAGACGACCTCGTCGCTCTCCGGGCCGGTGCCGTCCCAGCGCACCTTGTACTGGCCCTTGCCGGACTCCTTGAGCACCTTGCCGGTGAAGAGCATGCCGTGCCACTCGATGAAGACCTTCTGGTTCGGCAGGTACTGCACGCCCTTGAGCGGGGCGGGGGTGCGCGTCAGCCGCTCGGCGGGGAGCTCTTCGTCCGGGTCCGTCGAGCGATCGTATTTCACTTTGAACCGGCCCGCGGTCGCGCCGGCGCCCGAGATCACCGCCGGGTAGTAGGCGCCGCGGTGGAGGACGAGGACCGCCTCGCCGACCATGAGCGGCCCCGCGGGCGCCGGCGGGGCGACGGGCGCGGGATCGGCCTTGGCCGTCGCCTTGTCCTTGGCGGGCTTGTCCTTGCCGGCCTTGTCCTTGCCGGCCTTGTCCTTCGCCCCGGCAGGATCGGGCTTGTCGGGCAGCGCCGCCGGAGGAGGCGAGGGCGGGGTCGCGGCGGCAGCCGTCGAGGCGGGCGCCGCGGGGGCGGGCGCCGCGCCGGGCGCGCGGAGGCTCTCGGCGCCGAGGACCTGATCGTACTCGGGCCCGAAGCCGTCGAAGCGCACGAGCCACTTGTCGGCCGCGACGGCGGCGAGCACCTTCGCCGGCAGCATCCGGCCCTGGTTCTCGACGGCGACCGCTTCGCCGGCGGAGTGCGCGCTCGCGCCCGCGAAGGGGCGGCGGATCCGGTCGGGCCCGACGTTCTCGGCGACCTGGGGCGGGAAGCCGTCGTAGTGCACGCGCCAGCTGTCCGCCGAGACCTGCTGCAGCACGTCGGCGAGCGCGACGCGGTTCTGCGCCGAGACGATCACCTTCTCGCCGGGCTTGTAGTCGCGCGCAGGCCCGGCCGCCGCCGCCGCGTCGGCCTTGATGCGATCGGTCCCGACGACCTCGTCGTATTGAGGACCGGCGTTGTCGTAGCGCACGAGGTAGCGCCCGCCGCCGGCGTCGCGGAGGACCGTCGCCGGGTAGTACTGCCCGCCGCGGCTCACTTGGATGTGCGCGCCGACCGCGAGCGGCGGTGTGGCCGCCTCGGGGGCGAAGTCCGGCGGAGGCGCGCTCTGCGAGGCGCAGCCGGTGAGGAGCGGGATCGCCACGGCTCCGAGCGCGAAGAGGCGGCGCGACCACCGCGCGAGCGGCAGGCCATCGGTCGGCTTGGATACCAGGAGGACATCGGCGCGACGGGGGGGCGGGCTCATGGGCGGCGATGATAGGCGAGACGCACGCGCGGGGGGGAGGCCTTCTGTGCTGCTTACGGGTTCGCTTCCACTCGTGATAGACCGTCTGGAGGGTGGCTCAGGGGATGGAAGCTCAGGCCCGCGAGATCCCGTCGCCGCACGCGGACGACGACGAGGACGTGTCGTGGGCGCTGTCGACGGCGACGGCGCTCTGGGCGAGCGGCGAGCGCGCCGAGGCGCTGAAGTGGCTCCGCCGCGCCGCCGAGACGGCGTCGGACAACAACGCCGACAGCCGCGCCCTCGAGCTGTTCAAGGCCGCCGCCGAGGTCGCGACCAAGCTCGCGTCGATCCCGCCGCCCTCGTCGGCGCGACCGACCGCGCCCGGATCGCTGTCCAACGTGCCGGGCCCGCCGTCGACCGCGCCCGGCCCGGCGTCGGCCGCGGCGGCATCGTCGGCACGACCGCCCCAGCCGTCGGGCGGTCCGCCGCCGGCGGCGGCGGCTCGATCCGTCGCGCCCCGCGTGCCCACGCAGCGCCCCAGCGCCCTGCCCGCGGGCGAGGCTCGGTCGCCGGGCACCGCACCGCCGCCGCGCTCGTCCTCCGAGGGCCGGATCGCGAGATCGCCCGATTCGGTGGCCGCGCCGACGACACCGGCCGCGCGGCGCGACGCGCACCCGGCGCCGGCGCCGAGCTCGGTCTCCGGGGCCGCCTCGTCGGCGAGGGTGCCGGCGACGAAGCGCACCGACGCGCCGCCGGCACCGATCCCCGCGCCGGCGCCGATCCCGACGGGCCTCGGCCCGCGGCTCGAGCCCACGCGCGATCCGCCTTCGCGGTCGCTCGAGCCCACGCGCGATCCGCCTTCGCGGTCGCTCGAGCCCACGCGCGATCCG
>CAYJPW010000051.1:19363-60869 GCA_964372055.1 uncultured Polyangiaceae bacterium
GCCTTCGCGGTCGCTCGAGCCCACGCGCGATCCGCCTTCGCGGTCGCTCGAGCCCGCCCCTGCCGCGCGGCCCTCGACGGCCGCTCGGGTGCGCCCGCGACCCACGCTCGACCGGCGTCCGCAGGACGACGAGGTCACGATCACGCGCGACTTCAGCCGGCAGCTCGCCTCCATGTCGGCGGCATCGTCGTCCGACGGCGCCCGGTACGACGACCTCGAAGAGGAGACCAACGTGCTCTCGGGAACCGCCACCGACGGCGGCGTCCGGCTCTCGGCGGGCCGGGGCGGGGTGCTCGACGCGCGCCCGACGGAGCTCGCGCCGCCGATCCAGGACGAGCCCACCGGCTCGAGCCCGGGCTCCTACGATCAGGCGACGCCCACCGATCTGCCCGGCGCCAGCGCGGGCTCGCCTTGGCCGGGGCGAGCGCTCTCGGTCGTCCCGGCGCTGCGGGTCGTGGTGCTGGCGACGAGCGTCGCCGGCGAGGTCCGGCTCATGCCGCTGGCGCCGGGCTCGCAAGCCCCGACGGGCGCGGCGGTCGCGACGCTCGTGCCCGCGACCGAGGAGGACGCCGACGCCATCGTCCGGCTCTTCGACTCGACCCGATAGCGATCTTCTCGCCAAGGAGCCCCGCATGAGCGACGACGACCGAACCCCGCCCGAGCGCGTTCGCATCTCCGGCCTGCAGGAGGTCCAGCTGCCCGATCTCGTGGCGCTCGAGCAGGCGACGACCGCCATGTATCACGAGATCGGGTTCGACGCGGCCGAGGTGCCGCCGCGAACGACCTCCGAGCTCGTCTCGCTGACCCGCAACCACAACGTCCGCGTCGCCGAAGCCGACCGGGTGGTGGCGGGCTACGTCGCGTGGCGCGACGACGCGCCCGGCGTGGCGTTCGTCCAGGAGCTCTCGGTGCACCCCGACTTCCAGCGCTTCGGCATCGCCACCCAGCTGCTCGAGCGGATCCGGGACGAGGCGCGGGAGCTCGGGCTCCACGAGATCGTGGTCAAGTGTTGGGACCGCGCCACCTGGGCAAAGCGCTTCTACGCCAAGACGGGCTTCCAGCCGATCGACGACGCCGCACCCGCCAAGGTGCGAGGCTGGCGCGACGAGCGCTCCCAGGGCCGGCCGCTCACGCGCCCGGGCGAGGTCGCGCTCTGGGCGCCCGTCGGGCAGAAGCCGCCGGCGCCCCCCGAAGAAGAGGACGCCGACGAAGCCGATCCCGGCGAGCCCAGCGACGGGTAGCGGCGAATCGGCGCCGGCGAGCCCACCGAACAGGGCAACCGAAGACATGGCGCGAGGCGGCCGCGGGCCCGGTCGTTCCCGCGTTACGAGTTGACATAATCTTCCTTATGCGCTCTGCCCAACATGGGGACTCCGCCCCCAAACCCCCCCGGCAATTGCCGGTCGGCTTCGCCGCCCGGACACCCGCCCTCCGCTTCGCTACGGTCGGGTCAATTGCCTTCTTCAGAGCGGCCAACCGCGAAGCGCGCCAACCACGCCGAGCGGGCCGTCGCGAGGCCGTTCAGAGCTTGGGCGCCTGCGCGACCTTCGGCGTGTCGATGTGCAGACCGAGCAGCTGCCCGGTGTTCGACATCACGAACGCGCGGCTCCCGTAGGCGGCCGGTGTCATCGCGAAGCCGCCGCCGGTGTCGATGCCGTCGATGACCGCGCCGTCCAGCGGCGAGAACAGGAAGATGCCGTAGCGGGTCGTCGTCACCAGGAGCGCGCCCGACCAGGACACGGGGGCCGAGATGCCGCCCTCCGGCAGGTTCCGGCGCCAGAGCGTGCGGCCGTCCTCCGGATCGAGCGCCCAGAGGCCCGTCAGGCCCGAGGACGCGAGCAGCACGCGGCGGGCCGGGATCGGCGGGCCCTCGCCCTGGCGCGGCGGGTGCGCCGGCTGGGTCCAGAGCAGGAGCTCGGTCACGCCCTGGACCTTCTCGTTCGACCACGCGCGCGTGCCGTTCTCGGCGTCGAGCGCGAACACGCCGCCCGAGTAGCTCCCCACGAACACCACCTCGCCCGACCCGATGGTCGCCGGGATCGGCGTCGTGTCGACGTCGAGGTAGCGCGGCACGTCGCCGCCGGCCTGCTGCTCGGCCTCGGCGGCGAGATCCACCGGGGACCACTGCTCCGAGCCGTCGCCGAGCGCGTACGCGAGCACGACGCCGTCCGAGAAGGCCGCGTAGACCTTGTCCCGCCAGATGGCCGGGCCCGCGTAGCCCGCCACCTCCATGCCGAACGCCGGCGTGCGGTGCTGGTGCCAGCGCATCGCGCCGGTGCGCGCGTCGAGCGCGGCCAGCGTGTCGTTGGCGTTCATCACGTAGAGGATGCCGCCCTGGATCACGGGGCGCCGCGCCACCTCGGCGTTGGTCGCGAACCGCCAGACGAGCTCGCCGTCCGAGGCGCGCGCCTTGTAGAGCGCGCCGTCGTTGGAGCCGAAGTAGACCGAGTCGTCGCTGGGATCGTAGAGCGGCTCGCACTGCACGGCGCCGAGCGTCTCGAACCGCCACAGCGTCACGCCGTCCTCCGCCCGGATCGCGTAGAGGCCGTGGTCGCTCGAGCCGATGAAGACGCGGCGGTGCGCGACGTCGATCTCGGGCCGCCCCCGCTCGTAGGGCTCGCCCACGGCGCGCGTCTCGGCGCTGACGGCGCGCCGGAGCGTGACGCCGAGCGCCGTGCCCGGGTGGTGCAGCCAGAGCGGGCCCTCGGGCGTCGCCGAGGCGCGCAGGCTGTCGCAGCCCGTCGCCCCGGCGAGGAGGAACGCCGCGGCCGCGAGCGGAGCGCCCCGCCGGGAGCTAGTGGTCGTCACCTTGCTCCTTCTTCTTCTCGGCGGCCTCGCGCGCCTTCTTGATGAGGCGCTCGAGCTCCTCGGGCGTCATCTGCGAGCCCTTGGGGCCGCCGAGCTGGGTGCGCGCCGGCACCGCCGACGGATCGAGGCGCCGGAGCGACTCGTCCACCACCGCCTCGAGGAACTGGAACTGCTTGCCCTCGGTGCTCGGGGCCGCGAGCTTCTCGCGGGCGCTCTTGAGCAGCTCCTTGGCCTTCTCCTTGTCGCCCTTGGCCACGTGCATGCGGGCCTGGTGGTAGAGCGAGAGCTCCTTGTAGCCCTTGGCATCGATCGACTCGAGCTCCTTGAACGACGCGAGCGCGCCGTCGAGATCGCCCTTGCCCTCCTTGGCGAAGCCGATGCCCTCGGTGGCGCGGCCCTTCACGTCGGGATCGGCGGCGGCGAGGCTCGACGAGGCCACGGCGCTGTAGGCCTCGAGCGCGGCCGGCCACTCCTTCTTCTCGAGGTAGATACCGGCCTGCCCGAGCTTGGCGAGGATGGCCGCGCCGGTGCCCGGCTGGGTGTCGACGACCTGGTTGTACGAGGCGAGCGCCGCCTCGGCGCGCTCCTCGGCGGTCTTGAACACCTTCGCCGTGTCGTACTCCTTCTCGTCGTCCGAGCGCTTGTCCTCGGCCATCACCTTGCCGCGCTCGGCGGCGACGGCGCTGGCGAGCACGCCGGAGGCGCCGGCGACCTTGGTCTCGACGCGGCTGCTGTAGAAGAGGAAGCCCCCGACGCCGACGACCGTGGCGAGCAGCACCCACTGGATGACGTTGAAGTTCTTCTTGATCCAGCGGCTCGTGCCGGACGCCATGCGCGAGAGGGCGTCGTCGACCATCTCGCCCGGCAGGAGCGCCGAGCCGACGTCCGCGCCGCGGCGCCCCTCCTCGCGCCGCCGGAGCAGGAGCTCCTTCGCGCGCGCGTTCTTGTCCTTGGGCAGCTCCTCGTCCGGCTTGGCGCGGGCGGCCTTGCTCGAGACCTCGGCGCCGCCCTTGCGCTTGCGCCGGCGATCGCGGGCCTCGTCGCGCCTACGGGCGGCGCGGTTCTTCGGCCCCTCCTCTTCTTCCTGCGACGCCGCGGTCGCACCCTCTTTGTCGGCGCCCCCTTCGTCGTCCCCGACGCCGAGCGCCGCGGCGACTCGGTCCGCCGCCTCGTCGGACGCGGCGTCGCCGGCGTCCTCGTCGTCTTCGTCGTCCTCGTCGCGAGCGCTCGCGGCAGCCTTCGCCTTGGACGGGGGCGCCTTGGCGGCCGCCTCCTCGTCCTCGTCGCCCTCGTCCTCGGACTCGTCCTCGTCCCCGGGCTCCTCGTCATCGGCGTCGTCGCCCTTGGCGCGAGGCTCCTCGTCGTCGTCCCCGGGCTCCTCGTCGGCCGACTCGTCGTCGTCCTTGCCCTCGGAGTCGCGCTCCTCCGATTCGTCGCCGTCGTCGGACTCGTCCCGCTCGTCGAGCTCGGCCTCGTCTTTCTCGTCGGCCTCCTCGGAGTCCCGCTTTTTGGGTTGGTCTGCCACGGGGCGGACTCTAGTCCTGCGGCCGGGGGCGTCAATTCACGATGGCGGCTCCGCCCCCAATTCCCCCGGAGAACTTCGCCCGACGGGTGCATTCACGATGGCGGCGCGCTGCCCCAATCGCCCGCGCCGCGACGGCGTGCTTACTGCCCGCCCCCGCCCTGCCCCGAGCCCGGCTCTTCGGTCGTCTGTGCCTCCGCCCCCGACGGCGTCCAGGGCTCCGGCGGCGGGGGCGGGATCTCCTCGCTGAGCGGGACGACCGCGCACGCCGAGACCTCCACGTTCTGGGTCGCGTACACGACGAAATCGTGGTGCTCGCCCGGCTTGACGCGCATCGCCTCGGGCAGCGTGGCGAACACCTCGACCGGCTGCTCCGGCCGCGCCGGATCGCCGGCGGGGATGGCGAGGGTGAGCGCGTGCTCGGCGTCGAGCTCGGGCGCCGCCCGCGGGACCAGCGACTCGCGATCCGGCTTGGCCGAGAGCGCGCTCTTGGCCGTCCTCGGGCCGAACCGCACCTCGCCGGGGCGGCCGTCGAGCGACCGAGCCCTGCAGATCACGCGCACCCCGGCCGGAGGCGGCGCGCCCTTGCGCGGCTTGGGGACGACCATGCCCACCGCGACGCCGCTCTTCGCGAAGCGGCGCAGCCGCTCGAGCTCGCGGCGCCGCGGCCCGCCGACGAGGTCGAGCACGTCGGCGTCGAGGGCGATCCCCAGGCCGTCGGGCAAGGGATCGGGCGTCCCCAGGAGGCGCGTCAGCGGCACGACCAGCTCGGGGCCGGCGCCGAGCTTCACCAGCGCCGCGGCGATCGCCACCCGCGCCGTCTGGTAGCGCTCGGTCGCGAGGCGGGCGGCGAGGAACGGCCGGGCCTCGTCGCGGCCGATCGCCGCGAGCGCGCGGGCCAGGTGCGGCCGCAGGCGGACGTCGTCGAGCGCGTCGATCAGCGGCACCACCGCGGACTTCGACTTGATGCGCGCCAGGGCGTCGGCGATCTCGCGGGCGCGCTCGAACGGGATCGGCTTCGGGCGCGGCGGCCCGCCCTTGGTGCGCGGATCCGGCCAGCCCTCGCGCCACCACGCGAGGAGCACGTCCTCGCCACGGTCGTCGCCCTGCTCGGCGAGCGCCAGCGCCGCCATGCGCCGCCAGCGCGGATCGGGATCGTCGACGAGCTCGCGCGCCCGCGGCGCCCCCTCCCCGAGCCGCGTCAGCGCCAGCGCGCACCAGCGGCGGACCTCCTCGTCCTCGTCGCGCACCAGCGCGAGGCGGAGCGGCGCGGCCGCCTCGGGGCGCCGGAGCTCGAAGAGCACCTCGCCGGCCTTGCGACGGATGGCCACGTCGGCGTCGTCGAGCAGCGCCGCGACGTCGGCGGCGGCGTCGCCGTCGCCGGCGATGCCGCGCCGGAGCGCATCCGGCCAGCCCTTGCCCTCGGCGCGCAGGCCGCGCACCTCGAAGCGGCCGTGCGACGCCTCGACCGCGCGCAGCTCGTCGCGCATCGCCGCGAACTGCGCCGAGCTCGTGGGCGCGAGATCGCGCGTCTCGGCCGGATCGGCGGAGACGTCGTAGAGCGCGCAGGCGCCGATCTTGCGCGCGCACACCAGGCGCCGCGCCTCGCGCGCGAGCATCGTCTGGGTCTCGGTCTCGGCGAAGGCGAACCCCCTGGCGGCGTCGCCGGCGGGGGCGCTCCCCGCGAGCCAGGGCCCGAGATCGGCGCCGCGGACGCGCGCGGGCCGCGGGATCGAGAGCCCGGCGAGCACGGTCGGCAACAAGTCGACGAGCTGCACCGGCGCCGCGATCCGCCGCGCCGGCACGAGCCCCGGCGCGCTCACCACGAGCGGCACCCTCACCTGCTCCTCGTAGACCGTGGTGCCGTGGTAGCGCCCGCCGTGCTCGCGGAACTCCTCGCCGTGATCGGCGGTCGCGATCACGACGGCGCCCGGCCGCGCGGCGCGCACGGCCTCGACGACGGCCCCGAGCCCGGCGTCGGCGGCGGCGATCTCGGCGTCGTAGCGATCGACGTCGCGGTCGCCGAACGCGTGCTCGGGGTGCGCCTCGTAGGGCTCGTGCGGCTCGAAGAGGTGCACCCAGAGGAAGACGCGTCGATCGGGGCCGAGGCGGCCGAGGTACGCCTTCACCTGCTCGGCGCGCGCCGCGGCCGAGGCGAACTCCACCTTGCGGTACTCGAAATCGAGCGCGCGGTCGCGGAAGGGCGCGAACCGCTCGGCGTCGATGAAGAACACCGCCGGCGGGTAGAACGCCGCGGTCCGGTAGCCGTAGCGACGGAGGTGCTGGGCCCAGGTCTCGGAGTCCTCGCCGAGGCCCTGGAGCAGCAGCGGGCGCACGTACTTGCCGGTCATGATCGAGGTGACCGCGTACGAGGTGTGCGGCGTCGGCGTGTACGCCGCTTCGAACAGGGCGCCCTCGCGGGCGAGCCGATCCAGGCTCGGCGTCGTGGGGCGCTCGTAGCCGTACGCGCCGACGTGGTCGGCGCGGAGCGCGTCGATGGTCACCAGCACGACGTCGCGCCCGCGCAGATCGACGGCGTCGCCGCTCACCGGCTCGGGGAGAAGCGCACCGCCTTCGTCGATCGGCGGCGGCGGCGCCATCGCCGCCGCGAGCTCGACCGCGCGCCCGAGCACGGGGGCGTGGTCGAGGTAGATCACGCGCAGGTTGTCGGCCAGGGCGATCCGCCGCGCGGCGGCCGGGGCGCCCGCGGCGCTCGCGGTAAAGAGGCCGAGCGCCACGGCGGCGCGCGCGATGGCTCCGCGCCGATCGCGGCGTGAGGGCGGCCGGCTCGACGAGGGCGCTTCGCGGGCGCCGCCGCCGGCGTCGGGCACCCACGCGACGGCGAGGAACGCGCCCCCGAGCAGCGCCAGCGCCCCGAGCCCGAGGTGGAACGCCGGGTACAGGCGCGGCAGCACCCAGGCGTTCACCGCCTCGAACGCGATCAGCGCCGCCCCGACGCCGGCGGCCACGAGGGCTCGGCCGCGCGCCGAGGGCCCGGGGCGGAGCGCGCGCGCGAGCGCGGGCGCGAGCGCGAACGCCAAGCCGGCCGACGCGAGCGCGACCCCGGCGACGAGCGCGGGCCCGAGCCCCTCGACGCGGCGGCCGCCCGAGACGCCGAAAGCGCAGACGGCCCCGAACGCCGACGCGAGCAGCGCGGTCGCGATCCGCCACGCGCGCTTGTCGGCGGCGCGGACGAGCTCGACGAGGGCGCCCCCGACGAGCGCGGCGGGCGCCGCGGCCGCGAACGCGACGGGCAGGATCCCCAGCGCCGCGCGGCCCACCTCGAAGGCGCCCAACAGCTCGCGACGGGCGCGGACGGCCACCGCAAGGAGCTCGAGCGCGAGCAGCGCGGCGATCACCAGGTAGGCATCGGCCATCCGCCAGCCGATCGGCGCGGCGGCGAGCGGTCGTGAGCTCGGGAGCGTCGTGGGCGCGGAGGCCGGGCGCGGCGGAGGCGTCCGCCCCGAGCGCGGCGCGGAGGGCGCCGAGGCGGCGTCCGGGTCAGCCGAACGTGATCTCAAGGACCTCGTACACGCGCGCGCCCGCGGGCATCATCACGCGCACCTCGTCGCCGACCTCGTGACCGAGCAGGCCGCGCGCGAGCGGAGACGCGACCGAGATCCGGCCGAGGTCGAGGTTGGCCTCCTCCGGCCCGACGATCTGGAACGTCGTCTCCTCGCCGCTGTCGACGTTGGCGAGCTTCACCTTGGCGCCGAACTGGATCTTGCTCCCGCTGAGCTTCGACGGATCGATGACCTCGGCCCGCGCGAGGGCGTTCTCGAGGTAGCCGATGCGCGCCACGATCATGCCCTGCCGCTCCTTGGCGGCGTGGTATTCGGCGTTCTCCGAGAGATCGCCGTGCTCGCGCGCGGTGCCGATGTCTCGGACCACCTGCGGCAGATCGGTCTCCTTGAGGCGCTTGAGCTCCTCGCGGAGGCGGGCCTGGCCCTCGGGCGTCATCGGGACTTTCTGTTCGGCCATGACCGGGGCGTTCTACCACGGGCGCCCGCGGGGGAAACCTTCATGGTGCCCGCCCGCTCGAGGCTGGAAACCTCACGCATCCGGGCGGACGTCGAGCGCGTGCCCGAGCGCACGGTCACGGACGCGCGACGAGGTCGAACGCGGCGGCCCGGGGGCGGCCGGCGCGCCGATCAGAACGACCAGCGCAGCCCGGCCCGCCCGAGCCCCAGCTGCACCTCCGGGCGCAGCGAGCCCTCCTCGACCGGCACCTTCTTGATGCCCATGACGAGGAGCGGCGTCCCCACCGCGATGAGCACGCCGCCGCCGATCATCGACACCACGCCCGCCGTCACCAGCCCGTCGTCCGAGTCGCAGTTGCCGTAGAGATCGAGGCACGTCGACGCCGAGCCCACGAGCGCGAGATCGATGCCGATCGCCAGCGCGATGATCCCGAGCCCGTCGAGGACGCCCCCGGTGACGATCAGGCCGACGCGCCGGTGCGTGCGGGGCCCGGGCTGCCCGCCGATGTAGCCGTAGCCGGCCGGCGGCGGCCCACCCGGCGGCGCGTACCCCGGCCCGCCCGGCGGATAGCCCTGAGGGCCCGGGTACCCGGGCTGCCCGTACCCCGGCGGCGGACCGAAGCCCGGCGGCGGCGGCGCGTTGCCCTGCGGCACGTACCCCGGCGGAAGCGACTGAGGTTGCTCGAGCTCGCCGAACCCCTGCCCCGGCGGCGGAGGCGGCCGTGGCGACTGCGCCGCGGCCTGCGACGAAAGCCCGATCCCCGCGCTCGCGATCACCGCTCCTAGCCAAGCTCGCATCGATAAGCCTCCTCTTCTCTCGTGGGCGCATCATTTCACAGGGACTCGGGGAGACACGGAGGATTTCATTCCGCCGATCTCCGGGACACGCCGCGCGACGTGGACGCGGATCGACCCAAAGAAATCCTCCCCGTCTCCCCGACTCCCTGTAAAAATTCCGCCCTTCCGCCCGCGCCTAGCCCCTCGCTCCAGGCGATCCGCGCCACCGGACGATCTTGCGCGGCAGCGCCTCGCCCGCGGCGATCGCGGCCTTGGTCGCGGTGCGCACCAGCGCCGCCGCCGTCTTCTCGAGGTCGGCGGCGTCGGGCGGGCGCGCCTCGCCGGCCGCCGTGACCTCGGCGCGCGTCGCGCCGGAGGGGCGTTCGATGCGGACCTCGAGGGGCACGTCGGCGTCGGGCCGGTGCGCGAAGCCGCGGTAGACGACCTCTTCGCCCTGCACCGGCTCGCCCTCGCGGACGACGGCGTAGCGGACGCCCGTCGCCGGGCGGCTCACGGCTTCTTCGACGCGGGCGCCGACTTGGCGCCCGTCGACGGCGGCGGCGGGCCCTTGCCCCGCGATCCCATCTCCTCGAGGAAATCGCGCGCCGTGACCGCGAACGGGCCGCCGTAGTCGCGGATCACCGTCTCGAACACCGCCCGCGCCTCGGCGTCGCGGTGCATCTTGAGGAGCGTCTCGCCCTTGAGCACGAGCGCCTCGGGGTCGAGCCCGGATCCGGGGTACTGCTTGAGCGCGAAGTCGACGCGCGCGAGCGTCGCCTCGAACACGTCGCCGCGAAGGTAGAAGCGGGCGACGTAGAGCTCGTGGCGCACGAGGCGCCCGGTCACCACCTCGAGCATGTACGCCGCGTCCTGCCGGTAGCGCGTGCGCGGGTACTCGCGCAGGAACGAGCGGAGCTCGCGGTAGGCCTCGACCGTCGTCGCCTGATCGCGCTCCTCGGCCGGCGGCAGGAGCAGGGTGTCGTCGATGTCGAGGTAGAGCGCCTTGCAGATGCGGTACTTCGCGTACTCGACGTCGCGGTCGGTGCGGTGGTTCTGGACGAAGTCGCGGTACGAGGCGATGGCGTCGGTGTACTTCTCCTGCTCGAAGTCGATGTCGGCCAGGCGGAGCTCGGCGAGGCGGGCGTAGCGGCTGTACGCGAAGAGCCGCTTCACCTCGCTCATGAGGGCGCGCGCGTCCTCCCACTCCTTGGCCCGGAACGCCCCCATCGCCTCGTTGTAGGCGGCGCGGGCGTCCTCGGTGTAGGTGAGCGAGGCTCGGCTCGCCGTCGCCGACTGGATGTCGCACCCGGCGAGCGCGAGACACGCCGCGAAGGCGATCCCGAGGCGCAGGGGCGCGTCAGCCATGCGGCACCTCGTAGCCGAACTCGCGCCGAAAGTCGAAACCCATCCCCTCGGCGGCGCCGAGCAACCGGAGCCCTCCGGGCGCGCCGACCCACCCCGACGGAGAAGCACGGCCGCGGCGCTCCGTCGCTCCACCGCGCCCGACCCAAGCTGTTACGTTCGCGCCATGACCTCGTCCGCCCATCCGCCCACCTCGGAAGGCGCCGTCGCGCCGACCATCCTGGTGGTCGACGACGAGCGCAACATCCGGCGCACCCTCGAGCTCGTGCTCGCCGGCGAGGGCTACCGCGTCGCCGAGGCCGGCTCGGCCGAGGAGGCCCTCGAGATCCTCGAGAGCGGCGCCAGCCCCGTCGATCTCGCCATCCTCGATCTCATGCTCCCGGGCCTGGGCGGGCTCGAGCTGCTCGAGAAGATCCGCCAGGACGACGCCACGCGCGAGCTGCCCGTCATCGTCATCAGCGGCCACGCCACCGTCCACGACGCGGTCAAGGCCATCAAGCTCGGCGCCGGCGACTTCTTCGAGAAGCCGCTCAACCGCGAGCGCGTCCTCGTCAGCGTCAAGAACACGCTCCAGAGCTCGGCCCTCGCGCGCCAGGTCGCCGACCTGCACGCGCAGATGGAGGCGCGCTACGAGATGATCGGGCAGAGCGCGCCGATGCAGCGCCTCTTCCTCGAGATCGATCGCGTCGCGCCGACCAAGGCGAGCGTGCTCATCACCGGCGAGAGCGGCACCGGAAAGGAGCTCATCAGCCGCGCCATCCACCGCCTCTCGCCGCGCGTCGGCGGCCCCTTCGTCAAGGTGAACTGCGCCGCGATCCCCCGCGAGCTCATCGAGAGCGAGCTCTTCGGTCACGAGAAGGGATCCTTCACCGGCGCCCAGGCGCGCAAGCGCGGCTTCTTCGAGCAGGCGCACGGCGGCACGCTCTTCCTCGACGAGATCGGCGACATGGACCTCGCCGCCCAGGCCAAGGTCCTGCGCGCGCTCCAGTCGGGCGAGGTCAACCGCGTCGGCAGCGAGCACATCCTCCACGTCGACGTGCGGGTGCTCGCCGCCACCAACAAGGATCTCTCGCGCGAGGTCCAGAGCGGGCGCTTCCGCGAGGACCTCTTCTTCCGGCTCGCGGTCTTCCCCATCAAGAGCCCGGCCCTCCGCGAGCGCATGGAGGACCTGCGCGCGCTCGCCGACGCCTTCATGGCGAGCTTCTGCAAGGAGAACGGTCTCAAGCCCAAGCCCGTCGATCCGGCGGTGTACGCGGCCCTCGAGCGGCGCAGCTGGCCGGGCAACGTGCGCGAGCTCAAGAACGTGATCGAGCGCGCCGCGATCCTCTCGGGCGACGTGGTCACGATCGCCGATCTGCCCGAGGACCCGCACGCGAACCCGTTCGACGACGAGGAGAAGGCGGGCGAGGCCGCGGCGGTGCCGGGAGAGCCCGCGGCCCTGATCGCGCACACGCCCCCGCCGCCGGTCGCCGCGGGCGACGACGGTCGAAGGCGACCGACGCTGCGCGAGCACCGCGACGGGGCGGAGCGCGCGTACATCATCGAGGTCCTCGCCAGCCTCGAATGGAACATCTCGCGCGCGTCGATCGTGCTCGGCGTCGAGCGCACCAACCTGCACAAGAAGATCCGCGCCTACGGGATCAAGCGCGGCGAGTCGCCCTGACGGCGGATTCGGCGGCGACCAGCGAGCGAGCGAGCGAGCGTCGGTTCCCCGGGGCCACGGGCCCCAGAGCACCGATCGCCCGGGGGCGCTTGCCGGCGCCGCCACGCCTTCTTATGCTCGCTCACCGCCGTGGCGCCGCGATTTCCCGCCCGCCGGACCCTCGTGTCGGACCGGGCGCTGCTCGCGTTCCTCACGGTGATCGCCGTGTTCTGGGCGGCGACCCTGGCGGGCCACCGCCTCTCCTCGCGCATCGACGAGGCGTCGGACCGGCTGGCTACGGTGGTGTCCCCCTCGATCGGGCACCTCGCGGCGGCGCGCACCGAGGTCCGCGAGCTCGAGCACGCCATCGGGCGCCACGTCGACGGGGCGGCCGACCGGCGCCCCGTCGATCGAACCCCGATCGACGAGGCGATGGACGATCTCGACCGCGAGGTCCACGGGTACATGCGCGCTCCGGCATTCGACGCCGACCATGACGCCCCGAACCGGGTAAGGACGCGCATCACCGAGCTCGAGCGCGCGGCCGCCCGGGCGATCGCCCAAGCCGATCTCGGAGCGACCGATCAGGCGCGTGCCACGCTCGCGTCCGAGGTTCGGCCCGCCGCCGATCGGGCGATCGCCGAGCTCATGGAAATCATCGAGCAGAGGGCCAGCGTCGGGCGCGATCTCGCGCTCGACATCAAGGCCACTCGCGCGCTCGCCGCCGCGCTCGAGGGCGGGCTCAACGTCCTCGCCGCCGCGCTCGCCGCGCTCGCGTTCATGCTGCTCCGTCGGACGCTGCACCGCCAGGCGGACCTCGCGGCGGCGCAGGCGGCGCTCGTCGAGCGGCGCGCCGACGAGCTCGACGCCTTCGCCGGCCGCGTCGCGCACGACCTCATGAATCCCATCGGCGCGGCGGCGATGGCGCTCCAGCTGGTGCGGCGCTCGACCCACGAGGACCGCACCCAGCAGCTCACCGACCGCGCGCTCGCGAGCTTGGAGAGGTCGCGGACGCTCGTCGACGATCTCCTCCGGTTCAGCCGCGCCGGTGCCCGGCCCGAGCCGGGAGCGCGCTGCGACCTCAGGGAGACGCTCGAGGGCGTCGTCGCGGAGCTCCGCCCTTCGGCGGAGCATGCGGGGATCTCCCTCTCGATCGAGGAGCTGCCCGAGCGCGCGGTGGCGTGCGCCTGCGCGTCGGGCGTGCTCACCAGCCTGGCCGCGAACCTGGTCCAGAACGCGATCAAGTACATGGGGGCCGCGAAGACGCGGCGCGTCGTCGTGAAGGCGAGCGCCACGGCGACGTCTGTCCGGGTCGAGGTCGAGGACACCGGCCCCGGGCTGCCCCCCGAGCTCCATGGCCGCGTATTCGAGCCGTTCGTGCGCGCCCGCGCCTCGGGGCTGCCGGGGATCGGGCTCGGGCTGGCGACGGTCAAGCGCCTCGCCGAGGCGCACGGCGGCCAGGCGGGCACGCGCTCCCGCCCCGACGACGGGAGCATCTTCTGGTTCGAGATGCCGCTCGCCGAGTCGATCGAGGCCGACGACCACGAGCCGGCGGGCTCCCGTCGGAGACGAGCGGGGTGAGCCGCCGGCGCCGGTGGGCTCAGTGGGCCGGGGCGAGCGGCGCGATCAGCTCGGCGAACTTCTTCAGCGCCGTGGACTGCGGGAGATCGACGCGCCTCGACGGCGGGGGGGCGGTGTCGCTCGCGCCGGAGCGCAGGAACGGCTCGGCGACGAACATCGCGAACGAGGCGTACTCGTAGAGCCACTGCGCGAGCGTCGACTCGGCCTGCTCCGGGCCGACGAGGCGGGAGATGTTCTCGATCACCCGGTCGGCGTGGATGGTGCCGTCCTCCTCGGGGCCCGCCTTCTGGAAGAGCGCGTCGTAGACGCCGGCGCCCGTCGCGAACGAGGCGAGCTGCTCGCGGACCTCGCCGCCGCGGTCGACCGCGTCGACCTCGCGCATGATCAGCGCCATCCCCTGGTTGAAGAGCGCCACGATCGCCGCCGGCCCGGTGGGGCGCGGAGCGTGGACGACGACCTTGCCCGACTGCACGAGCTGGAAGAGCGCCTGCGTCACCTCGAACTCGCCCTGCTCCACCGCGCGGCAGATGTCCGCGACGCTGCGCTGGCCGTCGATGGCGTCATAGACCCGGAGGAACTCCTCTTCCGGCGGCTCGCGCCCGGCGACGCGATCGGGGACGTGCTGATCCGAGGGCACGCGCTCGCGGAAGTACTTGGTCTCGTCCATCCGGCGCACGCCCTCCATGAGGAGGGAGTTGACCGAGAGGTTGTGGCGCGCGGTGAGGCGCTTCTCGTCGTAGCTGTCGAGGAAGTAGAACATCCCGTCCCCGACGAGGAGCATCGCGTAGACGATCTCCTCCGTCTGCTTGCCCATGAGCTGGAAGAGCTTCTCGCGCGTGAGGAAGCCGAGCTTGATGGCCGCCTCGCCGAAGCGCATCTCGGGCGTGACCGCGGCGGCGGTGGCCGCCACCTGCTCCTCGGTGAGCGCGCCGTACCGGTAGAGGACCTCGCCGAGGCGCTCGCCGTCGGCCGACGACTGGGCGCTGATCACGTGGCCGTGCTCGAAGAAGATCGAGCGGCTGCGCGCGCCGTCGAGGACGACGAGCTCGCCCTTCCAGGCGGCCTGGCCGACGAGCGAGACGATGTCGCAGAGCGCGCCGGCGGTGGTGACCTCGCCCGCGATGCGGAAGACGGGGCCGTCCTCCGCGTCGCGCTTGCCGTCCTCGCCGACGAAGCGCATCACGACGAGGTGGCCGGGCGCGGGCAGCAGCCGGAACGCGCCCTGGCGCGCGCGCAGTCGCTGGCTGGCGGTCCTCCCGACCGGGTGCGCCGTCCCGGTGCCGTCGATGCGCACCAGCTCGAGGCGGTCGTCGTCCATCAGCCACCACTCTATCGCAGAAGCACGCCGCCGGCCGAGCTTCTCTCGGCGGGGCCCGCTCCGGGCCGACGTGGTAGCTTCCGGCCGTGAGCGCGCCGACCGCGAGCCCCGCCCCCGCGCCGCCCGCCTCGGCGCGCGAGCTCGAGGGGATGCTCGCCCGGGCGGGCTACCTGCCCGACGCGCCGGCGGCGCTGAGCCTGTGGCTCGCGCTCCGCATGGAGCGGCCCTTGATGCTCGAGGGGCCCGCGGGGGTCGGCAAGACCGATCTCGCCCGCGCCGCCGCCGAGGCGCTCGGCCGGCCGCTCGTCCGCCTGCAGTGCTACGAGGGGCTCGACGAGGCCAAGGCGCTCTACGAGTGGGACTACGCCAAGCAGATGCTCTACACCCAGCTGCTCCAGGGCGCGGTCGCCAAGGAGATCGCCGGCGCGCCCACCCTCGCCGACGCGGCGGCGGCGGTCGCGAAGAGCGAGGCGTCCTTCTTCAACGAGCAGTTCCTCATCCCGCGGCCGCTCCTCGCGGCCCTCCGGAGCGAGCGCCCGAGCGTGCTGCTCATCGACGAGGTCGACCGCGCCGATCCCGAGTTCGAGGCCTTCCTCCTCGAGGTGCTCTCGGATCTGGCGGTGACGATCCCCGAGCTGGGGACGGTGCGCGCCGCCCACCCGCCGCTCGTGCTCCTCACCACGAACGCGACGCGCGAGATGACCGAGGCGCTGCGCCGCCGCTGCCTCCACGCGTTCCTCGACTACCCGAGCCCCACGCGCGAGCTCGCGATCCTGAAGCTCCGGCTGCCGGGGATCGAGGCCCGCCTCGCGACCGAGGTGGTGAGCTTCGTGCGGACCCTGCGCGACGCGGACCTGCGCAAATCGCCGGCCATCAGCGAGACCCTGGACTGGGCGCGGGCCATCCTCCTCCTCGGGCGGAGCGCGCTCGATGCGGACCTCGTACGCGACACGCTGGGGGTGTTGCTGAAGCACCAGGAGGACCGGGCCGCGATCGAAGACAAGACCGAGGCGCTGCTCGCAGGCGCCCAAGCCGCCGCGGGGGCGCTCGGGGCGGCGGACGGGTAACCACCGCGGCCGGGGCCGGGGGCACCAGCAGGCGCCCGAGGGCGGGGACGCGCACGAGACCGCGCAGGCGCACGCGCACGGGCACCCCGACGTGCACGCGCGGGCCCCGCCCCCCGCTCGGCGCCCTCACCGGAGCTCGGCGACCTTCTCCCCGAAGAGCTTCTCCAGCCTCGCCAGCATCCCATCGTTGGGCTCGACGCGCAGATCCCTCCCCAGCGCGAGCACGGCCTCCGCCCCGTCATCCAGCAGGATCACGAGCTGAACGGGACAAACCCCCGGGCTCGCGCGCAGCACCTCGCCGAGCTTGCCGAGGTGCTCGCGCCGCGTGTCCCGCGCCTTGAGCCGGATGGCGACGCTCTTCGTCTCCGCCCGGATGGCGTCGGCGAGCGGCACGGCCTCGTCGAGCATCAGCGTCGGCTCGCGCGGCGCGGCCTCGGCGTCCTCGGAGCCCTCGTCGACCATCGGGAAGCTCACCTTGCCCGAGACGAGCACGGGCTCGCCGCTCGTCAGCACCGACGCGTACGTCTCGATCTGGTTCTGGCGGACCTTGACCTCGACGCGCCCGGTCGTGTCCTCGAGCGTGAAGAAGGCGACCTTGCCCCCGCCTCCCTTGAAGACGCGCTCGCGGTACCCCTCGACCATCCCGCCGACCCTCACCTTCGACCACGGATCCTTGGCGGCGAGCGCCGTCGTCGGCTCCACGTCGAAGCGCGCCAGCTCGACGCCGTAGCGATCGAGCGGGTGACCGGAGACGTAGAAGCCGAGCGACTGCTTCTCGCGCGCCAGCGTCTCGCGCAGGTCCCACGGCTCGCACTCCGGGTACTCGCTGACGATGCTCTGCGACGGCGCCGCCTGGGTGAAGAGGCCGAAGAGCGATCCCTGCCCCGTCTCGCGGTCCTTGCTGGCGCTCTTCGACCGCTCGAGCGCGCGCTCGACGGCGGCGAAGGCGCGCGCCCGCGAGACGCCGCGCGAGGACAGGGTCGCGTCGAACGCGCCGCACTGCACCAGCGACTCGAGCACGCCCTTGTTGACCCGCCGCGGATCGATGCGCTGGGCGAAGTCGAAGAGATCGGCGAAGGCGCCGCCGGCGTCGCGAGCCTCGAGCAGCGCCTCGAGGGCGCTCTCCCCGACGCCCCGGATGGCGCCGAGGCCGAAGCGGATCTTGGGATCGAACGGATCGCGCATCCGCCCGCCGCCCTTGCGCGAGGCGACGCGCCTCGAGGGCGCTCCGTTGGCCGGCTTCTGGCCCGCATAGACGACGGTGAAGTCGGTCCGCGACTGGTTGATCTCGGGCGGCAGGATCTCGACGCCCCAGGCGCGCCCCTCGGCGATGATGCGGACGACCTTGTCGATCTTGTCGCGATCGGCCGTCATCAGCGCGCAGAGGAACTCCACGGGGAAGTGCGCCTTGAGGTACGCCGTCTGGTAGGTGAGGAGGGCATACGCCGCCGAGTGGCTCTTGTTGAAGCCGTAGCCCGCGAAGTACTCGAGCAGCCCGAAGATGCGCTCGGCGTCCTCCTGCTTGACGCCGTTCGCCAGCGATCCCTCGACGAAGGTGGCCTTCTGCTTGGCCATCTCCTCGGGCTTCTTCTTGCCCATCGCGCGGCGGAGCAGGTCGGCGCCGCCGAGCGTGTAGCCGGCGAGCTTCTGCGCCACTTGCATGACCTGCTCCTGGTAGACCACGACGCCGTAGGTCGGCTTGAGCAGCTCGTCGACGAGCGGGTGCATCTTGGCGATGGGCTTGCGCCCGTGCTTGCAGTCGACGAAGTCCTTCACCATCCCGCTGCCGAGCGGGCCGGGCCGGTAGAGCGCCACCGCCGCGACGATGTCCTCGAAGGCGTCCGGGCGCAGGTCCTTGAAGAGCTGCTGCATGCCGCTCGACTCGAGCTGGAAGACGCCGGTGGTCTCGCCCGACTGGAGCAGCGCGTACGTGGGGCCGTCGTCGAGCGGGAGCTCGTCCACCTTGAACCGGCGCCGCTGCGGCGGCTCGGATCGCGCGCCCTCGCTGCCGCCCTCCTCCGCCCCGGCCCCGCGCCCCGCGCCCCGCTCGCCGCCCGCGTGGTCCGGCCGCGCGTTGACGAGCTTCTCGGCGATGTCGATGACGGTGAGCGTCTTCAGGCCGAGGAAGTCGAACTTGACGAGCCCCGCCTGCTCGACGTCGTCCTTGTAGTACTGCGTGACGAGCTGCTCGCCGTTCTTGAAGCACGGGACGTGATCCCAGAGCGGCCCTTCGCTGATCACCACGCCCGCGGCGTGCATGCCGGCGTGCCGCGTCAGCCCCTCGAGCTTCTGCGCCTGCGCGAGCAGCTCGCGCACGGTGGGGTCGCTGTCGCGCAGCGCCTTGAGCTTGGGCTCGATGTCGAGCGCCTCGGGGATCGTGTACATGACCCCCGGCCCCTTCTGCGGGATGAGGCTCGCGACCTTCTGCGCGTCCGGCGCCGAGAGGCCCATGGCGCGGCCCACGTCCTTGATGACGCTGCGGGCCTTGAGCTCGTGGAAGGTGGCGATCTGCCCGACCGAGGTCGTCCCGTACTTCTCGGCGACGTAGGCGATGACCTTGTCGCGCCGGTCCATGCAGAAGTCGACGTCGAAGTCCGGCATCGAGACGCGCTCCGGGTTCAGGAAGCGCTCGAAGAGGAGGTTGTAAGGGATGGGATCGAGATCGGTGATCCGCAGCGCGTACGCCACGAGCGAGCCGGCGCCCGAGCCGCGCCCCGGGCCGACCGGGATGCCCTCCTCCTTCGCGTGCCGGATGAAGTCCCAGACGATGAGGAAGTAGCCGGGGAACTTCATCTGGATGATGACGTCGAGCTCGGTCTCGAGCCGCGCGCGGTACGCCGCCTCGTCGACCGCCCTGCCCGTGCGCTCCAACGTCTCGGCGAAGCGGCGCGTGAGCCCCTCGCGGGCGACGTGGCGGAAGTAGCTGTCGGTGTCGAAGCCCTCGGGCACGCGGAACGTCGGCAGCATCGGCATGCCGAGCTTGAGCTTGAGCCCGGAGCAGCGCTCGGCGACCTCGAGCGTGCGCTGCGCGGCGTCGGGCCGATCGCGGAAGAGGTGCGCCATCTCGTCCGGCGGCTTGAGGAACATCTCGTAGCTGCCGTGATGGGCCGCGAGCGCGTCGGCGAACGAGCGGTTCGCCGCGATGCAGGAGAGGTAGAGGTGCCCCTCGCCGTCCTCGCGCCCGCCGAAATGCGCGTCGTTGGTGGCGATGGTGGGGAGCGCGAGATCGGCCGCGGCGCGCGCGAGGATGTCGTTGAGCACGGCCTGCTCGACCATCCCGTGATCCTGGAGCTCGACGTAGAGGGCGCCCGGCTCGAAGGTGGCGCGCAGCCGGTCGAGCATGGCGCGACCCTCGTCCTCGCCCTGCTCGAGCACGCGCTGCGCGACCACGCCGCCCATGCAGCCGGTGAGCCCGAGGAGCCCCTTCTGGTGCGCCGCGACGAAATCCAGCGTCACGCTCGGCGCGGCGCCGCTCGCCTGCGCGACGTGCCCCTCGGAGACGATGCGGATGAGGTTCCGGTACCCCTCCTCCGTCGAGGCCAGGAGCACGAGGTGGTCGACCGGCGCGTCGCCCTTCCCCGACGCCGGCCGCGCGACGTTCACCTCGCAGCCGAGGATGGCCTGGAGCCCCTGCTCCTTGCAGGCCTTGTAGTGCTGGATGGCGCCGAACATGTTGCCATGATCGGTGAGCGCCACCGCCTTCATCCCGAGCGCCTTGGTGCGCGCCGCCAGGTCCTTCACCCGCAGTGCGCCGTCGAGGAGCGAGTACTGCGAGTGGACGTGGAGGTGGACGAACTCGGGCACCGCGTCGTCTCGTATCGAGACGGCCGCCTGGCGTAAAGGCTCGTGCGGCCCCAGGGCGCGCCCGCAGCCGTCGCCACGTGGTGCTTGATGTACCGCCTCGTGGAGCGCTACCATCTCCGCCGCCCACCGCACTTGCCATGCTTGTCATGCCGGACGAGCCCCGTTGGGCCTCGCGCCGGGGCCTGCCCCCCAACGAAGTGCCTGGGTGCCCCCCTGGAAAGAGAGGTAGATCGGTATGCTTCGTTCTCACTTGATCGTGGCCGGCCTCGTGGCGAGCGGCCTTCTCAGCGTGGTCGCGTGCGGCGGTGATGACCCCGAAACCGGCACCGGTGGAACGGGCGGAGGCGGCACGACCGATCAGACCGGCAAGCAGCCCGCCTCCCCGCCCGACGGCGCCGGCCCCGGCGACGGCGCGGGCGTGGTCCTCGCGATCAACAAGCTGTACCTCGGCGACACCAACCGCGACGGCACGCCGAACGCGGCGAACGGGTGGAAGCAGTACGGCTTCAACCTCGATCACCTCATCTCGACCAAGGACTCGAAGAACCTCTGCAAGCCGCGCGCTGGCGGCGCGCCGAGCTCGATCTACCCCGACGGCGACCAGGGCATCGACAACTCGTTCGGCAAGAACATCCTGCCGATCATCCTCGGCCTCGCCCCCGACGCGTCCGACCAGCTCAACGCCGGCATCGCCGAGGGCAGCTTCACCATCATGCTCGACATCAAGGCTCTGGGCGCCGCCGCGAGCTACAACCCGCTCACGACGCACCTCTACGGCGGAGCGAAGCTCGCCGCGCCTCCCGCGTGGGACGGCAGCGACCAGTGGCCGCTCATCCCCGAGCTGCTCAACAACGGCAACCCGGACGACCCGAAGGTCAAGTTCGCGTCGAGCTACGTGAACGACAACGAGTGGGTCTCGGGCTCGAGCGCGCCGCTCAACCTGCAGCTCTCGGTCGCGGGCTTCGCGCTCAACCTGACCATCGGCCAAGCCGTCATCGCGACGAAGCTCGGCGCCGACCACAAGACGGCGAGCGAGGGCACCATCGCCGGCATCATCGACACCGAGTCGTTCATCGAGGAGCTCCGCAAGGTCGCCGGCGCCTTCGACGAGGGCCTCTGCTCGGGCTCGACGTTCGACAGCCTCGCGAACCAGCTCCGCCAGGCGTCGGACATCATGAAGGACGGCACGCAGAACACCGCGGCGGAGTGCGACGGCATCTCGATCGGCCTCGGCTTCGACATGACCGAGGTCCAGCTCGGCCCGGTGGCGCCTCCGGCCGATCCGCAGCCCGATCCGTGCGCCGGCACCGGCGGCGCGGGCGGCAACTAGTTCCCTCGTCCGAGGTCCTGCGGACTTCGGACAGCGTCTCGGGGGGCGCCTCGCGCCCCCGAGACCCCGCCGCTCGGGCGACAACCGCTTCGCGCCCCCTCGAGCCGCGCAAACCCCAACCCGGCGGCTCCGAGCCTGGCAGCCCTCCGGGCGTGACCTGGGCAACACGCCCGGGCTCCACCCAGAACCAAGCGGATCCCCACGTTTCGCGCCGGCCTGCGCGCCTGCTCTCGTGGGTGATCGCGCTCTCCAGCCGAAAAAGTTTCGACGAGCCCTGAGCCGTCGGGCTTCACCCGCGCGTCGTAGGGAGGGCGAGAGTTTGCCCGCGCGAGCGTATGACCGAACGAGGGGCGGGAGACCGATCACGAAAGCGGCGATCCGTGCCGCGCAGCCCGGTCCATGCACCTCCGGCGCTTGCTTGGCAGTTCCGTTCGGCAACGGGTTTGACTAAAGGTGTCGTCGTCTGAAGAAACACGACAAGGCGTCGTCTAAGGCGCGTCGGGCCGGAAGGTCATTCGCTCCGGTGCTTCCACGAGGAGAGAACTTCTATGCGTAACTATGTCGCTCCGATTTTGTGCGTCGCCGTGATGCTCGGCGGTGTGTCGATGGTCGGCTGCAAGGCCTCGGCCCAGATCGGTGGCGAGACGGCCAAGGCGCCCCCGCCCCCGCCGCCTCCCCCGCCGCCCGCGCCCAAGAAGGAGGACCCGCCCAAGAAGCCCCGGATGAAGCTGACCTTCAAGATGAAGGGTGATCAGCTCGAGCTCCCCGGGCCGGTCGTCTTCGAGACGGGCAGCGACACGCTCAAGCCCGAGAGCGACGAGGTCCTGAACATCGTCAAGGACTACATGGAGCAGTCGAAGGACATCACCCTGCTCCGCATCGAGGGCCACACCGACAGCGACGGCGACGACAAGGCGAACCAGACCCTCTCCGAGAAGCGCGCCATGAGCGTCGCGCACTGGCTCGTGGGCAAGGGCACCGACTGCAAGCGCCTCCTGCCGGTCGGGTTCGGCGAGACGAAGCCCATCGCCGACAACTCGACCCCCGAGGGCAAGGCGCAGAACCGCCGCACCGCGTTCGTGAACGCGGCCCGCAACGGCAAGCCCATCGGCAACTTCCCCGTCGACGGCGGCGGGAAGAACGCCGGCGATCCCTGCAAGTAGACCTGGAGGCGCTCGCGGCAGGCGGCCATCCGGCGGCCGTCCGAGCCTGATAGGAGGGCCGTCGCGTGAGCGGCGGCCCTCTCGTCATTTCGAGGTCGCGAGGTCCGGCCGTCGCCGCACGAGGGTCTGCATCGTCGACCTCGGGCGTCGAACCGGGCAGGCGAAGCCGAGGCAGGAGAGAAGCCCTCGATCGCAGGTTCGCACCGTGGTAGCCCCGGGCCGAGTGCTCGCCACCCTTCCCCGCCGACTGGGCCTGCTCGTTCTCATCGTCCTGGCTTTCGCCAGCTGCGACCGAGGTCCTGGTGCCGTCCGCGAATGGACGCCCCAGGACCATGACCAGCCCGCGGGCAACCAGGCGCCCCAGGTCGCAGGCCGCCCCTCGTCGACCGGGATGGACCCCGGGTTGATCGAGCTCGCGTGGCAGCGCAACTGCCTCCGCTGCCACGGCCCGAGCGGCCGCGGCGACGGCCCCGAGAGCCCGATGGTCAAGGCGCCCGATCTCACGCGCGCCGAGTGGCAGGACAAGGTCACCGATCAGGAGATCGCCGACGTCGTCCGCAAGGGGAAGAACAAGATGCCCTCGTTCGACCTGCCGGCGCAGGTCGTCGAGGGATTGGTCCGCCGCATCCGGGCCGCCCGAGAGCGGGAGTAGCCGGCTCGAGCAGCCGCGAAGCGGACCGCGCTGGCTCGAGCCGCCGCGAAGCGGACCGCGCTGGCTCGAGCCGCCGCGAAGCGGACCGCGCTGGCTCGAGCGGCCACGAAGCGCACCGCGCCCAGCTCGAGCGGCCGCCGAGAATTGACTTCCGGGCCGTTCGCCGCCACGTTCCGCGTTCGATGCGCTGGTTCTTCATCACGTTCGGGACCGTCACCGGCGTCTTCTTCCTGAGCTTCATCGCCTGGATCGTCACCCGCGTGACCCACCTCGAGGGGGCGAACCACGTCGTCGGGCGGATCATGGTCTACGACCTCTACGCGATCGGCGTGGTCATCGCGTACGTGGCGTTCGTCGGGGCCTGGCACACCTGGGAGAAGCTGACGGGCCGGATGGAGGCCGAAGCGGCGGACGACGGCGCGCCCGCCGCCCCGCCGCCGACGCCGCCGGCTTCGGAGGTCGGCAGCTCGGGCCGGCCGAGCTGATGGCGCCCGAAGCGAAGCTGCCGTCCGAGTCGCCGGCGTGCGAGCCCGACGAGGCAGGGGCCGCCCCGGCCGAGCCCGAGAAGGTGTCGATGCCGCAGCGGCTCAGCCGCCGGTTGGTGCGCCTGCTTCCGGTGCTCGGCGCCGCGGTCGCGCTCGGATCGCTGCTGCCTCACCTCCCCAAGGAGCGGCAGGTCGAGCTTCGGCTCGAGCACCCCGACACCGTCACCGCGGTCGAGCTCACCTGGCTCGACCGGAGGGACGCCAGCCAGGCCACCCCGGTCCAGGGCGGCGCTTGGAGGTTTTCGCCGGGGGCGGCACCTCGATTCGTGAGCACGACGGTCAAGCTGCCCGACGGCGCCTACGATCTCGAAATCACCGTCGAGCGCGCCGAGGGTCGCGACGCACTGCATCGATCGGTGACCCTCGGCGACAGCGATCGGATCACGCTGCCGCTCCGGTGAGCTGCCCGACCGCCGTCGCCGCGCGCTCCCGCTCGCGACGGAGCCCGGAGGCGAGCCGGATCACGCTGTTCTCGACGCGAGATCGAGGGCACCTCTCGAGCATCGCATCGGCGGTGTCCCGCGACACCCCGCCGCGCGACAACCTTGGTGATCCCGAAATCCAGGGTGGTCGGTGCGTTCCAGCGCGTCCCTGAGGCACTGGCTCGCGTCCCGAGAGCCACGCCCGACGCCCCTAGGTTCGAGGTGAGAAACCGCGGTTAACTAATCGGAATCACTGGCGCTCTATCCCGTGACAACCGCCTCGCGAGCGGCTGGTACGGAGGTTGAGAACGAATTTGGTTGATGCAGAACCCGTCCACCCGCTACTTCTTGGCCCGCATCATTGGGGTGTGGCACCTTATCCTACATGCTCTTACCCGTCGCGCCGAAGCTCAGCGAGGCGGTTCGGACCCTGAAGGTCCGGCGGGAAGCAAAGATGGAGGACCGATGAAGATCACCCCCTGGTACCTGGCCGCTCTCGCCCCGTTCGCTGCGATTGGGTACTCCGGCGCGTACCTCGGCCACGCGATGGTCGTGGCCCTCACCATCGGCATCTTCTGGGGCACGCTGTCGCTGGGGCGGACGAACGCCCAGCCGACCGACCAGCAGCCCCCCGCCCCGCCCAACGCCCGCGCCTGACGCGGCCGGCCGAGGGGCCGCCTCAACGGCCCCCGCCACGCGCCCAACGGCCGCCAACCGCAGCGCTCGCTTTGGGATAGGCTCGGCCGCATGACGCACGACCCTGGCGTCGGGCGACTCAAGCGCATCGATGAGTTCACGCTCATGGACCTCGAGTCCGTGCGCCTCATCCTGCGCGGCGACTCCGTCATCGACTGGCATCGCCTCAACCTCCCCGACGAGGAGGCGGCCCGGAACCTCCTCATCGCCGAGGAGTTCCACCCCGACGAGCCCGCCGACCGCGCCCGCCTCGAGAGCATCAAGAACGAGGCGATCGCCTACCTCCGGCGTCATTTCGAGTTCCCCATCCCCACCCCGGTGGCGCACGCCTCGGTGGAGGAGATGCTCATGCTCGCCTCGGGCAAGGGGCACCGGCAGCTCTGCGCCTGCACCATCCTCAAGGCGATGCACATCATCCATCACCTCGACGGGCGCGAGCTCTTGTTCTCGATCCCGATGTCGGATCAGGACGTCTTCCACCTCGTCGAGGAGAAGGTCTATCGCGTCATCGGGGGGATGCTCGCGGCCGGCTTCCCGATCACCGAGTTCATCGGCGGGCGCAAGAACAAGGACTCGCTCTACACGAAGCTCTTGTCCAAGGCCGACTCGTCGGCCTCCGCCATCTACGACAAGCTGCGCTTCCGCATCGTCACCCGGGGAGCCGACGACATCCTGCCGGTCTTGCTCTACCTGTCGGAGCGGCTCGTCCCGTTCAACTACGTCGTCCCCGGCCAGAGCATCAACACCATCTTCCACTTCCGGAGCTTCTGCGAGGATCGCGCGCACCTGCGCGGCATGATCAAGGAGTTCCAGACGGGGCTCGACGACGACCTCACGCCCAGCGACAACAGCTTCAGCGCCGAGAGCTACCGCGTCATCCACTTCGTCGTCGACCTGCCGGTGCGGCTCCCGCCCGAGACCATGGAGATGGCGCCGCCCGCGGCGTGGGCGCTCGGTCCGATCATCTTCGTGCTCTGCGAGTTCCAGCTCATCGACCGCGAGACCGAGGCCGCCAACGAGCTCGGCGACGCGAGCCACGCGAAGTACAAGGAGCGCCAGAAGCACGCCGTGATGCGGCGGCTGAAGCTCGGCGTCCGGCCGATGAAGGACGTCCCGCGCGGCCCGGGCGCCAAGCGGCGCGTCTAGTTCCGCCTTTCCGAAGCCTCGCCAACACGGCGAGGCTGCTCCGGCGGAGCTAGCGCGCGGCGGTCCGCACGACCGAGAGCAGGAGCAAGAGGACGAGGCCGGCGACCACGCCGACGACGATCCAGCCGCGCCGCTCCGCCTCGCGATCGGCCGACGCCATCGCCCGCACCCGCTTCTCGATGTCGCGCGAGCGGGCGGCGATCACGCGATCGCCGTCGGCGGCGGCGGCGCGCTCCTCCGCCGTGAGCGCCTCGGGCAAGGCCGCGAGCACCTCGCGGAGCGCCGCCGCGTAGGCCGCGACGCGTTCGCGCTCGGCGGCCTTGGCGCCGTCGGACCGGATCGCCAGCTGGCGCGAGGCAGCCGCCTCGACCGCGCGGCGCTCGTCCCGGAGGGCGGCGAGCTGCTTTCCGGCGTCGCGGGACTTCGCCTCCCGAGCGCGGAGCGCGGCCTCCGCAGCGGCGGCCGCGGCTGCGATCGGCTCCAGCTCGGCGGTGCGCACGCCCCTCTCCTCTTGGAGGGCGGCGATGCGGACCGCGTGCTCCGGCGGGGCGATCTTGGCGTCCGGGCCGGCGGCCACCCGGGCGGCTTCGTGGGCGGCGCGGAGCTCGATGTCGAGGCGCTTCACCTTGGCCTCGGCGCGGGCGCGCGCCGAGGCGCGCTCGTCGCGCTCGGCCTCGGCCTGGGCGACGGCGGCGTCGAGCTCGGCGCGCTGGGCGTCGAGCGCCGCGATGCCGGCGTCGACCCGCCCGACCGCGTCGGCGTAGCCGGCGCCGGTCTCGCGGAGCGCGGCTTCGCGCGCGGCGGAGGCCTGGTCGTGCTGCGCCAGCGGCTCGAGCAGCGCCGCCAGGCGATCGCCGGCCGGCGTGCGGGCGCGCAGGACGCGGGCGATCTCGGCGAATCGCTCGGTGCGGGCGGCCTCGGCCTCGGCGAGCGCCGCCCGCATTCGAGTGGTCTCCCGGGCGAGCTCGCTCCGCCGCTGCCTCACCCGCCAGGCGTATGCCGGAGCCTGCACCCAGCCCGCAGGCGCCGGGCCGAAATCGGCGACCGCCGCGATCTCGAAAGGATCCATGTCGGTCGCCGCAGGGGCCGGCCCCGCCGCGATTCGGTGGAGCGGGGCTTCGGCGGGCGGCTCCAGCCTCGAAGCGGCGTCGCCGGCCGCGAGCGCCGCCGCGGCGGGCCCGCCCGCCCGCGACGGCTGCCAGTCGGTCTCGAGGAGGATCCCCGCCGGCTCGTCGTCCAAGTCGGCGGTGCCGCTTCCGCGGTCGGGCGGCGCGGCGCGGATGGGGCCATCCGAGATCGCGAGATCGAGCGGCAATGCGTCGGGCTCGTCGTCGAGCTCCACGGCCATCGGGACGGCTGTCGGTGCCGGACCGGCGAGGGGCGCCCGCGCCGCCTCCGCCGGCGGGAGGGCCAGCTCGAAGTCGAGCGCCTGCCGCGACGGGTGCTGGGAGGGCACGCGCTTGCAGCTCGGGCAAGGGCTCTCCGGGTCGGCGCCGCCGAGGAGCGCGCCTTTGCACCAGGGGCAGTCGAGCATCGGGACGGGCACGCGCCCAGCCGGACACTTTACGCCCGTCGCCGCCCGGACGTCGCTTTTTTGGGGGCCGCGGGTTTGACATCCTCGCCGGCCGGCCCGTACCTTTCCCCGGCCGGATGCCCTCCGGCGCGCAGGTCACGCCCACAGCAAACGCTCCGGCCTGACGCGGACCGCATTGGCGGCCGGTCGCGGCCGCCCGAGCGATCACTCTCAACAGGGTCAGGCGGCTCCCTCCGCCTCCCGAACGGAATCCGTCGGATGCGTCTCTTCAGCGGCAAGATCCTCCCCCTCAGCGACGAGCTCGTCCGCGCGCTCGCGGACAACGCGGACATCGAGTGCGAGTCGAGGAAGGAGGTCGCGAAGGACCTGGAGTCGGTCTTCGCCAGCTACCTCCAGACGGACCGCGAGGCGAGCGACAAGGCCAAGGAGCTGATGGACCAGCGCAACCTGCCCCCCAGCGAGTTCAACCGCATCAAGCGGCTCGCGGCGGAGCAGAAGGGCATCAAGGTCGGCGACGAGACGATGGACTTCCTCCTCGATCAGCTCATCGAGATGCTCATGCACTCGGGCAACGTCGACGAGGTGTTCGTCGAGGACCACGACCTGCGCCGCCGCATGCGCCCCATCCTCAAGAAGTACCTCGAGATCGACGAGGCGCTCGACACCGAGGTGCGCGGCAAGCTCAAGCACGTGCAGGAGGGCTCACGCACGTGGGAGATCGAGTACCAGCGCGTCATGGGCGACATCCAGCGGCGCAAGGGCCTGCTCACCTGAGCGAGCGGGGCGCGCATGGGCTGGATTCCGAAGGTCGAGGCGAAGCGCCACTTCTGCCACAAGTGCAAGAACGAGCTGGTCTTCGAGGTGAAGCTCCAGCGCGCCGACACCTGCCCGCACTGCGGCGTCGACATGCAGTGCTGCAAGAACTGCGAGCACTGGGATCCGTCCGCTCACAACCAGTGCAAGGAGCACATCGCCGAGTACATCCCCGATCGGGAGAAGGCGAACTTCTGCACGTTCTTCACCTTCAAGAACGGCGTCCCCGAGGACCCGTCCGCCCAGATCGCGAAGTCGCGCGCCGCCCTCGACGCTCTCTTCAAGAAGAAGTAGCGAAAGCCAAAGGGGTCCGGCGCATCCAACGGACATGGGCGTGACCCGATACCTCGTGACCGGCGGCGCCGGCTTCATCGGCTCGAACCTGTGCGCCGCCCTCGCCGCGGCCGGCGAGCGCGTGCGCGTGCTCGACAACCTCGCGACCGGCAGCTGGGAGCACCTCGACGGCATCGAGCAGCAGTCGCTCGTCGAGCGGGTCCTCGGCGACATCCGCGATCCGGCCGCCGTCGCCGCCGCGGCGCGCGGATGCGAGGTCGTCTTCCATCAGGCCGCGCTCGGATCGGTCCCGCGCAGCGTCGCGAACCCGGTCGAGTCGGACGCCATCAACACCGGCGGCACCGTCACGGTGCTCGACGTGGCGCGGCGGGTGGGCGTGCGGCGCGTCGTGTTCGCGGCCTCGTCCTCGGCGTACGGCGAGACGCCGATCCTGCCCAAGCGCGAGGACATGGCGCCGATGCCGATGTCGCCCTACGCGGTGACGAAGCTCGCCGGCGAGCATTACCTGAAGGTCTTCGCCGGGATCTACGGGCTCGAGACGGTGAGCCTGCGCTACTTCAACGTCTTCGGCCCCAACCAGACGCCCGACGGCGCGTACGCCGCCGCGATCCCGCGGTTCGTCGACGCCGCGCTCGCGGGGAGGCCTATCGAGATCTACGGCGACGGCGAGCAGACGCGCGACTTCTGCTTCGTCGAGAACACCGTGCGGGCGAACCTCCTCGCCGCCGCCAGCCCGAAGAAGCTCGCGGGCGAGGTCGTCAACATCGCGGGCGGCCGGCGCATCGGCCTGAACGAGCTCTGCCGCGAGATCGAGCGCGTCCTCGGCAGGCCGGTCGAGGTGCGCCACGTCGCGGCGCGCCCGGGCGACATCCGCCATTCGCTCGCCGACGTGAGCGCGGCGGGGCAGCTCCTCGGCTACGAGCCGAGGGTCCGTTGGGAGGACGGCCTCGAGCCGACCATCGCCTTCCTCTCGGCGCTCCGCAAGAGCGGCCGGAGCGCCGCCGCCGAGCATGTCCGGCCCGTGGCGCGCCGCCTCGCCGGCTCGGTGCCCGCCGCGCGCTGAGCGCCGCGCGTCTCCGCCGCGCGGACCGCGCCGCATCGACGCGGTCGCGCCCGGCCGCGTGATCGCGCGCAGGGTCGCGCCGGGTGGATGGGGTATCCTGCGACGGTGCGCAGCATGACCGGGTTCGGCGTCGGCGAGGTCCCGCTCGGGGCGGGGCGCGTCGTGGCCGAGATCCGCGGCGTCAACCACCGCTTCCTCGAGGTGCGCGCCAAGCTGCCGCGCGATCTCGCCGATCTCACGCTCTTCGCGGAGCAGGCCGCGCGCGAGCGGCTCCGCCGCGGCCGCTTCGAGATCGGCGTCCGCACCGAGGGCCCGGCGCTCCCGGGCGGGGCGCTCGACCGCGAGCGGGCGCGGGCGGCGTTCCGCGCCCTCGCCGAGCTGCGCGACGAGCTGGCGCCCGGCGCCGAGCTGCCCCTCTCGTTGCTCGCCGCCGTCCCGGATCTCTTCGTCCCGGCGGGCGGTCCCCAGATGGAGGCGGCGCGCCTGTCGGTGCGCGGCGCCATCGAGCTCGCGATCGCGGCGATGGACCGGATGTGCCTCACCGAGGGAGAGGCGCTCGCGGCCGACCTGCGCGGCCGGCTCGGGACCGTGCGCGGGCTGGTCAAGGACGTCGCCGCGCGGTCTGCCGGGACCCGCGACGCCGTGCGCCGCCGCCTCTCCGACCGCGTCGAGCGCCTCCTCGCCGACCGCGATCTGGCGCTCGCCCCCGGCCGGCTCGAGGCGGAGATCGCCCTCATCGCCGACCGCGCCGACGTCGCCGAGGAGCTCACCCGCATCGGCAGCCACCTCGACCAGCTCGACGGCATCGTCTCGGGGCCCGAGGGGGAGGCGGTGGGGAGGCGGCTCGATTTCCTCCTCCAGGAGATGGTGCGCGAGGTAAATACGCTCGGTGCCAAGTCGCAGGACGCGTCGATCTCCCACCACGTCGTCTCGATCAAGGTCGAGCTCGAGCGCATCCGGGAGCAGGTCCAGAATGTCGAGTAGCGCCGCCGACGACTTCCTCCTCCTCATCATCTCGTCGCCCTCGGGCGCCGGGAAGACGACGCTCTGCAAGCGGCTCCGGAACGAGTTCCCGGACCTGCGCTTCTCGGTCTCGCACACGACGCGCCGGCCCAGGCCGGACGAGGTCGACGGCCGCGAGTACCACTTCATCGACCCGCCGACCTTCGAGCAGATGATCCGCGCGGGGGCGTTCGCCGAGTGGGCGCGGGTCCACGATCACCTCTACGGCACGAGCCTGAAGGAGATCGAGATCTCGCGCGCCAAGGCGCGCGGCGTCCTCTTCGACATCGACCACCAGGGCGCGCGTCAGATCAAGGCGTCGCTGCCGGAGGCGGTGAGCGCGTTCATCCTGCCGCCCTCGCTGGTCGAGCTCGAGCGGCGCCTCCGCGGGCGCGGCACCGAGGACGAGCAGACGACGCAGCGCCGCCTCATGAACGCCAAGGGCGAGATCGCGCACTATGGCTTCTTCGACTACATCATCGTGAACGACGACATCCACCGCGCCTACGAGGAGCTGCGCTCGGTGGTGTACGCCGAGCGGGCCCGGCGCGAGCGACGCGCGCTCCTCTGCGAGTCGCTCCTCGTCGACCGGTAGCGCGGGACATCCCAAGGAGGATCGATGGGCGGCGTGTTGGCGGTGGTGGGCGGCAGCGGGATCTACGACGTCGAGGACCTCGAGCAGCCCGAGGAGGTGCGGGTGATGACCCCGTTCGGCGCGCCGAGCGACGTCGTCGTGCGCGGGCGGTTCGCCGGGACGGACACGACCGTCCTCATCCTGCCCCGGCACGGGCGCGGCCACCGGCTCAGCCCCACCGAGATCAACTACCGCGCCAACATCTGCGCCCTGAAGATGCTCGGCGCGACCCACGTGATGAGCGTCTCGGCCGTGGGCTCGATGAAGGAGGAGATCGCGCCCGGGGATCTGGTCGTCGTCGATCAGTTCATCGATCTCACCAAGCACCGGAAGTCGACCTTCTTCGAAGGCGCCGCCGCCCACGTCTCCTTCGCGGATCCCGTCTGCCCGATCCTCGCCGGCGCCCTCTTCGAGGCGGCGACCGCGGCGGGCGCCCGGGTGCACCGCGGCGGGACCTACGTCTGCATCGAGGGCCCGCAGTTCTCCACGCGCGCCGAGAGCCTCGTCTACCGCAGCTGGGGCGTCTCGGTCATCGGCATGACCAACATGCCCGAGGCGAAGCTCGCCCGCGAAGCGCAGCTGCCCTACGCGACGCTCGCCCTCTCGACCGACTACGACTGCTGGCACTCGAGCGAGGAGGCGGTGACGGTCGAGGGCGTCCTCGCGGTCCTCAAGAAGAACGTCGCCTTCGCCAAGCGGACGATGCGCAAGCTCGCCGAGCGGCTCCCCGACGTCAGCCAGAGCCCCGCGCGGACGGCCCTCGAGAACGCGATCATGACGGCCCCCGACCGGATCCCGGACGAGGCGCGGACCCGCCTCGACTGGCTCATCGGCCCGGAGCTCGGCGAGCGCTGAAGAGGTGTCGGACACCGAGGTCCGACGCGTCTTCAGCTCCGGCGGCGCGGGGGCCGAGCCCCGCTCGGGACTGAAGTCGAACGAGGGCGCCCGGACCGCCACCGCCGCAGCGGGCGACGCGGCCTTTCGCCGCCGCACAAAAGCAGCTAAGGAACAGGCCCGTGAGCGCGCCCTCCCCTGTCCTCGTCGTCGGATCCATGGCCTTCGACGACCTCGAGCTGCCCTCCGCCAACGTCAAGGACGTGGTCGGCGGATCGGCGACCTACTCCTCGTTTGCCGCCTCGACGTTCACGCCCGTACGCGTGGTCGCCGTCGTCGGCCACGACTTCCCCGCCGCCACGCTCGAGGCGATGCGGACGCGGGGGATCGACACCGAGGGCATCGAGCGCGCTTCGGGCAAGACGTTCCGCTGGGCCGGCCGCTACGACGCCGACCTGGCCGGACGCACCACGCTCGACACGCAGCTCAACGTGTTCGCGTCGTTCCAGCCGAAGATCCCGGCGGCGTACCGCGACACCGCGCTGGTCCTGCTCGGCAACATCCACCCGGCGCTCCAGCTCGAGGTGCTCGAGCAGGTGCGCTCGCCGCGGATGGTCGTCGCCGACACGATGAACTACTGGATCACCGGCGAGCCGCAGACGCTCGCGAAGATGCTCCGCCGCATCGACACCCTCGTCATCAACGACGAGGAGGCGCGGCAGCTCTCGGGCACGCACAACATCTCGCGAGCGGCGCGCGACATCCTGCAGCGCGGGCCGAAGCGGCTCGTGATCAAGCGGGGCGAGCACGGCGCGCTCCTCTTCGACGAGCAGGGCGTCTTCGCGGCGCCCGGCTTCCCGCTCGAGAACGAGGTCGACCCGACCGGCGCGGGCGACTCGTTCGCCGGCGGCTTCATGGGCTACCTGGCCACGCTGGCCGAGATCACGCCGCTGGCGATGCGCCGCGCCATGGTCCACGGCACGGCGACCGCGTCCTACTGCGTCGAGGCCGTCGGCACGAGCCGCGTCGCCGCGCTGAGCCGATCGGACGTGACGGGCCGCGTCACGGCCATCCGCGCCCTCTACGAGTTCGGCGCCTCGTCGATGTGAGCCGCGGCGGGCCGCTCCGACGAGCGTTCCGGCCGTCGTGCACATGCGTCGGTCTTGCCCTCCGGCGGCCGCCGGTATAGTCGCGCGCACTGGATTCGTCTGGAGGGTAGGATGAGCTTTTCGAAGATCCTGGTGGTGGCGGCGGTGGGTGGGGTTGTCGCGGCGTCGTCCCTGGCGGGCTGCGGCGGCGACGACACGGGCGGCTCGACGGGCGGCACGACGACGGGCGGCTCCGGCGGCGAGTGCTCGCCCACCGATCCGACCTGCACCAAGGTCGCGAGCGAGTGCATCGCGCTCGAGGACAACAAGGCCAAGGACAAGTTCGGCCTGCGCATGTCGCAGCTCATCGTCACCCAGCCTGCCGTCCTCGCGGCCGGGTTCGTCGCCGGCATCGTGCGCGACGGCGTCACGATGAACCTCGACAAGTGCTTCCTCAAGGGAGGCGGCACCTTCAACTGGCTGCTCGAGTTCGACAAGGCGACCGGCAAGCTCCGGACCGGCGGCGCCAAGCCGCAGCAGGATCCGACGGCGGGCTACTGCTTCACCCAGGAGACGGTCACGCAGGGGGCGAACAGCTTCGACATCGCGCCCATCGAGATCGACGCGCCGATCGACGCGAGCGGCATGTTCAGCGCCGCCACCGGCGCCGACGTGATCGTCCCCATCTACCTCGACATCGAGGCGACCAACGTCGTCCTCCTCCCGCTGCACGAGGCGCGCATCTTCAACGGCATGGTCTCGGCCGACAACAACTGCATCGGCAAGTTCAACACCGACGGAGAGGCCCCCCTCACCAAGTCGAACCTCTGCCTGCCGGATCCGGACAACGGCGTCTTCTCGTTCCAGAACGGCGGCGAGCTCGACGGCTACATCACCCTGGAGGAGGCCGACACCGTGATCGTGAGCACGCTCGGCCAGTCTCTCTGCGTCCTGCTCTCCGGCGATCCGGGTCAGTACGGCCAGGGCGCCGACCCGCAGGTCTGCAAGCGCGACGGGAACGGGAAGATCCTGCTCACCGGCGACACCTGCTCGACGACCTACCCCAGCCCCGACGCCGGCTGTGCCGACTCGTTCAAGCTCGGCGCGAAGTTCGCCGCGAGCGCGGTCAAGATCAACACGACCTGCCCGTAACGTGCGATCCGGCCCACGTGGGGCTTGAAGGATCCGACGCGGCGAAGCTACCCTGGCTTCAGGGTTCGGCTGCCTGCCTCTTCGGGAGGCGAGGCCCGACTGCGCCCGCGCTTCGGAGGTTCCTTCTATGCCCCGCGTCCTCAAGCACCTCATCGCCGTCCTCGTCGTCCTGATCGTCGCCGGCTGCGGCGGCGGTGGGTGCAGCAGCGGCTGCGCGGGGTGCGGCGTCACGCCCCTCGCCGACGGCTTCGATCCGCAGAACCGGATCGAGAACGCGGCGAGCGTGCGGCTCACCGACTCGGGGCTCGCGTTCCTGCAGCAGAACCTCGGCGCCATCGCCGGCCCGCTCGTCGGCGGAGGCGGGTCGGGCGTGCTCACCTTCCCCGTCCCCGCCACGAGCGGCAGCCAGCTCGGCATCGACTACGACATCTGCCCCGGCGGCCCGGATGCGAACGGCAACCCGCCCAAGTGCATCGCCGAGATCGACATCGGCAACGCGCAGCTGTCGCTCACGACGGCGGGGCCGCACAACCTCCACGTGACCGGGCCCCTGCCGATCCGCCTCCAGCAGCTGCCGATCGACATCGTCTATTTCTTCATCCCCGACTCGGCGACGCTCGTGCTCAACGGCAACGGCGCCTGCCCCAACGACGCGCAGACCTTCGCGCAGATCCCCTTGAACGTGGACATCTCGATCGAGACCGACGCCGACATGGCGCACTCGCGGTTCGGCTACTCGCGCGTCAAGATCCAGAGCGTCTCGATCGATCAGAACGCTCTCGAGAGCTCGATCAACTTCTGCGGCGGCGGGTTCTCGAACTTCGTCCTCAACGCGCTCAAGGGCATCGTCGTCGACATGCTCATCAGCCCCCTCATCGACACGCTCCAGACCCAGATCGAGGACCAGCTCTGCCAGAAGGCCAACCCGGCGCTGTCGCCCACCTGCCCGACCGGCACGACCGACGTCGACGGCGTCTGCCGCTACAGCGATCAGAGCTGCGCCTCGATGCTCCTCGGCACCGACGGGCACGTCGAGCTCGGCCAGCTCCTCGCCAGCCTCTCGCCCGGGACCAAGGGCGCCCTCGACTTCGTTCTGGCGGCGGGCGGATCGAGCCCGCGCCCCGACGGCCAGGGTGTCTGGGGCGACCTCAACCCCATCAACAGCGGCGCGAGCCTCGGCATGTACGGCGGCGTCGAGCCGACGCCCGTCTCGAAGTGCGTGCCGTTCTCGGACATCCCCTTGCCGACGGCCATCCCGATGCCGGACGAGCTGCTCGAGAACACGGTCCCGAACTGGCCGGCCGGCGTCGACGGCCCGCACGTCGGGCTCGCGCTCTCGGAGCGCTTCACCAACTACGCCCTGAGCGGGCTCTACAACAGCGGGCTGCTCTGCATCGGCGTCTCGACCGAGAGCGTCGCCCTCCTGAACTCGGGCACCATCGGCCTGCTCGCCTCGTCGATGAAGGACCTCGGCCTCCAGCACGAGGGCCAGCAGATCGCGCTCATCGTGCGGCCGCAGTCGCCGCCGCAGGTGACGTTCGGCAACGGCACCGACATCGCGACCGATCCCCTCATCCGGGTGAAGATGCCGAACGCCTCGTTCGACTTCTACATCTGGTCGCTCGACCGCTTCATCCGGTTCATGACCGCGACCTTCGATCTGGACATCCCCGTCAACCTCACGGTGACCCCGGACGGCCTCGTGCCGGTCATCGACACCATCGGCGTCGAGAACGGCAAGGTGACGAACTCCGAGCTGCTCCGCGAGGATCCGCAGACGCTGGCCGACTCGCTCGGCTCGCTCATCGGCAGCCAGGTCGGCGCGGCGGTCGGCGGCGGGCTCGCCCCGATCGACCTCAACTCGAGCCTCGCGTCGCTCGGGCTCACCCTGATCATCCCCGAGACGGTCGAGGGCCAGGGCTCGCCGGGCCTGCGCAAGCTCACCAAGGACACCGACAACTACCTCGGCATCTTCGCCTCGCTCGGCGTCGCCACGGCGGTGAACTCGGTGCCCCAGTCGGAGACGAGCGCGACGCTGACCGGCAAGACGGTCGACGAGGCCGGGCTCACCTTCTCCACCATCACCAAGAAGAACGCGCCGATCGCCCACCTGCACGTCGGCTCCAGCCTCGACGACGGCACCCAGGCGGTCGAGTGGCAGTACCGGGTGGACCAGGGCACGTGGCACTCCTGGACGCGCAACCGCTTCCTCGACATCCAGGACGACTGGCTGCGCATCCAGGGCCGCCACGTCATCTCGGTTCGGTCGCGCGTCGTCGGCCAGTCGATGAGCATCGACCGGACGCCGAGCCAGGTCGAGGTCGTCATCGACCGCACCGCGCCGTCGGTGAAGCTCGCCCAGGCGGAGGACGGCTCGGTCCGGCTCGACGTGACCGACGCGGTCGATCAGGACGCCACGCTCGTCCGCACCCGCATCGACGGCGGCAACTGGTCGGAGTGGATCCCGGCGAGCGACGTGGCCGATCTCGCGATCGGCGAGGGCTCCGAGATCGAGATCGAGGCCAAGGACGGCGAAGGCAACGTCGCCTCGACGCAGCAGGCCCTCATCCGCGGCAAGGCCGTGCCGGGCGCGGCGTCGGGCTGCGGCTGCTCGGTGCCCGGCGGCGATCAGCGCGGCGGCAAGGCCGGCTGGCTCGCCGGCATCGCGCTCCTCGGCGTTTTCGGCCGCCTGGTGCGGAGGCGCAAGTCCCCCGCCCCGGCCGCTCCGGAGGGCGAAGGGTCGGCTCCGCCGAAGGCGGCGGCTCGCCGCTCGCGCGGGGCGCGCACGGCGCTCGGCGCGGCGGCGCTCGTCGCGGTCAGCGGCGCGTGGTCGGGCTGCTCGTGCAGCGACGAGACGACGCCGGTCACCGCCGGCAGCGGCACCTACGACTGCAAGGAGCCGGAGTGCATCTCGCTCACCCCGGGGCTCATCGGCGCGTACACCTCGGTCGCGGTGACCGGCACCACCATCTGGGTGGCCGGATACTCCGAGGCCGACTGGACGAGCGATTACACCTGGGGCGACCTGGTCGTCGGCAAGTGGAACGGCACCGCCGTCGACTGGGTCGCCGTCGACGGCGTCCCCACCGATCCGCCGCCGGACGAGAAGCTCTACGACAAGAACGGCTTCCGCGGAGGCCAGACCGAGCCGGGCGACGACGTCGGGCTCTGGACGTCCATCGCCATCGACGGCGCCGGCAACCCCGCGGTCGCCTACTACGACCGCACCAACAAGGCGCTCAAGTTCGCGCACTTCGACGGGACCTCGTGGACGATCGAGGCGGTCGAGCGCAACGCGGGCTCCGACATCGGGCGCTACGCCAAGCTCTCGTACGTCGGCAGCACCGCGGTCATCGCGTACCTGGTGATCGAGCCGGGGATGAGCGGAGCGGTCACCTCGAAGGTGCGCGTCGCCACGAACACGGGCTCGAGCTGGACGTTCGAGGACGCGGTCGTCGACACGAACACCCCGTGCCGCAAGGCGTACTGCAGCAGCGGCACCGAGTGCGTCAAGGAGACCGGCCGCTGCACCGACACGGTGACCGGCTGCACGCCCGAGTGCGCCTCCGGGACCGCGTGCGTCGATCAGGGCGGCACGCCGGCGTGCGTCGACATCTTCGACAAGTCGCGCATCGACTCGTACCCCGACGCGGTCGGGACCTACATCGCGACCGCGCTCGACGGCAAGGGCGGCATCGGCATCGCGTACTACGACCGCATCCACGGCAACCTCGGGATCGCGTCGAAGGCGGGCGGCGCCTGGACCACGCTCATCGTCGACGGCCAGGCCGCCGACCTCACCGACACCGGCGACATGGGGATCGGCGCGTCGCTGTTCATCGACTCCGCCGGCGACTGGCACCTCTCCTACGTCGACGGCTACGACGAGACGGTGCGCTACGTGAAGGTCACCGGCGGGACGACGGTCACCAGCCCCGAGGTCGCGGACGACGGGCTCGGGCTGGGCGGGACGGCGTTCACCGACGGTCACCACATCGTCGGCGACGACTCCAAGATCGTGGTCACGCCCGGCGGCGAGGTCCACATCACCTACCAGGACGCGACGGCCGGCAAGCTCCGCTACGCGGTCGGCACGCCGGGCGCCGAGCAGCACACCTGGACGGTGAAGGCGGTCGAGCAGCCCGGCTTCGCGGGCGCGTTCTCGTCCGAGATCACGGTCGACGGCAAGGTGCAGCTCGTGAACTGGTGGCGCGTCGGCGGTGAGGTGAAGGGCGACGTCGCCATCGTCTCGCCACCCTGAGGCCGTCACGCCGACCCCGGGCCGAAGCTACGCGAGACGGCCCGGGGCTGGCGGGGCGAGCGAACGGCGCGCGCGGCACGTGCAAAAGCCGTGGGCTGTAGAGCGCTGGGCCCCGGCGGGCTCGGCGGAGGTGGCGCCGCCGCGGCGATCTCGGCGTCGGCGCTGGCCGCGATGTCGCGGTCGACGTTACGCGGCGATCTCGGCGGCCGTCTCGGCGCTGATCTCGCGCGTGGCGGGGCCGCTGACGCTGGTGCGTTCGACGGCGACGAGCTCGAGCAGCTCCTCCTTCGAGCACTGGCCGGCGTCGAGCAGGGCGCGCATGTAGCCGTCGACGTAACCGTGCGCCCGCGCGAGCCGCGGGTAGCTCTGGCCGCTGGCGCGGGCGACGAACACGTCATTGAGCATCCGCTTGAGCTCGCTGAGAATCTCGGCCTTCGTGCGCATGAACGTTTCTCCTGGGCTTCGCCCTGGGGCGTCGGGCCGCGGTCGACACGGCCGCTCTTCGTGTGCGCGCGCGACGAACGACCTTCGCCGCGTGCTCCCAACGCCCGTACCGGAAGCCGCTGCGGCGGGCCAAGTTTGCGGGCCGCGGCGCGCAGCGAACGGCGGCGCGCGCGGCCGCGCTACGACGACATCAGGAGCGCGAGGGCGGCGTCGGCGAGGGCGGGATCGAGCCCGGCGACGGCGAGCGGCGCGCCCTTGCGCGGGACGAGCACCACGCGGCACTTGCCGCGAAGGCCGCTCCCCGCGTTGACGAGCGCGTAGTCGAGGGCGACACCGAACGCAGCGACGAGGGCGCCGATGCCGATGAGCTCGGGCGAGGCGGCGCGCACGCCCTCGACGAGGAGGGAGACGCCGACGTAGCTACCGACGGCGACGGCGAAGATGCCGGTGTAGAGCGCGAGGCGCGGGTAGCGCACCTCCCGTGTCGCGCGCGAGAGAGACTCGATGGGGATGTGCGTTTCGCGCTCGCGGAGGGTGCGGCCGAGGAGCACCGAGCGCGAGACCACCGTCACGCCGCGGGGCGTGACGCGGACCTCCGCCGGGCAGCGGTAGCCGAGCGCGATGCGCGCGACGAGGCGCGCCGCCCGCAGCACCACGAGCAAGCCCGTCATGGCGAGCAAGACCAGCGCGATGGGGCCGTGCGGGCGGGGCACGAGCTCGCCGGCGACCACGCTCGCGGTGGAGGGCTGCGCCGCGCCCGACGCCGACAAGAGCGAGCGCAGGATGGGGTCGCGCACCTCGTCGGCGAGCGTGTTCACCTCGGCCCGCGCGGCGGGCGACGCGCTCGCGCGCAGCGCAGCGGCCGCGACGAGCGCGCCGGCGCGACCGACGAGCGGCGCCCGGCCGGCGTCGGCGCGGCGGAGCACGGCGCCGACCGAGCGCCAGACGCCCTCGGCCCCCTCGCCCATGGCTGCGTCGATCGCCGCGAGCGCGTCCGCGGCGGTGTGGGTGGCGAGCCAGAGCAGGCTCTCGGCCACGCGCTCCTCGGCCTCGGTGCCCTCGGGCGGCGAGAGGGCCACGCCCCGCGCGAGCAGGGTGGAGAGGAGCAGGCGCGTCGCCGAGCCGGGCGGCTCGGCGTCCACCCCGTCGCCGCGCTCGAGCGCGCGCAGGACGTTGCCGAAGCGCGTCTCGGCGTCTTCGGGCGAGATGCCCGCGCGCGCCGCCGCCTCGGCGAGGCCGGCGCCCAGATCGGCGCGGCGCTCGTCGGCCATCGCGAAGCAGACGGTGTGCGTCAGGCGCGCGAGGTCGTCGCCGCGCGGGTGGCCCGCGAGCTCGTCGAGCACGGCGTGGGGAGAGCGTTCGGCGATCATGCGCGAGCCGGATGTCGATTCAGGAGGGGGGCTCCGCCCCGAAACCCCCGGAGAATCGACGCTGCGGGTCAATTAACTGAACGCCGCGCCCGTGGCTAGTGTTCCGACGCACCGCCGTCCCCGGAGGGCGCGGCGGCCGCGTCCCGCGCCCGCTCCCGCTCCTGGCGCTTGCGCTCGCGCTCGTCGAGCTGCTCCTCGATCTTCAGCATCAAGAAGCGGAGCTGCGTGACCTTGACGTGGGTGGAGGCGCGCATCCGCTTGCCCGTCGCGACGAACTCGACGCGCTGGAAGGCCTCGAAGCTCGCCCCGAGCACCTCGACCTTCCGCACGGTCTCGATCTGCTGGGTGATGTCTGCGGCGTGCTCGGCGGCGAGCTCGGGCGTCTTGTCGACGGCCTCGATGAGCAGGTCGGCGCCCCCGTCGGCGGTCGGCGTGACGCTGATCCCGACCCACGTCAACGTGCTCGGCAGCCGCAGCGGCAGCTCGCGGAGCGCGTTCGCCGGCGTGATGGTCGAGGCGAGGATGCCGACGCCGGGCTTGCCGAGCGGCTTCGCATCCTTCAGGCCCGCGAGCTGATCCTTCGCCTCGGGCGGAAGGACGACGAGGAGGCGCTTCGCCCCCACGAGCGCGAAGATGCGCTCGCCGCGGTCCGCGGTCGCCCGCGCCGCCTCGACGGGCGTGTCCTTGAGCCACTCGCCCTTCGGGGTCGATCCGGCGATGAGGTGATCGATCGCGCCGCGGATCTTCCGCTCCGGCACGTTGTAATACATCATCGCGACGATCTTCCGGCTGTCCCGGAGCTGCGGGCCCGCGATGAGGAGCTGATCGAGATCGCGGATCGGATCGACCGCGGTGCCGGCGAAGAACCCCTTCCACTCGGGGATCCTCGTGAGCAGCCGCCCGAAGTGGCCGCCGAGCTCGTGCTTGCGGATGCGATCGCTCGCGACCCAGATCTGCACGTTGGGGTGCTTGAAGAGCTTGGCCTGCGCGGCCGCGACCGCGAGCGGATCCTTGATCGCGGGGCCGGCGTCGGGCTCGGCGGGCGCCGCGTCGGCGCCGGCGTCCTCGGGGCCGGCGTCGGGCGTGTGCTGGACCACGAGACCGGCGTCCGCTCCGCCGGGCGTTCCCTGCGCGCCGCCGTCGGGCGGGAGCGCCGCCGGGGCGCCGCCGTCGTCACCCGCGTCGTCGCCGCTCGCGTCCGC
>CAYJPW010000052.1:0-60364 GCA_964372055.1 uncultured Polyangiaceae bacterium
CGGCGAAGCCGACCGGCAATTGCCGCGGGGGTTTGGGGGCGGAGCCCCCAAGTTGAAGGCGATTGACCCGACAGCGAAGCGGAGGGCGGGTGTCCGGGCGGCGAAGCCGACCGGCGATTGACCCGACCGGAGCGAAGCGGAGGGCGGGTGTCCGGGCGGCGAAGCCGACCGGCAATTGCCCAAGGGAGCGGCTACTTCACGATCGAGGCGACGTCCTGCTCGACTTGCTCGGCCAGGTTCGCGGGCACCTTGGCCAGGTGGCGGGTGCGCTCCGAGATCACGTAGTACGAGGCCTTGCCCTCGAGGCCCGGCGCCTTGACCACCTCGAGGAAGCCGATCGGCTTGGATTTTCCGGCGTACTCGAGGCGGACGACCGTCTCCTTGCCCTCGGGGGGCGTGAGCGCGTACTCGGTGGGGCGGAGCCGATCGAGCTTGGTCATCCAGTTCGACACGGTCTCGTCGTTCTGGTTGGGCGCCGACGCGTCGGCCCAGAAGCGCTTGGCGTCGGCGCCGCCGCGCACGATCTCGCGCGTCTTGCCGCCGGCCGCGATGGTCGCCCGGCTCACGTCGACCTCCTTCCACTCGTGGAGATCGCGCTCGAGGAGCTTGGACTCGGCCGTGTCGAGGTCGCGGACGACGTCGCCCTTGACGACGTAGACCTCGCCGTTGCCCTCGAAGCGGACGTAGCGATCGCCCCCGCCGGGGGTGGCGCCGCCGACGGTGAGCTTGCGCTCGGTCCCGCCGAGGTCGACCGTGAGCGTGCCCTCCGGCTCGTCGAGGCCGAACTCGGCGAGGCGGTCGCCGCCGACCTTGCCCACCGCGCGCAGCGCCTTCAGCGGCGCGAGGAGATCGAGGAGGCGATCGCCGCCGCTCACCGAGACGAGCGTCGTCTGGCTGCGCCCGGCCGGCGCGGGCGCGCCGGCGTCGGCGTCGGCTCCGGCGTCGGCCGCGAGGGCGAGAGGCGCGTCCTTGTCGACCGCGACCACGTAGAAGCGCCCGCCGTCGTCCTTCTTGGACTCGAGCGTGACCGTCTTCTTCTTGCCGGCGTAGACGACGCGCGCGACGTCGGCGGCGCGGCCGGTCCAGACGGTGACGTCGCCCTGGACGAGGGGCTTCGGCTTTTCGCGCGTCCAGACGAGGACCGCCGCGATCGCGGCCACCACCATCAGGCCCAGGTGGACGAAGAACCCACGTCCCGCCTTCATGCCGCCCTCCGTCGCTTCGTCTCGCCCTTGCCGCCGGCCGCGGGCGGGGCCGCCGCCGGCCGCCTCCGCGCGGGGCGCGCGCGGCGCGTGATGGCGAGGCCGCCGCCGAGCACCAGGAGCGGGGCGCCGAAGATCGTCGCGTAGAACCAGTAGAGGTCCTTCTGCTTGGTGTGCTCGATGCGCACGTCCTCGGTCGTGGCGATCGCCCCGGCGAAGCTCTCGTCGCCGCCGAGCCAGCGCATCCCGTCGAGCATCAGGATCACGTTCGGCAGGTGCCCGAGCTGCGGCGGCACGCCGAGAACCGCGTCGCTGAAGGCGTCGGCGTCGCCGGCGACGAAGGCGCGCATCTCCACGGGCGGCTTGTCCTTCGCCTGCTCGGCGCCGGGAACCGGCCGCGTCACGGCGGCGACGAGGTTGTACGAGGAGCGCTTCTCGGTCGCCTTGTCGATCTCGAAGTCGCCGTTCTCGTCGGAGAACGTCTCGGGGAGGGCGCGCACGGTGAAGTCGACCTTGGCGTCGGTGTCCTTCTTCTTCTCGAGCGCGGCGGCGCCCGGGAAGATCACGGCCGAGCGGCCCTCCTTGCTCAACGTCGAGACCGTGGCGTGCGACGAGAACAGGTTCGACACCAGGTTCACGTGGTCCGAGGCGTTGCGGCGCCGCGGGATGAAGTTCTTGTCGGCCGCGAGCACCGCGGGCTTCAGGGTGAGGCCGGCGACGCCGGCGAGGGGATCGAGGTCGACCTTCGCTTCGGGCTCGAGGGCGAGGAACAGCTTGCCGCCCTTGTCGGCGAAGCGCTGGAGCGAGGCGACCTCCTCCGGGAGGAAGGCCCGCGTCGGGCCGAGCACGATCACGATGGTCGCGTCGGCGGGCACGTCGTTGGCGAGGCCCTGGGCGAGGCCGAGATCCTTGAGCGCGTAGTTCTGCGACTCGAGGAGCTTCTTCAGCCCCTTTGCGCTCTTGCCCTCGGGGCCCCCGGCGCCGTCGTTGAGCTCGCCGTGGCCCGTCGTGAGGTAGGCGGTCCGCTGCTCGCGCAGGATCTTCAGCAGCGCCTTCTGGAAGTCGACGTCGAGGCTCTTCAGCTTGGTGGCCGCGGTCTTCATCTCGGCGCCGACGGTCACCGTCTCGCGCGAGCCGCCGCGCATGAGCACGATGACGCCGTCCTGGGTCACCTTCGCCTCCTTGGCCACCGCCGGGACGAGGAGCCGATCCTGCATCTCGATCTGGAGGTTGGGCGAGGCGCCGCGCAGGTCGCCGAGGTAGCCGTCGACCTCCTCGCCGACATCGCTGAGCTGGGGGAAGAACGCCATGATCTTCACCGGCTCGGTGACGCTGCGGGCGATGCTCTTGGTCGAGTCGCTCGGACGGGCGGTGCGGAAGTACGAGAAGTCGATCTTGGCGTCGAGCTCGCCGGCCGCGTAGGTGAACAGGGCGCAGTAGACCAGCGCGAACGCGAGCGTCAGCCCCGAGACGGCCGCGGCACGCACCCGACGCTCCTCGATGCGCTCGGCGCGCCGCATGGGGTAGAGCGCGCGCTCGCCGAAGAGGAGCGGCAGGACCGAGATCACGACGAGCGTGACCCAGAGCACCGCCCCGCCGGCCTCGAAGCGGGCCCGGGTGTCGGGCTTGGCCGCGTCGACGCCGAGGAGGCCCTTGCCGGTCTCGGTCGTGAGGAAATAGACGGCGAGGGCGACGACGCCCCCGGTCGAGAGCTTGGCGAGCGACAGCTCGACGCCGCGCCGATCGCCGGCCGTCTTGCGCGCGGCGACGAAGCGGAGGGCGGTGGCCACCACGACGCCCAGGGCCCCGAGCCCCGTCACCGCGTACCGTACGGTCTCGGTCGAGGCGAGGACGCGCTCGCCGACGAAGACCAGCGCGAGGCCGGTGACGTAGGCGATGGCGAGCCAGGGCCCGAGCAGCGCGAGATCGTCGCCGCGCTCGGTCGACGCGGTCGGGGCCGGCGCCGGCGGCGCGTCGGCGGTGGTGGGCTTCTCGTCGTTCAGCGCCATCGCCGGGCCTCCAGCGTCTTCACGGCGGCGAGCAGGAAGAAGTACGTCACCGCCAGGTAGAAGACGACGTTCTCGAGGCGCAGCACGCCCGTCATGAACGCCCGCTGCCGGTTGTGGTGGATCGCCAGCGACGAGAGCAAGGTGTTCAGCGGCGGATCGGTCTCGCGCGCCACGACCCAGAGCAGCACCAGCGTGCCCAGGATGAGGGCGCTCACGATGATGGCGATCACCTGCGAGCGGGCCAGCGCCGACGCGAACACCCCGATCGCCAGCGCCGACGCCGCGAGGAGGAGCACGCCGAGGTAGCCGACGAGGATGTGCCCGCCGGAGACGCGCCCGTTCACGAAGATGAGGAGCGGCATGTACACGGTGAGGGCGGTGATCCCGGCGAGGACCCCGAGCGCCGCGAGGAACTTGCCCGCAACGAGCTCGGCGTCGCGGATGGGGGCCGTCGTGTAGAGCACGATGGTGCCGCCCTCGCGCTCGCCGGCGAGGAGGCGCATCGAGAGGATGAGGGCGGCGAGCATCGTGGTGCCGGTCGCGCCGTAGAAGAACTCGAAGAGCACGTCGGCCGACATCCGCGCGCCCGAGCCGAGGGCCCGGCCGTAGAACCAGATGCCGTCGATGAGCAGCGCCGCGGCCGCGATGACGTAGCCGAGCGGCGAGCGCAGGTAGGCGCGGAGCTCCCGCCCCGCGACGAGCAGTGCGTTCCTCACGCGTCCTCCTCTTCTTCTTCTCGTTCCGCCTCGGCGTTGCGCTCGTCGGGCGGCGGCTCGGGCGCACGCTCGGCCGGCTTCGCGGCGCGCTTGGCGGCGCGCGTGCCCGGGCCGCGCCCGGCGTCGGCGAGGCGGAGGAACACCGACTCGAGCTCGGCGTCGCTGCGGCGGAGGCCGAGGAGGCCGATGCCGGCGCTCACGAGGGCGCGGCAGACCTCTTCGCGCACGTCGCGGTCGGCCTCGATGCGCACGCTGGTCTTGCCGTCGCCCGGCTCGGAGGGCGCGATGGGCTCGACGGAGGCGACCCCGGCGACGGCCTCGAGGACCTCGCGCGCCCTGGCCGCGTCGCCGGAGAAGGTGAGCTCGGCGCGCACGCCGCGGAGGAGCTTGCCCGACAGCTCGGCCTCGGTGCCCGAGGCGCCGATCTCGCCGTCGCGGATCACCAGGATCCGGTCGCAGGTCTCGCTGATCTCGGAGAGGATGTGGCTCGAGACCAGGATGGTGTGGTCGCCCTTGAGGCTCTTGAGCAGCTCGCGCATCTCGACGATCTGCACCGGGTCGAGGCCCGAGATCGGCTCGTCGAGCACGAGGAGGCGCGGCCGATGCACGATCGCCTGGGCGATCCCGACGCGCTGCTTGAAGCCGTGCGACAAGGACGCGATCACGTCGCTGGAGACGTTGCCGAGCTCGCACGCCTCCTCGACCTCGTCGGCGCGCTTGTCGGCGCTCGCGGCGTCGAGCCCGCGCAGGCGGGCGGCGAACACCAGGTAGTCGTGCACCGTCATCTCGCCGTAGAGCGGCGGCGCGTCGGGCAGGTAGCCGATGCGCGACCGGACCTCGTGCGGCTGCTCGACGACGTCGAGGCCGTCGACCTTCACGCTGCCCGAGGAGGGGAGCAGATCGCAGGCGAGGATGCGGAGGGTCGTCGTCTTGCCGGCTCCGTTGAGCCCGAGCAGGCCGACGATCTCCCCCTTGTCGATGGAGAAGGAGAGCGGCCCCACCGCTTTCCTCGCCCCGTAGTACTTGAAAAGATTGTTTATTTCGATCACGGATGGCCCGGCGTCTCGCGAGGACGGACTGCGTGAAGCCCGCTGGTAGCGGCCCCTTACAACAGCAGAGCGTCGCGGTCATTCCCTCCGTGGCCTTCGGCGCGGCGAGGGCGTCGCCGTTTGCCCAACCCACGGGCGGCATGTCGGCCCGGCCACGGGGCTCCCAACATGGGGCTCCGCCCCCGATTCCCCGCGGCAATGGCTTGGCTTCGGTCGGGTCGATGGCCTGGGGGTTTGGGGGGCGAAGCGCGAGTTGGGAGCTCCGTATTGCGGTCGCGGCACCGCTGTTGCTCATTGCGCGCCCATGCACCTCAGGATCCCGGTCCGGCTGCGGGCGGCGCACGCCGGTCTGTTCGCGGTCTCGCTGAGCGCGGCTTGTCTCCAGGGCGCACGCGCGCCCCAGGTCGCGCCGCGCGGGACGCTCGCCGTGGGAGAGGAGGGCGCGGGAGCGGGCGCCGCCACCGGGCCGTTCGCCGTCGTGTTCGGGGCGCCCAAGGGCCAGACCTCGGATCCGCCCCAGGTGAGCCTCGTCTGGAACCGCCCGATGCGTCCGATGGAGCTCGCCGACGACGGCGCCGAGACGCCCGTCCCCGCGCGCCTCGTGCCCGAGGTGAAGGGTCGCTGGCGCTGGGTAGGGACGAGCGGCGCGGTGTTCGCGCCCGAGGGCAGGCTCCCGCGCGCCACCGCGTTCGAGGTCGAGGTGCCGGCCGGCACCCGGGCGCTCGACGGCTCGACGCTCGCCAAGCCCTACGTGCTCGAGTTCGCGACGGCGCGCCCGGCGCTGGCGCGATCGGATCCGCCCGACGGGACCGACGATCTCGAGCCCGCGGCGAAGGTGACGCTGCGCTTCGACCAGCCGATCGACGACGCCGAGATCGCGCGCGCCGTGAGCCTCACCGCGGAGGGCAAGCCGGTCCCGTTCGCGGTGGCGCGGCCGGACCCGAAGAACGAGATGCTCGCGGAGCTCGCGCCGCGCGCGCGATTGCCGCTCGCGAGCGCGATCGAGCTCAAGGTCGACCGGAGCCTGCGGGGGCGCGAGGGGCCGCTGCCCGCCGGCGCGGACGAGGTCGTTCACCTGCGGACCTACGGGCCGCTCGAGGTCACGCGCGTCTCGTGCGACGACGACACGCCCCACCGGCGCTGCTCGGCCTCGGGCGGCCTCTCGTTCGATCTCTCGAACCGGGTCAAGGTCGCCGATCTCAAGGCGGCCATCACCGTCGAGCCGCCCGTGAAGCTGCGCTGGCCGGCGTGGCTCTCGGACGACGACCTGAGCGGCGGCGTCTCGCTCTCGGGCCGGTTCCAGCCCGGCAAGCGTTACACGGTGCGCCTCAAGGCGGGGATCCGCGACGAGCACGGGCAGGTGCTCGCGCGCGACTGGGTGCACCCGTTCGCGACCGACGATCTCTGGCCGACCGCCGAGATCGGCGCCTCGGGTGCCTACTTCGAGCCCACGGCGAGGCGCGAGATCCCGGTGGCTTCGGTCAACGTCGCCGAGCTCGACCTCGCCGTCGCCGCGCTCGACGAGGCCGGCGTGCTCGCGCTCGAGGGCGATCCGCGCCGCGCCAGCCGGCCCTCGATCGACGAGATCGGCCGACTGCCCGGGGCGCGGATCTCGCACCTCACGCCCGCCGCGGCGGTGAACCGGCGCGCCGTCACCGCCGTCCGGACCGACGACGCGCTCGGCGGCAAGGACCGGCGCGGCCCCGTGGCGATCGGCGTCGGCTGGACCGAGCGCGCCGGGACGGCGGCGGCGCGGCCCACCGCGCGCACGCGCGTCCTCCAGGTGACCGACCTCGGCATCAGCGCCAAGGTCTCCCCGCGCGGCAGCGTCGTCTGGGTGACGCGCCTCTCCACCGGCGAGCCGGTGGCCGGCGCCGAGGTGAGCATCCGCCGCCCCGATCACGCCGGCGCGCCGGACGTGGTCACGACCGACGGCAACGGGCTCGCGGCCGTCGACGAGACCCGCTTCAAGCCGGCCGCCGACGGGTCGGAGAGCGGCGTGATCTTCGCGCGCCTCGGCCAGGACTGGGCCTACCGCCGCGTGCGCGACGCGATCACCGGCTGGCGGTTCGGCATCCCCACGGACCTCGGAGAGAGCCGGCCCTTCGGGTTGATGTTCACCGATCGCGGCATCTACCGCCCCGGCGATGTCGTGCGCGTGAAGGCCATCGTGCGCCAGGAGGGGCACCCCAACGCGATCACGCCCGCGGGGCGCGCGGTGACGGTGAAGGTGCTCGGTCCCGACGGCGATCCGATCGCCGCGCTCGAGCCCTCGATCGGCGCGTTCGGCACGTTCGCGGTCGACGTGAAGGTCCCCGAGACGGGGCGCCTCGGCAGCTACGAGATCCAGGCGGACGTCGACGGGAGCCCGCGCGATTACCCCGATCTGACCGGCGAGTTCGAGGTCGCCGAGTACCGCCCGGCCGAGTTCGCGGTCTCGGTCGCGAGCGACCGCCCCAGCTACGTCCGCGGCGACAAGGCGAGCTGGTCGGTCCGCGGCGACTACCTCTACGGCGCGCCGATGGCCGGCGCCGGCGCGCGCGTCGTGGTCACGCGCGGCGACAGCGCGTTCACGCCGCCGGGCACCGACGGCTACGCCACCGACGAGCGCGTCTACCTGGCCGACCTCGACGAGACCTCGGCGCGGGAGTCGGAGATCGAGAGCCGCGCCGGCAAGCTCGATGCGCGCGGGGCGATGGCGGTGGGGACCACGCTGGCGATGCCCGGGCAGCGGGGACCGGAGACGGTCGTGTGCGAGGCCGAGGTCACCGACGTCTCGCGCCAGGCGCTCGCCGGCCGCACCGCGGCGATCGTCCACCCCGCCGAGGTGTACGTCGCGCTCGACGGCGGCGGCGCCTACTTCGTCAAGGCGGGCGAGGCGGTCCTGCCCAAGGTCCTCGCCGTGGACCCGCGCGGGACCCGGGTGGCAGGCGTCAAGGTCACCGTCGACCTCGTTCAGCGCAAGTGGACGCTGGCGCGGCAGCAGACCCGCGGCTCGGCGCACCACACCGTGTCCACGCCGAGCGACAAGGTGGTGGCGAGCTGCGCGGTCACCTCCGCGGCGGCGCCGGCGAGCTGCGCCCTGACGCCGCCCTCGGCCGGCTACTACATCCTCCACGCGACCGCCGTCGACCGGCGCGGCAACAAGGTCGGCGCGGCGCGGAGCCTCTACGCGACCGGCGAGGGCGAGACCAGCTGGGGCGATCGCGACGACATGGCGGTCGAGCTCGTCCCCGATCGCGCGAGCTACGAGGTCGGGCAGACCGCGCGGGTGCTGGTGAAGTCGCCGTTCAAGTCCGCCGACGCGCTGGTCACGGTGGAGCGCGCCGGCATCTACAGCCAGCGCCGCCTGACGCTGACCGGCCCGATGCCGACGGTCGAGATCCCGGTCACGCCGGACCTCCGACCCAACGCGTTCGTGTCGGTCCTGCTCCTGCGCGGCCGCACCAAGCCCCCGCCGGCCGCGCCGAAGGCGCCCGACGTCGGCGCCCCCGCGTTCCGCGTCGGGTACGCCGAGATCGCGCTCAGCCCGGCCTCCCGCCGCCTCGACGTCCGCCTCCGGGCGAACAAGCCCGAGTATCGCCCCGGCGATCAGGTCGAGGTCGAGATGAGCGTCACCGACCAGGGCGGCAAGCCGGCGCACGCCGAGATCACGCTCTCGGCGGTCGACGAGGGGGTGCTCTCCCTCATCGGGTTCAAGACGCCGGATCCCGTGGCCGTGTTCACCGCGCGCCGGGCGCTGCAGGTGCTCACCGTCGAGTCGCGGCAGGACCTCGGGCGCGTCCTCGATCCCCTGGGCGAGCTCGGGCTCGACAAGGGGCTCGACGGGGGCGGGGGCGGGGAGTCGCCGGCCATGCGCCGCGATTTCCGCGCCAGCGCCTACTATAGCCCGTCGATCACGACCGACGCGGCGGGCAAGGCGCACGCGAGCTTCAAGCTGCCCGACGCGCTCACGACGTACCGCCTCATGGCGGTGGTGGCCTCGACCGACGATCGGTTCGGCGCCGCCGAGGCGCCGCTCGTCACCAGCCGGCCGCTCATGGCGAGGCCTGCGTTCCCGCGCGTCGTCCGCGCCGGCGATCGGCTCGACGCCGGCGTCATCGTCACGACCAAGGGCATGCTGGCGCGGACCAAGGTCGACGTCGAGATCACCGCCGCCGGCCTGTTCGTGACCGGGGAGGCCCGCAAGGCGGTCGAGCTCGCGCCGGGCGACTCGACGGAGGTGCGTTTCGCCCTCGAGGCGCCGCGCGTCGGGCCGGCGAAGGTGCGCTTCAAGGTCAAAGGCGGGGGCGCCGAGGACGCCGTCGAGCTCACGCGCGAGGTGCTCGCCCCGCAGGTGCCCGAGGCGGTGGCGCTCTACGGCGACACGACCTCGGCGAGCGCCGAGAAGCTCGGCGATCTCGGGGCGATCCGCACCGACGTCGGCGGGCTCGAGGTGAGCCTCTCGTCGACGGCGCTCGTCGGGCTCGACGACGGCGTCGGCCAGCTCCTCGAGTACCCCTACGGGTGCACCGAGCAGCTGGTGAGCCGGCTCGTCCCGCTGCTCCCGCTGCGCGACCTCGCCAAGGACTACGGCATCAAGCTGCCCCCGGACGTCGATCGCGTCGCGGCGCGGACGGTCGCGGCCATCCTCGCCAACCAGCGCGGCGACGGCGGCTTCGGTCTGTGGGGCGACTCGACCGAGTCGAGCACGTTCGTCACCGCGTACGCCCTCTGGGGCCTCGGCGAGGCGAAGCGGCGCGGGCTCACCGTCCCGGCGTCGGCCGTCGAGTCGGCGACGCGCTACGTGCGCCAGGCGCTCGAGCCCAAGCGCCTCCCGCGGTCGCCCGAGCCCGAGCGCGATCCGCGCTCGCGCGAGAGCGGGATCGGGAGCGCGATCGATCGCGCCAGCGCGGCGTTCGTGATCGACGTCCTCGCCGGCGAGGGCGCGCCCGACGCCGGCCGCGCCAGCCGCCTCTTCGAGGAGCGCGCCGAGCTGCCGCTCTTCGCCCGGGCGCTCTTGCTCCACGCGATGGTGGTGGGCAGGAGCGATCCGGCGAGCATCTCGCGCCTCGCCACCGAGATCGAGGCGAGCCTGCGCATCGACGGCCCGGTGGCCCAGGCGGTCGACAACACCGGCGACCGCTACGCCGTGCTGATGGACTCCGAGGCCCGCACCTCGGCGATGGTGCTCCGCGGGCTGCTCGCGGCGCGACCCGACCATCCGATGGGCGGCCGCCTGGCGATGGGGCTCCTCGCGGCGCGGAGAGGCGGGACGTGGCGCTCGACGCAGGAGACGGCGTGGGCGCTGCTCGCCCTCGACGCCTACCGCCGCGTCCAGGAGAAGGTCGAGCCGAATTTCGACGCGCGCGTGTTCCTGGGCGAGGCCGAGATCCAGCACGCCGAGTTTCGCGGCCGCGGCCTCACCGAGGTGAGCACCACCTTGCCGGCCGCCAACCTCGCCTCGGCCGGCGGCGCGCCGCTCGGGTTCGCGGTCGAAGGCAGCGGCCGGCTCTTCTACGAGGCGCGGCTCCGTTACGCGCGCAAAGCGATGCCGAGCCGGCCGATGGACCGGGGCTTGTACGTGAAGAAGACGCTGCGTCCGGTCACCGCCGACTCGCTCCCCGAGGCGCTCGCGGCGATGCCGTCCGGATCGATCTCGCGCTTCTCGGGCGGCGACCTGGTGCTCGGCGAGATCGTGGTGGTGACGCCCGCGCCGCGCGAGTTCGTCGTCGTCGACGATCCGCTCCCGGCCGGCTTCGAGGCGATCGACGCCCGGCTCGCGACCACGGCGCGGTCGGCCGACGTGGATCGGGCCGAACGCCGCGCCGAGGCGGCGGAGGACGGCGAGGACGGGGACGGCGACGAGGCGGCCGACGAGCCCGACGACCGCCGCGCTCGCGGCGAGGCCTACGAGGAGAGCGCCTACGTCCGCGAGATCCGCGACGACCGCGTGCTCTTCTTCGTCGACCACATGGCGGCGGGCATGTACCGCTACCGCTATCTCGCGCGCGCCACGACCCACGGCACCTTCGTCCTGCCGCCGACCCGGGCCGAGCAGATGTACGCGCCGGAGGTCTTCGGGCGGTCGGCCGCCGACGCGATCGTGGTCGCGCCGAGGAGCGCGGCGCCGTGAGGCGTCGGGCGCGCGCGGTGCTCGGGTGGTCGGTCGCGCTCCTCGGGCGCGTCCGCGCCGGTGTCGCGGTGCGGGCGATGGCCGTCCTCGCGCTCGCGCCCTGGGTGGCGCTCGTGGTCGGCGCCGCGCTCACCCCGATGCCGAAGGAGCTCGCCGGCGGCGCGCGCGAGTATGCGCCCTCGACCCGGATCGTCGATCGGCAGGGCCGGACGGTCGTCGAGGTCCGCGCCGACGACGGCACCCGCGCGCGCTGGGTGCCGCTCGACGAGGTGGGCGAGCGGGTGCAGCGGGCCATGATCGCGGCCGAGGACAAGCGCTTCGCGCACCACGTCGGCGTCGACCCGCTCGCGATGGCGCGCGCGCTCTTCCAGCTCGTCGCCGAGCGCAGGGTGGTCTCGGGGGCGTCGACGTTGACGCAGCAGCTCGCCCGCACCCTCGTGCCGAGGCGGCGGTCGCTCGCAGGGAAGCTCGCCGAGATGGCGCTGGCGCTGCGCATCGAGGCGTCGCTCGGCAAGCGCGCCATCCTCGAGCAGTACCTGAACCGCGCCGCCTTCGGCCCGGGGCTCCGCGGGATCGAGGCCGCGAGCCGCCAGTACTTCGACAAGCCGACGCGCGATCTCTCGCTCGCCGAGGCGGCCGCGCTCGCCGGCATGCCGCGCGGGCCGTCGCTCTACGATCCGCGGCGCGGCGCCGAGCGGCTGCGCGCGCGGCGCGATCGGGTGCTCGATCGGATGGCGGCGATGGGCGCCGCGACGGCCGACGAGGTCGCGCGCGCCAAGGCCGAGCCGATCACGCTGGCGCCTGGCGGCGCCGGGCTCGGCGCCCCCCACTTCGTCCGCGCCGTGCTCGGCGGCGCCGTCGATCCCGCAGCGGGCGCGCTCCGCGGCAGGGCGCGCGAGATCGAGACGACGATCGATCGCGATCTGCAGCGCGAGGCCGAGGCGATGGCGCGAAGGGCGGTGCGTGCGCTCGCGCCGCGCGGCGTGAGCGCGGCGTCGGTGGTGGTCATCGAGAACGACTCTGGCGAGATCCTGGCGTACGTCGGCGCGCCCGACATCGAGGACGCGGCGCGGCTCGGCCACAACGACGGCGTGCTCGCGCTGCGGCAGCCCGGATCGGCGCTGAAGCCGTTCGTGTACGAGCTCGCCGTCGAGCGCCTCGGGTTCGGGGCGGCGACGCTCCTGCCCGACGTGGAGACGCACTTCACCGACGGCGCCGGCGGCGACTACGATCCGCACAACTACGACGGCCGCTTCCACGGTCCGGTGCTGCTCCGCGAGGCGCTGGCCAGCTCGTACAACGTGCCGGCGGCGTTCACCGCCTCGCGCCTCGGCCCGGACCGGGTGCTCGCGCGCTTGCAGGAGCTCGGCCTCGGCTCGCTCGACCGGGATCCCGAGCACTACGGCGTGGCGATCGCGCTCGGCGACGGCGAGGTGCGCCTGCTCGATGTGGCGAACGCGTACGCGACGCTGGCCCGAGGCGGGCTGTGGCGGCCGGTGCGCGCCGTGCGCGCGGCGCGGGACGCGGCGGGCGCGCCGCTGCCGCTCGCCGCGGCCGAAACGCGCCGCGTCCTCGACGAGGGGGCGTCGCGCCTCGTCGCCGACGTCCTCGCCGATCCGCACGCCCGCATCGCCTCGTTCGGGCAGGACAGCGTGCTCGAGCTGCCGTTCGCGGCGGCGGCGAAGACCGGCACCTCGAAGGGCTTCCGCGACAACGTCGCCGCCGGGTTCACCCGCGACGTGACGGTGGCCGTGTGGGTCGGCAACTTCGACGGCTCGCCGATGCACGGCGTCAGCGGCGTCAGCGGCGCGGGGCCGCTCTTCCGCGACGTCATGCTGGCCGCCGCCCGCCGCGCCGGCGCGGGGGCAGTCCCGCCCGGCCCGGGCCCGCGCATCGCCGCGGGCGAGCCGGGCTTCGAGGAGGCCGAGATCTGCTCGCTGTCCGGCGCACGGCCGACGGCGGCGTGCCCGCACCGCCGGCGCGAGGTGTTCCTCTCCGGCCACGCTCCCCGCGCGCCTTGCTCCATGCACGAGCGCGTCCGCGTCGACCGGCGGACCGGCCTCTTGGCCGGGCCGGCGTGCTCGGACGACGTCGTCGACGAGGCCGTGCTCGAGAGCTACCCGGCGGCGCTTCAGGGCTGGGCGCGGCGCGCCGGCCGTCCGGTGGTGCCGGACGCCTTCTCGCCGTTCTGCCCCGGGCCGGAGCGCGACCAGGAGCGCGCTCGCGGCGGGCTCCGTGTCGCATTCCCGCCCGACGGCTCCCGCTTCTCGATCGATCCCTCGGCGCGCGCGCGCCAGGCCCTCCGCATCCGCGCCGACGTTCCCGCCGGCGCCCGCGGCGTCCGCGTGGTGATCGACGGCGTGCCCCGTCCGCTGCGCGCGCCTTTCGCGATCGAGTGGCCGCTGACCGCGGGCGAGCACCACGTCAAGATCGAAGCCGACGATCTCGCGCCGAGCGAGACGGTCGATTTCGGCGTCGACTGAAGAGGTGTCGGACATTGGTCCGACCGACGCCTCTCGAAGCCCCGGGCCCGACGCCTCTTCAGTCCGGGCGTGCGGGGGCAGAGCCCCCGCGCAATTGAGCCAACGTTCGGCTTGACCACCGAGGGCCCCTTCGGTCTTCTTCAGCGTGGGAAGGGGCGCCTTTGGTCGCTGTCGGTCTCGATTTCGGCACCGCGTTCGCTCGGGCTGCACTGATTCAGGGGGGCAAGCCCACGCTGGTGCAGCACGGTGACGGTGCGCTCGCCGTGCCGGCGGTGGTCGCGCTCGAGGCCGACGTGATGCGGATCGGCGGCGCCGCCGTGGCGCGCGCCGCCACCCGCCCGGCCACGACGGTCCGGAGCGTCAAGCGCCTGCTCGGCCGCGCCATCGACGATCCCATCGTCCTAGCCGTCGCGGCCGAGTCGGCGTTCACGATCGAGCCGGGGCCGACGGGGAGCATCCTCCTGCGCCTCGGCACCGACTACCACGAGCCGGAGGACTTGGCGGCCGCGCTGCTGCGGCACCTCGCCGACACCGCGGCGGCGCCCGCGGGCGGTCGCCCGACGAGCTCGGTCCTCGCGGTGCCGACGTGGTTCGGCGCGCGCCAGCGCCGCGCTCTCGTCGAGGCGGCGCGCCGGGCCGGCATCCCGGCGCAGCAGGTGATCAGCGAGGCCGCGGCCACGGCCCTGACGCTCGCCGTGTCGGAGAAGACCGATCGCCGCATCGCCATCGTGGACGTCGGCGCCGGCGGGACGACGGTCTCGATCCTGCGCGTCGGTCCCGGAGGCGTCGCCGTGCTCGCGAGCGCCGGCGAGCCGAACGGCGGCGACGACCTCGATCGCGACTTCGTCCGCACCGTCGTCGCCGGGCTGCGCTCGGCGCTGGGCCCGTTCGAGCCCACGCCCGTGATCGTCGAGATGGTGCGCCAGGCTTGCGAGCGCATGAAGCGCGATCTCGGCGAGATGGCGCGCGCCAACGCCGTCATCCCCTTCCTGCCGCTCCCCCAGGGGCCGGTGCACTCCCAGGCGATCACCATCGAGCGAGCTCGTTTCGAGCCGCTCCTCGCCGCCGTCATCCAGCGCCTCGACGCGGTCGCCGCGCGCGCCATCGAGCAATCGGGCGTGTCGCCCGACCGGCTCGAGGCGGTGTACGCCACGGGCGGCGTCGCCCACACACCCGCGGTGCGGGCGGCAATCGAGCGCCGGCTCGGCAAGATCGAGTCGCGGAGGCTCGACCCCGACGGCGCCGTGGCGCTGGGCGCCGCCCTGATGGCCGCCGTCATCGCGGGCGCCGCGCCGCGGATCCCGCTCGTCGATCTCGAGGCGCCCCCCGAGCCGGTCGCCCCGCCCAAGCCGGCGGCGGCGCCCCCGCCCGAGCCCTCCAAGGCGCCCGCCCCCGGACCGACCAAGCCGCCGCCCGACCCCACGGCCGACGCGGTGCGCGGCGAGATCGCGTCGCTGCTCGGTGCGCTCCGCGCAGGCCGCGTGCGCGAGCGGCCGCCGCGGAAGACGCGGAGCGCGATCGTGCGGGTGAACGACATCGACGCCCCGCCGATCGACCCGTCCCCGGAGGACCGCGCCCAGACGGCGCAGCGCCTCGGCGGCGTCTTCCGCCAAGTCGGGATCGCGCTCCAGGCCATCCGCCAGTACCGCGCCACGCACCCCCACGCGCAGCGCGCGCTCGCGCAGGCGCTCGACGACGTGAGCGGCGTGCTCGCCGTCGACGCCTTCGCGGCGACCTGGGACGTCAGCTCCACGCACTTCGCCTGCGGGGGCGTGGCCGTGTGGCAGCCGGACCGCCCGCCGCTCGACCGCATCCCGTACCAGCTCTTCGCGGACGGCGTCCGCAAGGTGCAGATCAAGCGCGGCATCACGGTCGAGGAGCTCTCCGACTTCCTCGGCATCCTCACGCGCGACCCGGCCGGCGGCTTCGGGATGGACGACAGCGCCGTGACGGCGCTGTGGGAGCGACGCTTCGAGCACATCGCGCACCTCGCGGTCGAGTCGTTCGCCGAGGGCGAGGAGGGGGAGCGCGAGGCGTTCGAGCGCCAGTGCGAGGAGCTGGCGAGCCACCTCTCCGCCCTCGATCTCGACGGCGATCTCCTCGCCGACGCCGGGCTGTCCGACGTCGAGGTCGCCGCCATCCGGTCCTCGGCGGATGCCGCGGCGGCGCAGGCGCAGGGCGAGGCGCTCGAGGCCGAGGTGAGGCGCAACATGGAGCTCGGCGCCGCGGACTGGATGGAGCGCCAGGGTCTCGCTCTGCTCTCGGCGCGCGCGGAGGCCGGGCGCGCCGGCGACGACCGGTTGCTCGCCGAGGGGCTCGCGGCATGGTCGGCGGAGCTGCTCGCGGGCCCCGGAGGGGGCGCGCCCGTGCTCGAAGCGCTGCAGATCCTCGGGCGCGCCTTCACCCTCCACGCCGACGAGCCGACCGCCGCCGCGATGGAGCTCGAGTGCGCGCGCGTGCTCTTGCCCGACGGCGCGATGGCGGGGCTGCTCGCCGAGGCGGTCGCCGCCGGCCGATCCGGGCACGTCGAGCCGGCGCTCGTCGCCGGGCTGGCACGTGCGCTCGAGCTCCGCGCCGACGCGAGCCTCTTTCGCGCCGCCTGCGACGCGCTCGTCGATCTGCCCTCCGGCGCGCTGCGGGACGCGCTCCGCGACTACGTGATCACCTGGCTCGACGGGCACGAGCGCGAGCTCGGTCGCGTCGTCGCCGGCGCGGAGAGCGGACTGGCCTACGAGTTCATGACTCTGCTCGCCGAGCGCCGGACGCCCGCGGCGATCGCGGCGCTCGAGGGTGCGTTCTCGAGCCCACACGTCGAGATCCGGATGGCGGCGCTGGCGGCGATCCCCGATCTCCCTGCGGCGCGCGTGCGCGACGAGGTCTCGCGCGTGCTCGACGACACCTCGGAGGCCATCCGGCTCGAGGCGCTCCGGGTCATCGGCGACTCCGGCGTGGTCGCCGCGGGCCCGGTGCTCGTGCACCGCATCCAATCGCCCGCCTTCCACGACACGCCCCTCGAGGAGCGCCGCGCCACGCTGCACGCCCTCGGCCGGCTCAACCCGCGCCGCGCCGAGGAGGTCGCCGTCGAGCTGCTCGAGAAGCGCCAGCTCATCCGCTCGCAGGCCGTCGAGGAGACCCGCGAGATCTGCGCCGAGCTGCTCGGCTCCGCCGACTCTCCGGCCGCGCTGCGCGCGCTCCAGTCGGCGACGGGCCGCCTCTTCAACGCGCAGTCGGTCCGCGCGGCCGCGGCGCGCGCGGTCGCGCAGATCGTGGGTCGTCAGTCGCTGCAGCCGCCGCCCGGGAGCATCCCCCCGGCGAGGAACGGCTCGGGCCGGGAGGGCACGTCGTGAGCGATCCTCCGCGCCGGCCGCCCCCCGGGCCCGGCGATCCCGTCCGGCGCGCGTCGACGCCGGCCGCGCCGGCGACGAGCGAGCCGCCGCGCCGCGCCTCGATGCCGGTCGCGCCGGTGATCCCGAGCAGCGAGCCCCCGCGCCGCGCCTCGATACCGGTCGCGCCGGGCGCGCCGGTGATCACGAGCAGCGAGCCGCCGCGCCGCGCGTCGATGCCGGTCGCGCCGGGCGCGCCGGTGATCACGAGCAGCGAGCCGCCGCGCCGCGCTTCGATGCCGGCGGCGCCGGGGGCGCCAGTGGTCACGAGCAGCGAGCCGCCGCGCCGGCCGTCGCTCGCGCCCGAGGGCGACGAGGCCGCGCTCTCGCAGCGGGCGCAAGCCCCTGGCCGGCTCGTGTACGCGACCTACCGCCTGCTCAAGGCGTGCCTCTTGCACAGCGACGCCAACCAGACGGTGCAGGCGCTGGTGCCCGGCGTCCTCGGCGCGGTCGGCGAGGTGTGCGCGGCCTCGGGGATCGACGCGGCCACGATACTGTTCGGCGGCGAGATGGTGCTCGTCAACCGCCGCCTGCTCAAAGCCTCCCGCGAGACCTATGCCCTGGCGCGCGAGCTCGGCACCCTGCTCGCCGGCTGCGACGTCAACGAGGTGGCCTTCGAGCAGGGCGTCCGGGGTGCGGACGTGCTGCACTTCGCCCGCACCATCGCCGACGCGCACCGCTCGCGCGCCGCCGCCAAGAAGCTCGCCGGCGAGCATTTCGGCGGCATCCGGCTCCGCAAGGTGGCCACCGACGACAGCGCCGTGCGGCTCGAGAACGACAGCGCGCTCGCCCGCCTGGTCCGCACGTACGCCAGCTCGATCGTGATCCTGCGCGCGTTCCACGCCGATCTCGCGGCGGGCAAGCTGGCGCTCACGCCCCGCGTGAAGCGCATCGCGCAGAAGCTCACCGCGCACGCCGCCGACGACGCGCGGCTGCTCGTCGCGCTCGCCGCCGCGCCGATCGCCGGCGCGGATCCGGCGGCGGTCTCGGTGAGCACCGCGAGCCTCGCCGTCCTCATGGCGCGGCACCTGACCGACGACAAGGTCGTGCTCGCCGGCATCGGCATGGCCGGGCTGGTGCTCGACGCCGGACGCGTGCGCCTCGTCGCGCACGGCGCCCGGATCGGGCCCGACGGCGATCTCGACGACGCCGCCGCCGAGCGCGAGGCGGCGAGCGCGGCGCTGGTGCTGACGGCGATCGGCCGGCTGCACCCCCAGGCGGTCACGCGCACCGTCGTGGTCTTCGAGGCGCTCTCGGTGCTGCGCGGCGCGCGTTCGCTCGACCAGGTGAGCCCGCACGCCGCCGTCCTCGCCACGGCGGCCGCGTTCAACGAGGCGCGTCGGGCCGCGTCGGCAGACGCGCCGGTGACGCTGGCCGACGCGATCACCCTGCTCACGGCGCAGGCGCCCGACGGCGCGGGCCGGTTCTACGTGCACCTCCTCGTGCGCGCGCTCGGCCTCTTTCCCGCCGGGGCGCTGGTGCAGCTCAACACCGGCGAGATCGCCATCGTCATGGGTGCGCCCGAGCTCCCGCTCGAGTTCGCGCGGCCCCCCGTCCGCGTCCTCGCCGACGCGCGCGGCAAGCCGATCGAGCCCCCGCTCGACGTCGATCTGGCGGCGCCGCGCCGACCCGGCCAGCCGCTCCGGTTCGTGCAGCGATCGTTGGCGATCGACTAGCGGGCGCGGCGCCACGAAACGACGAAGCACCACGGGAGGCCCGCGGTGCTTCGTCGAGCGGCCGACGGAATCAGGTGAAGAGGGGCAGGTCCTCGCTCTCCTTGACCGGGAACTGGGCCAGGAGCTGGTTCTGGTCGATGCCGGCGAGACGGCGCAGCGCGCGGTGGATGTGCCCCGGCGTGATCCGGATCCCGCTGTCCGAGACCTGCAGCGTGCTCGGATCGACCTTCATCGGATCATGGTAGTCGGTCGTCTGACCGATGACGCGGTTGCCGGGGATGCCCTTGCCCATGAACATCATGCTCGTGACCGGCCAGTGGTCCTTGCCGTTGCCGTCGTTGTACCCCGGCGTGCGGCCGAAGTCGGAGCCGACGCAGACGATGATGTTGTCGGCGACGCCCACGGCCTCGGCCTGATCCATGAGGAAGCCGACGCCGTCGAAGAGCTCCGAGAGCGAGTCCCACTGCTGCTGGTCGTGGTTGCCGTGCGTGTCGAAGCCGCCGATGTCGAGGTTGGCGCTCACGCAAATGCCCGCGCGGTAGGCGGCGAGCGCGACCTGCACCTGACGGCGCAGCTGCGCCTGCTCGAAGTCGGCGGGCAGGTACTGGGTGAGCTGCTGGAGCTCGTTCTGGCCCACGCGCGCGGTGTAGAGCATCCCCATCGCCTTCTTGATGCGGGGCAGCTGCTGCTTGGCGAGGTAGGCCTGGTGCCGGGCGTTGCGGGTGTCGATGATGCGGCCCATCGTGCCCTGCGTGTGGTACCCGGCGCTGTTCGGATCCTCCGCGTCGATCCGGTTCGGGTACGCGATCCGGGTGAGGGCGTCGATGTTGCCGACGCGCGTCTGGGCGACGACACCGGCGGTGACGTCGTAGCCGCCGTTGGTGATGAACGCCATCGGCAGGGTCGGGCCGCCGATGCCGGCGACGAGCGCCGCGAACGCCGGCCTGTTCTCGGTGAGCGTGCCCGACCAGGTGAACCGCGATCCGACGTCGTGGCTGTTGGTCTGCATGTCGATGCCGTTGATGATCGTCAGCTTCGAGCCGTGCGCCTCGAAGAACTGCCGATTGAACGGCACGCCGTTGCCATCGGTGATGTCGGCGTACTTGATGTTGCCGACGGAGGTGATCACCGACGGCGGGAAGCTGTTCATGGGGTTGTTGGCGTTCCCGTCGACCAGGATGCCGTTGCCCTTGGGATCACAGAAGCTCGTGGGATCCCAGCCGCCGCCCGCGTTGATGAACACCCAGAACGGGCCGGTGTACGCCTCGGCCCTCGCTTCTTTCGACCCGAACGGGAAGCCACCAGCGACCACGCCCAGGCCCGCCATCGAGGCCAACTTCAGGAAATCTCGACGTTCCATGGGTCAGGCTCCTATTCGTAGAGGAAGGCGTAGTCGGTGAGCAGGTACGTCGTCACGGCCATCCACGCGCGGATGACGTACGTGTCGTCCGTCTGCAGCGCGCCGGCGCCGATCGGCGGCTGCTCCTCGTCTTCGGAGTATGGCTGCCCGGTCCAGAAGTCGCCGCGGACCTGGCACTGGTAGGGGAGCCAGCTCGGGATGTAGTTGGGATCGTCCTCGGCGAGCTTCATCCCCGCCTTGCCCTCCTCCCAGGTCTGCACGAAGAGCTGGTAGGTCCGCTCGACCTCGGGATCGTCGACGCTGAGCGTCTCGCCGAGGATGCGCTTGTGGAGCAGGACGATGTTCTCCTTGATCCCCTTGACCGCTGGCTCGACGGTGAAGCCGTTCCCGTCCTTGGGCTCGAACGACGTCTCGACCTTGGGGAAGAGGAGGCGCTCCGCGGCGGGCTTGTAGAAGTCGCGAGGCACCGCGAAGCAGGCCATCTCGTTGCCCAGGCGGTCGGCGATGTTGGCCATGACCCCGTTCGGATCGGTGACCCGCACCGTGACGCTGTCCGAGTCGATGCCGCCGTAGAGCAGCCTGTACTGGTTGGTGCTGAGCAGGGGATCGGCGTCGTCGAGCTCGTACTTCCAGGGGTAGCCCATGACCGCCTGGACCTTGCGGCTCAGTTGCTCGGGCGACAGGAAGTGCGCCGTGCTCAGGTCCGCGAGCTCGGTGATGCGCGGGCCCGCGATGGGCAGCGAGTTCTTGGCGCGGAAGTAGGGGCTCATGATGATGCCCTTGACCACCGTGCGGAGGTTGAAGCTCGAGGCGACGAACTGCTTCGCGATCTTGTCGAAGTACGAGTACTGGGCGAGGTATGCCTTGAACTGGATCTTGAAGTTCGGATCGCTCGGATCCGTCGGCGAGACGAGCGGCTTCTGGCCGGTGAAGCCGGTGTACATCGTGTACACGACGGCGATGGGGAAGCGCGGATCGGCGGCGATGCGCGAGCCGAGCCAGCCGAGCGCGTTGGGCAGCTCCTCCGTCGGGATCGTCTCGCTGCCGAAGCCCGGGAGGCGCATGTCGGTGTACCACGGCGACATGTCGAAGTCGGGGTTCGCCGTGTAGACGCCCTGGGTGTCGAAGTTGTGGAAGGCGCCCGCGATCGGATCGATGTTCGCGTGGCAGACGGTGCACTCGGCGTTGTTGAGCGTCGGGTTGATGTCGGTGATCTTCGTCGGGTCGATCGGCTGCTGGCCGGTCTTGAGGATGTCGGTCCCGAGGAAGAAGTTGAACACCATGCGCGACCGGTGGCGGTTGCGGTTCGTGTCGGTCGTCGGGAATCGGTTCAGCCACATCGGGGAGGTGAGCACGCCGGCGTGGGGGATGCCGGTGATGTGCCCCTCGGCGAACTCGAGCGGGTTGGCGTCGTTCTGGAACGTGGCGTCGCCGACGGTGTACGCCTTCGCCGAGAAGGGGTTCACCATGATGTAGTTCGCCGTGAGGATCTCGGTGAAGGGCCGGTTCTCGCGGACGACGTGGGTGATGAGCTCGAGCGGCTCGCGCGCGACCCCGGTGTTGGTCCAGCGCGCCAGCTTGTTGTGGAGGTCCTCGCCGCTGGTCGCGCCGTAGTACTGGACCAGGTCGTCCCCGGTCACGCTGTCGTACCAGAACGGCTGGTAGTACTCCTGATCGGGGAGGAGCTGGAGCGCGTCTTCATTGCGGGCGTAGCGGTCGGTCAGGAAGAGGTCGTTGTAGATCTCCTTGAGGCGCGTGTAGAACGGCTCCTCGGTCATCAGCTTCTCGAGGATCCCGTCGAGCGCCGCGTCACCGCCGTTCTGGACCGCGATCTCCTCCTCGGTCGTCGGCAGGCGGGCGGCGATCGAGAGCGACGCCTTCCGGAGCAGCTCGTTCGGCGTCACCATCGCGACGCCGGCGTAGAACGAGGTCGTGTCGGTCTCGCACTCGTCGGCGCTCTTCATGCGCTCGACGAGGCCCTCGAGCGCGACGTACTCGGCGCTCCCCTTGGCGATCACCTGGCCGCCCTCGTGCGCGATCTGCTGCGAGGGCTTGAGCAGCAAGAGCGACGTCCCGTTCTGCTCGAACGAAGCGACGCTCTTGACGATCGCCAAGTTGGCCGCGAGGTAGCCCGCCTCGGCGCTGTTCTTCAGCACCATCTTCGAGCTCTTCGCGAGGCCCTGCGGGTTGTGACAGGGCGTGCACTTCTGCGACATGATCGGCGCCCACACCTGCTCGGCGAAGTACTGCTCCGTCGACACGCAGGCGCCCTCGGTGCCGTCGCTGCTGCAGCCGGCGAAGCCCAGGGCTCCGGCTGCGGCCGCGGTGATGATGCCGATCGGGCCCAGATGATTCCGGAATACGCGCTTCCTCGGCATAGGTGACCTCAGGGGGATCGTGGCCGTGGTCAGTCCGCTCACCAGCGTCCTCACCATCGCGCGAGGCGGCAGTTGACGACAATCAAGATCGGCGGCGATCGCACACTTTGCGGGGAGGATTCGGCACCCTCGACGACCCGCGAGCACGATGTAGGACGGGATCAGTTACCGCCAGCGCCGCCGTTTCCGCCGCCACCGCCCGCGCTGCCGGTCGTCGTGCTCGCGGCGGTCGTGCTGGACGTCGTGCTCGTCGTCGAGCCGCCGCCGTTGCCGCCGCCGGAGCTCGAAGACGAGGAGCTCGAGGTCGAGGGATCACCGCCGCACACCGGACTGTTCGCGCAGTCGCCGCAGCTGCACGACTCGCTCAGGGGCGCGCACTGCCCGTCGTCGTTGCACGCAGCGCACTGCGCCGCGCCCGCGCACTCGGGGCAGGTGCAGGCGTCGTCGAGGGTGCAGGCGGCGGTCTGTTCGTCGTCGTCGTGGTTGCAGTAGCAGTAGTCGTAGTAGCCGCTCTGATCGTCGTAGTGGCAGACGTCGGGCGGGCACCCGAGCACCTTGAAGGCGCAGTCGGCGCAGGAGCAGTCTTCGCCGCCCCCCATGTCGCAGTTGCCGTCGTCGGTGCACCCGCCGTTGCACATCGCCGAGGCGAAGCAGTCGGAGCATTCGCAGGTCTCGGGGTTGTTGCCGACCGCGTTGCAGTACGTGTCCGGCGCCCCCGAGTTGCACGGCGACTGGCCCGAGCCGGCGGTCACCGTCGCGGAGGTGACGTCGTTCTTCGTGTTGTCGGTGTCGCTGTTGCCGCACCCCGAGAAGGCGGCGGATCCGGCGATGGCGGCGGTGGCGAGAAGCGGCAAGAAGGATCGCATGGACCTCAAGCATCGCCGGTCGCGTCGGGCGACGTCAATACTTGGGGCCGGCACGCGGCCGTGCGCCGCCCGCCGTCCGCCGCTGCGAGACAAGTTCGACGGCCCTTCAGTCGCCGCGCTCGTCGGCGACGTGGGCGCGGATCGCGTCGCGCTCGCGCTCGAGGTGCGCGCGCACGAGCGCGTCGAAGCGCACGTCGGCGACGTGATGAACGCTGTGGGTCACCGTCGGATCGAAGCCGCGCGCCACCTTGTGCTCGCCGCCGGCGCCGGGCTCGAAGCGGCGCGCGCCGCGGGCGATGCACTCGTCGATCGAGTGGTAGTAGCAGACGTTGAAATGCAGGAAGGGCCGCTCCTCGGTCGCGCCCCAATAGCGGCCGTAGAGGACGCCCCCGCCCCAGAGGTTGAACGCGCCTCCGATCGCGCGACCGGCCCCGTCGCGCGCGAGGACGATCTCGACGGCGTCGCGCAGGCGGGTGCAGACGTCGTCGAAGAAGGCGCGGTTCAGGTAGCGGCGGCCCCAGGTGAACTTGTCGACGGTGGCCAAGTAGAAGCGGAACATCGCCTCGACGACCTCGTCGGTGAGATCGCTGCCGCGCGCGGTGGTGATGCGGACGCCCTGTTTGGCGAGCTCGCGACGCTCGCGGCGGATCTGGTGACGGCGCTTCGAGGAGAGGGTCGCGAGGAAGTCGTCGAACGTCCGGTAGCCGCGGTTCTCCCAGTGGAACTGGACGCCGAGGCGGTGCGCCATGCCGGCGCCCACGAGCGCGTTCGCCTGCGCGTCGGTCGGGAAGAGGACGTGCGCGCTGGAGAGGCCGAGCCGAAGGACGATCTGGCGCAGCCCTTCGGCGAGCGCCGGCAGGAGCCGCGCCTCGTCCCCGGCGCGCGCCAGGAGCCGCGGCCCGGTCGCCGGCGTGAAGGGCACCGCGACCAGGAGCTTCGGGAAGTAGTCGATGCCGAGGCGGTGGGCGAGGTTCGCCCAGGCGTGGTCGAACACGAACTCGCCCTCGCTGTTGCCCTTGAGGTACGCCGGCGCGGCGCCGACGAGCTCGCCCGTCGCGTCGTGGAGCGTCAGGTGGTGCGGGAGCCAGGCGCCGCCGCGCCGCTCGCCGTCCTCCTCGCCCTCGGAACCGAGACCGCGGGCGCGCTCGCCTCCGACGCAGCCCGCGCGCTCGAGCGCGTCGAGGAAGGCCCAGCGCAGGTAGGGCGGCCCGTCGGCGCCGACGAGGGCGTCCCAGGCCGCCTCGGGGACGTCGCGCATGCTGCGGTGGATCCGGAGCTCGATCACGGTGGGGCGGGGACGCGGCCGGCGGCGGCCGCGCGAAGCGAGGTGATGCCACAGGTGCCGGGCGGCGGCCACGGACCCGCCGCGCGTCGAGACGAACAGCAGCGTGCGAAGGTCGCAGTCCGAGCCCACTCTTGTCCGGGGGGAGGTCCCCGCTTAGAAAGCGACGGGTGAAGGACGCGTGGGTCGAGCTCCTGCTCACCGACAGCCTCGACCGGCCGCTCGGCAGCGCTCCCTACGTGCTCCATCGCGGAGGTGCGACCGAGGAGGGACGCCTCACGCCCGGCGGGCGCCTCGCGTTCGCGTGGCCCGAGGACGACGTCGCCGAGCTCCACGTCTGCCACCGCACCATCCGGCTCGTCGCCGGACCCGCCGACGGCGAGGCGTTCGATCGCAACCGCCTCACCAACATGGGGTTCGACGCCGGCGGGCCGCACGGCTCCGTCGATCCGCTGCGGCTCCGGCGCGCGCTCGCCGCGTTCGCCCGGGTCGCCGGCGCAGGCCGCGGCGCGGCGGCGCGGGCGGCGCTGCTCGACGAGTGGTACGAGGGCGCGGCGGGGCTGGCTCCGGTGCTGCGCGCGGCGGCCAACCGCGCCGCCTCGCCCGAAGGCGCCGGCGCGACGGATCGCTCGCGCGGCCGGCTGAGGCGATGGCTCGAGCGCCGGCGCATGGGCAGGGTGCCCGCCGAGCGATCGGGCTCGCACCTCGGCGGCGAATCGCACGAGGGCGGGCGCGCGGTGTCGATGGCGGTCACGACGGGGCCCGAGCGGAGCGCGCGCTCGCGGAACCGCATCGTGGTGTTCGACTGGTTCTCGGGCCTCGGGACGCCCCCGCGCGCGGGCAACGCCGTCCGCACCCTCATCGACGGCGAGGCGGCGTGGGGATCGGTCGCCTGCGACATCGAGGTCGCGGCGCGCGAGCTCTGCATCAGCTCGTGGTTCGCCGATCCGGACATCGAGCTCGAGCGCCCGGCGGCGCTGGCGATCGCCAACCCGGAGCAGCGCAGCCGCTATCGCCTCGCCGAGATCGTGGAGCGGCTCGCGCGCCGCGGCGGGACGACGTCGATGCTCCTCTGGAACTGGGTGGGGACGCCGCTCTTCCACCCCACGCTCCGGCGCTGGGCCCTGACACCGGACGATCGCGTCGAGGTGCTGCAGCACAGTCACCCCTCGCTGCTCGGCTCGTTCCACGAGAAGACGATCGTGATCGACCGGCAGGTCGCCTATTGCGGCGGCTTCAACCTCCGCCAGAACGACTGGGACTCGCAGGAGCACCGCGTCGACGACCCGCGGCGCAACCCGCACGCGCTCTCGGGCTGGGACCGGAGGACGAGCGAGCCTCGGTACCCGCCGCGCCACGACCTCACGCTCCGCCTCGAGGGACCGATCGTCGCCGACATCCACGAGAACTTCTCCCGGCACTGGAACGGGGCGCTCCGCGCCGATCGCCGGCTCTTGCGGCGGTGGCTCGGCAACCTGCTCGCGTGGCTCGCCGGGGCGGGGCCGGCGAGCCGGGTCGAGCCGATGGCGCTCCCGCCCGCACGGGCCGGCGGCGTCCTCGCCCAGTTCGTCCGCACCGATCCCAGGCTGCGCCCGCGGCAGCAGGCGATCGTCGACGTGACGCTGCGCGCCATCTCGAACGCGCGCAAGCTCATCTACATCGAGAACCAGTTCTTCCGCTCGCCGCGCGTCGCCGCGGCCATCGTCGAGGCGATGCGCCGTCGTCCCGCGATCGACGTCATCGTGGTGACGAACGAGGTCTTCCCGCCGCTCCTCGAGCTGAACCCGTTCGCGTACTGGACGCGCGACGCCGAGGAGACGATCCGCGCCGAGCGCCCCGAGTTCACGCTCTACAGCCTCGTCGCGTGCGGCGAGCTCGCCGGCGCGGTCGCGTACCGGCCGGTGTTCATCCACGCCAAGGTGATGGTCGTCGACGACGAGTGGGCGAGCGTCGGCAGCGCCAACATCAACGACCGCAGCAACAAGAGCGAGTACGAGGCGAACGTGGCGGTCGAGGACGCGGCCTTCGCCCGAGATCTCCGGGTCCGTCTCATGGCCGAGCACCTCGGGCTCGCCCCCGACGATCCGCGCCTCGGGGATCCGGCGGCGGCGGCGGCGACGTGGCGCCGGCTCGCCGCGGAGAACCACGCCGCCCGCCGGGCGCGCCGGCTCGCGCTCGGCCGCGCCCAGCCGTTCCACCAAGCCGGCGGCGTCCGCTGGCTCCGTGGCCGGCCCGAGTGGTTCTGACCGAGCTGCTCGTCCGGCTGCGCGGGCGCGGCGACGCGCGCTACGATGCGCGCCCATGGCGAGCGACGACAGACGCGACAAGCCGAGCACCGAGCTCGGCGAGAGGTTCCCGCGGACCGCGGAGCAGATGGCGGCGCTCAAGGAGGCGGGCCTCGGGGCGGCGCGCGACCTCTGCGCGTTCATCGCTCGATCGCCGACGCCGCACCACGCCGCGCTCGAGGCGGCGAGCCGCCTCGCCGAGGCCGGGTTCCAGGAGATCTCGGAGCGCGAGCCGTGGGCGCTCGCCCCGGGGGATCGCCGGTACCTGCTGCGCGGCGGCTCGACGCTCGTCGCGTTCGTCGTCGGCGACGAGTCGCCGGCGCGCGGCGGCTTCCGCATCCTCGGCGCCCACACCGACTCGCCCAACCTGCGCGTCAAGCCGAACCCCGACGTGACCCACAAGGGGTACCGCCAGGTCGCGGTCGAGGTGTACGGCGGCGCGCTCCTGTCGACCTGGCTCGACCGCGACTTGTCCATTGCCGGCCGGGTGCTCTGCGATCGCGGCGGCGGGGCGGTCGAGGCCCGGCTCGTCGACATGAAGCGCGCCATCGCGCGCGTGCCGGCCCTCGCCATCCACCTGAACCGCTCGGTGAACACCGACGGCCTGGTGCTGAACCCGCAGAAGCACCTCGCCCCCGTGATGGGCCTCGGCGACGCGCCGGCGCTGGGCAAGGTGCTCGCGGGCGAGCTCGGCGAGAGCGCCGACGCCATCGTCGGGTTCGATCTGTCGCTCTACGACGTCGTCGGGCCGACGGTGGCCGGTTACGCGGGCGAGTTCGTGTTCTCGCCGCGCCTCGACAACCTCGGGAGCTGCCACGCGGCGACGGCGGCGCTCGCCCGGAGCACCGCGCCGGGCGCGGCGACGCGCGTGATCGTCCTCTACGATCACGAGGAGTGCGGGAGCCGGAGCGCCGTGGGCGCGGCCGGCACGGTCCTGCGCGACACGCTCGCGCGCATCGTCGAGGCCCATCCGGATCGCCAGGCGCAGGCGATGGCGCGGGCGATCGCCTCTTCGTTCCTCGTGTCCGCCGACATGGCGCACGCCATCCACCCCAACTACGCCGACCTGCACGAGCCGCACCACGCCCCGGCGCTGAACCGAGGGCTCGTGATCAAGTCGAACGCCAACCAGTCGTACGCCACCGACGGCGCCACCTCGGCGTACTTCGAGGCGGTGTGCCGCGACGTCGGTTACACTCCGCAGCGCTTCGTCGTCCGCAGCGATCTGCCGTGCGGCAGCACCATCGGCCCGATCACCGCGGCGGCGCTGGGCCTGCGCACGGTCGACGTCGGCGCGCCGATGCTGAGCATGCACAGCTGCCGCGAGATGGCCGGCAGCCTCGACGTGCACCTGGCGATCGAGACGTACGCGCGCGTCTTGGGCTCGGCGATTTGAGGCGCCTTCGGCCGATCCGCGATCACGCCTTGAGCGCGAAGCCGATGAGCTTGTAGAGCAGCCGCGCGCCCACGTTCGCGTCCCACTCGTCGCCCTCCGGGCCGGGCGCGACCTCGTCGAGATCGAAGCCGACGATGCGGCGGCCGCTCGACCGCACCCGGGCGAGCAGCGCCACCGCCTGCTGGAACGAGAGGCCCCCGGGCACGGGCGTCCCGGTGTGCGGGCACAGCGTCGGATCGAGCCCGTCGATGTCGAACGAGACGTACACGTCCTCGGGCAGCTTCGAGACGATGTCGTCGGCGATGCTCGAGAACGTTTCGCCGTCGAAGAGGCGCGCGGTCACCGCGGCGTCGTGGAAGGCGACGACGCGCCCACCGGACCCGGCGATGAACGCGTGCTCCTCCTCGGACAGGTCGCGGAGGCCGACCTGCACGATGCGCGCGACCCCCGGCAGCCGCTCGGCCACGTTGCGCATGATCGAGGCGTGCGAGTCGGTGAAGCCCTCGTAGGCGAGGCGGAGATCGGCGTGGGCGTCGACGTGGAGGACGCCGAGGCCCGGGTAGCGCGCGGCGTGGGCGCGGAGGGCGCCGAACGGCGCGGCGTGATCGCCGCCCACGATCCCGACCAGCTTGCCGCGCGCCATCCAGTCGGCGGCGATGCGGTCCACGCGATCGTTCAGCTCGCGCGACAGCTCGTTGACGCGACGGAGGCGCGCCTCGAGCGCGGCGTCGCCTTCGATCGCGCCGCCTGCGAGGATGACCGGCTCGGCGGCGGAGCAGGCCTCGGCGTTCCACGCGACGAGGTCGGGATCGACCGGGAGCATCGCGATCCCGGCCTCGTAGGGGCGCCCCGTCTGGACGTCGAAGAGATCGACCTGGCGGCTCGCGCGCAGGATCGCCGACGGTCCACGCGCGGCGCCTCGTCCGTACGAGGTCGTCGGCTCCCAGGGCACCGGCACGAGGACGACGCGGGCCTCCTCGGCCGTGTGCGGCAGCCCGTAGATCCCCTCGCCGGCAGCGGGGGCGCCGGGGTCGAAGCTCGCGGGCAACCCCGCCGAGATCGGGGCCGTCGGGGCGGAGCCCCCGAAGTCGCTGGACGGGTCGGAGGCCACGCGCCGCTCCTATCCTCCGGACGCGCTGGAAGCAAGTCGCGGGCCGGCGTCGCAAAATGTGCGCCTGAGGCCGCCGAGGGCCGCCCAGGCTACGCCGAGGGGCGGGTTTCTTGGCCGAAACCGCAGGTCTGCGCACGAATTCGGCATCCTGGGCGGCCCGAAATAGAGTAAGGCTGGGGCGTCCAGAATCCGACGTTCGATGCAGGGCGGACCTGTCGGCGAGCGCCGCAGGCCGTGGAAGGTGAGGGATGCTTCGCTACCGCGCCGACGTGAAGACGCTGATCTTCGTGGCGATCTACTTCGGTCTCGTCACGGTGCAGTGGATCTACGCACCGAGCGAGCTCGCCGTCGCCGTGCCGCTGCTCGTGCTCACGTGCTGGTTCTCGTTCTTCGGGGCCGTCGCCACGCACAACACCGTCCACAGCCCGGTGTTCCATGCGCGCTGGGCGAACCGCGCGTTCCAGGTGGCGCTGACGTTGACGTACGGCCACCCGGTGAGCGCGTACGTGCCGGGCCACAACCTCAGCCATCACAAGTACACCCAGTCGCGGCGCGACGTGATGCGCACGTCGAAGGTGCGGTTCCGCTGGAACCTGCTCAACGGGCTCTTCTTCATGTCGCGGGTCGGCAAGGACATCTTCTTCGCCGACATGCGCTACTTCAAGGCGATGTTCCGCCGTAACCCGCCGTGGTTCCGGCAGATGATCCTCGAGACCGTGGTCTTCCTCGGAACGAGCGGTGCCCTGCTCTTCCTCGACTGGAAGAAGTTCCTCCTCTACGTGCTCGTCCCGCACCAGTACGCGGCGTGGGGGATCATCACGATGAACTTCCTGCAGCACGACGGGTGCGATCAGGACAGCGAGCACAACCACTCGCGCAACTTCGTCGGCAAGCTCGTCAACTGGTGGACGTACAACAACGGCTTCCACTCGATCCATCACGACGAGCCCGGGCTGCACTGGAGCCTCCTCCCCGCCGCGCACGCGCAGCGGATCGCGCCGTTCATCCACCCGAACCTCGATCAGAGGAACTTCCTCGCGTACCTCTTCCGGACGTTCGTCTGGCCGGGGCGGCGGATCACCTTCGAGGGCAAACCGGTCGTGTTGCCCCCGGAGGGGCCGGACGAGGAGTGGATCCCGGGCCCCAAGGAGACGCCGTCGGACGTCTCGCTCGGGGCGATCGCCGGCGCCTGAGATTCGGATAGCCGCGCGGGACCAGCCGAAGGCGTGGGTTGGCGAGCGCGCGGGCGCGAGCCATAACTGGGGGTGCGTGGAGCCTCCGCCGCCGCGATCGCTTCGTGCCTGGCGGCGGCGGCCTGCGGCGGCGCGAGGCTCCCGCCCGAGGCGCCTGGGACGGGCGTCGCCACCATCCGCTACGACGTGCGCGCGTCCGGTCCGGGCCCGACCGTGCTCGACGTCGACGCCACCTTGATCGGCGGGGCCGAGCGGTTCGTCGCCGACGCCCCTCTCGCGGTCACCTCGCTCGAGGTCTTCGACGAGTCCGGCGTCCGCGAGGTCGAGCGCGACGGGGACCGCTGGCGCATCGCCTGCCGCTCGACCTGCACGGTCCGGTACCGCCTCGATCTCGACGCCGCCGCCGAGGGCTCGGGCGACTCGGTGGACGTGGCTGTCCGCGCCGGCGAGGACGTGGTCGCGCCGGCGTCGACCTGGCTGCTCCGCCCCGCGCCGATGCTCGCCAACGTGCCGGTCGAGGTGCGCCTGCGCGCCTCGGACGGGCTTCGCTTCGCCTCCGCGCTGAGCCGGCGCAGCGACGGCGTCATCGATCTCCGCTCGCAGGAGCTCTCCACCGCGGGCTACACCGCCTTCGGCACCTTCGAGACCGCGCACGTCGAGGTCACCCGCGGGGTCGTCGACGTGGTGCCGCTCGGCGGCGGCATGGCGGCGGATCCTCCGCTCCTCGGGCGGTGGGTGCGCGACGCCGCGCTCTCGCTCGACACGCTCTTCGGTCGCTTCCCGGTCCCGCGCGCCGTGGTGTTCATCGCGCCCGAGCGCCTCTCGCGCGAGGTCGAGTTCGGCCGGACGCTGCCTTCGGGCGGACCGTCGATCCTCCTCTTCGTGGGCGCGCGCGCCGAGCGCGCCGATCTCTACCGCGACTGGATCCTCACCCACGAGCTCTTCCACCTCGGCGTGCCGTCGTTCTGGCAAGAGGGGAAGTGGCTCGACGAGGGGCTCGCCACCTATTACGAGCCGGTCGCGCGCGCCCGCGTCCAGAACCTCACCGAGGAGGAGCTCTGGCGCGAGATGGTCCGCGGAATGCCGCGCGGGCTCCGCGCCCCGGGTGATCCCGGCCTGCTCGAGACCAGCGATCGCGGACGCGTCTACTGGGGCGGGGCCATCTTCGCGCTCGTCGCCGACCTCGGGATCCGGGAGCGCACCGCCGGCGCGCGCTCGCTCGACGACGGGCTCCGCGCGGTGCTCGAGCGAGGCGGCGACGCGACCCACGTCTGGACCGTGGAGCGCTTCCTCCGCACCGTCGACGAGGCGGCCGGCGTCCCGGTGATGGCCGAGCTCTACGAGCGCGCCGCCGCCGAGGGCTCGCGCGAAGCGTGCTCGCGCGGGCCGGGCGCGCCGCTCATCGGCGGGTGTCCGGGCGCCGGCGAGCACGCGCTCGCCGAGCTGTTCGAGCAGCTCGGCATCGCGGAGCGGCCGGCAGGGCAGATCGCGTTCCTCGACGACGCACCGCTCTCGGCGCTGCGCCGCAGCATCAGCGAACGCGACGGAGGGCGGGCGAGAGCCGCGCACCTGGCCCGGCGCGAGCTCGGGAGCGAGAGCCGCTGAACGGCGCGGCGTCTCGTCGCGAGGCGTCGGCGCTGCGACGGTCGAAGAGGCGCGCGGTCTCGCGCTCGCCCCGAGCTCTGGTTTCGACCGAATCACGGCGAGCGTGACGATCCTGGGGACCGCGGACTCCATGGCGCCCGAGCCGCGCCGTGGACGAGCCGTCCGTTTCTCCGACGGCGCCGCATCGCCGCGCGCGTAGGGCGCGCTCTCGCGCCGCTGCGGCGCGTCCCGAGCGGGCCCGCTCCGGGGGCGGCGGAGGCGCGCCCCGAGAGGGGCGTGGCCGCGGCGCACGTCGGACGCACCGGAGCCCGCGCCGGCGCCGGCATGTTCGCGGCGGAGCGGCACCGCGAGACTGTCCGCGGGCGCCCTCGCTGCCGTCCTCTCCACGCTTCTCGGTGCGTGCGCGGCGGATCCCGATCGACCTCGACGCGAACGTCCGCCCGAAGCGCTTGACGTCGCCGAGGCCGGCTCAACGCACAGCGCAGGGGCCGGAGACAGACAGGACGATTCGAAGGCACCCGCGCGCGATCCGTTCGCGGTCACTCGATTCTCGAGGACGAAAGGAGACCCACCATGACAGACAAGGCAGAGCGCCCTATCGAGGAGCAGAGGGACATCGCCCAGGAGGAGGCCGAGCGCGAGGCCGAAGAGCAGCGCGAGGCGGGGCCGCCGCCTTCGGGGAAGCAGCGGGCAGGCGAGCACCGCGGCTTCGCGGCGATGGATGAGGAGAAGCAGCGCCAGATCGCCAGCAAGGGCGGGAAGGCGGCGCACCAGAAGGGCACCGCGCACGAGTTCTCCCCCGAGGAGGCGCGTGCGGCCGGCAAGCGCGGCGGTGAGGCGGTCAGCCGCAGCCGCGCGCACATGGCCGAGATCGGCCGCAAGGGCGGGCGCGCCGTGAGCGCGAACCGCAGCCACATGGCCGCGATCGGCCGCAAGGGCGGCGAGGCGGTGAGCAGCGATCGCGCCCACATGGCCTCGATCGGCCGCAAGGGCGGGGAAGCCCGCGGCGGCGATCGCGGCGGCGGCGGCGGCGACGCCCGCGGCGGCGATCAGCGGTAGCGCGGCGCCCAAGGAGGGGAGCTAGCGGCGAAATTCGAGAGGGGCGGCGACCGACGCCGCTCCTGCCGGACGGCGCCGCCCTGGTAAATCGAACGACCGCGAAGACTCGAGCGGCCGCGGACGCGGATCGCGCTCGGGCTCGAGCCGACCGCCGCGCGCGCTTCGCGCGGCGGTCGCAGCCTTCAGCCGTTCTTGCGGGCGAACTCGCGCATGAACCCGACCAGCGCCTCGACCGCCTCGAGGGTCACGGCGTTGTAGGTCGAGGCCCGGACGCCGCCGGTGGAGCGGTGCCCCGCGAGGCCGATCATCCGCTTCGCGGTCGCTTCGGTCACGAACTGCTTCTCGAGGGCCTCGGTGGGGAGGCGGAAGACGACGTTCATCGTCGAGCGGCTCTCCTTCTCGACCGGCGCGCGGAAGAAGTCGGGGTTGTCGTCGATGGCGCCGTAGAGGACCTCGGCCTTCTTGCGGTTGCGCCGCTCGATCTCGTCGAGCCCGCCGATCTCCTTCACCCACGCGAGCACGTTGCGGCAGAGATAGATGCCGAACGTGGGGGGCGTGTTGTAGAGCGAGTTGTTCGCGGCGTGCGTCGCATACCGGAGGATGGTCGGGATGTCCTTGCGCGCGCCGTCGACGAGGTCCTTCTTCGCGAGCACCACGGTCACGCCCGAGGGGCCGATGTTCTTCTGGGCGCCCGCGTAGATGAGGGAGAACTTCTTCACGTCGAACTTGCGCCAGAGGAAGTCGCTCGACATGTCGGCGACGAGAGGCACGGCGCCGACCTCGGGCCAGCGGTGCCACTGCGTCCCGAAGAGGGTGTTGTTGCTGGTCATGTGGACGTAGGCCGCCGCGGGATCGAGCTCGAGCTCGTCCTGCCGCGGGATCCGCGTGTAGCGCTTGTCCACGGCCGTCGTGGCGGCGACGCGCACGGTGCCGATCCGCCCGGCCTCCTCGTACGCCTTCTCCGACCAGCCGCCGGTGAGGATGTAGTCGGCGCTCTTGCCCGCGGGGAGCAGGTTCATCGGCACCCGTGCGAACTCGAGGCTGGCGCCGCCCTGGAGGAAGAGGACGTGGTAGTCGTCCGGGACGCCGAGGAGCTCGCGGATCAGCGCGATGGCCTCGTTGTGCACCGCCTCGTACGACTTCCCGCGGTGGCTGTGCTCCATGATGGACATGCCGGTCCCCTCGAAATCGAGGAGCTCGCGCTGCGCTCGCTCGAGGGCGGGGAGCGGAAGCCCGGCGGGACCGGCGTTGAAGTTGTAGGCGCGACCCATGTGTCTGACTCCTTCCGGAAGGGGGCCTCGTATACCACGACGGGGGTCGTGGGGAGGCCCGTGCGCTGCTAGACCCTGGAGCGACGGAGGACGCGATGCTGCTCACGCGCGAGGAGATGGTGTTCGATTTCGGCGGGGCCAAGCTTGATCCCGTCGAGGACAAGGAGACCCTGGTCTGGGCGGTGCAACAGTTCCTCTACGGCGAGGTCACCGGGATCCAGATCGGACACTGGCTCTACAACGCGCCCGACCTCGACGCCGCCCGCTTCCTCGCGCGCCAGGCGGTCGAGGAGTTCCAGCACGTCGGTAACTTCCTCCGCATCCTCGAGATCCTCGGCGCCAAGCCCGAGAAGGCGAACGCGACCGTGCGCTTCCTGGCGACCGGGATGATGGGCGGCTCGTGGGGCGAGCACGTCGCGCTGGAGATGGCGATCGGCGAGGGCCTCGTGCTGCAGGCCTTCTACGCGATGATCGAGACGGTCGACCAGGAGGAGATCGTCGCCATCCTCCGCCGCGGCGTGCGCCAGGAGGAGCGCCACGTCGAGTTCGGCGAGATCCAGACGATGAAGGCGATCCAGGGCAAGCCGTGGCTGCGGCGGCGCCTCCTCGGGCTCGCGCTCGTGTCGCTCTGGGGCGTCTCGAAGCTCGAGAGGTTCATGAAGGAGCGGCTGCCGCAGGACCACCCGGCGATGCAGCGGCTTCCCGCGCTGGTGCGGCACTCGGTCGCGATGGCGGAGAAGCGCCTCGTGCGGATGGGCCTCTGCGACCGCCCGATCTCGGAGCTCGGCGCGGCCACCAGGCTCTGGCTCGTGGTCGAGGCGTACGGCGGGAAGCTCCTCGGCGGGATCGTCTCGCTGGTGCTCGGCGTGTTGCTCTTCCCGCTGCGCCTCGTCGGTCTCTTCGGTCCGAAGCGGCTCACCGAGACGTACCTCGACGATCCGCTCATCCGCGGCAAGCTCCTCGGCCCCCAGCGCGATCACGCCGGCGACGAGGGCGACGAAGGCGACGTCGAGCCGCTCGCGCGGCCCGCGCGGTGAGCGCTCACGGCGGGGGCGGGTACGAGGGGCCCACGTTGCTCTCGGCGACCTGGTCGGTGATGAAGAGCGGCGTCTTCCCGTTCGGGTCGGCGTAGAGCGGCTGCACGGTGCACGCGGTGCTGTCGCAGGCGTCGACCTTGAACGCGACGTCGGCGACGAGCCAGAACCGGTTCGCCCCGTTGATCCCGCCGGCGCCGTCGGGCGGCACGAACGTGACCGGCGTCTCGGGCTGGTAGTAGCCCTTCGGCCCGAGCTCGGCCGCGAGGCTCCCGTTGCAGAACACCTTGATCTTGGGGTGCACGTCGTAGGCGAGGCCGTGGCTCGAGTAGTAGTGCACGCCGATCCGCGTCCACTCGCTCTGCGGCGGGTAGTCGATGTTGACGTTCTCGGGCGCGCAGAAGTCGAACGCGTTCGGATCGCTGGCGGCCGGATCGCAGGTGATGTTGTCGAGGTCGAGGCGCGGGTTGTGGCAACCCTGGCCGAACGCCTGCCAGTCGAGGCCCACGCCGCGCGGCGCGAAGTAGCAGGTGTTCTTCTCGAAGACCGGGTCCTCGTACCAGTTGACCGGGTTCGGCGGCATGACGGGCGGATCGGCGAACCAGTTCGGTGCGTTGAAGCCGAACTCGAAGTCGGACTCGGTGCAGCTCGACCAGGTGCAGTCCTGCGGCGCGCCGCTGATGCTCCACGGCAGCGTGTTGTTCGGCTGGTGCACGTGGAGATCGAGGTCGACGCCGGAGCCGCCGAGGTCGTGCTCCCACTCGAGCTCGACGCGGAGGCCGGGCGCGCCGACGAAGAGCGGGTACGTGCACGAGTCGGTGCCGCCGCCCGCGATGCCCTTGGTGTACGTGACCGTGTACTCGCCCGACTGCAGCGGCTTGAAGTCGTCCGGCGGGCTCATCCCGGCGACGCCGGGGCAGGGGCTCACGCCCACGGGGCAGGTGACCGTCCAGACCTCGGTGCCCGGCACGGCGTTGCCGCTGAAGTTGCCGGTGCCGTCCTTGAGGTTCACGTCGGCGAAGGGGACCGCCGAGATGGGGTGGCAGTTGGTGAGATCGGCAGAGAAGCAGTTGTCGGTCGCGTGCACGCCGCCGAGGCACGCGCCCCACTTGCCGTTCTCGGAGCACTTCTCGGTGCCGTCGTAGCAGCCGACGGTGTTGTGGTAGGACGGGTCGCCCTTGAAGCAGGAGTGCGCCGTGCCGGCGGCGCAGTCGCAGACCTCGTCGACCTGCCCGTCGCAGTCGTCGTCGAGCCCGAGGTGCGCGTCGTCGCAGAGCTCCGTGGGCCCGCAGGCGGTGCCGCACGGGTTCATGAACACGTCGGCCGGCGCGTCGGGGCCGCCGTCGGGGAGGATGATCTCGCCGCCCTGCCCGGTGCCGGTGCTCTGTCCGCCGCCGCCTCCGCCGGTGCCGGTGCCCGGTCCGCCGGTCGAGCCGCTGCCCGTCGTCGAGCCGGTGCCGGCCTCGTTGGTGGCGGAGCAGCCGTTGGCGACGGCGAGGGCCGTCACGACCGCGCCGGCGACGAAGATCAGCGGGTGGACACGCCGTACGCGGCGGCGACCGGGAGACGTCATGGAGACCTCCGAGAAGGCAAAGTGGCCTCCACTTTAGCCCAGGCCGCCAGGTTCTTCATCTGTCTCGCGTGCCGAAGGCGCGCCGGGGCGTGCGGAGCCGAACGGCGTGCGGTCGTCCAGGCGCCGAGGCTCTTCGCCGAGCTCTACGGAGGGGGCGGGTAGCCCGGGCCGAAGTTCGTCTCGGCGACCGTGTCGAGCACGAAGAGCGGCGTCTTCGCGTTCTGATCCGCGTACAGCGTCTTGACCGTGCACGGGTTGTTGTTGCAGGCGTCGTCGGCGAAGATCACGTCCGCGACCATCCAGAAGCGGTTGCCCTGGAAGCCCGAGCCGTCGCTCGGCTCGAAGGTGACCGGCGTCTCCGGCGAGTAGAAGCCGGTGGTCCCGAGGTCGGCCGCGAGCGCGCCGTTGCAGTAGATCTTCACGGTGGGGTGCACCGCGTAGGTCACGCCGTGGCTCGAGTAGTAGTGCACGCCGATCCGGAACCACTGTCCCTTGGGGGGGAAGTCGACGTTGATGTTCTCGGGCGCGCAGAAATCGTCGTCGTTCGGATCGCTGATCGTCGGATCGCAGGTGATGTTGTCGATGTCGAGCCGCGGGTTGTGGCAGCCCTGGCCGTAGCTCTGCCACTGTTGGCCTGCGCCGCGCGGCGCGAAGTAGCAGAGGTTCTTCTCGAAGACCGGGTCCTTGTACCAGTTGACCGGATCGGGCGGGACGTTGCCCATCGGGAACCAGGTCGGGGTCTGGTTGAACCCGCCCTGGATCGACTCGATCTTGCAGTTGCCGTAGCCGCAGTCCTGCGGCGCGCCCGAGATCGCCCAGGGCTGCGTGTCGTTCGGCTGGTGGAGGTGCAGGTCGACGTCGACGCCGCAGCTGAAGCCGACGCACGGCTCGACGTCGTGCTCCCACGAGGTCTCGACGCGAAGGCCGGGCGCTCCGACGAAGAGCGGGTAGGTGCAGGAGTCGGTGCCGCCGCCTGCGATCCCCTTCGTGTACGTGACGGTGTACTCGCCCGACTGCAGCGGTTGGAAGTCGTCGGGCGGGCTCGCTCCCGCGACCGCGGGGCAGGGGTCCACGCCCACCGGGCAGGTGACGGTCCACACCTCGGTCCCGGGGACGGCGTTGCCGCTGAAGTTGCCGGTGCCGTCTTTGAGGTCGACGGTCTCGAAGGGGACGGCCGAGATGGGGTGGCAGTTGGTGAGATCGGCCGAGAAGCAGTTGTCCGTCGCGTGCACGCCGCCGAGGCAAGCGCCCCACTTGCCGTTCTCGGAGCACTTCTCGGTGCCGTCGTAGCAGCCGACGGTGTTGTGGTAGGACGGGTCGCCCTTGAAGCACGCGTGCGCCGTGCCGGCGGCGCAGTCGCAGACCTCGTCGACCTGCCCGTCGCAATCGTCGTCGAGCCCGAGGTGGGCGTCGTCGCAGAGCTCGGTGGGCCCGCAGGCGGTGCCGCACGGGTTCATGAACACGTCGGGCGGCGCGTCGGGACCGCCGTCGGGGAGGACGATGCCGCCGCCCTCGCCGGTGGTCGTGCTGCTCGTCGTGCCGCCGCCCTGGCCGGTGCCCGTCGTGGCCCCGGTGCCCGTCCCGAATTCCTTGGGCTCCTCGTTGGTCGCGGAGCAGTTGGCCGCGGCAGCGCCGACCGCGGTCGCCATCGAGACGAGGATGAGCGGATGGACGAGGCGCGCCTTGAACGAACGGGCACTTTGCATCGAGGTCTCCGGCTAAGGACGAGCACCATCGTAGCGGACACGGGTGCCGCGTCGGCGGAATTTCACCGCTCCGGCAGGATCGCGCCGCGGGGGCGTCTACTTGGCGCGGAGCGAGTCGATGAGCTTGTCGAAGTCGGCCCGTGCGGCCATCACCGTCTTCTCGGGCCCGGTGAGCTTGAAGAACGTGGGCGTCGCCGTCTCGACGATGGCGCCGAGCATGGCCCAGCGCTCCTTCGGCGGGCCGGGTGGAGCGCCGGGCATGCCCGATCCGGCGAACGTGCCGTGGATCTCGACGACGGTGACCTTGAGCTCGCCGACCTTCTTCTCGGTGCGCTTGGTCGCGTCGTCCTTGGCCTTCTCGAACTGGCCGGTCCATCGGGCGACGTTCGCCTCGATCGATCCGCCGGCCTGCGAGACGCTGAGCTCGGCGTCCTCGGGATCGCCCTCGGCGTGCTTGATCTTGTAGGTCGCCTTGCGCATCGGGCTCGGGTTCGCGGCCTTCTCCCAGCCGGCGGGCGCGTCCCAGTCGACGTCGGTGGGCTTCTGCGGCCCGCGCGGGGCAGGGGCGCCGGTGCCGGTCGCGCCGGTCGCCGCGGAGGTGGAGCGGGGCGGCGGCGCGCTCGGCTCGGGCTCGGGCGTCTTCGAGCAGGCGGCGCCGAAGAGCGCCACGATCGCGAGCCCTGGACCCATCGACCTTCGAGGATTCAATACCCCTCCGTCTTGCAGATGATCTCGTTCATGATCTCGCGCGTGCCCCCGCCGATCGGGTAGAGGCGCGCGTCGCGGTAGAGCCGCTCTACCACGGTCTCGCGCATGTAGCCGTAGCCGCCGTGGATCTGCACCGCCTGATCGCAGACGAACGAGCACATGTCGGTCGCGGTGTTCTTCGCCATCGCGGCGAGCCCGGCGACGTTCTCCTCCCGGACGTAGCGCACCAACACCTCGTTGGTGAGGGCGCGCGCCGCCGCGATGCGGCTCGCCATGTCGGCGAGCTTGTGGCGGACGACCTGGAAGCCGGTGAGCGGCTTGGCGAAGGCGCGGCGCTCGCGCGCGTAGGCGATGGACTCGCGGTAGGCGAGCTCGGCGATCGCGACGCAGTTGCTGGCGATGAAGAGCCGCTCGCCGGCGAAGTTCATCATGATGGGGACGAAGCCGGCGTTCTCGTCGCCGATGAGGTTGCGGGCGGGGACGCGGCAGGCGTCGAAGGAGAGCTCGGCGGTGTCGGAGGCCCACCAGCCCGTCTTCGCCAGCTTGCGGCTCACGTGGAAGCCGGGCGTGTCCCGCTCGATGACGAGGAGCGAGACGCCGCCGTGGCCCGGGCCGCCCGTCCGCACCGCGGTGGTGACCAGGTCGGCGCGGCAGCCGGAGGTGATGAACATCTTGCTGCCCGTGACCACGTAGTCATCGCCGTCGCGCACGGCGCGCGTCGCCAGCGAGGCCACGTCGCTGCCGCCGCCCGGCTCGGTGATCGCGAGGGCCGCGATCTTCTCGCCGCGGAGCACCGGCGGGACGAAGCGCCGGCGCTGCTCCTCGGTGCCGCAGCGGAGGATGGGCGGCAGCGCGATGCCGTGGCTTCCGAGGCCGACCGTGACCCCCACCGACTTGCCGGCGAGGACCATCTCCTCGGCGGCGGCCAGCGCGTGGGACATGTCGCCGCCCCCGCCGCCGTACTCCTCCGGGTAGCCGACGCCGAGGACCCCCGCGTCGGCCGCCTTCTTGTAGAGCTCGCGCGGGAACTCGTTCGCTTCGTCCCAGGCGTGGGCGTGGGGGGCGATCTCCTGCTGCGCGAACCTGCGAACCTGCTCGCGCAGCTGGGCGTGCTCGGCCGTCTCGTGGAGGGGCGTCATCGAACCTCGTGCTCGCGGGGCGCTCGCCCCCGGGTCTTGGAGCTCCGGACCGGAGCTCAGTGCGAGCCTCAACCGCCCGATGGCGCTCCGGCCCCTGCGGCCGCTTGCGCCTGCGGCTGGGGCGGGGGTGCCGGGGCCGGCGCGGGCTTCGGGGCCTGGGCGATGGGCTCGGCCGAGATCGTGATCTCGTCGGGCGCCGTCAGCGCCGAGCAGGCGCAGAGCGAAGAGAGGGCGCCGAGGAGCGCCGACGCGCGCACGAATCGAAGGAGCTGCATCGGCGACGAGCGTACCACAGCCCTCCGGAGGCGCGGGCTCCCGTGTTACTCTGGCCGCCCAGCCATGGATCCGACGCTCCGGCGAGCCTACAACGCGGCGTTCACCGACGATCTGTACCGGCGCTACCTGGCCACGCTCGAGGCGCGGCTCGGCTGCCACGTCCCCTTCCGCGTCGCCGAGACGCCGCTGTTCCTCCCCGAGGTCCTGCGCGGCCGGCTGGAGAAGGCGGCGAACGAGATCGTCGCCCAGATCTCGTCGCCCGAGCTCATCGCCCGCATGAAGCAGGCGATCCCGCCCAGCCTCGACGTGCCCGGGATGGACGCCCTGCCCAACTGCGTCCAGGTCGACTTCGCCATCACGCGCGCGCCCGACGGCGAGCTCGAGGGCAAGGTGGTCGAGCTCCAGGCCTTCCCGTCCCTCTATGCCCTGATGGTCGTCCAGTCCGAGGTGGTGGCCGAGATCATCCGCCCGATCGCCGGCCTCGATCGGAGGTGGTCGATCTACTTCGGCGGCCTCGATCACGACTCGTTCGCCGCGCGCCTCCGCCGCGCCGTCGTCGCCGACGAGCCCGTCGAGTCGGTCGTCCTGCTCGATCTCGACCCGCCCGCGCAGAAGACGTACCCCGACTTCGTCGCGACCAAGCAGCTCCTCGGGGTCGACGCGGTCTGTCCGACGACGCTCGTGAAGGAGGGCCGGCGCCTCTTCCGCAAAGTGGACGGCAGGCTCGTGCAGGTGCGGCGCATCTACAACCGCATCGTGTTCGACGAGCTCCAGGCGAAGAAGACCGCCCTGCCGTTCTCGTACACCGACGACCTCGACGTCACCTGGTGCTCGCACCCGAACTGGTACTGGACCTGGTCCAAGTACACCCTGCCGTCCGTCGATCACCCTGCGGTGCCGCGCGCGCGCTACCTCTCGGAGGTCCGCGAGCTGCCCGAGGATCTCTCGCGCTACGTCCTCAAGCCGCTCTTCTCGTTCGCCGGATCGGGGGTCAAGGTCGACCCGACGCTCGACGACGTCCGCGCCATCCCCGAATCCGAGCGGAGCGGGTGGATCCTCCAGGAGAAGATCGTCTACGAGCCGGCCCTCGCGATGCCGGACGGAAACGGCGTCAAGGGCGAGGTCAGGATGATGTTCCTGCGCGCCCCCGACGAGCCGCGCCCCAGCCTGGTGCTAAACCTCGTTCGTCTGTCGCGCGGCAAGATGCTCGGCGTCGACCAGAACAAGGACCTGACGTGGGTGGGTGGCAGCGTCGGGATGTGGCCCGTGGGCTAGCGTTCCTGATCACGGCGGCCGCGGCTTGCGGCTGCCGCGCGAACGAGCGCGCCGAGCCCGCCGCGGCCGAGGCGCGGGTCGGCATCCGCATCTCGGGCTTCGCCGGCAACCCGGCCGAGACGGATCTCGTGCGGCGGCTCGTCGACCAGTTCAACGCCTCGCAGTCCGAGGTCCGCGCCGCGTACGAGCCCGTCCCCGGGCAGTACTACCCGAAGATCCTCACCATGCTCGTCGCCGGCACCGCGCCGGACGTGTTCTACCTCGACGCGCTCTGGCTCGATCCGTTCCTCGCGAAGCGGATCCTCCGCCCGCTCGACGACTTCATGGCGCGCGCCGGCATGCGCCGCGAGGAGTTCGTCCCTGCGCTCGTCGACGCCTTCACCCGCGAGGGGACGCTCTGGGGCGTGCCCAAGGACTTCAACACGCTGGCGCTCTTCCACAACGAGGCGATGTTCGCCGAGGCCGGCGTGACGCCGCCCGACGCGAGCTGGGACCTCGAGCGGGTGCGCGCGGCCGCGAAGGCGCTCACCAGGCACGAGCGCCGCGGGACGCGCTACGGCTTCGTGCTCAGCACCGACACGCCCGACCGCTTCCTCGCGATCGCGCCCGCGTTCGGCGCGTCGGTCTACGGGCCCGACGGCCGCTGCGCGCTCGCCGGAGGCGAGGGGCAGGCGGCGATGCGCTGGTACTCGGCCTTCAAGCTGGAGGACGGCTCGGGCGCGAGCGCCTCCGAGGTGGGGGCGAGCTTCCCGGGCGACGCGTTCGGCCGCGGCGACGCGGCGATGGTCTTCGAGGGGAGCTGGATCATCCCCTACCTCGGCGAGTTCTACCCCGGCGTGCGCTACGGCGTGAGCGAGCTCCCGCGGGGGCCGCGCGGCCGCTCGAACCTGCTCTTCACGGTCGCCTACGTGATCCCGCGCGCGTCGGCGAAGGCGGAGGCCGCGTGGAGGCTGATCGAGTTTCTCACCAGCGAGCGCGCGCAGGCGCAGGTGACGTTCGCGCTGCCCAGCAGGCTCCGCGCCAGCACGGCGTACGCCGAGGCGCACCCCGCGTACCGGCCCGTCCTCGCCGGCGCCGCGTACGCCGCGCCGTTCGAGCTCGGACGCCGAGGCGATCGCGTGCGCGAGCGCCTCGGCGTCGCGGTGCAGGAGGTCTTCCTCGGGGCGCGGTCGATCCCGGCGGCGCTCGAGGCGGCGGCGGCGGACGTCGATGCGATCAACGGTCGGTGAAACGTGAGCGCGCCCCCGCCGTCGTCCACCGAAGCGGGCCGCAAGCGCTCGATGACGCCCCGCCTGGCCCGGCGCGCGGGCGAGATCGCCGCCGCCGGCGGGTTCCTCGGACCGTTCCTCGTCGTCCTCGCCGTGTTCGTCCTCTGGCCGCTCGGGCGCGCCGTGTGGCTCTCTTTCCACGAGTACGATCTCTTCACCGAGCCGAGGTGGGTCGGGCTCGCCAACTACCGCCGGCTGCTCCACGATCCCGATTTCTGGATCAGCCTCCGCAACACCACCCTCTACACCGCGGTGGTGGTCACGGCGCAGACGGTCCTCGCCGTCGCGCTCGCGCTCGTCGCGAACCAGCGCCTGCGGGGGAGGGCCGTGCTCCGCACCGCGCTCTTCCTCCCGAGCGTCACGAGCTCGGTCGCCACCTCGCTCATCTTCCTCTTCCTGTTCTTCAGGAACGGCCTCCTCAACCAGCTGCTCGCCTGGAGCGGCCTCGACTCGCTCTTGGCCGTGGCCGGGCTCCGCCCGCCGGTCGACTGGCTCGGCGACCCGCGCACCTCGCTCTGGGCCCTGATGGCGATGAACGTCTGGTCCACCGCGGGCTTCTACATGGTCATCGCGCTCGCGGGCCTCCAGCAGATCCCCGGATCGCTCTACGAGGCGGCGCGCGTCGACGGCGCCTCGCCGCTGCAGGAGCTCTGGTACGTGACCTTGCCCTCGCTCCGGCCCACGATCTTCTACATCGTCACGATGGGGATCATCGGCTGCTTCCAGGTCTTCGATCAGGTCTACGTGATGACCGAGGGCGGCCCGCTCAAGTCGACGCTGACCACCGCGTACCTGCTCTACCGCGAGGCGTTCGTCGGCTTCGACATGGGGTACGCCTGCGCGATCGCCGTGGTCCTGGCGACGGTGATCTTCCTGGCGACGCTCGTCCAGCGCCGCGCCGTGGGGGGCGAGGCGTGACGGCCGCCCGCCGCGCGCTGCTCTACGCGGTCGCGGCGGTCGCGGTCGCGCTCTCGATCGGTCCCTTCCTGTTCGCGGCGGCCACGTCGCTCAAGGCTCCGGAGGAGGCCTTCTCCCCGGGCCTGTTGCCGCGCCCCCCGACGCTCGAGAGCTACGTGGAGGTGGTGCGCGGGACGCCGCTCTTCCTGCGCTGGGTCCTGAACAGCGCGCTGGTGGCCGTGGTGAGCGTCGCGGTCCTCGCGATCATGAGCCTCACCGCGGGCTACGCGCTCGCCCGGATCCCGTTCCCCGGCCGGGGCGCCCTCCTCGTCGTGGTCCTCGCCTCGCTGATGATCCCGGGCCAGGTCCTCTGGATCCCGAACTACACCACGGTCGCGCGCCTCGGCTGGGTGAACAGCTACTGGGGGCTCATCCCCGGGATGGCCGCGACGCTCACCTCGGGCGTGTTCCTGGTGTCGCAGTACCTCGCCAGCCTGCCGCGCGAGCTCGAGGAGGCGGCGACGCTCGACGGCCTCTCGCGGGCCTCGATGTTCTGGCGGGTCATCCTGCCGCTCTCCGGCCCGGTGATCGCGACGATGGTGATCACGAGCTTCATGGCGAGCTGGAACACGTTCGCGTGGCCGGTGATCGTCCTGAACTCGCCCGAGCGCTTCACGCTCCCGGTGGGGCTCAACTTCTTCAAGGGGCTCTACGTCACGCGCTGGACGATGGTGATGGCGGGGTCGATGTTCAACACCGTCCCGGTTCTGCTGCTCTTCGCCGTGTTCCAGCGCCGTTTCGTCGAGGGCGTCGCGACGACCGGAGTGAAGGGCTGACCGCCGCCGCCCCGCGACGCGCCGGCTCCCGACCCTTCGCGGCCGGGGCGGCATCCAAGGGCCATGGCGGGCGTCGTCTTCGATCACGTCGCCAAGCGTTACGGCGCCGGCGCGCCGACCATCCGCGACCTGTCGCTCCGGATCGAAGAGCGCGAGTTCCTGGTCCTGGTCGGTCCGTCCGGGTCGGGCAAGTCGACGGCCCTGCGGATGATCGCGGGGCTCGAGGAGGTGAGCTCGGGACGGTTGCTCATCGGCGACCGCGTGGTGAACGACGTGGCCCCGAGGGACCGCGACGTCGCGATGGTCTTCCAGAGCTACGCGCTCTACCCGCACATGACCGCCGCCGAGAACATGGGCTTCGCCCTCAAGATCCGGGGCGTGCCCGCGCCCGAGATCCGGCGGCGAGTCGCCGCGGCCGCCCGCTCGCTGGAGATCGAGCCTTTGCTCGACAAGCGGCCCAAGAGCCTCTCGGGTGGCCAGCGCCAGCGCGTCGCGATCGGGCGGGCGATCGTGCGCGAGCCCAAGGTCTTCCTCATGGACGAGCCGCTCTCGAACCTCGACGCGCGCCTCCGGGTCTCGATGCGCGCCGAGATCAAGCGCCTCCACCGCCGCCTCGGGGCCACGGTCGTCTACGTGACGCACGATCAGACGGAGGCGATGACGCTCGGGGATCGCGTCGCGGTGATGAACGTCGGCGAGCTCGTTCAGTGCGACACGCCGCGCGAGGTCTATCAGCGCCCCGCGACGACGTTCGTGGGGGGCTTCATCGGGTCGCCCGCGATGAACCTCCTCCCCGCCGAGGTGGTGGTCGAGGCGGGCGTCGCCGCCGTGGTCGGGCCGGGGCTCCGGTTCGCCCTCGGTCCGCGCCCGGTCGTCGCCGGCGAGGTGACCGTCGGGGTCAGGCCCGAGCACCTCGAGCGCACGGCTCTCGATTCTCCGGGCGGGATCGCCGGCGAGGTCGAGCTCACCGAGCCGGTGGGCTCGGAGGCGTTCGTGCACCTCGTCTCCGAGGCGGGTCCGGTCGTCTTCCGCGTCCCGGAGTCCGGGGCGCCGCGCGCCGGCGACACCGTCCGCGTGAGCGCGCCCGCGGAGCGGCTCCACCTTTTCGATCGGAGCTCCGGGCGTCGCGTCGGCTGAGTGCTACTCGTCGCTCGATGGACGAGCCGCCGCACGAGGACGCCGCCGGGCTTCACGACGAACCTCGAGGGACGCCGGTCCCCGGCGCAGCGCCCACGCCCGAGACGCTGGAGCTCGCGCTCGTCGAAGGCTGCGTCGACAACCGCTTCTTCCGCCGCGGGCCGGTCGCCGCGCACCTCCTGGTGAGCGCCGGGACCGCCCCGCGCGTCATCGTCGCCTTCCCGGCCGGCAACGCCGGCGTCGGCATCTGGTTCGAGGAGGGGATCGCCGCTCGGCTCGCCGTCGCCGGCCCGCTCGAGCCCGTCGAGCGCGAGGACGGGCTCCGGGGGGTGGCCGCCCTCCTCACCGCCGACGTCTCCGAGCTCTCCGTGCGCGGCGCCGTCCTCGGGAGCACCCGCGCCCTGCGCGAGTATGCCGGGCACGCCAGCGTCCCGGCGTGGATCGAGCATGCGGTGGAGCCGGGGCCTCCGCTGCGCTGGCTGCGAACGACGCTCGCGGGCCGGCGGATGGAGCTCACGCTCGAGCCGCTCGAAGGGACGACGGCGATCGCCGGGGAGGGGCCGGTACGGATCGCGGCGGCGGCGGGCGAGCGTCGCCTCGCGCTGCGCCTGACGGCGCTCTCGGACGATCCGCCGCTCACGCCCATCCCGGAGCGCGAGCTCTTCGCCGACCGCGCGCCCACCGCGGCGTCGCGGCGCGATCGCGGCGCCGTCTCGCTCGCCCGCGATCGCGACCGGCGCGCGCTCGCCTTCCTCAGCTACGAGGAGCAGCTCTGCGCCGGCTCGTGGCGGTTCTTGACCTACTTCGGGCGCGACACGCTCCTGTCGGTCCGCCTGCTCATGCCGGTGCTCGCCCCGGCCGTGATCGAAGGCGCGCTCGGCTCGGTGATCGAGCGGCTCGGGCCCGACGGCGAGGTGGCGCACGAGGAGGACGTCGGCGAGTGGGCGGCGGCGCGGCGCCCGGGCGCGAGGGCGGTCCTCGACTACGACATGATCGACGACGACTTCCTCCTCGCGCCGGTGCTCGCCGAGTACCTCGTCGGCACCGAGGCGGGGCGCGCGCGCGCCGCGGCGTTCCTCGCCAGGTGCACCCCCGCCGGGGAGACGTACGCGGCCGCGGTGCGGAAGAACCTGGCGTTCGTGGCGCGGCGCGCGCGGCCGTTCGCCGCGGTGCCGGCCTTCGAGCCCCTCGTCGCGCTCCGCGACGGCTCGCGCGTGGGGCAGTGGCGCGACAGCGCCGAGGGCCTGGGCGGCGGTCGGGTGCCCTACGACGTCAACGCGGTGCTGGTGCCGGCCGCGCTGCGGGCCTCCGCGCGGCTCCTCGGCGCCGGCGTCCTCGGCGTAGGCGCGGGGGACGGCGTGGAAGCGCTCGCGCTCGCGCGCGCCTGGGATGTCGCGGCGAGGTTCTTCGACGTGGCCGTCCCGGCGGCCGAGGCGCGGGCGCGGGTGGCGGCGTTCGCGGAGGAGCGTGGGCTCGACGCGGCGCCCGCCCTCGACGCGATCCGCGGCGAGCTCCGGTTCCCGGCGCTTGCGCTCGACGCGGACGGGGCGCCGGTGCGGGTCATGCACTCGGACGACGGCTTCGCGCTGCTCTTCGGCGAGCCCGGTGCTATCGCGCTCGACGGCGCCGCCGACCGGATCCTCATGCCGTTCCCCGCCGGGCTCCGGACGCCGGTGGGCGTGCTCGTCGCGAACCCCGCGTTCGCCGCCGAGCGTTCGCGCCGGGCGCTCTTCACGACGGCGCACTACCACGGCACCGTCGTCTGGTCGTGGCAGCAGGCGATGCTCGCCGCCGGGCTCGCCCGCCAGCTCCGGCGCGCCGATCTCCCGGAGGCGACGCGGGAGCGCGTCGCCTCCGCAGAGCGCGCGCTCTGGGCGGTGATCGAGGAGACCGCCGCGATGAGCACCACCGAGCTCTGGTCGTTCCGCGTGGAGGACGGAGGCATGCGCCTCGTGCCGTTCGGTCAGGAGAGCGGGTGCCCCCACGCCGACGAGTCGAACGCGGCGCAGCTCTGGAGCACCGTCTACCTCGCGGTGCGCCCCTCGTGGGACTGAAGAGGTGTCGGACGTCCGTCCAAGCAACGCCGCTCGAGCCACGGGTCCGACGCCTCTTCAGTCCGGGGGTGCGGGGGCAGAGCCCCCGCTCGCGACTGAAGAGGTGTCGGACCATCGTCCGACCGACGCCGCTCGACGCCCCGAGGTCCGACGCCTCTTCAGTCCGGGGGCGCGGGGGCAGAGCCCCCGCTCGTGACTGAAGAGGTGTCGGACGTCCGTCCAAGCAACGCCGCTCGATGCCCCGAGGTCCGACGCCTCTTCAGTCCGGGGGTGCGGGGGCAGAGCCCCCGCTCGCGACTGAAGAGGTGTCGGAGCATCGTCCGACCGACGCCGCTCGACGCACCATCGTCCGACCGACGCATCACATCGTGCAGACGGGCGAGCTCGAGGTCACGTGAGCGCAGTGGCCCGCCGGATCGAGCGCGGCGGCGGTGAGGTGATAGAGGCGGCAGTTGTAGTCGTTGCTCGAGGCATCGCTCACGTCGAACGCGGCGGCGCTGGGAGCGAACGTCTTGCAGTCGGCGAGGCACGCGGCGTCGTCCGCGTATTGGGAGTTGGCCGCCGTGCAGGAGGCCTGGGCGAGATCGCAGAACGCCTCGCAGGCGTCGCCGCACGGTCCCGGTGCCGCGTCCGCCGGATCCTGGTCGCCGCCGCTCGGCCCGGCGTGGCCGCAGTGCGTCGCCGGATCCGCCGCCGCGGCGCCGCCGTGGTAGATGCGGCAGCCGAGCGTGTCTCCGCTCACGTCGCCGAGCTCGCCGGCAGGGAACGAGGCGCAGACGGCCTCGCAGTGCTCGGCGTCGACGTACTGCTGGTTCGCCGCGACGCAGTTGGCCATGACCTCCGCGCAATAGTCGTCGCAGGTGAGCGCGGGCCCGCCGCCCGCGCCGGTCGTCGACGACGTGCTGGTCGAGGTGCCCGTCGACGAGGTGCTCGCGGAGGAGGCGCTGGTCGTGGAGGTCGTGCCTCCACCGCCGGCACCCGCCGAGTCGTCGCTCCCGCCGCACGCGAGGGGAAGCGCCGCGACTGCGGCGATCGTGAAGATGAGGGATCGGGACTTCATGGTGGCTCCTTGCGGGCGACTCAGGGGTGGAGGACGAACGATGCGGCCGTGCTCGTGTCGACGTGCTTTCCGGTCAGGTCGACGCCGTTCGCCTTCAGATCGAAGGCGAGGATGGCGGCGTACTCCTCGTCGGTGAGGCTCCCGGGCTTGCTCGGCGGCATCGTCGCCTTGACGAACGCGAAGACGTCCGCGCCGGTGTGGAACTGCGTCTTGCGGAATTTCGCGCCCGCGGGCGGATCGAGCGGCAGCGCGGCCTTGCCCACGAGCGGAGGCGCGTCGGCGCCTTCGCCGCTCGCCCCGTGGCACGCGGCGCATTTCGCGCCGTAGAGCTTGCCGCCCGCGGCGACCTGATCGTCGCCGGCCGCCGCCGCCGCTCCGGGCGGCGCGCTCGCTTCGGGCGGCGCGCCTCCGCAGCCGCCGAGCGCGAGGCTCGCGCCCGCGACGAGCGCGCCCAACGCCATCTTCTTCATTCGGTCTCTCCTTCCCCTCCGCGCAACCGAGTCGGCAGCGCGCAAAGGGTTCCCGGGAATCGGAGGCCGCTCGGTGGGAACCGAATCGCGAGCTCGATCTCTCTCGCGAGGGGGCGATGCGCGAGAAGGAGCCCAGTGAGCCGTGACGTGACAGCGAGAACGGCGCGAGCGGCGATCGCGTTCGCGGTCGTCGGCGCCGCAGCGGCCGTGGTCCTCCAGCTGGCGCTCGGTTCGGCGGGCGCTGGCGGCTCGGACGCGGCGCGGTTCCTGGGACGCGCCCATCCGTTGGCGGTGCACCTCCCGATCGGCGCGCTCCTCTCGATCGCGGTGCTCGAATGCCTCTCCTGCGCGTCTCGACTGCGAGCGAGGCTCGACCCGGCGATCGGCGTCATGCTCGCGCTCCTCGTGGGCTCCGCCGTCGTGACCTTCGCGATCGGGCTCCTCTTGGCGCACGGCGGCGGCTACCCGGCCCGGCTCCTCACCAGCCACCGGCGTTGGGCGCTCGCGACCGTGCTGGGGACGTCGGCTTGTCTCGTCGCGTGGACCGCGCACGTCGTCCGCGGCAGCACCGGCACGCGGCGCGCGTACCGCGCGGCGCTCGCGGTGACCGTGGGCCTCCTCGGTGTGGGTGCGCACGCCGGTGGCTCGATCACTCACGGGGAGGACTACCTGGTGCGTTACGCCCCCGCGGCGCTCCGGCGCTGGCTCGGCGCGAATCGGGCGCCGGACCCGCCCCCGCCGCCGCCCGCGACCGGCGGCGAGCCGACCGTGTTCGCCAGCGTTGTCCTGCCGGTGCTCCGCGCGCGCTGCGTCGAGTGCCACGGGCCGAGCCAGGCCAAGGCGGGACTGCGCTTGGACGATCTCGCGGCGATGGTGAAGGGTGGCGATGCGGGCCCGGCGATCGTGCCTGGCGATCCGGACGCGAGCCTGCTCGTCGCGAGGATGGCGCGGCCCACGTCCGACGGCGATCGGATGCCGCCCGACGGTGCGCCGGGTGCCACGCCGGAGGAGCTCGACCTCATCGTCTGGTGGATCGCGCGCGGCGCGCCGGAGACGCTCCGGATCCGGGATGCGCTCTCGCCCCCGCATGCGCGCGCGCTGCTCGAGGCGGCCGCACGAGGGCCGACGGACGCGCCCCGCGCCCCCGCGCCCCCGGCGGCGAGGACCGAGCCGCCGGCGCCGGGGATTGCGACCTCCTCCCCCGGCGCCGGTCGCGCACCGGCGCGCGTCGAGGGCAGCGCCTGGCGTGACCTCGTCGCTCCGGTGCTCGCGGCGAAGTGCGGCCGCTGTCACGGCGCCGAGAAAGCGAAGGGCGGGCTCCGCGTCGACTCGATCGAGGGCCTGCTCGCCGGCGGGAAGCACGGCGCGGCGGTCGTGCCGGGGCATTCGCGACGTGGCTCGCTGCTCGCGCGGGTGCACGAGCCTTCGGATGGCTCGGGCCACATGCCTCCGTCCGGAGAGCCGCAGCTCGAGGACTCCGAGATCGAGCTGCTCGACTCGTGGATCGCGCAGGGAGCCGCCGCCGCCGCCACGGCCTCGCTCCCGAGCCGCCTTCGCCACGTCGCCCCGGCGCCGGGCAGGGGGCGGGCGACGGCTCCGGCAGAGACCGAGAGCACGCCCCACTCCGCGTCGCCGGCGATCGAGGCGCCGCCTCGCGCGGATCGGCTCTATGCCGATGTCGTCGCGCCTCTCTTCGCTCGCAGCTGCGCCGGCTGCCATGGAGGCGAATCGCCGGACGCGGAGCTCGACGCCCGGGATCCGGCGTCGCTCCTCGCTCGCGACCGCATCGTCCCCGGCTCGCCCGAGGCGAGCCGCCTGCTGCAGCGCCTGCTCCTGCCCCCCAGCGATCCTCGTCGCATGCCGCCCGACGGAGGCCACCGTCCTTCCCCTGCGGAGATCGAGGCGGTGCGACTCTGGATCGAGAGCGGGGCGGAGATGCCGCCGCCCGTAGACGCACCGCCTCGCGCGGAGGATCGGGCTCGTGAGGCGGACCCGTCGTCGCGCGGAACGCGGACGGGTGGGGTGGCCGCTGCGTCGACCGTTGACCGGCGCGTGCTCGCCGCGCGGGGGTCGGGTTGCGCGACGTGCACCGTCGGAGCCATGTCGGCCGATGGCGCGGCTTCGGGACGGGCGTTGCTGGCGGCGATTCCCGCGCTGGCCGCGCTCGTCGCGAGGCGGCGCGCGCGCAGGGCTCCGCTCAGCGCGCGAACGCGAGCTGCCAGGACCCGAGCAGCACGCCGACCGTGACGGCGCCGAGCAGCGTCTGCAGCCACCAGCGCGACGGCGGCGCGCTCTCCTGCAGACGACCGGTGGGCTCACCGAAGTGCACGGCGCGCTCGGCGAGGTCCCTCGCGGCGCGGCGGCGGACGAGCCATCCGGGCCCGAGCGCCACGAGCCCGATCACGGCGCCCGCGAGGAACCCGAAGAGGTGCGCGCCGAGATCCGCGCGCGGGCTGGCGCCGAGGGCGCCGAGGAGCGCGAGGCCGCCCACGAGCGGCGCGACGACATCGAGCCAGCTCCGCGGCGCGCTGTGGGACCGATCGACGATGAGCTGCGTCGCGGCGAGCACGCCGACGGCGCCGAACACCGCCGTCGACGCGCCGATCGAGGCGTGACCGCCGGAGCCGGTGGCGTGGTGGAACAGCGCGTTGGCGAGGTTGCCCGCGATCCCCGAGGCGAGGATGGCGAGCGATCCGCCACCCGGCCCGAGCCGGCGATGGACCGCCGAGCCGAAGAGCGTGCCCGAGATGGCGTTGCCGATGACGTGCGCCGAGTCGGCGTGGAGCGTGAGCGCCGTCACCGCGCGCCAGGGCTGCGAGCCGACGACGAAGTCGGCCACGCTGGTGCCGTGCTGGAACCAGCGCGAGCCGGCGGCCACGGGGCCGGTCAGGATGAAGAACGCCACCAGCGCGAGGAAGGCGATCGGCGCCGCGGACGACGAGGGGTACCGGAGCCGCTCGCGCCGGCGAGGCGGCGGCCAGTCGCGGTTCTCGAGCTCGTAGCGATCGATCGAGGCGCGCGCGGCGGGGTAGTCGGCGTCGTGGACGAGCAAGAACCAGCCGCCGGAGAGGCGGCGCGCCGCGTGCTCGATCGACATCGACTGGAGCACCAAGGCCCACTCCCGGACCTTCCGGTCGGGGACCGGCCCGAGGGCGGTGAGGCCGAACGCCGCGCCCTCGTCGCGGCTGGGCTCGGCGGGCTCGGTGGAGGGGGCGGGCGCGTCCTCGGCGAGCGCGAGCGACGCGCGCTCGCCGCCGAAATCCCCGACCGTCCCCCCAGGAGCGAGCGCCGGGGCGCGCTCGGCTGCGTCTTGCGGCTCGTCCACGGTGCGCTGCAACTTGTGGACGCGCCCCGAGGCTGTCAACGCGGCCGTCCGCTTTCCTCCGTCGTTTCAGGCTTCCCCGGCAGGGCTCTTGTGTGCGGACGGCCCGCGTGGCAGGGGAACCGGCCGTGTCGAACGCCATCACCGAGGGCATCCGCGTCACCGTGACCACCAAGTACGTCCCCGAGCAGTCGTCGCCGTCGGCGCGCCGGTACGTGTTCGCGTACTCTGTCCGGATCGCGAACGAGGGCACGGCGACGGCTCAGCTCAAGAGCCGCCACTGGGTGATCACCGACGGCAACGGCAAGGTCGAGGAGGTGCGCGGCCCCGGCGTCGTCGGCCAGCAGCCCACGCTCCGCCCGGGCGAGCACTTCGAGTACACGAGCGGCTGCGTCCTCGAGACGCCGCGCGGCACGATGGAGGGCACCTACCAGATGCACTGCCCCGACGGCCGCAAGTTCGACGCGACGATCGCCCCGTTCGCGCTCGCGCTGCCGTACTCGCTCAACTGACCCCGCAGGGGCGGGTCGGCGGAGCCTCGGCCACCCGCGCGCCGCCGCGTGTGGGTAGGTGTCGGCCACCCCCGCTCCTCGTCGTCGAAAAAAAAGCGTCCTCCGGTCACGTCACGCCGCCACGTCGCCACGTGCTCATCAGTTGCGGCCCGCGGCTTCGGGCCTTTCTTGCGCGGGGGCTCCCCTGCGCCCTGACGACGGACTGGAGGAGAGACGCCATGGTGAACATCTGGAAGGTTTCGACGCTCGCCCTCGCCGGTGCCCTCGCGCTCGTGGTGAGCCGGGGAGCGATCCGCGAGTCGGCCGCGTGCGGGCCGGACGACGACGACTTCGAGAACACCGCCGCCGCCGAGAGCCAGATCCGGCTCACCTCCGCGCTCTCGCTCCTCAACCGCGCCGAGCAGCAGGTGCGCGCCGCCACCGCGGCCAGGCCGCTCCCCCGCGCGAAGGCGCTCGAGGGCATCGCGCTCGCGAAGATGCAGGTGAAGAAGGGCCTCGAGCCGGCTTCGCGCCCCCGCCCGGTGCGGGCGAAGGTCGTCGAGCTCGAGTAGCTCCTGCCCGGGCCTCCGAGCCGAAGCGAATCGACCCTTCGGCTCAGGCCAGCGCGGCGGGGGTGAAGGTGAACCGGATCTCGCCGCCCTCGACGTCGACCACGGCCTTGCCGCCGTTCTCGAGCGCGCCGAAGAGGATCTCGTCGCCGAGCCGGCGCTTCACGTCGCTCTCGATGACGCGGCCGAGCGGGCGCGCTCCGTTCTGCGGGTCGTAGCCCTTCTCGGCGAGGTGGGCGCGGGCGCGCTCGGTGACCTCGAGGTCGACCTTGCGGTCGGCGAGGAGCGCCGCGAGCTCGCGCACGAACTTGTCGACGATGTGGCCCATGATCGACGGGTCGAGCGGCTTGAACATGATCCGCCCGTCGAGCCGGTTGCGAAACTCGGGGCTGAACATGTTCTTGTAGGCGCGGTCGTCGTCGCCGGCGGTGCCGCGCTCGCCGAAGCCGACGCGGCTCTGGGCGAGATCGCGGGCGCCGACGTTGCTGGTCATGATCAGGACCACGTGGCGGAAGTCGCTCTTCTTGCCGTTGTTGTCGGTGAGCGTGCCGTGATCCATCACCTGGAGCAGGACCTGGAACACGTCCTGGTGGGCCTTCTCGATCTCGTCGAGCAGGAGCACCGCGTGCGGTGACTTGGCGATCGCCTCGGTGAGCAGGCCGCCGCGATCGAAGCCGACGTAGCCGGGCGGGGCGCCGATGAGGCGCGAGACGGTGTGCCGCTCCTGGTACTCGCTCATGTCGAAGCGGATGAACGAGATCCCCAGCGACTTGGCGAGCTGCTTGGAGAGCTCGGTCTTGCCGACGCCCGTGGGGCCGGTGAAGAGGAACGAGCCGATTGGCTTCTCGGGCGCGCGCAGGCCGGCGCGCGAGAGCTTGATCGCCGAGGCGAGCTGCTTGACGGCCTCGTCCTGGCCGAAGATCGCGCCCTTGAGCTCCTTCTCGAGGTCGCGGAGCTGAGCCTTGTCGGACGTCGACACCTGGCGCGGCGGGATCTGCGCCATCTTCGCGACCACGAGCTCGACGTCGGGCACGTCGACGACGTGGCCGTCGCCGTGCGCCAGGCGCGCCGCCGCGCCCGTCTCGTCGATGAGGTCGATGGCCTTGTCGGGGAGCTTGCGGTCCTGGAGGTAGCGCGCGGTGAGCTTCGCCGCCGCGTCGATCGCCGCGGGCGTGTAGGTGACCTTGTGGAACTCCTCGTAGCGCTTCTGCAGGCCCTCGAGGATCTTCACCGTCTCCTCGACGCTCGGCTCGCCCACCTCGATGCGCTGGAAGCGGCGCGCGAGGGCGCTGTCGCGCTCGAGGTGGCCGCGGTACTCGGTGAACGTGGTCGCGCCGATGCAGCGGAGCACGCCCTTGGCGAGGGCGGGCTTGAGCAGGTTCGACGCGTCCATGGTGCCGCCGCTCGCCGAGCCGGCGCCGATGATGGTGTGGATCTCGTCGATGAAGAGGATCGAGCCCGGCTGCTTCTCGAGGCCGCGGAGCACGGCCTTGATCCGGTTCTCGAAGTCGCCGCGGAACTTGGTCCCGGCGAGGAGCGCGCCCATGTCGAGCGAGTAGACGGTCGCGCCGGCGATCGCGCTCGGGACCTTGCCCTCGTGGATCTTCTGGGCGAGGCCCTCGACGATCGCCGTCTTGCCGACGCCGGCGTCGCCGATGAGCATCGGGTTGTTCTTCCGGCGGCGGCAGAGCACCTGGATGGTCCGCTCCACCTCGAGCTCGCGGCCGACGAGCGGATCGATGCGCCCCTCGGCCGCCTCCTTGTTGAGGTTCATGCAAAAGGCGGAGAGCGGGTCGCCGACCGGCGCGGCGCCGCCCTCGGCGTCCTCGCCGTGGGATTCGGCCTCGCCCCCGCCGGGACGGACCTCGTCCGAGCCGACCTTGGAGATGCCGTGGGAGATGTAGTTGACGACGTCGAACCGGGTGACGCCGGCCTCGTGGAGCATGCCCACGGCGACCGAGTCGCGCTCGGCGAACATCGCCACGAGGACGTTGGCGCCCTTGAGCTCCTTCTTCCCCGACGACTGCACGTGCATCGCGGCGCGCCCGACGACGCGCTGGAAGCCGAGCGAGAGGGTGGGGGAGACCTCGGTGTCCTCGGGCAGCGGGGTCATCTCCTCGTCGAGGAAGCGCTCGAGCTTCTTCTTGAGCGCGGCGGCGTCCCCGCCGGAGTGGCGGACGACCTGGACCGTCTCCTCGTCGAAGAGCAGCGCGTAGAAGAGGTGCTCGACCGTGACGAACTCGTGCCGTCGCCGCGCCGCCTCGTGGGTGGCGAGCGAGAAGGCGACCTCGACCTCGGGGCTGATGCGCATGGCTCGCTTACGTCCTCACTCCGGCTCGGCGGTGACCAGGAGCGGCTGCCCGTGCTCCTTCGCGTAGGACATCACCTGGTTGACCTTGGTCTCTGCCACGTCGCGGGTGTAGACGCCCGCGACCCCATGCCCCTTGTGATGCACGCTGAGCATGATGTGGGTCGCCTCCGTCTCGGTCTTGTGAAAAAATTTCTGGAGGACGAGCACCACGAACTCCATGGTGGTGTAGTCGTCGTTGTGGAAGAGGACCTTGTAGCGGCGGACCTTCTCGACGTGGCTCTTGCGCTCGGTCGCGAGGTCGCCGTCGCGGTCTTCTTTCTCGCGGGGGTCGGACATCGGGGGTGACCTCGAAGGATAGCGCCCGAGGCCCTAGGGGCCAGCCTCCAGGGGATCGGGCACGTGGACGGGGACGATGCCCCAGATCTCGCGGGCGTACTCGGCCACGGTGCGGTCGGACGAGAAGGTGCCCAGGCGCGCGACGTTGAGCCCGGCCATCCTCGACCAGCCGTCCTCATCGAGGAACGCCTCGCTCACCCGACGCTGGCACGCCGAGTAGGCCGCGTAGTCGGTGAGCACCATGTACTCGTCGCGCCCGAGGAGCGCGTCGGTGAGCGGCTTGAAGAGGTCGCGCTCGTCCGGGCAGAAGAAGCCCGAGGTGACGAGGTCGATGACCTCGGCGAGCTCGGGGCTCGCTTCGCACGCCTCGCGCCCGGTCGCGCCGGCGGCGCGGCGGGCGAGGACCTCGTCGGCCGTGAGCCCGAAGAGGAAGAAGTTCTCCGGGCCGACGGCGTCGCGGATCTCGATGTTGGCGCCGTCGAGCGTGCCGATGGTGAGCGCGCCGTTCATCCCGAGCTTCATGTTCCCGGTGCCCGACGCCTCCATCCCGGCGGTCGAGATCTGCTCCGAGAGATCGGCGGCGGGGATGATGCGCTCGGCCAAGGAGACGCGGTAGTTCGGGAGGAAGGCGACGCGCACCGACGAGACGTGCCGGTCGTGGTTGATGACCGCCGCGATCGCGTGGATGAACCGGATGATGAGCTTCGCCCTCTTGTAGCCCGGCGCCGCCTTGGCCCCGAAGATGAATGTGCGCGGCGGGAACGACTCGCCGCGCTTCGCCCTGAGGTAGAGCGAGACCACGTGGAGAGCGTTGAGGAGCTGGCGCTTGTACTCGTGGAGGCGCTTGATGTGGCAGTCGAAGATGCTCGCCGGATCGACCTCGAGCGAGAGCTCGCGCCGGATGAGCGCCGCGAGATCCTCCTTGTTGGCGCGCTTCGCGGCGCGGAAGCGGGCGCGGAAGTCGGCGTCGCCCTCGACGTGCGGCTCGAGCTGGCGGAGGCGCTCGAGATCGGTGACCCAGGCCTCGCTGCCGAGCCGGTCGGTGATGAGCTCGGAGAGCCCAGGGTTGCAGGCGCGGAGCCAGCGCCGCGGCGTCACGCCGTTGGTCTTGTTGTTGAAGCGCTCGGGGTAGAGCTCGTGGAAATCGCGGAGGAGCTCGCGCGTGAGCAGCTCGGAGTGGAGCTTGGCCACGCCGTTCACCGAGTGCGAGCCGACGACGGCCAGGTGCGCCATGCGCACGCGCTTCTCCGGACCCTCCTCGATGAGGCTCATCCGCGAGAGGCGCGCGTCGTCGCGGGGGAAGTCGTCCATGACCTCGCGGAGGAAGCGCCGGTTCACCTCGTAGATGATCTCGAGGTGCCGCGGCAGCAGCCGCGCGAACAGCGACACCGGCCAGCGCTCGAGCGCCTCGGGCAGGAGGGTGTGGTTGGTGTACCCGAACGCCCGGACCGTCTGCGTCCAGGCGACGTCCCAGCCCACGCCGTGATCGTCCATGAGGACGCGCATCAGCTCGGCGATGGCGATCGCCGGGTGGGTGTCGTTGAGCTGGATCGCCACCTTGTCCGAGAAGCGGGTCCAGTCGGAGTGCGTCTTGCGGAAGCGCCAGACGATGTCGTGGATGGAGCAGGCGACGAAGAAGTACTCCTGGCGGAGGCGCAGCTCGCGTCCGGCCTCGAAGTTGTCGTTCGGATAGAGGACCTTCGAGATCACCTCGGAGTCGTTCTTGGCCTGTACGGCGCGCACGTAGTCGCCGGCGTTGAAGAGCGAGAAGTCGAACTCCTGGCCGGCGCGCGCGGCCCAGAGGCGGAGCGAGTTGACGGTGCTGGTGCGGTGGCCGGCGACGGGCGTGTCGAAAGGCACGCCGAGCACCGTCTCGGCCGGGACCCACGCCATGCGGAAGCCGCCGTGGCCGCTCTGCACGCGCTCGGTGTGGCCGCCGAAGTGGACCGGGACGGTGTACTCGGGGCGCTCGATCTCCCACGGGTTGCCGAAGCGGAGCCACTCGTCGGCGCGCTCGATCTGCTGGCCGTTGCGGATGGCCTGCTCGAAGATCCCGAACTCGTAGCGGATGCCGTACCCCTGGCCGGGGAGGCCGAGCGTCGCCATCGACTCGAGGAGGCACGAGGCGAGGCGCCCGAGGCCGCCGTTGCCGAGCCCCGCGTCGGGCTCCTGCGCCACGAGCTCGGCGAGATCGATGCCCAGATCGGCGAGGACCCGCTCGTAGTCGTCGTAGACGTCGAGCGCCTGGAGGTTCGCGGTGAGCGCGCGCCCGAGGAGGAACTCGGCCGAGAGGTAGTACGCGCGCTTGACGTCGCGCTCGTAGTACTCGCGCTGCGTGCGGGCCCAGCGGAGCACGAGGCGATCCCGCACCGAGAGCGCGAGGGCGACGTAGCGGTCGAAGGCCGTCGCGCCGGTGAGGTCGCGCGACCGCGAGAACTGGACGTGGTCGTTGAAGGCGCGCCGCAGGACGGCGGGGTGCATCCCGGTCCGGTCGTCCTCGATCAGGTGCACCGACGCGGGCGGCGCGGGCAGCTCGCCGAGGCTCGGCGGCTCCCCGGTCATGGGAGGATAGGATGACATCGGCGCGAGCTTACCCCGCCGCGCCGCGGCTGTGATAGGAGCGCGGTCCCATGAACGCTCGCCAAGCCCTCACGGCCTTCGTGGCCTTCGTGTCGCTCTCCGCCCTCGTCGCCGGCGCCGGCTGCGACAAGTTCAAGCCCAAGCCCAAGAAGGCCTACGGCGAGGACTGCACGCAGGACCTCGACTGCGAGTCGAGCACGTGCACGACCTACGGCAGCGTGTGCTCGAAGAGCTGCACCTACAACAAGGACTGCGAGGGCGGCCTCGTCTGCCGCGCCAAGGACGAGGGAGCCGGATCGGTGTGCTCGAAGCCGATCGGCTCGCCCCCGAACGGCGGCTGCATGTCCGGCGCCGACTGCCAGCACGGCTGGTGCCTGAAGAAGGTCGGCGAGTCGAACGAGCCGGGCATCTGCTCGCACTACTGCCAGGCGTCGGACGACTGCCCCGCCGGCATGAAGATCTGCGACTCGATCTCGGACAGCGGCATGCTGAAGATGTGCCTCCCCGGCGACGAGAAGGCGCCGGCGGCCTCGCGGCCCAAGTTCGGCCCGCCCCAGCAGGGCAAGAAGCCGGCGGCGACCAAGCCCGCGGCGTCGGGCACCCCCGCGCCGACCGGCGCGCAGCCGACGGCGACGGCGACCCCGTCCGCCACGGCGAGCGCCAAGGCGGCGCCCGACGCCGGCGCCGCCGCCGCCGCGCCGCCGGACGCAGGCAGCCCCGCCGCTCCCCCGCCGCCCTCGTCGACGGCGAAGACGCCGGCGCCGCCCAAGCTCGGCCCCAAGAACTGAAGAGGTGTCGGACATTCGTCCGATCAACGCCACTCGAGGCCCGGGGTCCGACGCCTCTTCAGTCCGGGGGCGCGGGGGGGGGGCCCCCCCCCCCC
>CAYJPW010000053.1:0-58990 GCA_964372055.1 uncultured Polyangiaceae bacterium
CAAGTGATCGGAATTGCTTTGTTCTTCAGGCGCAGATCGGGAACTGCACCCATCCGCGTTCGCGGTCGCTCGAGCCCAACCTTGCCGCGTTTCCGCTCGTCCGCCGGGGCTGGCGTGCCGCCTGCAAGGGAATCGCGGTCGTGAGGCAGTCATGGCAAACGTGAGCCGCGTTGAGGGTCTGTCGGGCCTGTCGTGGGCGGCCGTCCTCCTGGTCGTGATCGGGGCCATCAACTGGGCGCTGGTGGGCCTGTTCAGGCTCGATCTCGTGGCCGCGATCTTCGGAACGATGTCGGCCGGTGCGCGCATCGTCTACGTGCTCGTCGGGATCGCGGGGGTGTACCTCCTCTGGATCGCGGCGCACCTGTCGCGAGCGCGCACATAGCTCGCGCGGGAGTCTGCCGAGCGCTCGGCCCAGCCGAGCTCTAGGCGCTCCTAGCGAGCCGGAACCCCACCCGCGCGCTGCGCTCGCCGACGAGGTGGGGGCGCCGCACGCCGAGGTGGCACTCCTCGTGCCAGTCGGTCCACGCGCCGCCGCGGGCCGTCGCGTACCCGAGGCCGCTCGCGTCGTTCTGCCCGCGCGGGATCGTCCAGTCGGCGACGCCGCCGCCGAGATCGCGCACGCCGTAAGGCGACTCGTCGAAGGGGAAGGCCCCGCTCGGCTCGGGGTAGGGCACCGCGGGGCGGGACTCGCGCATCTTGCAGAACGAGGCGTCGAAGCGATCGCCCCACGGGTAGCGCCGGCCGTCGGTGCCGCGCGCGGCCTTCTCCCATTCGTCCTCGGTCGGCAGCCGATAGCGCCTGCCGGTGCGGCGCGATCGCCAGTCGGCGAAGGCGGCGGCGGCCAGGGCGGTGACGCCGAACACGGGCAGCGCCTCGAGCGGGCCGCAGCGATCGCGCCAGGCCTCGAGCAGCGGAGCGGGGACGAAGCCACCGCTCTCCCAGCGCCAGTAGGCGAGCCCTTCGGCGCCCGTGGGCACGAGGGGCGACGCGGCGTCCTCGTCCGCGCGCATCCGCTCGGCGACGAACTCGAGGTACTCGGCGACGCGGACGGGGAAGCGGGCGATCGCGAAGGTGGCGACGTCGATCTCGCGGAGATCGCCCTCCGCGCCGTCGCCGCCGAGGCGCGCAGGCCCGCCCGGGACGAGCACCTCGTCGGGCTCGAGCGCGATCGAGCTCGGCGGGACGACGCGGACGCGCGCCTCGCCGCCGGTGCGGATCGAGACCGGGTAGCGCACCGGCGCGGCCCCGGAGTAATCGCTGATAACATAGCGACCCGGCGCCAGGCTCGTGACGGTGGGCGCTCTTCCGAGATCGCGCGCGTCCGCCGGGACCAGGCGCCGGTCGCGCTCCTCGAGCGCGGCGAGCGAGAGCCGCGCGGCGCCGCCCTCGACGCGAAGCGTGCCCTGGGCGAGGTGGGTGTCGCCGGCGCCGTCGTCGGTCTGGCGGACGAGCGCCTCGAACCAGACGCGGTCGAAGTCGTCGCCTCGCTCCTCGGCGCGGGCGAGCTCGGCCGCGTAGAGATCCTTCAAGGCGTCGCGCGCGCGCGCGTGCCCCGGCACCTCGCTGCGCGCCTGCTCGTAGGCGGCGATCGCCGCATGGAGCTTGCGCGCGGCGAGCCGGTCGACGACGAGGAGCCGGTCCTCGGCCTCCCAGAGGCGGCGCTTCTCCTCGGCGCGGCCCCACGCAGAGCTCGCGGAGCGCAGCGCCTCGATGTCGGCGAGGCATCCGGGCCGCGATCGCACGAGCCGGCGGTAGCCCTCGATGAGGTTGTCGGCTTGGCGTGCGAGCTCGTCGGCGCGGCGGCGCCGGCGATCGCGCTCCCTCGTGCCCTCGAGCACCGCCTCGATCGCGACGGCGAGCTCGTGGGCGCTGGCGAGGCGCGCCTCGAGATCGATCTCGAGCGCCTTCATGCACGCGGCGTCGAGCTCCTCGGCGATCTCGCGGTCGGGCGCGCGCTCGCGCGGCGGCGTGGGCCGGGCGAACCTGGCGCCGTCGAAGGCGTGCTCGAGGGTGAGGATCTCGTAGAGGATCGCGCCGAGCGCGAACACGTCGGCGCGCGCGTCGAGGCGCAGGCACCCCGGCTCGCACTGCTCCGGCGCCATGAACCCGGGCGTTCCACCGCGGTAGGGCGTGCCCTCGAGCGTGAGGAAGGCGAGGCCCCAGTCGGCGACGAGCACCTCGCCGTAGGAGCCGAGGAGGATGTTGGCGGGCTTGAGATCGCAATGGATCACCCGGCGGCTGTGGGCGTAGTCCACGGCCTGGCAGACCTGGATGAAGATCCTGAGCAGCCTGCCGAGCGTGAACTCGACGGCGGTCGCCGCGTCGCCGGCGCGCAGCTTGCGGAGCACCTCGGCGAGGCTCGCCTGCTCGACGAGGCGCATCGTGTAGAACGTGCCGACCTCGGGCAGCGCACCGACGTCGTACACCGGGACGATGCCGGGGTGCTCGAGGCTGCCGGTGACGCGCGCCTCGCGGAAGAGCATGCGCTCGGCGTGGCTGGAGTGGAGGAGATCGCCGTGCAGCGCCTTGAGCGCGACGCGCCGGTCGAGGAGGCGGTCCACGGCCTCGGTCACCTCGCCCATGCCGCCCTGCCCGATGATCTCGGCGAGCCGATAGCGCTCCGGCACCGTGACGATGCTGGGGAGGTCGCGCCTCGAGTCGGCGGGCGCCGCCTCGCCGCTCGAGAGGGTCGGCGCGGCGGCCGGCGCGGGATCGGCGGGCGTGGTCGAGCGTCCGGGCGCGGCGAACGCGGCGCCCGATCCGCCGGGGAGCTCGCGCCGTGGCGGCGGCTCGGGATCGGCCGTGAGCGCCCGCCCGCCGGCGCACGGTGCCTCGGAGGGCGTGAGCGCGGGGGTCGACAGCTCGGTCGACAGCGCCGAAAGCTGCTCCGCCGAGAGCCTTCCGGACGCGACCCAGACGCTGTCGGTGTCGGCCTCCTCGCCGAGCTCGCCGACGGCCATCATCGCCTCGCCGAAGGCGCGCGCGTCGATGATCCCGCGCGCCAGCGCGAGCGTCGCGAGCCTTGCGTGATCGACGGGCAGCATCGAGGCGCTCGGGGCTGCGCTGCGGTAACACGCCGATCGGGCTTCGTCACCGCGGTCGGGGCGAATCGGCGCGGCGAAGGCTGGCGTTCCACGATTCCGGGGACAACGCGCGCCGCGGGCGGCGCGGTGCGGTGCGTCAGCCGGAGAGGCGGCGGGCGGCGGTGTAGAGCTGGTGCATGAAGTCCGACACGGTGACGGCCGCGAAGAGGCTCGCGAGCGCGCGGGTGAGGCGCGGCCCGCGCACGTAGCCGGCGCCGAGCCCGGCGGCGATCCACGGCGCCACGCAGAAGGGGCAGGTCACGAGCTCGCCGACCGCCCGGCGCATCCCGCGCCCGCGCGTCTCCTCGTGGACCATGCCGGCGCCGGCGGAGCCGTGGTACTCGGCGAACGGAGCGCGCAGCGGGCTCGCCACCCGCTCCTTGGCGAGCGTCCGGCTGAGCTTGTGCGTCGCGATCCCGAGGAGGACGATGTCGCGCATCGGGATCCGCTTCGGGATGCGTCGCCGCCCGATCGCGACCAGCGCCCCCACGCCGGCGAGGTACACGCCGGCGAGCATCGCGTACCCGCCGAGCGGCACGTCCTGTCCGGGCGCGTAGTCGGCGAGGGGGCGGCCGCCCTCGGGCTTGGTCTCCTCCGCAGGGGCGCGGGTCGCGGTCGAGGACGTCATCGGGCGATCTCCGCCCCGAGCGCTCGCAATCGCCGTTCCAGCGCGCCGTCTCTCAGCCCATCTTGCCTACGATCGGGCGCGGCCCGGTGCCGTCGAGGAGGTCGGCCGGGCTGCACTTGTCGATGTGCCCGAGGAGGCCGCGGTACAGGCCATAGCCGACGAGCTTGCGCAGCCGCGGCGGGAAGCGGCGCGCGACGTCGAGCGGGATCCCGAGCTGCTGGTTCTCCTGCTGGCGCATCCAGCCGGCGCAGTAGTTCATCGCGATGCCGACCCTGCGCTCGCCGGTCCGGTTCGCGCCGCCGCCGTGCCAGAGGCTGCCGTTCCAGACGAGGACGCTCCCCTTGGGCATCTCGGCGGCGATCGTCGCGTACGTCTGCCCGAGCTCGGGCGAGCGATCGGCGCGGTGCGTGCCGGGGACGAGCCGCGTCGCCCCGTTCGCCTCGGTGAAATCGGTGATCGCCCACATCGTGTTGCACACGAGCGGCACGTGCGGCTTCGGGAGAGGGATGAGCTGATCGTCGGCGTGGATCGGCTGCGCGGTCTCGCCGGGATCGATCGCGATCGACGAGAGCGACGAGACGAGGCAGCCGCGGTCGAGCACGCGCTCGACGAGCGGCAGCACCGCGGCGTGCACCGGGATCTGCTCGAACACCTCGCCGCGCGCGAGGAGGTTGTAGAGGCGCACGGTGCGGTACCCCTCGAACGGGTTCTGCGCCGGCGCTGCGCCGAGCTCCGCCTCGAGGCGATCGAGATCGGCGCGGATGGCGTCGACGAGCCCGGGCTCGATCGCGCCCTCGAGAATGGTGTAGCCGTCGCGCTCGATGCGGTCGGCGTGCGCCTGCAGGTCGGTGTCGTTCATGGAGCTCACGTCGGGAAGGGGACGTCGTCCTTGGCGGCGCCGGCGAGGCGCGCCAGGAACTCTTCGCGCGGGATCTCGACGCAGCCGAGCGAGGCGAGGTGGGGCGTCATCACCTGCGCGTCGAAGATCGTGAAGCGCGGCCTGAGGCGCTCGATCAGGTTCGCGAACGCGATCTTGCTGGCGTCGGTCTCGCGGTGGAACATCGACTCCGCCGAGAAGGCGCTGCCGACGGCGACGCCGTAGATGCCGCCGACGAGCTCGCCCGCCTCGCTCCAGACCTCGAGGCTGTGGGCCCAGCCCATCGCGTGGAGGCGCCGGTAGCCGGCGGCGAGCTCGGACGTGATCCAGGTGCCTCCCTCACGGTCGGCGCAGCCGGCCATCACCGCCTCGAACGCTTCGTCGACCGAGATCCGGTGGCGTCGCTGGCGGAGCTTCCGCGACAGGCTCCTCGACCAGCGGGGCTCTCGCTCGAGCGGGAAGACGGCGCGCGGATCGGGCGAGCACCAGAGGACCACGCGCAGCTGCGGCGCCGGCCAGGGGAAGATCCCGCGGTGGTAGGCGTGGAGGAGCGTCCCGGGCGCGAAGTCCGCGCCGGTGCCGACGATCCCCTGCGGCCCCTCGCCGGACTCCGGGTCCGGAAAGTGGTAGCGGCAGGGCGGCAGCGGCCGGCGCATGGGATCGAGTTAACACCGGCGCGCGCGCGAGGCGACCTCGGGCGGCGGCCATCGAGCTTGCGCGCCCGGCCGGCCGGGGCCAATGTCGCCGCCCGTGCCCGCGCGAGCGCCCCGAGAACTCGCGCTCTTCGCCGCGACGCTCTCGCTGAGCGCCGCGCTCCTCTTCACGATCGAGCCGCTGCTCGGCAAGCTGCTCCTGCCGGCGCTGGGCGGATCGCCGGCCGTCTGGAGCGGCTGCATGGCGTTCTTCCAGGCGCTCCTGCTCGGCGGCTACCTCTACGCGCACCTGGTCGCGACGCGCCTCGGGCCGCGCTCGCAGGTGGTGGTGCACGCGCTCGTCCTGCTCCTGCCCGCGCTCGTGCTGCCGGTCGCCCTGTCGCCCGCCGCCATCGCCGCCGTGCCTCGCGATCACGATCCGACGGGCTGGCTCCTGCGCGAGCTCGCGGTCACCGCCGGGCTGCCGTTCTTCGTCGCCTCGACCACGGGCCCGCTGGTGCAGCGGTGGTTCAGCCGATCGGCCCACCCGGCCGCGCGCGATCCCTACTTCCTCTACGGCGCGTCGAACCTCGGCAGCCTCGCCGGCCTGCTCGCTTACCCGCTCCTGATCGAGCGGCGCCTCAGCGCGGGCGCCCAGGGGCGCGCCTGGTCGGTCGCTTATGCCGCGCTCGCCCTGCTGACGATGCTCTGCGGCGCGACGGTGTGGCGAGCGCGAGCGGACGCCGCCGCGCCGTCCGGCGACGCCGCGCCGGCCGACACCGCGCCGTCCGATGCCCCGCCGGCCGGCGCGGCCGCCGCCGAAGCCGCCTCGCCTGCCGCGCCAGCCTCGCGCTGGCGCTGGCTCGCGCTCTCGCTCGTGCCCTCGAGCTGGCTGCTCGGCGTCACGCACGCGGTCTCGATCGACGTCGCCGCCGTCCCGCTCCTCTGGGTGGTGCCGCTCGCGATCTACCTGCTCACCTTCGTCGTCGCCTTCGCGCGCCGGCCGCTCGTCCCGGAAGGCATCCCGCGCCGGGCGCTGCCGCTCGCGGTGCTGGCCGTGCTCTTCGCGATGGCGCTGGGCGTGACGCAGCCGCTCTGGGTGCTCACCGCCGTTCACCTGCTGGCGTTCCTCGCCGGATCGCTCGCGTGCCACGCCGAGCTCGCGCGGACGCGCCCGCCGGCGGCGCGCCTGACCGATTTCTCCCTGGGGGGGGGGGGGGGGGGGGGCGGGGGGGGCCTCGTCACGGGGTGTAGCGGCCGGGGGGCGTGCCCCGCCCTCGGCCCGATCGAGTACCCGCTCACGATCCCGCTCCACCGCCTCGAGCGGATCGAATACCCGCTCGCGATGATCGCGGCGTGCCTGCTGGTGCCGGCGGCGGCCGGCGCGCCCGCGCGGCTGTGGCGGGTCTCGGTGGTCGCGCGCGTCGTCCTGGTGGCGACGGCGATCGCCGCGTTGGCCTCGCTCCGCTCGTCGGGCGGGCGCGCCGGTCAGGCCAGCCTGGCGCTCGGGTTCGGGCTCCTCGCGCTCGTGAGCTACAGCTTCCGCGAGCGACCGCGCCTCTTCGCCGCCGGCGCGGCCGCGATGCTCGGCGCGATGGCGCTGGTCACCGGCACGCCGCCGGCGCGCATGGAGCGGAGCTTCTACGGCCTCTTGCGCGTCGGGACCAACGCCGGGATGCACCGCCTCCTCCACGGCACCACGCTGCACGGCATCCAGCTCACCGATCCGGCGATGCGCGGCGAGCCGCTGACGTACTACCACCGCCTCGGGCCGGTGCCGCAGGTGTTCGACGCGTTCGAGGCGTCCGAAGCGCCGCGAACCGTCGGGCTCGTCGGCCTCGGCGCCGGCTCGCTCGCGGCGTACTCGCGGCCCGGCCAGTCGTGGTCGATCTACGAGATCGATCCCGCCGTCGTGCGCGTGGCGCGCGATCCGCGCTACTTCACCTTCCTCCAGGAGCTCGAGGCGCGCGGCGAGGCCCGCTACATCCTGGGCGACGCGCGGCTCCGCCTCGCCGACGCGGCCGACGGCGCCTTCGGCCTGCTCGTGCTCGACGCCTTCAGCTCGGACGCGGTCCCGGTGCACCTGATGACGCGCGAGGCGCTCGCGCTCTACGTCGACAAGATCGCCGAGCACGGGCTCGTCGCGTTCCACGTCTCGAGCCGCTACATGGATCTCGAGCCGGTGCTCGCGGCGCTCGCGGCGGATCACGCGCCGCCGCTCGCGGCCCGCATCCGCGAGGACTTCTTCGCCGCGTTCCCCGCCTCTCCTTCGACGTGGGTGCTCATGGCCAGGGACGAGAGCGACCTCGGCCCGGTCACGATGGACGGCCGCTGGCGGACGCTCGCCGGCGAGCGGAGCGGCCGCCCGTGGACCGACGACTTCAGCGACGTCGTCGGCGCGCTTCGATAGGCGCGCACGCCGCTCGCCTGCGCTCCTGCCGCGCCGCTCGCCCGCGATCTCTTTGCCGGCTCGCCCGGCCGCAGCGCGCGCCGGCGATGCGCGCGCGCGGCGGGCTCGGGCGCGAACGGCGCCTCGATGCGGAGCTGCCGGCATCGCCGGCCGGCGCGGCGGCGACCGGGGCTGCCCAGCGTCGCCCGGCGCGGCGACTGCATCACGTCGGTGGAGGGGGGCTCCACGACGACGCCGCTCGGCCGCAGAGCGAAGCTCAGGCCGCTCGACGCGCACCCGACGACACGCTCCACGGGCCGCCCGCAACAGGAGGACCGAACATGGGCTCGATCAAAGGGAACGCGATTTTGGCTGTGGCGGCGTCGGCCGTGATGATCGGCGCGACGGGGTGCGCGATGGAAGAGGCCGACGCAGGCGACGCGTCGGACGAGACCGCCTACGATCTCGAGGCGACGGGCGACGACTCCGCGGCCGCCACCGACGACACCGCGGACGAGAGCCTCGGGGCCTCCGAGGACGCGCTCGGATGGGGCATGGGCTTCCGGGGCATGGGCTTCCGCCGCGGGTGGGGCGGCGTCCCCATCGGCGGTTGGCGCGGCGGCTTCGCCGTCGGCGCGCCCTACGGGTACGGCGTCCGCGTCGGCGTCCCGTATGGGTATGGCGTCGGCGTCCCCGGCTACGGTGTCGGCTACGGCTACGGCTACCCCGGCGTCGGGCTGGGCTACGGCGCGGGCTACGGCGCCGGCTACGGCTACCGTGCGGTGCGCGGATACAGCTCCTACTACTCGAACGCGTACCCGTTCGGCTGGGGCTGGGGCGCGGGCGGCTGGGGCTGGTAGCTCCGAGGCAGGGCCGGCGCGCGCCGGTCCGTCCGGCGCCTGCAGCGCCTCGCCTCGGTGGCCCCGGGGCGAGGCGCTCGTCGGGCGCCGGGCCTTTTCGTTCCATCGCGGTCGTGCTCAAGTGGCGCCCGTGCGCGCCGAGCTCAGCGCGATGACGGCGGTGTCGATCGCGCTCGCCGCCTGCGGTGCGCGCACCGAGCTGCTCTCGTTCGAGCCGCGCGACGAGTCGGGGACGGGCGGCGCGACGAGCAGCAGCACCACGAGCAGCTCCTCGGCGAGCAGCGGTTCGCAGGGCGGCGGCGGCGAGGCGCCCGACGCCGGCCCCGACGCGCCTCTGCCGGTGGAAGACGTCTACGTGCACGGCGGCTCGACGCTCTACAAGCTCGACCTCGAGAACCACCACCTCGTCACCGTCGGGAATTTCTCCGGGTGCGACTCGGGGGTGCTCGACATCGCGCTCTCCCGTGACGGCAGGCTGTTCGGCACCACGTTCGACCGCCTGGTGCAGATCGATCTCGCCACCGCCGCCTGCTCCACGGTCGGCAACGGCAGCTACCCCAACTCGCTCGGCTTCGTCCCCGACCTCGCCGCTCCGTCGCAGGAGCGCCTCGTCGGCTACGTCGGCGCCGCCTACACGCTGATCGACACCGAGGGCGGCCTCGCCAAGACGATCGGATTCCTCGACGCCGGCGATCTCGCGTCGAGCGGCGACCTCATGATCCTCCCCGACGGCCGCGTCTACCTCAGCGTCGTCGGGACGGGCTGCAACGACTGCCTCGTCGAGATCGATCCCGAGACCGGCGCGATGGTGAAGAACGTGGGCAAGCTCGACTACTCGGCGGTCTACGGCCTCGCCTCGTCCGAAGGCCTGGGCTACGGCTTCACCAGCGAGGGCCAGGCGTTCACGATCGATCTCGAGGACGCCGCGACGCTGCCGTTCGCGATCCCGGACGCGCCGCAGGGCGTCTCGTTCTTCGGAGCCGCGTCGAAGCCGCCTCCCTGAAGGCGCCGTCGCCGCCGGACGCTACGCGCCGAAGACGTCTTCGACCCGCGCTGCGCCGAGCGCGCGGCGGAGCCAGGCGCGCAGGCGCTCGAGGGATCGCTCCCCGTCGACGAGCGCGCGCAGCTCCGGGGCGAGCACGAACCCGCGGTGGTCGAGCACGTCGAGCAGGCTCGTCCGGGCGCCCTCCTCGAGCCCCTTCTCCAGCCCCTTCTTCGAGCCCCTGCTCGTGGCCGAAGTCGACCAGGTCCTCGATGATCACCGGTCCGAGCCCTCTCTGGTCCATCGCCCTCACCATCTCCTTGTAGCGCCCGCGTCGGGCAGCAGCAATCGCCGCCATGTGTTGCTGCGGCCAGCCCGCTCGCTCCGCCGCGAGGATCCGCGCCACCTCGGCGCACAGCTCGGCGGAGGTCATCCCGCCGGCGTCCGCCCCCGGCGCGAAGCACGCCGTCCGCGGGTCGCCCATTCGGGCGGCAGGGACGCCAGGAACACGTCCGAGACCTTGAGCGTGACCCACTCGTCGGTGATCTCGGCGATTCGGACGGTCTGCGCGCGCAGGGAGCCGACGATCACGGCGACGACGCCGATCCCGATGCCGGCGATCACGATCGCCCCGACGTCGAGCATCGCGTCGGAGAGCATGACCATGAACCCGAGCCCGAAGCCCGCCCACGCCATCATCAGCCCCTTCTGCCTCCGGACCCGTGTTGGAGGGCGCCGCCGCGTGGCGCGAGGGCTTCGGCACGTCGTGGGAGGGCTCCGAGACGGTTCCCGGTGACTTCGTGGTGTCCGCGGAGGGCTCCGGGAGGTCATCGGATGACTTCGCCGTGTCGTCGGATGACTTCGCCGTGTCGTCGGATGCTCCGCGACGTCGTCGGATGACTCCGCGTTGTCCTCGGATGACTCCGCGTTGTCCTCGGATGACTCCGCGTTGTCCTCGGATGACTCCCAGACGTCATCGGAGGACTCCGCGGTGTCGTCCCATGACTTCGGGGCGTCCTCGGATGACTTGGGGCCGTCCTCGGCTGACACATCGCGTCATCGGACGGCCCCGGGACGCCGCCAGCGCCTCCGCGCCATCCCGTTTCACCACCGAAACGCCGGGTGGGAGCGCGTCGTGTCAGCGCCGCTCGACGCTCCGAGGCGGGCCACGACGTGGCCACGACCGTTCTGGATCGCGCCATCGTCGACTTCCGCTCGACGCCGGCCTACCGAGCCGAGGAGGCCCGATGAGGTTTTTCTCGACCGACCCCCACGAGCCCGGCGTCATCGCCGTCGGCCAGCAGGCGGTGGGCATCTTCGCCCTCGGGCAGTTCGCGCTCGGCGTGATCGCGGTGGGGCAGGTCTCGCGCGGAGTGATCGCCGTCGGTCAGCTGGCGGTCGGCGTCGTCGCCGTGGGACAGGGCGCCTTTGGACTGTGGCGTTCGGTCGGAATGGCGGCGGTCGGCGGCTGGCACGTCGTTGCCATGCTCGGGCTCGGCGGTCGTCGCGGCGTCGGCATGCTCTGGGTGCCGCTGCTCCCCACCTCGGTCGAGGTGCCTCCGCCGGATCTGCCGCCCGAGACACCGGCTCGCGAGATCCTCGCCGCGAGGGGCGAAGGCTGGGTGCGCACCACCCTGCGCGGCGAGGGGAGCGCGGTCGTGCTCGACGGCGAGGCCGCGATCGACGCGGCTCCGGTGCTGGCGACGCTCGAGCGGGCGCTCGGCGCCGGGGAGCGCGAGGCGATGGTCCGTGTCCACGCGGCCGTCGACGAGGAGGCCGGCTACCGTGAGGTCGTCGACCGGCGCCTCGTCGCCGACGAGGTGATCACCTGGTCGAAGCGGCGCCCGCGGTACTTCGTCTACGGGAAGAGCAAGAAGCGGGCGACCCGCGGCGGGATCGTTCTCCGCGCGGTCGTACAGGCCACGCTCGTCGCGATCTGGCTCGGGCTCGTTGCGGCGACGGTCCTCTCCCTGCGCTGAGCGCCCGACGACGCTGCGAGAGACAGGGCTGCTGCACGCCGGAGGAATCCGCGGCGTCACCCGACGACACCCGAACGACATCGGAGGACTCCAGCGGTCTTGGCGGCGCGCGGCGCAAAACCAGCCGTCTCCGGCGGCGAATTGCGGGCCCTGAAGCATCGATGGTCGGCTTCGCGCTGCGGCCCGCCGTGGCATTCGCGTTGGGTGTAGATCGTTTGGAACGGCATGAGTTCCGCGGACTTGAGTCATCGGGACGGCCTCCGGAGCCTGCGAGGTGAGGACGTACGCCCTCGCCGCACCGATATCGCCCCAGGGCGGCACGCGGGACACGCTGCGGCTCGAGGCGAGCATTCGGGGGAACCCGTGTCTGAGCCAAAGAACGGACGCCAATACCCCGGCTCCCCGGCCGCCTCTCCCGAGAATAGGGCCCGCAAGTGATCGAAATCATTACCGCTCCAAAAGAGCCGCACCCATTCGCGTTGCACCAACGACCGAGTCGCCGTCCATCGACGGATCGCCGCGCACATTCGCTCATCAGCCTCACGCGGACCGAACCATGATCACGCTTCAATCGAAGGCCTATGTTCCCGGCGTGACGGGTCGCCAGATCACGGACTTCCTGCTGCGCTGCGAGGACGGCGACTACCAGCGGTGGTGGCCGGGCACGCACCTCCACTTGCACAGGACCGAGCGTGGGCCCGGCGATGCGGGCAAGGTCGTCTACATGGACGAGTGGATCGGAAACCGCCGGCTGAGGATGAGCGGCGTGCTCACCGAGGTCGGTCCCCACGAGCTCACTTGGCAGCTGAAGGCGCTCGTCCTGCAGCCGGTGCGCCTCGTGATCGAGCTCGAGGACGACCCGGCCGGCGTGACGGTCACGCACACCCTCCGCGCGGGCCTCGAAGGCCTCGGCAGGCTCGCGGATCCGCTCCTGCGGCTGTACCTCTCCGACGAGTTCGCGCGAGCCTTGGACGACCACGTCAAGATCGAGTTCCCGAAGCTCGGAGCATTGCTCCGGAGCTCGGCCGAGGACGCAGCGTGACGATGCGCCGATGACCGTGGATCAGTGGTGGTGCGCCGTCGCGAGCAGCGGCCGCAGCGCGACGTAAAGCGCGAGCAGGCCCCACGCCGCCGCCTGCGCCGCGGCCGGCAAGCGCGCCGCCGCGCGCGCGAGGAGCCGCCGGCCGGCGAGCGGCAAGAGCAGACCGGGCGCGGTGGCGATCGCGAACGCGGCCATCACCAGCGCCCCGGAAGGCGCCGCGGCCGTCCCCGCGGCGAGCGCCCACGCCGGCAGGAGCATCCCGCACGGCATGATGCCGGTGGCGACGCCGAGCGGCGCCCCCCGTCGCGGCAGGTACGAGGCGATCGACGCGACGAGCGACGGGCCGCGGGGCTTCGTGCCGAGCTTCACGATGGGCTCACCCGCGACGTCCCGCGCCGGCCGCCTGAGGAGCGCGATCCCGCGCGCCGCGGCGGCGACCGCCACCACGCCGACCGCGATCGCCTGGACGGTGCCCACCGGAAGGATGCAGAGCGCGTGCTGCCCGAGGTGGCCGAGCAGGGCGCCGATGGCGGCGTACGAGAGAATGCGGCCGCCGAAGTAGCCCAGCGCCTCGCCGCGATCGACGCGACCGTCGCGGGTGCAGCCGGCGACGACGAGGGGCGCGCACATCGCCGCGCAGTGGATGGAGCCGAGCAGCCCCGTGACCAGCGCCGTCACGACCACCTGGAGCAGCGTCATCGCGCCGCCTCCACGAGGACCGGCGCCGTCGCGCCCGCTGCCTCGGTAAGCCCGGGCGCAACCGCGGCGGTTTGCGCGGCGCCGAGCGGGCCGGGGATCGCCGAGATGCGCGCCGAGCTCGCCAGCACCAGCAACGACGAGGTCAGCATGCTGACGCCCGCCCACACCGGCCGGAGCGCGCCGCCCACGGCGAGCCCGAGGAAGACCAGGTTGTAGATCGTCGACGCCCACAGGTTGGTGCGCGCGATCGCGGTCGCCTTGCGCGCCAGCGCCAGCGTCCAGGGCACGAGGCGGAGGTCGGCCTTGAGCAGCGTCACCTGCGACATGCCGCGCGCGAGCCCCGCGCCGCCGCCCATCGCGAAGCTCGGCCCCGCCCCCGCCAGCGCGGGCGCGTCGTTGAGGCCGTCGCCGACCATCGCCACCGCCGCACCCAGCCCGGCGAGGTGCGCGAGCTTGTCGGCGGGTCCGAGATCGGCGTGCGCCTCGAGGCCGAGCGACGCCGCCACCGTCGCGGCGCCCGCGCGGTTGTCGCCGGTGAGCATCACGCTCCTGAGCCCGTCGGCGGAGAGCGCGGCGACGGCCTCCTTTGCCTCGGGCCGCTCCTCCTCGCCGATCCGGAAGGTCGCGATGGTGCGGCCGCCCCTCGCCAGCGCGACGCGGGCGGCGCCCGCGTCGTCGTCGTCGGGCAGGGCGACGTCGACCGCCGCGAGGAGGCGCGCCGAGCCGAGCGCGAGATCCCGACCGTCCGCGTCGCGGCCGGTCACCCCGCTGCCGATCTCGAGCCGCCTCGCCTCGAGCACGGCGGGGGGGATCCCCTCGCGCTCGGCCAGCGCCACGAGCGCTCGCGCGATGGGATGACCCGATCCCGCTTCGAGGGCGGCGACGAGCGAGAGCGCGTCGGCCCGATCGACGCCGGGGGCCAAGCGCATCTCCAGGACGGCGAGCTCCTCCGACGTCAGCGTCCCGGTCTTGTCGAAGGCGACGGTGCGTACGGCGGCGAGCTCCTCGAGCGCGGCCGCGCTGCGCACGCACACCCCGTGCTCGAGCGCCTTGCGCAGCGACAGCCAGAGCACCAGCGGCGTCGCCACGCCGTACGTGCACGGGCAGGCCGCGAGGACCACGGCGAGCGCGGTGATCGTCCCCTTCTCGACCGAGGCGCGCCAGACCCAGAGCGCGAACGTCGCGGCGGCCAGCGCGAGCACGACGGGCGTGAGCGCCGCCGCGAACCCGTCGGCCGCGCGGAGCAGGCGCGAGGGGCGCGAGCGCAGCGCGTCGGCGAGGGCCGAGAGCCGCTCGAGGGTGGACTCGCTCGCGGGCCGGAGCGCGACGCAGCGGAGCGCGCCCGAGACCGGCACCGCGCCCGCGGGCGCCTCGTCGCCCGGCGCGAGCGAGACCGGCAGCGCCGCGCCGGTGAGCACGCCGAGGTTCACGTCCACCGCGCCGCCGGTGACGCGGGCGTCCACCGGCAGCGCCTGCTCCACCTCGATCTCGAGCTCGTCGCCGGCGCGGACCTCGGCCGGCGAGACCTGCGCGCGCTCCTCGCCCACGACGCGCGTGACCGGCTGCGCCGCGCGCGCCAGCGTGGGCGCGAGCAGCCCGCTCGCCTTGGCGCGCGCCGTCGCCTCGAGGTAGCGCCCCAAGGTCGCGAGCAGCAGCGCCGAGGTCGCGCTGTCGAAGTACACCCCGCCCGCCCCGCGCACCACCGAGACGAGCGAGACGCCGTACGCCGCGAGCGCGCCCGCGCCGATGAGGAGGTCCATCGAGGGCCGCCCGTCGCGGAGCGCGCCGGCCGCGCGCCGGACCAGCGGCGGCGCGAGCAGCAGCACGACCGGCGTCGCCAAGACCGCCGCGGCGACGCGGTACGCCTGCCGCATCCAGAGCATGCCCGCCGCCGCGTCCGCGCCGTACACGTCCTCGGCGAAGAGGAAGAGCGACAGCATCATCACCGCCATCGAGAGCAACAGCGAGAACGTCAGCGTCGACTTGAGGCGCGTGCTCTGGACCGCGCCCTCGGCGGCGATCCGGGCGGCGAGCTCGCAGCCGTAGCAGCAGAACTCGCCGCCGGCCGTGCGGAGCCCGCAGTGGTCGCAGGCGGGCGCCGTCGCCGCGCGGTGGGGCTCGGTCGCTACGGGCTGCCCCACTTCGAGAGATCGCCGACGTAGTAGGTGAACGAGTAGATGCCGAGGCCGATCATCGCCGCGATCCAGATGCCCACCATCACCAGCGGCGTGTGCGCGTTCGGGTCGTAGGTCATCCGCGTCTCGGCGGTGTCGGTGTCGCTCTCGACGAGATCCGGGGCGCCGGCGGCGATGTCGTCGGTCGCAGCGGCGGCGGCCTCGCCCTCCTCGGCGGTGGTCTCGGAGGCGGCGGTGTCTTCCGCCGCGGCCGTGTCCTCGGGCTTCGCGGCCTGTTCCCCCGCGTTGGCCTTCGAAGCTGCTGCGCCCTTCTTCTTGGGCTTCCGCGCTTCAGATGCCTCGCCGGTCATACTCTTCCTCCATCTCCAGCATCTCGAGCTTGGCGCGCTCGTTGTCGGTGAACTTGCCCGTCCTCCAGCACCACACGAAGAGGCACAGCCACCCCGTGGCGACGACGAAGTAGACGGTCACCGGGACGTCGGCGAAGCCCTTCACCTCGTCGCTCCCGATCGTGTAGATGAACTCGGCCACCTTGTAGGCGAACGCCGTGCCCGCGCCGGCGAGCCCGAGGATCATCGCGGTCCAGAGGATCGTCTTCTGCGTCCGCGAGAGGTCGTCTTCACTGCGCACCATCGGCCGCCTCCTGCTTCTCGCGCCGCGCCACCTGCTCGGGCGTGGCCCAGCTGCCGAGCCACTGCACGTAGGTGATCACCGCGATGCCGCGCTTGTTGGGGACGTCGCCGTCGTAGAACCAGGTGTACCGGGGCATCACCGACGTCGGGACGACGATGGTCGGATCGTAGAAGTGGGCGACGTGCCAGTCGTTGGCGTGGCGGCCGCTCTCGCGGATGAGGTCGGGCCCGACCCGCCGCGTGCCGAAGAGGTGCGGCAGGAACATCTCGTTCATGTACTCGCTCGCGTACGAGACCTTGCCGAAGCGGACGTCCTCGTTCGACACCGGCCGTACGAACTGCGAGTGGCAGTGCCAGCAGGCCTCGGCGATGTACGTGTCGCGCCCGAGGCGGAGCGCGGCGCGGAAGCTCTCGCCGGTCGGCTCGCCGTAGTAGCGCTTGAAGGCGTCGGGGTAGCGCGCGGCGAGGTCCTTGAACTCCTGCGACGGCTCGGGCGCGATGGTCTCGAGCTTCGAGTACCCGATCTTCGAGAGGTGGGCGAGCGGCAGGTAGCCCTCGACCACGCCCGCCAACGCGAAGCAGAACAACCCCGCGCCGAGCATCACGGTTCCGGTCTTTTCCATCGGTCGTCTCCGTCAGCTCGCCGCGGGCGCCGCGAGGGGCGTCGGCTCGGAAGCGGACGCGCGACCGCGCGCCGTCATCCACATGTTGTAGCCCTGCAAGAACTGCCCGGTGATGATCATCAGCCCGGAGATCGTGCGCAGGTGCCAGAAGGGCATCGACGCGGTGAGCGACCTCTCCCACGGCGCGAGGTTCTGCCAGAGGTAGCCCTGGACCACGCCCGCGACGAGGAGGTCGAAGAACATCACGAACAGGCCCAGCGTCGAGAGCCAGTAGTTGTAGCTGTTGAGCTTGTCGCTCCACCAAGGCGCGCCCACGAGCTTGGGCCAGAGGTGGACGACCATGCCGATGATCCAGAAGCTGAACACCCCGAACATCACCAGGTGCGCGTGGCCGACGACCCAATCGGTGAAGTGGATGATCTTCTGGAAGGTGAGCGTGGTCTGGAACGCGCACTGGAGGCACGTCGTGAAGTAGAAGATCATCCCGGTGTAGAACCACCGCACCGGGAGCGAGGTGCGCAGCATCCCGCCCGACCCGCGGAGCGTCATGAAGAAGTTCACGACGACCGTGAACACCACGATCTCGACCGCGATCGTCGACATGACCGCGCCGTACTGCGCGTACATCGGGATCGGGCTGAAGAAGAAGTGGTGGACGCCGTTCAGCGGGTAGAAGAACGCGAGCCCCCAGAAGCCGACGAGCGAGAGCGTGTGGCTCCACACCGGCCGCTTCAGGAGCGTGGGCACGAAGTAGTACATCATGCCCCAGCCGAGCGGCGTCACCGTGAGCCCGACGAGGTCGTGGATGTAGAGGCCGGTCACCGCGGCGCCGCCGGCGCCGGGCACGAAGTACTGCGGGATGAAGTTGCCCATCACGTAGGTGAGGGGCATCCACACCAGCATGGCGCTGATGTACCAGAGGGTGACGTAGAGCTTGCGGCCGCGCGCCTTGATGATCGGCGCGGCGAAGTTGACGATCATGAGCGCGGCGCCGACGACGATGAGCGGGTCGAGCATCGCGGGCGTCTCGCCCCACTCGATCGCCTGCGCCTTGCCGCCGAGGATGCCGATCGCGGTCGCGCCCACGAGCACCTGCCAGGCCCAGAAGACCAGCCAGGAGAGCTTCTTGTGGAGCACCGGCTTGCCGGTGAGGCGCGGGACCATCCAGTGCATCGCCGCCATGAACGAGTTCAACAGGAACCCGTAGGCGATGCCGTTGGTGTGGAGCATGCGCACGCGCCCCGGTGAGAGCAGCTCGACGCCCGGGAACGGGTACATCCGGCTGAACTGCAGCGCGTAGAGCATGCCGGCGAAGATCGCGACGAAGAAGAAGGTGAACGCCGCGACGATGTGGGCGCGCACCACGGGCCGATCCACCAGCACGGTGCCGGGCGGCGGGAGCTCGATGGGGAGGGCGGAGGCTTTTGCGGTCATCGGTTCCTCAGAGGGTCACTTCTTGGGCGGCTCGAACGCCGGCTGCTCCTCGAACGATCGCTTGAGCGCCGCGCCCTCCGGCGTGGCGCGCATCTGGACCAGCGACTCGACGTAGTAGGCGAGGCCCCAGAGCTGCTCCGCGGTCAGGCTCGCGCCCCACGAGGGCATCGCCGTCCCCCCGACGCCCGCGGCGATGGTGCGCACCAGATCGTCGCGGGTGGCCCCGCTCTTCACGCGGTCGACGAGGAAGTCGGGCGGCTTGATGGGCGCGCCCCACTCGCTGTCCTTCTCGACCGACTCGTACATCTTGTCGCGGAAGCCCGAGAAGGAGATGTCCGAGCTCGCCATGTGCTCGAAGGCCCTCGCGCGCGTGACGTACGCCGGGTGGCAGCTCGAGCACGAGGCGAGGCCGTGGTAGACCTTCTCGCCCATCGCGACGCCGTCCTCGGGGTGCTTGCGGAACGGGTCGGGCTTGATCGCCACCGGCTGGGGCGGCGGGCCCTTGTGCCACGCCTCGGAGAACGACTTGATGTAGGCGACGATCGCGAGCTGGTCCTCGCGCGGCACCAGGTTCCACGCGGGCATCGAGGTGCCGGTCAGCCCGTGGTTGATGGTGCGGATCAGATCCTCGTCGCGCGGGAGCGATCCCGCCGGCACCGAGGCGAACTTGACGCGTCCCTTGCGGAGATCGCGCGGCTTCGGGCTCAAGAACTTGGCCGCCGGGCCCTCGCCGTCGCCCTGCTCGCCGTGGCAGCCGGCGCAGTACGTCTGGTAGGCCTCGCGCCCGCGACGCATGGTCTTGAGCTCGCTCGAGCTCTTGCCGAGGCCGAGCTCCTCGGGGCCCCAGTCCTCGGCGGCGCACGACAACAGCGCCGGGGTGATCACGACGGCGGCGAGTGCGAAGAATCTCATCGAGTGCGCTCCTGGCGCGGTGACAGGCTGGCGTGGGGTCCGTCGTCGAGCTGGATCTCGACGTCGGCGGGGTGATCGGGGACGACGTCGACGCGCCGGGCGCCGCGCGCGAGCTCGCCGCCGGCGGCCGCGATCGCGACCACGCGCACGGCGCCGGCCGCCACCCGCTCGAGGCGGAAGGCGCCGGCGTCGTCGGTGGTGGCGACGTAGGGGTGATCGACGACCAGCAGCCACGCGGTCTCGCCTGCGTGGTTGTCGCAGCCGATGCGGAACAGCCCGAGCGCGGGCAGCCTCAGCTCGAGCAGCTCGCGGGAGGGCGGGACCGACTGGTTGAGGGCGGCGCCCTCGCCGGTGAGGTGGACGGTGTGGAGGAACGGATCGCCGTTCTGCACGAGGGCGCGGTCGGTCGGCCGGACGACGTAGATCGGGCGCGCGTAGCGCGACCCGGCGAGGCGGAGCTCGACGTTGGTCGCGCCGTCGAGGGGCCGACCCGCGGCGGGCGCCTCCAGATACACGACCGCGTTCGCGACCGGCGCTCCCGCGCGCATCACCTTTCCGGTGAGGTCCGCCGAGGCGAACGCCCCCGAGGCCGCGCGGTAGTCGGTCCCGGCGTCGGCGGCGTGGTGAAGCGACGCCGACGAGACGGGCGCCGCCTCGAGGCGGGTGTTCGTGCCACGCGCCAGAAACATGTAGAGCGTCGCGGTCACGAGCAGCTTGATCGCCCAGATGCTGCCGGTCGCCGCGGTGACGTGCGCCCAGGTGAGGCGGCGCACCGCCAGGAGCGCCACCGCCGCGAGCGGGATCACCACCAGATACGAGACGGCGAAGCGCCAGACGTGCGACGCCTCACGGGGCGCTCGCCAGAGCAGGCCGCCCCAGACCATGAACAGCGCGACCGAAATGACGACGATCAATGCGTACGGGGCAGCCGGGAGGCCGGTGCCCGGAACGCCGGCGCTCCGCTTCGTGGTGGTCACCGCGCCGCGCGTCTGCAACCGGTGGACCAGCCTGTGCAGGCGGCGCGAACTGCGCCGAGCGCCGCCGGTGAGGTGCAAACGATGCACTTGCTGCGCATCAAGATCGCGATCGCGGGACGCTCGCGTGCCCGCCGCGTTCGGCGGACGGCTGTGGATTTCGGATTGGGCCCCGAGGCGGCGGCGCGAGGGCGCGCGCGGTGGTATCGCTCGGCGTGGGCTCGACGGGGATCGGTCCTTCGGATCGCATCCGGCTCGTGCGTCGGCGGATCACGGCCGCGTTCGCCCTGCTGGGCGTGCTCGCGGTCGCGATCGTCGGGCTCGGGCTCTACGAGCTCGCCTCGGCAACCCCGCGCGCCGTCCTGCTCGCCCATGACGTGGGACGGGCCAACTACCTCGCCGGTGAGGTCGCGCACCGCGTCGACGAGCTTGCCACCTCGCTCGAGCTCCGCACCGGGCACGGGGGCTCGGAGAGCCCGTCGACCTCGGAGGTCCTCGCCGACGTCGCTCGCCTGGACCGCGCCGTCCGCGAGCTGCCCGCCCTCCTCAACAGCCGCGAGCGTCCGCTCTTCGACCAGATCGCGCCGACGCTGCGGCAGTTCCGCGCCGCCGTCTCCGCCGTGATCGCGGCCGAGGACCGCGGCGACCTGGCCGAGGCGCGCCGGGCCCAGGAGGAGGAGGTGCTGCCGGACGCCGAGGCGCTGGAGCCGTCACTCGATCGCCTGCTGGCGCTGAACCAGAAGCAGAGCGCCGACCGGATCGAGGAGCTCCGGGATGGGCTCCGGCACGCCGGCGTCGCCTACGCCGGCGGCGGCGCGATCTTCCTGGTGCTGCTCACGGCCGTCGCCGCGAGCACGCTGCGCCAACTGCGCGAGCAGCACGACGCGGTCTCGCTCTACCTCGGCCGTCTCGAGCAGGCGAACCGCGATCTCGAAGCGTTCGCGGGGAGGATCGCCCATGATCTCCGCGGGCCGCTCACGCCGATCGTGCTGCTCTCTTCACGCCTGCGCGCCAAGGCCGCCGATCCCACGAAGGTCGAGGCGATCGCCGCCCGGATCGGCGAGTCCGCCGCCCGCGCCGACCGGATGATCGAGGGCATGCTCGCGTTCTCGCGGAACGGCGCGATCGAGATCGAGCGCTGCGACGCGGAGGCGGCGGTCGGAGCGGCGCTCCACGACGTCGCCGACGCGGCCGCCGCGTCCGGGGTCGAGCTCGCCAGCGAGGTCGAGCCCATGCGCCTGGCGATAGGAGAGCCGCTCCTCGTCGTCGTTCTCGACAACCTGCTCCGCAATGCCATCCGCTACATGGGCGACCGGCCGCTGCGCCGCGTGACCGTGACGGTCGCGCGCGACGGCGCCGTGGCGCGGCTCTGCGTGATCGACACCGGCCCCGGTGTCCCGGCCGAGGCGCGAGCGCGGATCTTCGAGCCGTTCTTCCGGCTCGAGCCGCGCCAGCAGGGAGGCGCCGGCCTCGGGCTCGCGACCGCGAAGCGCATCGTCGAGGCGCACGGCGGCGCCATCGGCGTCGAGGACGCGCCCGGCGGAGGCGCGCGGTTCTGGGTCACGCTCCCGCTCGAGAGCGCGCCTACGGGTCAGTCGAGCACGCGCGGCCAGACGATGGCGCCGTAGTGGTAGCTCGCGGAGCCTCCGCCTCCCGAGTACGCGGCCCACGCCACCATGAGATCGCCGGCGCCGTTCAGCGCGGCGCCGAAGCGCGAGGCGCACTGGCCCGTCGGCGCGGCGTAGACGACGAACGACGGGCCGTCCGGCTGGGCCGCCGCCGAGAGGCGCTGGCCCCAGACGCTGCACGTGTCGACGATGGTGCCGTTCTGGAGCATGCTCATCGTCTCGGTCCAGACGAAGAACGATCGGCCCGACGAATGCGCGAGGAGCCGCCCCGCGTGGCCCATCGGCGCCACGCCCACCGGACCGGCCGCGCCCACGTCGAGCACGCCGCTCGCGTCGAACGGGAACCAGGCCAGGCTCTCGCCCTGCGGGTGCAAGGCGAGGCCGAACGAGCCGTCGGCGTGGGCGATCCCGCCGGACGCGGCGCCGTAGAAGATCTGCGCGAGCACGCCCTCGTCGCCTTGGGGCTGGCCCGTCGCGGCGAGAGCGCGCGCGCGGAATTCGTAGTTGGTGACGGCGCCCTCGACGACGTAGCTCGCGATCATCGACGAGCCGACGCGGAGGAGGTGGGCGCTGTCGACGTGGTAGGTCGAGCTCGGATCCGGCGCGGCCACGGTGAACGCCGGGCCGAGGCCGTCGTTCGCGTCGGTGCACCGGACATCCCCCGTCGACGCCATCATGCAGAAGCGCCCGTCGGCGGTCGACGCCGGCGCGCTCACCGGGAAGAAGTCGCCCACGTCCTGGGTGGTCTCGCCCGCCTCGAACGCGCCGTCGGCGGCCGCGTAGCGGAGGTGCATCCCGTCCGGAGCCGTCCATGGAACGATGACGCGCCCGGCGTCGTTCACGCCGAGGCGCGCGGCGTACACCTGCCCGGTGGCGACGTCGGCGAGCGGGCCCGACGCCGTTCCATCGAAGGCGAAGGCGCCCAGACGAACGGTGCGCCCGCCGGCCCCGTTCGCGGTCCAGCCGATGAGGAAGCGCGACGGCGTCGCGACCACGCTGGGCGCGTCGGCCGACTCGTTGGTGCTCACCGTGGGCTGGAGCGTGAAGGCGGTGGGCATGCAGCCGGCGCTGCAGGCGTCGACCTCCGAGGCGTTCCCGTCGTCGCAGCCCTCGCCGGCGGCCTTGTTGTGCGTGCCGTCGCCGCACGTCGCCGCGGTGCAGTCGGCGTCGCAGCCGATCGACTCGCCGGCGTCGTCGCACTCCTCGCCGGGATCGACGACGCCGTCCCCGCACGCGGAGGCCGCGCCGCCCCCGCCTCCGGCGCCGCCGGGCCCGGTGGTGGTCGACGTGCCTCCGCCCTGCCCGGTCGCGCCGGTCGTGCTGCCGGTCGAGGTCTCGGCGGCGTCGTCCCCGCCGCAGGCAGAGGCGGCGACGAGGACCGGCAGTGCGAGCGCGATCGGCGACCAGCGAGACGTGCGAAGCGGCATCGTGACCTCCTCCGGACCCTCTCGTTTACCCCGCAGCCCGGGGAAAAGTCGCCCTGAAAGAAAATGAAATCGAACCGCCCGTCAGCCTCGTGCCCCTCCGGCGAGCCAGGTGACGGGCTGGTCGCGCAGCCACGTTCGCTGCCGGCGGACGAAGACGCGCGTCGCCCGGACGATCGCCGGGCCGAGCTCGTCCTTCGGCAGATCGCCGGCGAGGAAGGCCCGCACCTGCTTGTAGCCGACCGATCCCATCGCTCGCGCCTCGCCGAAGCCGCGCGCGAGCAGGGCCTCGACCTCTTCGATCCAGCCCGAGGCGAGCCACGCGGCGGCGCGCGCCTCGATGCGCCGGTCGAGCTCCTCGCGCGCGCGGTCGACGCCGAAGAGGCGGGCGCGGTGGCGCGCCTCGCGGAAGCCATGCTCGGCGTGCCAGGCGGTCTGGGTCTTGCCGGAGACCTCGAAGGTCTCGAGCGCCCGGCTCACGCGGACGAAATCGTTCTCGGCGAGGCGCGCGGCGGCCTCGGGATCGACGGCGGCGAGGCGGGCGTGGAGCGCGCTCCGGCCTTCGGTCGCGGCGATCGCGGCGTGGCGCGCGCGCACCTCGGCGTCGGCCGGCGGGGCGGCCGCGAGGCCCGAGACCAGCGCCTTCACCCAGAGGAAGGTGCCGCCGCAGACGATCGGCAGCCGCCCGCGGGAGCGCACCTCGGCGATCGCCAGGTCGGCGCGATCGGCGAACCACCGGGCGTCGGCCGGCTCGAGCGGATCGAGCACGTCGACGAGGTGGTGGGTCGCGCGCGCCCGCTGCTCGGCCGTCGGCTTGCCCGAGCCGGCGTCGAACTCGCGGTAGACCTGGACGCTGTCGGCGCTGACGATCTCGCCGCCGAGCCGCTCGCAGAGGGCGATCGCGAGGTCGGTCTTGCCGCTCGCCGTCGGGCCGACCACGACGAGGAGCTCGCCGGCGCGCGCCGCCGCCTCGCACGCGGCGAGCGCGGCTGCGTCGAGCGGCGGCGACGGCCCTCCGCGGCTGCGCTCGAGGTCGCCGGGCGCGGCGCCCTCCGGACCGCTCACCGTCGCCCCACGCGCTGCTCCAGCTCGGGCCAGCCGATGCGCATCACGATGGGCCGGCCGTGCGGGCAGTGGCCGCCGAAGTCGACGCCGTCGAGCGCGGTGAGCAGCGCGGCCGCCTCCTCGGGCGCGACGACGTCGCCGGCGCGGATCGAGCCGTGGCAGGCCATGGTCGCGAGCGCGAGGTCGACGGCGCCCGAGAACGCCCGCTCGCCGGCGCGGCCGAGCTCGGAGAGGAGATCCTTCACCAGCCGCTCGGGGGCGGCCTTGCCGAGGAGGAGCGGCACCGCGTGCACCGCGACCGACGTGGGGCCGGAGGCGCGGACGTCGAGCCCGGCGCGCGCGATCTCGTCGTGCGCCTCGTCGACGAGCGCCGCCTCGGCCGCGCCCACCTCGCAGACCACGGGGAAGAGGAGGCGCTGCACGGCGACCTCGCGCGCCCGGAAGGCGCGGCGGAGCTTGTCGAAGGTGACGCGCTCGGCGGCCGCGTGCTGGTCGACCATGTAGAGCCCGTCGGAGCCCTCGCAGATCAGGAACGTGCGCCGCACCTGGGCGACGAAGCGCAGCGTCTGGGAGGGGACGGCACGGCCCGCCGCCTGCTGCGCGAGCTCGGCGGCGGTGGGGTAGGGGACGGGCGGCGCGCCGGCGACGCCCGGCTCGGCGCCGTGGGCCACGAGCGGGAGCGGGAGGTCGGGCGAAGGATCGCCGCTCGAGGCCGGCGGCGGCGCGGGCTCGGCGCCCGGCGCCGACGACCAGGCCCAGGTCGAGGTCGCGCCGGGCGGCTGCTCCTCGACGAGCTTCGGCTGCTTGCGGTTCTGCCAGGCGCCCAGGCTGGGCGGCGGCAGGTTGAAGGCGGCCGCCACGTCGGCCGAGATGACGCGGAAGAGCGCGTCGGCGACGGCGCGGCCGTCGGCGAAGCGCACCTCGGACTTCTGCGGGTGCACGTTCACGTCGACGAGATCGTGCGGGAGATCGAGGTAGACGACGCCGATCGGGTAGCGCCCCGGCTCGAGCACGCTCCCGTACGCGTTGGCGACGGCGCGCGCGAGGACGCGGTCCTTGACCGGACGCCCGTTGACGAAGATCGACAGGCCCATCGCGCCGGAGCGGGCGCGCTCGGGCCGCGACACGAACGCCTCGACGGTGAGCGGGCCGCGCTGGCCGCGGCACGCCGCCAGGGCCTCGCCGGCGAGCATCGCGCGCACGCGCTCCTCGCGCGAGCCGGCCCGGAGCCACTCGCGCGCGACCCGGCCGTCGCGCGAGAGGAGGACGGTGACGCCTGGCTCGGCCAGCGCCGCCGCCTGCACGACCTCGGTCACGTGCGCCGCCTCGGTGCCGACGGCCTTGAGGAACTTGCGGCGCGCCGGCGTGTTGAAGAAGAGCTCGCGCACCTCGATCGAGGTCCCGGCCGCAGAGCCGCAGGGCTTCGCCGCGGCCGGGCCGCCGCCCTCGATGGTGATCTCGCTGCCCTCGTCGTCCTCGGCGCGGCGGGTGCGGAGGACGAACCGGCTCACCGAGGCGATGCTCGGCAGCGCCTCGCCGCGGAAGCCGAAGCTCTCGATGCGGCGGAGATCGTCGAGGCGCTGGATCTTGCTGGTGGCGTGGCGGAGCGTCGCCAGGAGCGCGTCCTTCTGGTCCATGCCGTGGCCGTCGTCGGCGACGCGGATCAGGGCGAGCCCGCCGGACTCGATGTCCACGACGACGCGGCGGGCGCCGGCGTCGAGCGCGTTCTCGACCAGCTCCTTGACCACGCTGGCCGGGCGCTCGACCACCTCGCCGGCGGCGATCTGGTTGCAGAGGTCGTCCGGCAGCACGCGGACGCGCCGCCGCTCGCCGAGCGGTCGCTCGGCGGGCTCCGCGTCGCCGCTCACGGCTCCTCGGCGCTCTCGGTCGCCTCGGCGACGGCCTGGAAGAACGTCTTGGTGCGCTGCCCGAGCAGCGTCACCGAGGCGGCGGCGAGCGTCCCGAGCTCGAAGACCGCGAAGTAGACGCGCGACATCCACCACCAAGCCTGGCGGCTGCGGAAGAGCTGCTGCTCGGGCAGGAGCTCGAGCGAGGCGCTCGCGCGCACCACCGCCTCGATCCAGGCGCCGCGGACGCCGCGCGTGAGCGTGTAGTCCACGACCGCGAGCACCGCGTTGGCGGCGAGCGCCTGGAGGGCGAGCGTGCGCGACCCCGGCCGCCCCGCCATGGCGAGCCCGCTCGCGATGACGAGCATCCCCGAGAGCAAGAGCCTGGCGACGCTGAGCGGGAAGGTGACCTCGCGGAGCTCGGCGAAGGCGCGGCGCTGCGCCGCCTGCATCACCACCGCGACGACCTGCGTCGGATCGTCGCCCGCCTCCTTCTGCGCCGCGGCGACGTCGGGGACGCCGCCGTCGCGGAGGTACCCGATGGCGCTGAAGCCGCTGGCGACGCCGTGCACGCCGATGAACCAGGTGATGGCCATGGCCACGACCAGGTACCAGGGGCGCAGTCGCTTGGGCGACGGCGTCGCTGACGGGGGCGGCGGGGGAAGGGAGGGATCGTCCACCGTCCGTGGCGCTTAGCACGTACGCCCGCGAGCCGCACCGGGCGCCGGGAGACGCCGCGTGCGACCCTCGCGGGACCGGCGGCGGCGCGGGCGCCGGGCCGAGCAAACGCGGTACCGCGCGACCGGAAGCTGTACTAAGAAGACAATGACCCCGGGGGTCCGGGCGCGAGGTCCTGGTGCCGAAGAGGAAGAAAGAGCCGAGCACGAACGGGAAGAAGCCGGCCGCGACCGCCACGGCGACCGCGGCCCCCAAGGCCCGCGGCCGCAAGGCGAGCCGCCCCGCCGCCGCGCGCGACGACGAGGCGCGCGCCGCCGAGCTCGAGGACGAGGAGCAGCCGCGCGAGCGCGAGGACGAGTCCGACGACGAGGGCGACGGCTCCGGCGAGGGCGGCGACGAGGAGGTCGTCGAGGTCGTCGGCGAGGTCGTCCCCGAGATCGTCGACGAGGCGTCGAGCGACGGTGAGGACGCCCGCGTCATCGGGCGCAGCGATCGCGCCGCCGCGCCCGACATCGACAAGGACGAGGTCGCCCTCTCGCGCACCGACCCGCTCCAGGCCTACCTCCGCGAGGTGCAGCGCCACCCGCTCCTCACGCCCGAGGAGGAGAAGGACCTCACCGTCCGCTACGCGCAGTCGCAGGACGTGCGCACGGCGTGGCGCCTGGTGAACGCGAACCTCCGCCTCGTGGTGAAGCTCGCGTACGAGTACCGCCGCGCCTACAAGAACATCATGGACCTCATCCAGGAGGGCAACATCGGCCTGATGCAGGCCGTGAAGCGCTACGACCCGTACCGCGGGGTCAAGCTCTCGTCGTACGCAGCCTGGTGGATCCGCGCCTACATCCTCCGCTTCATCCTCAACAACTGGCGCCTGGTGAAGCTCGGCACCACCCAGGCGCAGCGCAAGCTCTTCTTCAACCTCAACAAGGAGAAGGCCAAGCTCTCGGCGATGGGCATCGAGCCCTCGTCCGCCGAGATCGCGCGCCGCCTCGGCGTCGAGGAGAAGGAGGTGGTCGACATGGACCGCCGCCTCTCCAGCGGCGAGGCCTCGCTCGACGCCCCCGTGGGCGACACCGACGGCCGCTCCGTCTCGCGCATCGAGATGCTGCCGTCGACCTCGAGCGGGCCCGAGCTCGCCTACGAGCAGAGCGAGATGGGCCAGCTCGTCCACGATCGCCTGGTGAAGTTCCGCGAGACGCTCAAGGGCAAGGACGTCATCATCTTCGACAAGCGCATGTCCGCCGAGGAGCCGCTCACCCTCCAGGAGCTCGGCGACGAGTTCGGCATCTCGCGCGAGCGCGTGCGCCAGCTCGAGGCGCGCCTCACCATGAAGCTCCGGCAGTACCTCAAGGACGAGCTCGGCGACGCGGTCAGCTGACGGGGCCGCGCCGATGCCTGGCGTCCTCTACGTGGTCGCGACGCCGATCGGCAACCTCGGCGACATCACCGCGCGCGCCATCGAGACGCTGCGCCGCGCCGACCGCATCGTCGCCGAGGACACGCGGCGGACGCGGGCGCTGCTCTCGCACCTCGGCATCGCCGGCAAGCCGATCGAGCGGCTCGACGCCAACGCCTCGCCGGCGGACGTGGCGCGACTCGGCGATCGGCTCGCCGCGGGGGAGAGCCTGGCGCTCTGCACCGACGCGGGCACGCCGGTGGTGAGCGATCCGGGCACGGCGCTCACGCGCGCCGCGGTCGCGGCCGGCGCAGAGGTCGTCCCCATCCCGGGCGCGTCGGCGGTGCTCGCGGCGATCGCGGCGAGCGGCCTCGTCGAGGGCGGCTTCCGCTTCTTCGGCTTCCTGCCGCGCGAGGGCGCCGAGCGGCGCGAGGCGCTCTCGCGCGTGCGCGACACGCCCGAGGCGGTGGTGCTCTTCGAGGCGCCGCAGCGCTGCGCCGCCACGCTCGCCGAGCTCGGGCAGGCGATGCCGGCGCGGGCGGCCGCCGTCTGCCGTGAGCTCACCAAGGTGCACGAGGAGGTGCTGCGCGGCGCGCTCGCCGACCTGGCGCGCGCCGCCGCCGATCGCGAGTGGCTGGGCGAGATCACGCTCGTGCTCGGCCCGGCGGAGGCCGGCGCCGCCGCGCCCGTTTGGAGCGACGAGGAGATCGACCGCCGCATCGACGCGGGGCTCGGCGCGGGGCGCCGCGCCAAGGACGTCGCCGACGAGCTCGCGTTCGAGACGGGCCTGCCGCGCCGCGAGCTCTACGCGCGGGTCGTCTCCCGACGTCCCCGGCGCTGAATCGACCCTCCGAGGTCGATTTCTCCGGGGGTTCGGGGGCAGAGCCCCATCGTCGGCTCAGCCCGCCCTCGGCGAGCCGCGGTGGCGCCCGGCCCGCTGGAGCCGCGCGTGGTCCTCGAGCACGCGCTTCGCCTCGTCCATCGAGCGATCGATCGCCGCGTAGAGATCGTGGTCCACCGCGTGACGGCCGACCACGAGCTCGTCGCCGCCGACGATGAGATCGATGCGCACGGCGTAGCGCGCCCCCGAGCGCGGGACGCGCCGCGGCGCCTCGACCGCCACGCGGCAGCGCATCAGGCGGCGCGAGAAGCGGGCGAGCTTCTCGGCTTTCCTGACGATGTAATCCTCGAGCGCGGGCGTGGGCGGAACGTCGTGGAACGTCACCTGGATGGGAAGCTGCATCGGCACCCCGCTCCCCCCGCGCTGCCGCCGCGCGGCGGCGTGCGCACCTCAGGGCCGTTGCAATGCGCGATCCCGGCGGGGCGAGGGCCCTGGCCAGGCGGCCCGGCCGCGTGCTCGAATGACCGAGGAGGCTCCACCATGCGCCCTGCTCGGTCTTTGCTTCTGCTCCCCGTCGCGGTCGTCTACCTCGCGTCGTGCTCCGGCGCGGACTCGAGCTCGTCGTCGCAGAGCGGCGGCACCGGCTCGGGCACGGGCAGCGGCGGCGCGGGCGCGTCCGGGACGACGACGAGCTCGAGCGGCGACACGACCTCGACGACGACGACCGGCGCCGGCGGCGCGGGCGGCGCCACGACCTCGACGACCGGCGCCGGCGGCACGGGCGGGACGCCCTGCGCGACCGGCACGGTCGAGTGCGACGGGACGACGAAGAAGGTCTGCGACGGCAACGGCGGCTACACCGACGTCGTCGACTGCGCGACGACGGGCCAGGTCTGCGCGCCGGGGCTGGGCTGCGTGGTCTGCGATCCGAACGCGCCCGGGACGTGCAACGGCGACGTCGGCACGTCGTGCGCGTCCGACGGCTCCGCCTTCGTGACCGAGACGTGCGACGCCGTGCAGGGCACCACGTGCAACCCGCAGACGGGCCAGTGCGACGGCGCCTGCGGCGCGATCCAGCTCGGAAAGAGCTACATCGGCTGCGACTACTTCCCCACCGTCACCGCGAACCTCGTGGGCACGCAGTTCCACTTCGCCGTCGCGGTCTCGAACACCTCGGCCAGCGACGCGTCGATCACGATCACCCAGGGCGCGAGCATGGTCACGACCACCACGGTGAGCGCCAACAGCGTCAAGGTCATCAACCTGCCTTGGCAGCTCGCGCTCAAGGGCCCGGCGTCGCTCAACGTCACGCCGTTCCCGGCGTCGGTGAAGGTCGCCCAGGGGGCCTTCCGCCTCCGCTCCACGCAGCCGGTGACCGTGTACCAGTTCAACCCGCTCGAGTACACGAACGGCGGCAACTGCCTCTTCGATCAGAGCGCGTGCTCGTTCAGCAACGACGCCTCGCTGCTCTTGCCGGTGAACGTGTGGACGGGCAACTACCGCGTCGCCTCTCGTCACCACTTCTACGGCTCGAGCGGCTTCTACGCGGTGACGGCGAAGGAGGACAACACCACGGTGACGGTCGCCGCCGGGCCGCAGAGCGGCATCGTGAAGGGCGGGATCGCCGGCATCGACACCAACGGCAACGGCCAGGTGGTCCTCGACGCCGGCGACGTCATCGAGGTGGTCACGAACGGCGCCGACCTCCCGAGCGATCCCAACGACGTCACCGGCACCCACGTCACCGCCGACAAGCCGGTGCAGGTCATCGGCGGTCACCAGTGCACGTACATCCCCGACAACACCGGCTACTGCGATCACCTCGAGGAGTCGATGTTCCCCTACGAGACGCTCGCGAACGACTACATCGTGACCGCGCCGCTCATCCCCACCGGCGGCGCGACGCCGAAGGTCGAGATGGTGCGCATCGTCGCGACCCAGCCCAACACCACGCTCACCTACGATCCGCCTCAGGCCGGCGCGCCCGGATCGATCGCGGCGGCGGGCGGGTGGGTCGAGATCGGCAACAACTCGCAGAGCTTCCAGGTGAGCGCCGACCAGCCGATCCTCGTGGCCCAGTACATGGAGGGCCAGGACGCCGGCGGCGGCTCGGGCGATCCGGCGATGGCCCTCGCGGTCGCGAAGTCGCAGTACCGCAAGAGCTACAGCTTCCACGCGCCGACCAACTACGAGACGAGCTACGTGAACATCGTGGCCCCGACCGGCGTCGCGGTGACGCTCGACGGCCAGGCGGTCGGCGGGTTCGTGCCCATCGGCAACACCGGGCTCTCGGTCGCTCGTCAGGCGATCTCCAACGCCGGCACCGGCGACCACAGCGCGAGCGCGGCCGAGGCGTTCGGGATCAGCGTCTACGGCTACGGCCAGTACACGAGCTACTGGTACCCGGGCGGCCTCGACCTCGAGATCCTCCACATGTAGCGCGCCGGCCGCGGCGCTTGCGGCCCCGGCCGCCGGCACCAGAGGAGGGGCGTGCCCCGCACCCCCGCGTCCTCGTCGCCGCCCGCCGGCCTCCTCTACCTGCCCGATTTCCTGGGCGCGCGCGAGCACGACGAGCTCGTGCGCTGCGTCGAGGCGCTGCCGTTCCAGGAGGTGCGCATGCTCGGCGTGGCGGCGCGTCGCACCGTCGTCACCTACGGGTGGGACTACGGCTACGAGGCATGGACGGTGACGCCGGCCGCCCCAATCCCCGAGATCCTCCTGCCCTTGCGCCGCCGCGCGGCGGAGGCCGCGGGCGTCGACGAGGCGCGCTTCACCCAGGCGGCGGTGACGCGCTACCCGCCGGGCGCGGGCATCGGCTGGCACCGAGACGCACCGATGTTCGGCGCCGTGGTGCTCGGGATCTCGCTGCTCTCGCCCTGCGTGATGAAGCTGCGCCGGACCGTCCCCGCCGGCCGCGAGCTCCACGCGCTCGAGCTCGCCCCGCGCTCGCTCTACGTGCTCGCCGGCGCGGCCCGCGCCGGCTGGCAGCACGGCATTCGACGGGTGCCCGCGCTCCGCTATTCGATCACCCTCCGCTCCGTCCGCGAGCGGCGCTGACGCGAAAGTTGTCGCGCCGCTGGAAGAACGCCGCGGCGACGACGGCCCGGGAACTCGCGCGCCGCGGCGCGGTCGCAGCTCTCATGCGCCGGAGAGCCCGGCGCGCGAGGAGGTGGTCGATGGCGGGTGTCGACATCGGAGCGGCGGGCGGGAAGCGGAGAGCGTCGAACAGCGAGGTCAACATGATCCCGTTCATCGACCTCCTCATGGTCACGATCGCGTTCCTCCTCATCACCGCCGTCTGGGTCAACCGCTCGCGCATCAGCGCCGACGCCCAGGTGCCCGGGAGGGACGAGTGCGGCGAAGACTGCGGCCGTGGCGTCGAGAAGGTGCTCCACGTCCACGTCCGCGAGCGCGAGTTCGGGCTCGTGTGGAAGCAGGCGAGCACCGTCGTGAGCGAGACCACCGTCCCGCGCGCCGGCATCGCCGTCGGCGAGGGCGGCCAGGCCGCCACGCGGTACCCGGAGCTCGCCGCCGCGATCTCGGACGAGTGGCGCCGGCAGGGGTTGCACACCGATCCCAGCGACCGCCGCGTCGACCAGGCCATCCTCCACACCGACGATCGCGCCGCCTTCCGCGAGGTCGTCGCGGTGCTCGACGCGATCTACGAGGCCAAGCGCGACTTCAAGTCGGGCGACGGATCGGTCCGAAAGGCGCCGGTGTTCAACATGGTCTTCGCGATGAAGTGAACCGAAGGAACGCCGTGTGACGCCTACGCGAGCAGCGCGCCGGCCTGCGGCTCCTGCACTCGGCGCGGTGGCATGATCTCCTCGATCGCATCCGCCGCGGCGGGAGCTCCTCCAGCGCGCCGGAAGCCCTCGGCCACGCGACGCGCCCCCGGCGCGCGGGCCATCGCGCCGCGCACGGCGCGTCGCAGCCGGTCGACGGTGAGGCGCTTCGGCGCGAGCCGCGTCCCCGCGCCTGCCTGCTCGACGTGCCTGGCGACCTCGAGCTGATCGCGCCCGAACGGGACCACGCACACGGGGACCCCGAGGGAGAGCGCCTTCTGCGTGATCCCCATCCCGCCGTGGCACACCACGCACGCCGCCTCGCGGAGGAGCGGGCCGTGCGGGAGGTAGCGCTCCACGCGCGCGTTCGGCGGCGCCCGGAAATCGGCCGGATCGATCGAGGCCGTGGTGGCGACGACGCGCACCGGCTCGTCGGCGAGCGCCGCCAAGGTCGCCTCCACGATGCGGCCGTCGTTCTGGAACTCGGTCGAGCAGGTGACCAGGACGAGCGGGCGTTCGTCTCCAGGCGAGCTCCTCGGCCCCTCGGCGTCCGGCTCCCACATGCCCGGGCCCACGAGGCGCACGTTGTCCGGCCAGGCGCGCGCGTACTCGAAGGGCTCGGCCGTGTAGTAGACGACGCGCGGCGGTCGGGTCGCGAGGTCGGCGACGTGTCGGAAGGCGGCGACTCCGGCCGTCGCGCGCAGCTCGTTCAGACCAGGCAGGGCGCGATCGTAGAGCGCGTTCACGACCGGCCAGAGCAGAGCGTCGCGCAGCCGGCCGAAGAGCCCCACCAGGGGCGGGAGCCCCAGCCCCCAGGGAGGCACGCCGGGCGCGCGCAGCGGGAGAAAATAGGGCGCAAAGACCGCCCACGGGAGCCCGGAGGCCTCGGCGGCCGCGGCCGCGCCCCAGCTGTTCACGTCGACGAAGAGGAGATGCGGCTGCTCGCGCTCGATGGCGCGCCGGAGGTCGGCGATCTCGTGCCTGCCCCGATCGACGAAGGTGCGACAGGCGGCGAGGAGCGCGGCGGGCGGCGAGCTCGCCTTCCAGTCGTCGATGGCGCGAGCCTCGATCGCCGGATCGACCGCCGCGGCGCCGATCCCGAGCGCGCGGACACGCTCGACCTCTGCCGCGAGCGTGCGCACGGCGACGACGTGGCCACGGCGCACGAGCTCCTCGATCGTGGGCACGAGCGGGTAGAGGTGCCCGCGGGCCGGCGAGGTGTAGACGAGGATCTTCGACATCGTGGCCCTCCTTCAGGCGACGATCGCGGCGACGAGCTCGCGGATCGTCACCTCGGCGGCTCGGGCGTCGAGCTCGAGATCGCGCCGCACGATCTTCCAGACGTACACGTCGGTGGCCGCGACGAGCCGGGCACGGAGCCGCGTGCGCGACGCGCCGCGCGCCTTCGCGAGCCACGGCGCGAAGACGTGATCCACCCACTCGTGGTGCAGGGCACGACCGGCGTCGGTGACCAGCCTCATCGCCGCGACCCGCGGCTCCTGCGCCAGGAACCGGAGGCTCCTGTCTCCCCACGCCTCGTAGTGCTCGATGAGGTTCTGGACGGCCGCCTCGAGGTCGCCCGGCGGGGAGCTCCAGCGCGCGCGGCGCACCTGCTCCACGCCCACGGCGATGGCCGCCTCGGCCAACGCCTCCTTCGAGCCGAAGCGGCGCAGCACCGTCTGCACCGTCACGCCCGCGTGACGCGCCACGTCCGCGAGCGAGACCTCGTCGAAGAAGCGCCCGCCGAGCTCGGCGATCGCCGCCTCGAGGATGCGCCTGTGCGTCTCGGCGGCGGACGCCGCGCGGGCGCCCATCCGGTAGGCGCGCGGTCGCCGGACTTGTTTCACGTGAGCATGATGAACACGAAATGAAAGTTGGTGTCAAGCCGCATCACATGAAAATGGATCCGCCCAAGCTGGCCGACGGGCCTTCGACGAGGCGTGGTATGAGACGAGACGGGCCTCCGCCCACCGCCATGCCTCGCCGCAACGACACCGAGGTCTACAAGAAGGGCGCGTATGCCCTCTTGCCGCTGCTCGCCGTCGGCCTCTTCGTGATGCGGAGCTGCCTGCGCGCCTCGCTCCAGAGCGACGCCCGCGACCGCGCCAACGCGATCGGCGACATCGAGGCCGAGATCGACCAGCAGCGCCGCCGCGAGCGCGAGCTCGCCGCGCTCGAGGAGCGCGCCCGGGCGCGGGCGGAGGCGGCTCCGGCGCCGCCCGGCGCGAGGTCGTCCCCGCTCGCGGCGGGCCAGCCCGGGCCGGACGCGATCGCCGTCGACGCGACCCACGTCTACTGGATCAACGACGCGAGCGGCGAGCTGCTGCGCGCGCCCAAGGCGGGCGGTGCTCCCACGGTGCTCGCGACGAAGCAGAGCGTCGACGCACCCCGGCACGCGGCGGCGCTCGCGGTCGACGAGTCGTCGGTCTACTGGCTCACGACCGGCACGCGCGAGAAGCACGGGGCCGACGGCGCCGTCATGAAGCTGCCCAAGGCGGGCGGGGAGCCGGTGGTGCTCGCGGGCGATCAACGTCGCCCCGCGGCGCTCGTCCTCAGCGGCGCCGAGGTGCTCTGGCTCCGGCCCAAGGCGAGCGATGCCCCCGACGACGAGGAGGCGGACGGCGCCGCGCCCGCCGATGCCGGCGCCGCGGTGATGAGGGTGAAGAAGCAGGGCGGCAAGCCCGCGGTCGTCGCCGCGGCGGAGGAGCCGTGCGCCCTCACCGCCGACAAGGACTGGGTCTACTGGGTCGACCAGGGCGATCCGCCGGCCGTGATGCGGGCCCGGCGCTCCGGCGGCAAGCCCGAGGAGATCGCGGCGAGCTCCGCCCGGCTCGGCTGCGCGGTCGCCGTGGACGCGAGCAGCATCTACTGGATCAACAAGAACGCCGACGCGGTGATGCGGGCGTCGAAGGCGGGCGACGATCCCATCGTGCTGGGGTTCGGGCCCACGCGGCTCGCCGCGCTGGCGATGGACGAGCGCAGCGTCTACGCGATCGCCGAATCGACCCCGGGCGCGCTCGACGACTCGGGCAACGTCTGGCGGATGCCGAAGGACGGCTCGAGCAAGGCCGAGGCGATCGCCGGCGACGAGGCGGGGCTCAACGGGCTCGCGGTCGACGCCGACGGCGTCTACTGGACGCGCTGGAGCGAGATGCACCACGAGGGAGCGGTGGTGCGCCTGCCGAAGTGAGGGCGGGCCTGCGGCGAGGCGACGCGCCGCTCCCGGCCGCATCGGGCGTCCCACCGCCCCTCTCGTCGCCTCGGGCCGGGAGCGCGCGGTCTTCGACCCGACGGCCCCGGCGCCGCGACTGCACCACTCGAGCAGCAACGATTCAGCCGCCCGAAATCCAGCCGAGCGCCTCGTGCGCGACCGCGCGGGGGACGGCGTGCCCGCCCTCGAACTCGCGAAGCTCGACGTACACGCCGGCGGCGACGAGCTCCCGGTACACCCGGCGGCCGTACGTCTCGAGGGGAAACACCGTGTCGTGGCGGCCGTGCGCGACGAGGACGCGGGGGGGCGCGACGCCTTCGGGCGGCGAGCGAGGCAGCGCGACGAACCCCGGAGAGAACGCGACGACGCGCGTGAAGAGGTCTGGGTTCGCGAGCCCGAGCGAGAGGCCGAACGAGGCGCCGTCCGAGAAGCCCTCGATCGCGATGCGCGAGGGATCGATGCGCAGCCGTGGCAGCGCCAGCGCGAGCGCGCGGTCGATCGCTTCGGCGTCGACGCCGGAGCCGTCGCCCGCGCCGCTCCAGGTCGACCCGAGCGCCGAGGGCGCGAGCAGCACCATGGAGGCGCGATCCGCGGCCTCGCGCAGGTCGGCGAGGTGCGCCAGGCCGCTGCCCCTGGCGCCGTGGAGGCACACGACCATCGGCGCCGGGCGGAACGCCGCGTGCGGCGGCACGTAGAGCACGGCCGGCCGCTCGTGCCCGAGGTCGATGAGACGCTCCCCCGGCCCGAAGCGGGCGCGAGGGCGCTGCGGCCGCAACCGCCACAGCGAGAGCCGTGCGCCTCCCGACATGCGCCTGCGCATGGCCCCCACCTGGAGCGCGAGGGCGACACCCGCAAGAGGAACGGCTCGCAGACCATGCCCCGCCGTCGAGCCGGCTCGTCAGGGGAGCTCTGCGGCGGGCGGCGCCGCGGCGGAGCTCACGGGCTCACGACGCCATCGTGCTCGCGAGCGCGTCGTCCACAGGCGCCCGCTTGGCCCCGGCGTGCGCCTCCCACCAGACCGCGGCGCGCGCGCGCGACCACGGCTCGGCGAGCTCGATGGCGGCGAGGCGTTGCCCGAGCTCGGCGGCGCTCGCCGGCCGCTTCGACGGCTCCTTCTCGAGGCACTCGAGCAGCAGCCGATCGAGCGCCGCGGGCACGGTGAGCTCGGTGCGGTCCGAGGGCGGCGCCGGTGCCGCCTGGAGGTGGCGGAGGATCATCTTCATCGGCGTCTCCGCCTCGAAGACGAGCTGGCCGGTGAGCAGCCAGTACCCGACGCACCCGAGCGCGTAGACGTCGGCGCGACCGTCGATCTCCTTCTCGCCGAGCGCCATCTCGGGCGCGAGGAACGCCGGCGTGCCCGCGAGGGCGCCGTCGATGGTGAGCGTCGGCGCGAGCTCGGCCGGCGCGCTCGTCGCGTCGCGCGGCTTCACCAGGCCGAAGTCGAGCACCTTGACGAAGTCGAGCTCACGCGCGTACCGGCAGACGTAGATGTTCGCCGGCTTGACGTCGCGGTGGACGAGGCCGCGGTGGTGCGCCTCGTCGAGCGACTCGCACACCTGGCGGAGGATGTGGACGACGCGCTCGGCGGGCTGGGGTCCGTCGCGGCGCACGAGCTCGTCGAGATCGAGGCCGTCGAGGAGCTCCATGACGTAATAGAAGGTGCCGTCGTCGGTGATGCCGAAGTCGTAGAGGTGGATCGTGTGCGGCGACTGCAAGGTCGACGTCGCGAGCGCCTCGCGCTCGAAGCGCCGCACCGCGCCCACGTCGCCGACCGACTCGGCCCGGATGAGCTTGATGGCGGCGGGGCGCGCCAGCATCCGGTGCTCGGCGCGCCACACCTCGCCCATGCCGCCGGCGCCGAGCCGCTCGGTGAGGAGGTAGCTGCCGAGCCGCTTCGCCTCGTCGGCGCTCCGCGCGAGGTTGTGGACGACGCTCGAGATGACGGTCGAGACCCCCGCCGCCATGAACGGGCTCAGGCAGATCACGATGACCTGCGCCGCCGGCGGCGCGGCGTTGCCCCGGGCCACCGCGATCACGAGGCCCAGCGGATCCATTGCCGCGGCCGAGAGCGAGGCGAGGAGCGTGCGGCGGGGCTTGTTCGGGACGACCGCGGCGAAGATGAGGATGACCGCCGACACCGGCGAGATCTCGCGGAACCCGTCGCCGGGGGCCCACGGCATGAGATGGCGGAACACCCCGATGACGAAGGCGAGCGCCACCTGGAAGCCGAAGCCGACGTCGAGCCGCACCGAGGGGGCGATGCGCTCGTTCCCGAGGGTGACGAAGGTCGCGATGGACACGAGGACGCCGAGGCCGAACAGCGCCGCGGTGCTCCCGAGGGCGTCGCGCTGGGGCGAGCCGGGCGGGGCGATGACGGCCGTGATCCCGAGCAGCAGCAGCGGCATCACCGAGGTCGCGCCCGCGATCCAGCGGAGCCGGCGGAGCGCCTCTCGGGTCGAGTCGCCGCTCGCCGAGACCGACCCGCTCCCCGCGGTCTCGGGCGTCGCGTGACGCCGTGCGATCCTGAGGTCGCCCATCACCCCAACCTCCTTCGTATCACGTCAGCGGAGTCGCTCGGCGAAGAACGAGAGCACCCGATCGAGCGCGATCCGGGTCGGGTGCCCCGCCTCGTCGACGAGGTCGTTCGTGACCACCGAGTGCGCCGTCCGCTTGATGCCGTGGGGATTGCGCGGGCCGCTGTCGATCTCGATGCCCTCGAAGGCGTCGCCGAGCTCGGCGCGGAGGCGCCCGAACCGCTCTCCGGGGCAGAGCACGTCGCCGGTGAAGCGGAGGCCCAGCACCCCGACGCCGTCCGCCGCGCGGCGCTTGATCGTGGCGAGCGCCTCGTCGCCGACGTGCAGCCCCTCGCGCATGGCTCGGGTGAGCGGGAGGGGCAGCGAGGGCTGGCTGAGCACCGGGGCCATCACGGCTTCGTCGACCATGAGCGCGAGCGCGAAATTGCCGGTGATGCACATGCCGATCGCGCCCACGCCCTTGCCGCCGAGCTCGGCGTGCACCTCCCTGCAGAGCGCCCGCAGCCAGTCGGTGATCGGGCTCGCTTCGCGCGCCGCCAGCACCGAGAACTCGCGGCCGACACAGGCGCGGAGGAGCTGCCCCGCGTTGTACGCGATCGACAGCGGCTTGCCCGGCGTGCCGAAGAGCCAGGGCATCACCACGGTGAAGCCGGCGTCGGCGACCGTGCGCGCGAAGCGCGCCACCGGCGGCGTGATCCCGGGCATCTCGTGCATGATCACGACGCCCGGCCCCGAGCCGCGCCGGAAGACGGCCCGGGTCACCCCGTCGTGGGTGAACGAGCCCTCGTCGAAGCCCTCGAGCGCGCCGCTCACGCGCCGCCTCGAGCGCGCGCGGCGATCCAGTCGCTCACCGCGAGGCCCGTACCCATGGGCCAGGGCCGGAGCTTCTCGGGCGCGATCGCCTTGTAGCCGGCGAGCTCGTGGCCGAGGCGGATCTCGCCGCGGGCGCGCACGTGCCAGGCGAGGATGATCTGGTTCTGATCCGTGTACGCGTAGGCGCCGATGAAGGAGACGATCTCGCCCTCGAGGCCGAGCTCCTCCTGGAGCTCGCGGAGCACGCCGGCCTCGGGCGCCTCGCCGGCCTCGAGGAAGCCGGTGACGAGCCCGAAGAACTTCTCGGGCCAGCCGTGGTTCCGAACGAGGATCACCGATCCGTCGAGCTCGACGACGGCGGCGACGACCGGAACGGGGTTGTCGTAGTGGACGAACCTGCAGCCGGCGGCCGAGCACGCGAGCCGCGGCCGATCGTCGCCCGGCTGCGCGCGCTCGGCGAGCGGCGACCCGCAGAGCGGGCAGAAGCTGAACCTCGGCATGGGCGCTACGTAAACCCCGGGCGGACGCGGTTTCAAGCCCACCCTCTCCGAGGCTCGCGCGTCGTCTCCCGGGCAACGCGACCGCGTGTATGCTGCCGGCCATGCCGCCCCGGAAGAAGAAGGTCGAGGCGGGCACGGTGGGGCTCACCGCGCCCGAGACGCAGGCCGGCGAGCCGCCCGCCGATGTGGCCGCGCTCGCCAAGCAGATCGGCCTCGACGGCGGCGCGGTCCTGTCGACGTACCGCGAGCCGTTCGCGGGCCACTGGCTCGTGTTCGCCTCGATCCCGATCGACAAGATCGAGCCCACGCCCTACCAGCGCGAGCTCTCGAAGACCCACGCCGACCGCCTCGCCGGGGTGATCCCCAAGGTGGGCCTCTACCTCGATCCGGTCGTGGCGGTGCGCCACGAGGGCAGCTACTGGACGCCGAACGGCATGCACCGGCTCCAGGCCCTCCGCCAGCTCGGCGGGAAATCGATCGTGGCGCTCGTCGTGCCGGATCCGAAGATCGCCTACCGCATCCTCGCCCTCAACACCGAGAAGGCGCACAACCTCAAGGACAAGGCGCTCGAGGTGATCCGGATGGCGCGCGGGCTCGCCGCGACGCCCGACACCCAGAAGCGCCCCGAGAGCGAGTGGGCGTTCGAGTTCGAGGAGCCGAGCCTGCTCACGCTCGGCCTCTGCTACGAGAAGAACGCCCGGTTCTCCGGCGGCGCCTACCATTCGATCATCAAGCGCTGCGACGACTTCATGGAGCTGCCCATCGCCAAGGCGCTCGCCAAGCGCGAGGCCCGCGCCGAGCTCGTCCTCGGCCTCGACGAGGAGGTGAACGCCGTCGTCGCCGCCCTCAAGGAGGCCGGCTTCAAGAGCGCGTACCTCAAGCCGTTCGTGGTGGCGCGGATCAACCCGCTGCGCTTCGTCCGCGCCGCCAAGCCCGGGCAGAAGGCGCCGCGGGCCGAGCTCGAGCCCACCATCAAGAAGATGATCGAGTCGGCGAAGAAGTTCGACGTCAAGAAGGTCAGGCCGCAGGACCTCGCGGCCATGGGCGGCGCGCCGCCCGCGGAGGAATGAGAGATGGACCTTTTCGAGCATCACGCGGGGTTCGAGCAGGGCGAGGTCACCGGCAACGTCCGGCTCGGCAAGTTCGAGGCGCAGTACGAGGAGCTCTTCGCCGAGGCGCTCGAGGACGGCGTCATCACCGCCGAGGAGCGATCGCGCCTCGACAAGGCGGCCGACGCGCTCGGCCTCGATCGGATGCGCCTGCGCCAGCTCGAGGTCGCGCTCCAGGCGGCCTACGAGGCGCGCCACCGCGTCACCGTGCGCGAGGAGGTCGAGGAGGCGCCGCGCACCATCGCCCCCATCGAGCCCGCGACCGATCAGCGCACGCTCGCGCTCCAGCGCCGCGTCGCCTACCTCGAGGCGCGCGTGCTCGATCTCGAGCGCGAGCTCGAGGAGGCGCGCTCCAACGTCGCCGTCGAGGTCGACTTCTCCGACGTCGACGCGCCGGCCGCGCGCGCCGCGGCCCCCGACGACGATCCCGCCGAGCTCTACCGCCGCGTGCGCCACGATCCGCGCGACGTCGAGAGCCTGCGCGGCCTCTTTCGCGCGCACGTCAAGGCGGGCGACACCGACCGCGCCTACTGCACCGCGCACGCGCTCGTGTACCTCGGCGCCGCCGACGAGGCCGAGACGGCGGCGTACCGCGCCCACAAGCCGGACGGCCTGATCAAGCCGACGAGCTCGCTCACGCCCGAGTCGTGGAAGCGGTTGCTCTTCCACCCCGACGAGGAGCCGCTCACCGGCGAGATCTTCTCCGTCGTGGTCTCGGCGGTGCTGCTCGGGCGCGTCGCCGCCCTGCGGCACGCCAAGGCGCTGCCGGCGCTCGATCCGGCGCGCCGGCAGGACCCGCGCACGTCGACGGTGCAGGCGGTGCGCTGCTTCTCCTGGGGCGCCTCGATCCTGGGGATGAGCGCGCCGCCGATGTACGCCGATCCGGCCTTCCCCGGGCTCTGCGAGATGGTGCCGGGCGTGCCGCCGTCGTCGCGGCTCGGCAAGGCCGCGCTCTCGGGCCGCTCGCCCCAGGAGCTCGCCTTCGTCGCGGGGCAGCACCTCGCCTGGTACCGCGAGGAGCGCTTCGTGAAGCTCCTCTTGCCGAGCATCACCGATCTCGAGGACATCTTCCTCGCCGCGCTGACCGTAGGCAACCCGGGCCTCCCGCTCAACGCCGACATGAAGCGCCGCGTCGCGCCCATCGCCAAGGCGATCGAGCCCATCCTCGAGCCGGTGCTCGTCGATCGGCTGCGCGGGCACTTCCTCCGCTTCATCGAGGAGGGCGGGCGCACCAACCTCGCGCGCTGGGCCGCGGCCGCCGACGCCACCGTCACGCGCGCGGGTTTCCTGCTCTCGGACGACCTCGCCGCCACCCACCGCATGATCGAGCTCGAGAAGCCGAACGAGGTGAAGGACCGGATGGACGACCTCATCGTCTTCGTCGCCGGCGATCGCTGCTCCAAGCTGCGCCGGCAGATCGGCATCGCCGCGCCCTGACGGGCGCGGCGATCACCAGCCTGACGGCTGGTGTTCCGACGCGGCCCTGATGGGTGCGATCACCGCCTGACGGCTGGTGTTCCGACGCGGCGCCGCAGCCTCGGCGCACCGGCCGTGAGGCCGGTGACGCGGCCCTGATGGGTGCGGCGGTCACCAGCCTGACGCCTGGTGTTCCGACGCGGCGCCGCAGCCTCGGAACACCGGCCGTGAGGCCGGTGACGCGGCTGTGAGGCCGGTGAACCCGCTCAGCCCAGCACGATGGGCACCCAGAGGTACGCGTAGAACGTGACCAGCGCGATGGCGGCGAGATCGAGGGCGAAGCCCGTCTTGATCATCGTCGGCAGGCGCACGTAGCCGCTCCCGAACACGATCGCGTTCGGCGGCGTCCCCGCCGGGAGCATGAAGTCGCACGAGGCCGCGAGCGCCGTCGCCGAGAGCACCGGGAGCGCCGGCGGCAGGACGTTGAGGGCGACGTTCACCGTGGCGGTGTTCGAGGCGACGGCCGAGAGGACGACCGTCCCGGCGCTGGCGATGCCGATCTGCTGGAGCAGCGGCAGCGCCGCGACCGCGCCGAGCCGCGCCGCCATCCAGCGCGAGAGCCCGCTGCCCTCGATCCCGGCCGCCATCGCGAAGCTCCCGCCGAGGAGCACCAGGGTGCTCCACGGGACCCGGCGGAGGGCGGCGAGCGAGAGCGAGCGCGTGAGGAGCAGGCAGAGCGCCGCGCCCATGGCGATCGCGGCCTCGTAGTGCTTGCCCTGGAGCTTGAAGCCGCCGAGCGCCGCGGCCGCGAGCGGGGCGAGCGCCTTGCGGATCGGGTCGCCGGCGATCCAGAGCGCGGCGGCGGCGCCGAACACCACCGCCACGCGGCGCTCGCCGGCGGCCATCGACCCCATGGCGGCGAGCTCGGCGTCGAGCAGCTCGCGCGCGTGGCCCGGGCCGAGGTCGTCTTGGCGCGCCGTGCGCCACAGCGCCCACCACGCGATCGGGAGGAAGAGGACCACGAAGGGGACGCCGAGCGCCATGTACTCGAGGAAGCCGAGATCGCGGTGGAGCTTCTCCGAGACGAAGCCGCAGAAGATCGAGTTCGTCCCGGTGCCGATCTTGGTCCCGATGCCCCCGACGTTCGATCCGTAGGCGACCGCGAGCATGATCGCACCGCCGAAGCTCCCGAGGCGCCGCCCGCCCCGCTGCCCCTCGAGCTGCGCCACCAGCGCGAGGCCGATCGGCATCATCATCACCGCGGTCGCGGTGTTCGAGATCCAGAGCGAGATGGACGCCGTCGCGACGAGCACGCCGAGGAGCAGGCGCTTCGGCTCGGTGCCGACGGCGCGCATGATGTGCAGCGCGACGCGCCGGTGCAGGCCCCACTGCTCCATGGCGGCGCCGATCGCCATGCCGCCCATGAAGAGGAAGATGTACGCGTCGAGGAACGGCTCGACGCTCTTGCCCACGTCGCCCGCGGGGCCGGCGCCGAAGACGCCGAAGAGCGGATAGAGCACGAGGGGCACGCACGCGGTCACCGTGATGGGCACGGCCTCGAAGAGCCACCAGATCGCCATCAGCGCCGCGACCGCGGCGGCGTAGGCGGGGCGCCGGCCGTACCCCTCGATGCGCGTGAGCTCGGTGGGGGCGAGCGCGAGCACCAGGAACGCGACGATCCCGAGCACCAAGCCGATGCGCTCCCAGATCGTGGACTGTCTCGCCTTCGGATCCGTCACCGGCGCGCTCTCCTCGTCCGTCGCGGTAGCATGGCGGTCTCCACGGAGGGAGGGCGCGATGCTGACCGGCCGGATGATGGACTACCCCCTGACGCTGACGCACTTTCTCGAGCGGGCTCGGAGCATCTTTCCGTCGACCGAGATCGTGTCGCGGGCGCCGGATGGGTCGCTGCGCCGCGCAACCTACGCCGATCTCTACCGGCGCTCCTGCCGGCTCGCCCACGCCCTCGCGCGCCTCGGCGTCGGGCCCGGCGATCGGGTCGCGACGCTCGCGTGGAACCACCAGCAGCACCTCGAGGCTTACTTCGCCGTCCCGGCGATGGGCGCGGTGGTGCACACGCTCAACCTCCGCCTCCACCCCGACGATCTCGCCTACATCGCCGCCCACGCCGAGGATCGGGCGGTGATCGTCGACGCGAGCCTCGTGCCGCTGCTCGCCAAGTTCGCGCCGCGCGTCGCCTCGCTGCGCCACGTCATCGTCATCGCCGACGGAGGCCCGCCCCCGCCGCCCGCCGGCGCGGGCGAGACGCTCGACTACGAGGCGATCTGCGCCGCCGAGCGCGACGACTTCGCGTGGCCGCGCCTCGACGAGAACGCCGCCGCGATGGTCTGCTACACCTCCGGGACCACCGGCCACCCGAAGGGGGTCGTCTACAGCCACCGCTCGACGGTGCTGCACACGCTGGTCGCGTGCATGCGCGACACGCTCGGCCTCGCCCAGTCGGACTCCGTCATCCCGGTCGTCCCGATGTTCCACGCCGCCGCCTGGGGCCTGCCCTACGCCTGCGTCTGCGCCGGCGCGAAGATCGTCTTCCCCGGCCCGAAGCTCGACCCGCCGTCGCTCCTCGATCTCATGGCCGCCGAGCGCACCACCGTCGCCGCGGGCGTGCCCACCATCTGGCTCGGGATCCTCTCGCACCTCGACGAGACGCCCAAGCGCTGGGACCTCTCGGCGATGCGCTCGATGGTGATCGGCGGCTCGGCGGCGCCGGCCAGCATGATCGACGGCTTCGCGCGCCGTCACGGGCTCGAGGTGACGCACGCCTGGGGCATGACCGAGACCAACCCGCTCGGGACGCTGGCGCGGATCAAACACCACCTCCGCGATCTCGACGGCGCCGCGAGCCTCTCGATCCGGGCGAGCCAGGGCTACGCGGTGCCGTTCGTCGAGCAGCGGCACGTCGACGACGCCGGGACGGTGCTCCCCTGGGACAACAAGACGATGGGCGAGCTCGAGGTGCGCGGCCCCTGGGTCGCGTCATCGTACTTCGGGGGCGAAGGCGCCGACCGCTTCACCGCCGACGGCTGGTTCAAGACGGGCGACGTCGTCACCATCGACCCCGAGGGCTACCTGCGCATCTGCGACCGCTCCAAGGACGTGATCAAGTCCGGCGGGGAGTGGATCTCGAGCGTCGACCTGGAGAACGCGCTCATGAGCCACCCGGCCGTCCTCGAGGCCGCCGTCTTCGCCGGCCGCCACCCGAAGTGGGACGAGCGCCCCATCGCCGCGATCGTCTTCAAGGCAGGGCAGACCGCGACCAAGGAGGACCTCGCCGTCCACCTCGAGGGTCGCTTCGCCAAGTTCTGGCTGCCGGACGAGTACGTCTTCGTCTCCGAGATCCCGCGGACCTCCACCGGCAAGTTCTCGAAGCTCACGCTCCGGGAGCGCTACGGCGATCTCCTCGTGAAGTAGAGCGCGGTGCGCGGTCTCAGTCGCGCGCGGGGCTCCGTCCCCGCACCCCCGGAGCTGAAGAGGCGTCGGACCTCGGGCCTCGAGAGGCGTCGCTCGGACGAATGTCCGACACCTCTTCAGCGCACACTTCCGCCCTGGCGCATGTCGAAGGCGAAGACCTTCGTCTTCTCCTGGGCGAAGGACTCGGTGGTGCTCCACTTCGGGTTCATGTCGTGCACCCACGAGATCTCGGCGGCGACGACGGCGTCCTCCGGCCGCCCGGTGCGCTCGGGGTAGCGGAGGATGTAGTCGCGCATCGCCTCGCGGTACGCCGAGTTCTGCGGGAGGTGGATGCGGTTGTAGTAGTCGCCCCAGATCTGCGACAGGCCGAGGCTCTTGGCGTGGATGAGGTCGAAGTCCGGCGGCTTGCCGGTGAACGGGTCGATGTGGCGGCCGTCGACCGTCTCGGCGTCGGTCACGACGGTGCCGTCGTCCATGACCGGGTTGGGCGAGAACATGAACCAGCCCTGCAGGAAGCGCATCTTGTGGCTGAGCGAGCGCATCGGCTCGGGCTGGGGCAGGTGGAGCGGGCGGAGGACCCAGAGCTCGACCGCCGCCTGGTTCATCGCCGCCAAGAGCATCACCGCCACGCCGAGCTCGCGCGCGAAGCCGGTGACCCGGGAGCCGAGCGCGTGGAGGGCCGAGGGCTGGGGAGCCTGCGGGAGCCGGCGCGCGCCGGCGGGCGCGAGGCCGAAGAAGCGCGAGAGAGCGCGCGCGTCGAGGCGCCCGAGCAGCAGGTCGCAGGCGCCCCGCACGCCGGGCAGCCGCAGGAACGCGGCCGGGATGGGCCCGAGCGGCAACGCGGCGAGCGCGTCGGCGAGGGCGCGAGCGCCCGTCGCCTGGGCGCCCGACGCGTCGGCGACCGCGAGCGCGTGCGGCGCGCCGGCCCGCTCCTCGAAGCGGAGCAGCTCGAGGCGATCGCAGCGCTTCAGCAAGCGGCAGGCGAAGAGCGCGAAGCCGACGCCCGGATCGAAGAGCACCGTCCGCCCCCGGTGGGGCCGGCGCATGGTGCGCTCGGCGATCTCCCAGTCCTCGCGCCCGAACATGAGGGTGGAGAACGTGCACGCCGACCAGGCGAACGGGCCCAGCGTGAAGACGCTGCCGAAGGCGATGTGGAGCGCGTTCATCATCGCGACCACGAAGCGGCGGGCCCACACGCGCCCGAGCGGCGAGAGCAGACACACCGGCAGCGCCGCCTCGAACACCATGGTCATCTTGGTCAGGAAGATGACCAGCCAGTTGGGGATGTGGTCGCGCACGACGGGGATGAGCGGCGTGACCATGCGGTCGACGTAGATGACGTAGTGGACCGCGGTCCCGTTCTTCCAGTTCGGGCCCGTCTTGTGGACGACGTTGAAATAGTAGATCGCGGCGAGCTGCAGCACGAGCGCGAGCCCGAGCAGGGACACGTGGGGCTCGAGCGCGCGAGGATCGATCGCGCTCCCGCGATCGTTGAGCTCCTCGGCCGAGGTCTCGCGGGTGCGCCGCATCGAGGCGAGCAGCGCGTCGAGCGAGAAGCGGTCGCCCATGGGGAGGAAGCAGGTCCAGAGGAGCAACAGGTTCTGGACGACGTAGCCGCCGTTCTCGATGAGCAACACGCGGCCGTTGATGCTGGTGACGAACACCAGCGACACGACCTGCGCGACCTTGGTCTTGTAGCCGAGGAAGAGGCAGGTGAAGGCGACGAGGCCCACCGCCCACAGCGCCCAGAGCTCGCCGCGCGTCGAGAAGGCGTGGAAGATCGAGAAGCCGTCGGACTGCGGCCGAAACAGGATGACGTGGTTCGGCAGGACGCCCTGGTTGGAGTACATGTCCAGCCAGTCCGTCGTCCGCCGCCGCAGATCGCAGAGGAGCAAGAACCCGAGCAGGATGCGGGTGAACCCCAGCGTCCGCCGGTCCATGGTCAGGTACGACTCGCGGATCACCTCCCAGAGCGTTCGAAAGGAGAAGCCCTCGTCCTCCTCGGGCGCTTCAGGGGGCGGGGCGTCGTCTTCGGGCTGGTGATCGGCGGGGGCGCGGGGCTCGGACTTGATCGAAGGCAAGGTGGACCTCTCGCGCAAACGCACGCCTTGCGCCCGCCGCGCACGTCGTGCGCGGCGGAGCCGATGACGGGGCCTCGGTGGCTCCGCGCGGGCTGCCAATGCACGGGGCGCGCCACGGCGGCGCCCCGGTATCAGGGGACGACGCAGGTGCCGCCGCCGCAGTCGGCGTCGCAGGCCCAGCTCTGCCCGTCGCAGTCGCACCCGCTCGAGGCGCACCCGACCATCTGGCACTCCTGACCCTCGGGGCAGCCGGTCGTGAAGCAGCCGGTGGGGTTCGGGAGGCTGCAACCCACCGTCGAGCACTGGTTGCCGAAGCAGCAGCTCGGATCGCCCGGCGGGCACCAGTCCCAGCAGAAGTTGCCGGGGTAGCACCGCACGGGCACGCCCTCGATCGGCCCCGGGCAGTTGCCGTCGGTCACGCACTCGTTGATCGGCGCGCACGCGCACGGGAAGCACCCGTTGCGCTCGTAGGTGGCCCACCCGTTCATGCAGGCGATGTCGCAGACGAGCCCGCCGTTGTCGCAAGGCACGCAGGCGCCGGCGACGCACCACGCCTGGCCGGAGACGCAGTCGGCGTCGGTCGCGCAGGTGCCGCCGCCGGTGCCGGTGGTGGTGCCGCTCGTCGTCCCCGTGGTGGTGCCGCTCGTCGTCCCCGTGCCGGTCGTCCCCGACGAGGTGCCCGTCGCCGTCCCCGTCGCGGTGGTCGAGCCGGCACCACCGGCGCCGCCCACGCCGCCGGACGTCGGGTCGGTCGTCTGCACGTCACCCCCGCAGCCGAGGGCCGCGCTGCACGCGAGGAACACTCCCGTCCCCAAAGCCGAGATCGAGCTGCGCATGCCTCGAGGATAGGCGAGGATGCGCTGCGCTGGCGAGCGGCGCACCCGATCGCCGGCTCGTGCCGCCCGCCTACGATCCTGGACGCAGGCGCCGCTCGACCCGGCGCACGCGAGCCCCCGCTCGGAGTCACCCATGCTCGACATCGCGTTGCGGTTCGCGAGAGCCCACCTCGAGACGCTCCTCGCGCGAAGGCGTCGGGGACCGCGCCTGCCGAGCTGGAGCTTCAGTTTCGAAGCGGTGGTCACGTTCCTCCAGCGCGACTGGGAGCACCTCGGCCGTCTCCCGCCCCCGAAGCTCCGCGCCGAGCTCGCGCGCCGCCCGCTCCCCCGCGCCATGATCCGGAAGGTCGAGCAGATCGCCGTCCACGCCGGCGGCGTCCCGGCGAAATGGTTCGTTCCTCCCGGCGCGCCGGTCCGCGGTCCGGTGCTCTTCTATTTGCACGGGGGCTCGTACGTCTTCGGGTCGACCGCCACGCACGCCGACCTCCTCGCGCGCTTCGCGCTCGAGACCGGCGCGCGCACGCTGGCGATCGACTACCGGCTCGCCCCCGAGCACCCCTACCCGGCGGCTCTGGAGGACGCGCTCGCGGCCTACCGCTGGCTCGTCGGCGCCGAAGGAGAGGCGCCCAGCGGGAGCACGCCCGTCGTGGTCGCCGGCGAGTCGGCCGGCGGGAACCTCGTCCTCGCGACGCTGCTCGCGCTGCGCGACGCGGGGGAGGCCGCGCCCGCGGGCGGCATCCTCGTCTCGCCTTGGCTGGACCTCGGCGCCACGTCGCCGTCGACGCGTACGAACGATGCGAACGACTACGGCACGCGCGCGATGGTGCTCGAGCAGGCGAAGCTCTTCGCCGGCGAGGTGCCGCTCGACGACCCGCGGGTCTCCCCGCTGTTCGCCGACGTGCACGAGCTGCCGCCGCTCCTCGTCCAGGTGGGCGGCGCCGAGCGCCTCCACGACGAGGCGGTGCTCTTCGCGCGGCGGGCGCGCGACGCGGGTGTCGAGGTCACGCTCGACGTGTTGCCCGAGATGCCCCACGCGGCCGCGCTCCTGGCTCACTACTGTGAGGAGGGACGCCGATCGATCACCCGGGCGGCGGCGTTCTTCCGGACCCGCACGGCGTCGGGGCGGTGACGCGCCGCGTGGCGCCGCCGCCCGCCGCCCGGGGCTTGGGCTATGCTTCCGGCGTTGAAGCCGCCGGACGAAAGCGAGCTCGGCGCCACGCTGATCGCGCCGGATCTCCCGGCCGGCGAGCCCCGCTCCGCGTCGGTCGCCCCGCCCGCAGCGAGCGCCGTGCCGAGCGCGACCGACCGGGGCCGCGCCAGGATCGCAGGGCGCTACGAGGTACTCGGCCTGCTCGGCGTGGGCGGGATGGGCAGCGTCTACAAGGCGAAGGACCTCGAGCTCGACGAGCTCGTCGCGCTCAAGGTGCTGCGCCGCGATCTGCTCGCCACCCCGGGGATGCTCGAGCGCTTCCGGCGCGAGGTGAAGCTCGCCAGGCGCGTCACCCACCCGAGCGTGGCGCGCACGTTCGACATCGGCGAGCACGAGGGCGACAAGTACCTCACCATGGAGCTCATCGACGGCGAGTCGCTCGCCGTCCTCCTCGCGCGCGAGAAGGCGCTCGATCTCGCCCGCGTCGTCGAGATCCTCGCGCCGGTGTGCGCCGGCCTCGCCGCGGCGCACGCCGCCGGCGTCGTCCACCGCGATCTCAAGCCGGACAACGTGATGGTCACGGCGACCGGCCGCGTCGTCATCACCGACTTCGGCATCGCGCGGGCCCACCTCGAGGACGGCGCGCACAAGACGCAGGGCGCGATCTCGGGCACCCCCGCCTACATGGCGCCCGAGCAGGTCGAGGTCGGCGGGCGCATCGACGCGCGCACCGACGTCTATGCCCTCGGCGCCATGCTCTTCGAGATGATCACCGGCGAGCGAGCCTGGCTCGGCGAGTCGCCGATCGCGGTCGCCGCCGCGCGACTCGTCCACCCGCCGCCCGATCCGCGCCAGCGCAAGCGGCGGGTCGCCGACGGCGTCGCGGCGCTCACGATGCGATGCATGGCCCGCGACGCCTCCCAGCGCCCGGTGTCCGCGGACGCGGTCGCGAACGAGCTCGCGCTGCTGCTCGAGCACGTGCGCGCCGGAGCGGCGGAGCCGAAGGGATCGGCGGCCGTCACGACCGCGTCCTCGCCGATGGCTGCGGCGCTCACGCCGCCACGTCCGCTCACCAGCCCGAGCACCTTCCTCGCCTCGCTCGCGGCGGGCAAGACGGTCGCGGTGCTGCCATTCCGGAACGGCGGCGCGCCCGTCGACGACTACCTCGCCGATGGGCTCACCGACGATCTCATCGACAACCTCTCGATGACGCGCGGCCTCCGGGTCTGCTCGCGCGGCGTCGTCCTCCGCTTCAAGGGCGAGGTCCGGGATCCGCGCGAGATCGGCCGCGAGCTCGACGTGCAGGTGGTCGTCGAGGGAAGCGTGCGCCGCGCGGGCGACGCCGTCCGCGTCTCGGCGCGCCTCTCCAGCGTCGCCGACGGCTTCCAGCTCTGGGCCAAGCGCTTCGATCGTCCCGCGGCGGATCTGCTCGTCGTCAGCGACGAGGTCGCGCGCGCCGTAGCCGACGCGCTCACCGTCGATCTCGTGGCGCCGGCGCGCGCCGCGCCCGAGGACCCCGTCGCCGTCGATCTCTACCTCCGCGGCCGCCAGGAGTACCGGCGCTACTGGCGGGAGAGCGCCGCCGCCGCCGTCGAGCTCTTCCAGCAGGCGCTGGCGAGGGCGCCGGACGACCCCACGATTCTCGCCGCCTGCGCCATGGCGGCGGCGCGCCTCTGGTTCTTCGGAGGCGAGGGCGCGGAGGAGGCGGGCGGCCTCGCCAGGCGGATGTCGGAGCGGGCGGTGACGGTCGCGCCCGGGCACGGGGAGGCACGCCTCGCGCTCGCCATGGTCCGCTTCCACGAGGCCGACTCGATCGGGGCCCTGCGCGAGACGCGGCAGGCCCTCGCGATCGCGCCGGCCAACGCCGAGGCGCACGGCCTTCTCGGCCGCATCCTCCTCGAGCTCGGACCGGTGGTCGAGGCCCGGAGGCGCAGCGAGACGGCGCTCTCGCTCGATCCCTTCATCGGCCTCGTGTACGGCGATCTCGCGCGCGGGCACGCTCTCCTCGGCGAGTGGGCCGAGGTCGATGCGCTCGTCGAGCGCGGCGCCAACATCGATCCGCAAGCGGCCTGGTTCATCCGCAGTCGCCTCACGCTCTGGCGCGGCGACCGCGAGCTCGTCGAGCGCTATCTCCGCAGCGCCGGCGGATCGAGCCCCACGACCCAGGTGATCGCGGCCTCGATGCTCTCGGTCGTGACCGGCAAGGAACGCGTCTTCGACGTCCCGGTGCTCAACCTCCTCGCGGGGCGCGGGCTCGGGGCGCGCCACGTGATCTTCTTCCGCCAGATGGCGGCCGAGCTGGCGTCGTCCGGCGGGCAGCTCGAGGACGCGACGCAGATGGTGACCGAGGCCGTCGACGCGGGCCTCCTCGACGTGGTCTGGATGGACCGCTGCCCGCTGCTCGAGCCGCTCCGCCGCGATCCGGCGTTCGCCCCGCTCCGCGCCACCGTCGCGGCGCGGGCGGCGCGCGTGCTCGAGGCGTTCGGCGGCGTGCCGTGAGGCGCAGGTGAGTCCCGCGTACCCCTGGTTCGTCCGCATCGTCGCAGTGGTCGACGACCGCTGAGCGGCGCTCGGCTTGCCGGCCCCGCGGTGGCAGCGCTGCACGAGCCGGCCTACGACGGGAGAAAACAACCGTTCGTTTTTGTTGTGCCTCATGGGAGGGCACCAGTGGCCCTGGGCCCATGGCGCCTCCTAACGCTGAGGCCGCCGGCTACCTCGAGCGCGCCCGCGATCGGAGAGCCCTGCGCCGTGAGGCCCACGCGAGAACGAGCGAGCCGGCCAGCCACGCGCCTGGCGGCGCGGTCGAGCCCGGCGCCTGCGCGCAGCCGCTCTCCGCATCGCCGTCGCCGGTGACCGCGCCGTTGCCCGACGTGTCCGCGCCCGCGCCCGCCCCGGCGCCCGTCGTCGCGCCGCTCGCGCCGGCGCCGCCGCCGCCGGTGGGGCCTGGACCGCCCGCGTCCTCGGGATCCGGCAGCCCGCCGTCGGGCAGGGGATCACCGCCCTCCGGCAGCGCGCCCGCGTCGAGATCGGTCGGCGCGCCGCAGTACGATCCCGGCAGGCAGTAGAGCTCCTGATCGCCGATGTCGGCGCAGCAGCCGCCGGGCAGGGCGCTGCAGTCGCTCGCCGAGGCGCACGGCTTGGAGCAGAACGAGTCGTTTCCCGAGTAGAGGCAGGTCTCCGCGCCGACGTTCGGGTTGCAGAAGGGCAGGTCCTCGTTGCTGGGGTACGCGCAGGCGTCGCCGAGCTGACCCTCGGGCGCGTACGCGGGCGGCCCGTTGCCACACGCCTGGCCCGACGGCTGGAACGTCGCCGTCAGCGTGTAGGCGCCGGGGTACTCGGCCTGGCCTTTGAACGTGTCGGCGACCACGTAGTAGGTGCCGCAGTCGACGTCGACCGTCACGGTCGCGTCGGCGCGGGCGAAGCAGTCGCTGGTGTTCATCGACGTGTAGACATGCACGTCGATGTCGACGCCGACGTCGTCGGCGATCGAGACGGTGAGCTTGCCCGGCTGGGCGAACGTCGCCTCGTAGACGAACTCTCGCCCCGTCTCCTTCGTGCTCGGCGCCGCGCCGCAGCCGTCGAGCAGATCGCTCGGTGACTGGGTGGTGTCGCGCGAGTCGGTGTACGGGAACGAGCCGATCACGATGGGCGAGACCGGCGTGCCGGCGACGTCGGGCGCCGAGGCGCCGCTGATCTCGGTGAAGCGGCGCGGGATGTAGCCGGAGACGTGCGACCAGCCGCCGCTGACGTTGACGTGCACGTTGTAGTTGATCGACTCGTAGAGCACCGGCTCGCCGCTCGCGAGGAGGCGGTCGAACATGGCCACGTGGTAGCCGGCGTCGTTGAAGACGTCGCCGGGGAGGAGGTCGGCCTGGACGATCGCCGAGGAGACGTCGGCGAGGTTCGACGTCGTGTAGTGGCCCGTCCCCCAGGCCTTGCTGACGAACCCCGAGCAGTCGACGCCCGAGGTGCAGGCGAGGATGCCGTCGTCGGGGTAGGAGCCCGCGCCGTAGCCCTGGTCGATCTGCTGATCGAACTCGAAGAGCGTCATGTACCCGCCCCAGTCGTACGGCAGGCCGACGTAGTCGCCGGGGACGTAGACGCTCTGGTAGGCGGGCGCGCAGGCCGCGGTGAGGTTCTCCGCCGTGCAGGTCCACGGGTGGAACGCGAACGCCTTGGCGCGCGCCATCACCTCGGAGCGCGGGATCGCGGAGGCCTCGGGCGAGGTGGTGAGCGCGGCGAGCGCGAGCGCCAGGCTCGCGGCGCGGACGGGCAGGCGGCTCATCGCATCACCTCCTCGCCGATCCGCCGTGTGCGCACCCGGAGGCCGGCCTCGGTCGGCTCGATCACCGCCAGGGTGGGTGGGATGCCCCCGACCGCGACGTCCTGCGCGGGCACGTACGAGCCGGGTCGGGCGATCGGCTCGGCGAGGAGCGTCGTGCCGGAGGCGCCGTCGAGGCAGACGACCTCGCGGCCGACGACGAGGGGCTCGCCCTTCGCCGGCGCGGCGTCGAACCGCTCCACGCGAGCGCAGATGACGGCGCCGGTCGCGGCGGCCGCGACGCCGGCGATGCGGATCGCGGCGAGCGGTCCTTTCACCGAGAGCGACCGCTCGACGCGCGTGCGGCCCGAGTCCTTGGCGTCGCGCCCGAGCACCAGGATCTCGCCGCCCCCCTCGGAGCGTCGGCGCGCCGCGAGCGCTTCGCCGTTGGGCAGGGACGCCGAGCCCTCGCGCTTCGAGCGGAGGACGTCGTCGAGACCCATCGGCGCCGTGGGGCTGCCGATCTCGAACGTCTCCTGGAAGCTCGTTCGCACGGCGATGCGGCGTGACGGCCCGAGCCCGAGGCCCTGGATCTCGCGCAGCTCCCGGGGAACGCTCACCTCGCCGGCAGGGGCCCCGTCCGGCCCTTGGATCCACACGCGCGCGCGGAGCGGGCTCCACAGCGCGACCGCGCCATCGTCGGCCGCCGCGACGAGCTCGGCGTCGCGCGCGACGCCCATCCACGTGCGGACCTGACCTCCGCCGGCGATCGAGAGCACGCGGCCGTTCCGCCGATCGAGCACCAGCACGCGCCCCTCGCGATCCACCGCGACCGCGCTTGGACCATCGGCGAGCTGCTCCGGCACCGCGGGCCGGAATCCCGCCTGACCCGGCCCCTCGCCCCACGGGAGCATCAGCTCACGCCACGCGCCCGTGGTCACGGTCTCGACGGTGACGGCCTCGTCCTGCGCCGGCTCGACCGCCGCGGCCTCGTCGACCGCCTGGCTGCGGGCGGTCCGTCCTTCCGAGGGCGCTTCTTGCGAGCACGCCGCGCACACCAACGCACACGCCACCGAGCACACCGGAACCCTCGACACGATCCGCCTCCACTCGCCCATCGCCCGCGCCTCGAAGAACAAAGGAACGGGGTTACGACCCCGGGCGAGGCAACGCCTCGCGCTCCGCGCCGTACCCACGTGAAGCGCCGAGCGCAAGAGGCAGCCGGGTCGGCCCTTGCCGACGAGGGCGCCTCTCCGTCCGGGCGGATGGCGTGCGGCAAGCGCCCCGCGCCGGGTTTTCCGGGTCGGCCGACGGGCTGGCCCTCGACCGGCGGACCGCCTAGAGAGCCGTCGTGCAGGATCTCCTCGAGGCCGTCCGAGCCAAGTGCCCACCGGGCCTGTGGTCTCAGGGGGTCAAGCTCGCCCGCGAGGGGGCGGTGCTCGCCGAGTCGCGCTCGGCCGCCGAGGTCAGCCTGCGGGTCCGCGCCGCGGACCGGGCGGTCGCCCCGACGGTCGTCCTCTACCCCGACGACCTCGAGTGGACCTGCGACTGCGGCGGCCGCGTCGACCCGTGCGCGCACGTCGCCGCCGCCGCCATCGCCGAGAGCCAGGCGCGCGAGCGCGGCGGCGAGCTCCCGGTCGCGGCCGCGCGCGAGCAGGCACGCCTCGGCTACCGGTTGGCGCGCGAGGCGGGATCGCTCGCGCTCGCGCGTGTCGTGGTCCGGGCGGGCGGCCTGGAGGAGCCGCTCGCCGCGCCCCTCGCCAGCCTGGTCGCGCGCGGCGGGAGCGAGCTCGTCGTCGATCAGCACGATCTCGCGATCGATCGCATCGCCGGCGGTCGGGCCCGGCTCGTCGTGCCCGCGCACCGCCTCGCCGATCTGCTCGGCGCGCTCGAGAGCGCAGTCGACGTCAAGCTCGACGGTCGCACGGTGAAGAGCGCGCGCGAGCCGGTGACGCCCCGCGCGACGGTCGAGGACGCGCCGGGCGGCGATGTGATCCTCCGGATCGATCGCGACCCGCGCGTCACCCTCGTGGTCGCCCCGGGCGTCGCGCTCCTCGGCGACACGCTGCATCCGCTGGCGATGATGGAGCGGACCGGTCCTTCGCTCGAGAAGCTTCCGCTGTCGCGACAGGTGGCGCCTGGCGAGCTCGGCGAGCTCGTCACCTCGGTGCTCCCCGAGCTCTCGCGCAGCATGCCGGTCGACATCCGCACCAAGCGCCTGCCGCGTGCCGGCGGGCGCCTGCCTCCGCGCATCGCGCTCAGCCTCTCGCAGGAGGGCCACACGCTGAGCGTCCTGCCCACCATCGTCTACGGCGATCCGCCGCAGGCCCGGGTCGACGCGGGCAAGCTCGTGCACCTCTCGGGGCCCGTGCCCGCGCGCGACGAAGCCGGCGAGCGCGCGCTCGTGCAGCGGCTGCGCGACGAGCTCCACCTCTTGCCCGGGCGGCGCGTCGACTACGACGGCTCCGAGGCGATCCGGTTCGCCGAGCGGCTGAAGGGCTTCGATGCCTCGCTCGACGGCGCCGGCGCGGCGGCGGTGTTCGGACGGCGCCCGCTCGTCCCCAGGCTGACGATCCGCGGCGACGCGTTCGATCTCACCTTCGAGTCGCCCGAAGACGGCGCGACCGCCGAGGACGGCGAAGCCGCCGCGCCGCGCACCGCGCCGGCCGCCGCGGTCCTGCGGGCCTGGCAGGACGGCCTCGGCCTCGTCCCGCTCGACGGCGGCGGCTTCGCGCCGCTGCCCGAGTCGTGGCTCGCCGAGCACGGCGCCCGCCTCGCCGATCTGCTCGCCGCGCGACGCGAGGACGGCGAGGTGGCGCCGTTCGCGCTGCCGGTGCTGAAGGAGCTGTGCGAGGCGCTCGATCACCCGCCGCCGCCGGGGCTCGCCCGCCTCGCCCCGCTCTTCGCCGACTTCGAGGGGCTCCCCGAGGCGGAGCTGCCCGCCGATCTCACCGCCGAGCTCCGGCCCTACCAGCGCCACGGCGTCCGCTGGCTCGCGTTCCTCCGCTCGGCGGGGCTCGGCGCGGTGCTCGCCGACGACATGGGCCTCGGCAAGACGCTCCAGGCGCTCTGCGCCGTGCGGGGCCGGACGCTGATCGTCTGCCCGCGCAGCGTCGTCTTCAACTGGGTCGACGAGGCGAAGCGCTTCCGGCCCGGGCTGCGCGTCGCGGTCTACCACGGCCCGACGCGCGAGCTCGAGCCCGAGGCCGATCTCACCATCACCACCTACGCCCTCTTGCGCCTCGACGCCGAGCTGCTCGCCACCATCAGCTGGGACACGATCGTGCTCGACGAGGCGCAGAGCATCAAGAACCCCGACAGCCAGGTCGCCCGCGCCGCGTACGGGCTGCGCGGCGCCTTCCGGATGTCGCTGAGCGGCACGCCGGTCGAGAACCGGCTCGACGAGCTCTGGAGCCAGCTCCACTTCACGAACCCCGGCCTGCTCGGCGGCCGCCGCGACTTCCAGGAGCGCTACACGAGCCCGATCGCGAGCGGCGATCACGACGCGGCCGCGCGCCTCGAGCGGCGCATCCACCCGTTCGTGCTCCGGCGGCTCAAGCGCGTGGTCGCGCCGGAGCTCCCGCCGCGCACCGACGCGGTCCTGCACGTCGAGCTCGACGAGACCGAGCGCGCCGTCTACGACACGGTGCGCGCCGCGACGAAGAAGGAGCTCGTGGCGCGGCTCCAGGCGGGCGCCAGCGTGATCGCCGCGCTCGAGGCGCTGCTCCGGCTCCGTCAGGCGGCGTGCCACCCGGCGCTCGTCCCCGGCCAGGAGGCGGCGAGCTCGGCGAAGGTGGAGCGCCTCCTCTACGCGCTCGAGGGCGCCGCGTCCGAGGGCCACAAGGCGCTCGTGTTCTCGCAGTGGACCTCGCTGCTCGATCTGATCGAGCCGCACCTCCGCGCCGAGGGGATCGATTTCGTCCGGCTCGACGGCTCGACGCGCGATCGCGCCGGTGTGGTCTCGGCGTTCCAGGCCGCCGGCGGCCCGCCGGTGATGCTGCTCTCGCTCAAGGCCGGCGGCACCGGCCTGAACCTCACCGCGGCCGACCACGTCTTCCTCATGGACCCGTGGTGGAACCCCGCCGTCGAGGAGCAGGCCGCCGATCGCACCCACCGCATCGGCCAGGATCGCCCAGTGCTCGTCTACCGCCTCGTCGCGAAGGACACGGTGGAGGAGCGCATCCTCGCCCTCCAGGAGCAGAAGCGCGCCCTGGCGAACCTCGCCCTCGGCGAGGCGGCGCGCGGTCTCACCCGCGAGGACCTCCTGGCCCTCCTCGACTGATCGTCCGCCGGCGCTAGCCCCCGTCGATCTCCTCGCGCCGCCACGCGTCCAGCGCGCCGGGCAGATCGCCCGCCATGTCCTGCTCGATCTCCCACTCCTTCTTGCTCACGTACTTCTTGGCGCCGCGCGGAGCGCCCTCGATCTCGAGGCAGTAGTCGAAGCCCTTCTCGTTGCAGGCGCGCGCCTTGTAGCGGGCCTTGTGCTTCGAGCCGTCCTGCGGGAACGCGAGCTCGATCTCGTCGTCTCCGCGGAGCTCGTACTTGAACATCGCCCAGCCGCCCTCCCACCGCGAGGCCCGCTGGAACAGACCGATGGGCTCCTGCTCGAGCGCCACGAACACCTCGGCGGGCTCGGTCTCCTTCGTGGGCAGCCGGTCGAGCCAGATCCGGTTGAGGAGGAGCTTGGACGACGACTCGACGTGCGAGCGCCAGGCTCCGTGCGCGAGCCAGACCCCGATCGCCGCCGCCGCCGCCCCCAGCAGCACCTTCGCCTTGGATTGCATCCGGCCTCCTCCACGGCAGGATAGCGCCGCGGTCGGAGATCGCGAGCCGCGCCGCTCAGGCTCGAGGACGCCGTGCGCGCCGCCGGCGCGCTGCCGCGAGACCGAGCGCGAAGAGGCCGAGGCCGAGCGCCGTCGGCGACGTGGAGCCGCTCGCCTCGAGCTTGCAACCGCACCCGCCGTCGTCGCTCGAGTCGTGGGCCGGAGCGTTCCCGCGGGACGCGCCGGCGCCGCCGCCGCCCGCGGCGCCGCTGGTGGTGGAGCCGCTGGTGGTGGAGCCGCTGGTGGTGGAGCCGCTGGTGGTGGAGCCGCCGCCCGCAC
>CAYJPW010000054.1:0-7823 GCA_964372055.1 uncultured Polyangiaceae bacterium
GGCCTCACCCGCCGCGCCGGCCTCGCCCGCCGCGCCGGCGCCCGCCGCGCCCGCCGCGCCGGTGTCGCCGTTCGGGCCGAGGAACGCGGTGGCGATCTACCCGTTCGCCTTCTTCGGGCCGGGCTTCGCGATCGAGTACGAGCGCTATGCGTTCCCGCGCAGGCTGAGCCTCGCCAGCGGCTTCGGCCTCCGCTCGAGCGCCGGCGGCGATTATTCTTCGCTCACGTTGACGCCCTCTCTCGAGGCGCGCTTCTGGCTGTGGGGCCGGTCGCCGTGGAGCCGGCTCGGCGACCGCGCCATGGTCGGGCCCTTCGTCTCGCTGCGCGAGGACGCCTCGTTCACCACGCTCGACGACGACGTCCGCGATCGCCTCGCAGGCACGAGCGTGGAGCTCGCCGAGACGCTCGCTTTCGGCTGGCGCTTCACGGCCGGGCGCGTGGCCGTGACGCAGTCGCACGGCGTGACGATCGTCACCCAGATGGACCCGAGCGGCCGGCTCGCGCCCACCACCTACTTCGCGGCGAAGCTCGGCCTCGCCGTGGGCGTGCTCTTCTGAGAGCTCGTTGACAACCGAGGCGCCGCTACCGTACGAGAAAGAGTCCCCATTTCCGCCGCATGGCCCCCACTGACTCGCCCCCTTGGAGCGCCCCGACGAGGCGCGTGGCCAGCGCGGCGGTCGCCCTCGCCGCGGCGCTCCTGGCGAGCTCCGAGGCGGCGGCGCAGGGGGCTCCTCCGGCGGCGCCTCCGCGTCGCGACAGCCCGGGCGAGGTGGTGGCGTGGGACCCGGCCTGGCCGAAGTTCCGGACGGCGGAGTACGTCGCCACCGGGCTGATGCTCGCGGGCGCGTTCGGATCGCTCGCGATCCCCGTCTCCGAGACCCGCTGGACGAAGGTCGACGATCTCGACGCGACCCTCCGTGACACGTTCCGCGCGGGCGGCGTCACCGAGCGGGCCGCCGCGCGCGACGCCAGCGATCTGCTCCTGACGCTGATGATCAACCAGCTCACCATCGACACGCTCATCGTGACCTGGTGGGGCCACGGGCGCGGCAGCGTGGCCTGGCAGATGATCGCGATGGACGCCGAGGCGCTCGCCTTCACCACCTTCGTCAACGGCATGGTCGCGGGGCTCGCGAGCCGCGAGCGGCCGTACCGCGACGACTGCGTCGGCCCCGAGGAGACGCAGTCGCGCGACTGCCGCGAGAGCAAGCGGTACCGGAGCTTCTTCAGCGGTCACACCTCGACGGCGTTCACGATCGCGGGGCTCACCTGCCAGCACCACGCCCACCTGCCGCTCTACGGCGGCGGCGCGCCCGAGGCGCTCACCTGCGCGACCTCGTTCCTCGCGGCGGCGACCGTGGGATCGATGCGCGTGGTCTCGGACCAGCACTTCGCGACCGACGTCCTCGTGGGCGCGGCGCTCGGGACCTTCTCGGGGCTCGGGCTTCCCTACTTCCTCCACTACGGCGCCGGGAGCCGGGCGGCCCCGGAGCCGGGCGGCGTCTCGATCGGCGTCGCCCCCGCGCCGTTCGGCGGCTACCTGACGGGTGCGTTCTAAGTGGCGAGCCTGGCCAAGCACGCGCCGCGGCTCGCGGCCGGCGCGCTCGCAGCCGCCTGCTTCGCGGCGACCGCGACCGCGCGCGCCCAGGAGGGGGCGGACATCCTCTCGTCGACCGGCGACGCGCCCGGCGTCAGCGGCGGCCTCGAGCAGTCGCAGAAGCGCCCGTACTGGGGTCACAGCGGGCGCGCGCGGCCGTTCGTCTCGTCGGTGTTCGAGGTGGGCATCTTCTACCTGCGCCCCGCGCTGGCGCTCGGGTGGGGCAAGCCGCACTGGTCCTGGATCGGGATCGAGGGCTACACCAACGTCTCGCCGGGGGGCGGCGCCGAGTACGCCGGCCTGCGCGTCGCCTCGCAGAGGATCGATCTGCGCGTCGGCGCCCGCTACGCCTTCCCCTCGGCGCAGTACTTCCTGCCCGAGCAGGTCAGCTACACGCGCGACGAGACGGAGTACAAGCTCGGCCCGCGCTCGCGCTACGTCGCCGGCGAGGCGGAGCTCTCGGCGGCGGTGCCGGCGCCGTTCGGCAGCCTCTTCGGCGTGGCGACGGGCTACGCCATCACCGGCGTCCCCGACGGCTACGCCGTCTACGAGGAGGCGCTGCACGCCGTGATCGAGCCGCCGTTCGTCTGGCGCGGCCGGCTCGGCTATCTCGCCACGCTCGGCGATCAGGACGACATGCAGGTCGGCCTCGCCGGCGAGCTCATCGGCTCTCCGGCGCGCGGCACCGTCGTCGCCCGCGCCGGCCCGGTGATCGGCATCCTGCTCACCCACCACCTCGAGGCGGTGGGCTCGCTCATGATCGTGCTGGCCAGCCGCGACGATCTCGGCCTGCTCGGCGCCGAGCTCGGCGCGCTCGGGCTGCGCTACCGCTGGGCGACGGGCGATCGCTGGCCCGACTTCCCGTAGGCGGCGTCCGTCGGGATCACGCGCGACCGCGGCCCGTGGCTCGCGCGTCTCCTGCGGCGGCGGCCTCGTCGTCGAGCGCCTCGTCGTCCGCCTCCGCCTCCGCGTGTTGTGCCTCTTCGACCTCGCGTCCGCGCAGCTCGGCCTCCTCGCCGGAGGGAGCGCCCTCCGCGTCGCGCCTCGCGGCCTCCGCGGCCGCGGCGACGCGGGCGCGCGGCCTCTGCGCGTGCTGCGCCGCGATCTCGGCCACCGACTCGAGCACGCCCGCGAGCTTCGCGCGGCTCTTGTAGACCTGCCGCCGGAGCAGCGCGCGCAAGCCCGAGAAGGAGGCGGCGAGGAGGAGCGGAAGCGCGACGACGAGCGAGACCGGCGTGAAGCCGAGCCCCTTGAGGATCGCGACGAGCGGGGCGAGCCCGATGAACACCGCGCCCACCGTGGAGAGGCCGAGGAGCGCCCCCGTGCCCCTGTGATCGGCGCCGACCCGCACCAGGGTGCGCCCCTTCGCGGGTCGCGTGATCTTCAGCTGGATCCCGGGGATCTGGTAGCTGAGCGTGCGGCCCACTTGCGAGACCTGCCCGGCCGCCCCGAGGCGTGCGCGCAAGAGCTCCGCGATCGCCTCGTAGCCCGCGTCGGTGACCTCGAAGGGCAGCTCGCGCTGGAGCGAGAGCTGCGGCGGCACGCCGGAGAACCAGCCGGGCTCGTCGATGAGCAGCTCCGCTTCGGCCGTCTCGCCCTGAAGTCGCGCGATGGTGTCGCGGGCGCTCGAGAGCTCCTCCTCGAGCTGTTGCACGCGGGCGCGCAGCGGGTCGGTCTCGTCGCGGTAGCCCATGGCGCGCGAGGATACCGCTCGCGCGGGCGCAGCGGAGCCCGCGACCGCGCGCCGTCAGGGCGCGCGCCAGGGCGGGGGGACGAGCCGGCGCTTGCCGTCGGCCGCGAGCGACACGCCCGGCGCGTCGAGCTCCTCCTTGTCCCAGAGCTGGCAGGTGACCTGCTTGTGCTGCTGGTCGAGCGCCTCGCAGTAGTTGGTGTAGACGCAGGCGCGGATCTCGCCGCCGCGGCCGAGGCGGAGCTTCTTGAACCAGTCGGGATCGGCGAGCGACTGGCGCGCGGCGCCGATGACGTCGGCCTCGCCGCGCTGGAGGATGCCCTCGGCCTGGTCGAACTCGTGGATGCCGCCGGCGACGACCAGGGGCGTCGTCAGGTCGGCGGCGCGGACGGCGGCGCGGACCCTCGCCTGCTTGGGGACGTTGCGGCTGAAGGGGCCGACCTCGTCCGAGGTCGTCGTGGGCATGCACTCGTAGCCGCTCGGCCCGGTGTACGGGTAGGCGGCCTCGCCGACCTTGGGCTGCTTCGCGTCCTCGAACTTGCCGCCGGTCGAGAGCGAGAGGAAGTCCATCCCGGCGCGCGCGAGCTCGACGCCGAAGTAGCTGGCGTCGTCGACGCGGCTGCCGCCCTCGATGACGTCGTCGCAGAGGAAGCGGCAGCCCACGGTGTACCGCCCGCCGACGGCGGCGCGCACCGCCGCGTAGACCTCGAGCGGGAGGCGGACGCGGTGCTCGCGCGCGCCGCCGTACCCGTCCGTGCGCGTGTTCAGCGCCGAGAGGAACGAGGCCATCGTGTAGGCGTGGGCGTAGTGGAGCTCGACGCCGTCGAAGCCGGCCTCCTTCGCGCGCGCCGCCGCGGCCGCGAAGAGGCCGGGCAGCACCGCCGGCAGCTCGCGGATGTGCGGCTCGTCGACGTCGGTGACGCGCTCGCGGAAGCCGTGGGTGAGCGCCTCGGTCTCGCGCCGGTCGAGCACGGCGAAGAGCGTCTCGTCGTCGAGCGCGGCGAGCTCCTTGCGGATCTCGCCCTCGGGCGCGCTCGCCCAGCGCGCGTCCCCGAGGTGCTCGGCGAGGTTGTCGCGATGGGCGCCGGTGATCTCGAGGAACTCGGCGAGATAGCGATCCTTCGCCGGGCGCCGGCGGATGAGGAGGAAGTCGATGAGCTGGATGAGGAGGCGCGTCCGACCGCCGCTCGCCCGGCGCACCGTCTCGACGAGCCGGGCGAGCCCCGGCACGAAGCGGTCGTGGCCGATCCGCAAGAGCGGCCCGCTCGGGACGTCGCGGATCCCGGTCGCCTCGACGACGATCGCGCCGGGCTCGCCCTCGGCGAAGCGCGCGTACCAGCCGAGCACGTCGTCGGTGACGAAGCCCTCGTCGGTCGCGCGCCACGGCACCATCGCGGGGACCCAGGTCCGCTCCGCCAGCGTGAGCCCCGAGGCGAGGCCGAGCGGCGAGAAGAGGAGCGCGCGCGCCGCCTCGTCCGCCGAGGGCACGCGCGCCGGCGGGACCGGGTGCTTGATCCGCTGGGGCGGGCGCCACATCGCTACGAGGCCCGGCCCTCCGGCCCGCCGTCGGCGGCGGCGGCGCGCTCGAGCAGGCCGCGGGCGATGATGAGCTTCTGGATCTCGGTCGTGCCTTCGTAGATGCGCAGCGGCCGGATCTCGCGGTAGAGCCGCTCGACCTCGGAGCCCTCGAGGACGCCGGCGCCGCCGTGGAGCTGGACGGCGAGATCGATGATCCGCTGCGCCGCCTCGGTCGCGTACATCTTGGCCATCGCCGCCTCGATGGAGACGCGGCCGCCGCCGGTGTCGCGGCGGTGGGCGGCGCGCGCGACGAGGAGGCGCGCGGCGTCGAGCTCGGTCGCCATCTCGGCGAGGTAGGCCTTGACGATCTGCTGATCGGCGAGCGGCGCCCCGAACTGCTTGCGGCGCCGCACGTGGGCGATCGCCTGCGCGAGCGCGTGCGCCGCCATCCCGTTCGCCGCGGCGCCGACGGAGATCCGGAAGGCGTCGAGCGTCTCCATCGCGAGCTTGAACCCGTCGCCGACGCTCCCGAGCAGCGCCTCGGCGCCGACGCGGCACCCGGCGAGCCGAAGGCGCCCGATGGGGTGGGGGATGCTCATCGGGAGCGGCTCGAGCGCGAGCCCGGGAGCGCCGCGGTCGACCACGAACGCCGAGATCCCCTTCCTCCCGGCGGCGGGATCGGCGTTGGCGAAGACGACGTAGTGCTCGGCGATCGGCACGTTGGAGATGAGCGTCTTCTCGCCGTCGAGCACCCAGCCGTCGCCCTCGCGCCGCGCCGTGGTGCGGATCGAGGCCACGTCGCTCCCCGCTTCGGGCTCGGTCAGGCCGAAGCCGGTGACGCGGCGGCCCGCGATGACGTCGGGGAGCCAGCGGGCCCGCTGGGCGCCCGTGCCGCGGAGCACGATCGGGTACGAGCCGAGGCCTTGCACGGCGAACACGGCGTCGGCGAGGGGAGAGACCTGGCAGAGCGCCTCGCGCACCAGCACGAGCGAGCGGACGTCGACGTAGGTCGCGTCGCCCGGTTTCCCGACCGACGCGCCGCCGTGCGCCTCGGGGACGAGGAAGGCGTAGAGGCCGAGCGCCTCGCCCATGGCGCGCGCCGCGCTCGCCGCGTCGCCGAGGCGGTCGCGCGCGGCGGGGACGTCGCGCTCGAGGCGCGCCGCGAGCGCCGCGTGGCGCGGCTCGAAGAAGACGCCGAGATCGGCGCTCGAGAGCTCGAGCGTCACGCCCCGCCCTCGGGCTTCGCGGCCGGAGCGTCGCAGACGGCGCTGCCCTCGAAGCGGGGGGCGCGCTTGGCCTTGTTGGCCTCGTAGGCCTCGCGGAAGTCGGGGTGCGCCATGCAGATCGCCTGCGCCTGCGCCTCGGCCTCGATCGCGGCGGCGAGGCTCATCCCGTGCTCGCTCTCGATCATCTGCTTGGTCATCGTGTGGGCGAACGCCGGGCCGCGCGCCAGCTTGTCGGCCCAGCCGCGCGCGAACGCCGCGACCTCGGCGTCGGGCACCACCCGGTTCACGAGGCCGATCCGGTACGCCTCGGCGGCGTCGATGAGGTCGCCGAAATAGAGCAGCTCGGCGGCGCGCCCGTCGCCGACGATGCGCGGCAGCAGGAAGGAGGCGCCCATGTCGGCGCCCGAGAGGCCGACCTTGGGGAAGATGTAGCCGAAGCGCGCGCTCTCGGCGGCGACGCGCAGATCGCAGGCCGCGGCGATGACCGCGCCGGCGCCGACGGCGACGCCGTTGACGGCGGCGATGACGGGGCGGCGCAGCTCGCGGATGCTCTGGATGAGGGCGCCGGTCACGCGGGTGAAGGCGAGCAGGCCGCGCGCGTCCTTGGCGAAGAGCTCGGCGATGATGCCCTCGACGTCGCCGCCCGAGCAGAAGCCGCGGCCCTTGCCGGTGATGGTCACCACGCGCGCCTCGTCGACGCGCTCGAGCGAGCGGAAGGTCGAGGCGAGCTCGCCGTACACCTCGAAGGTCAGGGCGTTGAGGCGCTCGGGCCGGCGGAGCGTGATCGCGGCGACGCCGCGGGCGATCTCGAGATCGAACGTGGTGGGGGAGAGGGTCATCGGAGGGCTCCTCAGGTCTTTCCGCGCGGGCGGCGCCGCTTGGGGGAGGCGGCGCGCTTGGGGGCGCGCAACAGGCTCGCCGCCGGCTCGGCGGCCCCAGCGTAGCCCGCGCCGGGCTCGACGCCTGCCCAGCCCTCCCGCGCACGGGCGGCGGGCTTGGCGCGGAGGCGGCCGCCCGCGATCGGCTCGGCCTTGCGCTCGGTCGCGACCAGGTCTCCGCGGAGGCGGTCGAGCAGCCGCGTCAGCGTGGCGAGCTCGGCGGCCGTGAGCGCCTCGAACATGCGCCCGACGCGCTGGGCGAGGCGGCGCTCGGCGTCGCGGAAGGCGCGCTGTCCCTTGGGCGTCAGGTGCACCCGCCAGGCGCGCCGGTCGGACGGATCGGCCACGCGCTCGACGAGGCCGTCGCGCGCCGCGCGATCGACGAGCCCGGTGAGGTTCCCGGGCGTGACCAGCAGATCGCGCGAGAGCGAGGCCAGCGTCTGGCCGTCCTTGCGCTGCAGGCTGGCGAGGAGATCGAAGCGGGCGAGCGTGAGCTCGCCGTCGAGCCGTTCGCGCACCCGCGCGAGCCCGCGCTTGTGCAGATCGAGGATCTTCGACCACGCGCGCACCGCCGGGTGCGCCGCCGTCGATCCGCGCGCCGCGAGCACCCCCGCCGGCGCGAGCGCGGGCCTGCGCGCGGGCGCGCCCCGCCTCAAGGATCCTCCAGGACGGCGACGGCCTCGATCTCGACGACCGCGCCCTCTTCGACGAGCCCGGCGACGCCGACGAGCGCCATGGCCGGGAAGTGCTTGCCCAGGCGCGCCTTCCAGGCCTGACCGATGGCGCGGAGCGAGCTCCGGTACGCGTCGAGGTCCGTCACGAAGACCGTCATCTTGGCGAGGTCCTCCGGCGCGCCGCCCCCGGCGCCCCCCCCCCCCCGGGCGGGTTGGAGCGGCCGGGGGGGCAACCCCGCGG
>CAYJPW010000054.1:7833-11900 GCA_964372055.1 uncultured Polyangiaceae bacterium
GGCCCGCCCCCCCACCCCCCCCCCCTGCTGCCCGCCGCCCCCCGGCGCCCGCCGGGCGGCCCCCACCACGGCGAGGACGTTGTCGAGCGCCTGGGCGAACTGCGCGGCGAGGTCCCGGCTCACGATCTTGCCGGCGGCGTCCCACCCGATCTGCCCGGCGATGAAGAGGGTGCGGCCCCGGATCGCGACGCCGTTCGCGTACCCCTTCGGCGGCGGCCAGTCGGGCGGCTGAACGAGCTCCATGCGCTTCATGACATCACCTGTCCTCCGTCGACCGGGATCGCCTGCCCATGGACGCCGCGCGCCGCCTCGGCGCAGAGCGACGCCACCACGTGCGCCACCTCTTCGGGCTCGATCATGCGGCGCTGCGGCGACATCGCCTCGAGCGCGGCGCGCGCGTCGGCCTCCGCCTTGCCGGTCTTGCCGGCGATGCGGGCGATGGCCTCGTCCGCCATCCGGGTCGCGACCCAGCCGGGGCAGACGGCGTTGACGGTCACGCCCGTGCGCGCGACCTCGAGGGCGACGGCCCGGGTGAGGCCGACCATGGCGTGCTTCGACGCGCAGTAGGCGGCGGTGTACGCATACCCGGTCAGCCCGGCGTTCGACGCCAGGTTCACGACGCGTCCCCAGCCGGCCGCGATCATGGCCGGGACGAGCGCGCGCGTGAGGAGGAAGGCGCTGGTGACGTTGACGGCGATCATCCGGTCCCACACCTCGTCGCCCGTCCGATCGAACGGGGCGCTCTCCGACGCGCCGGCGTTGTTGACGAGGACGTCGACGCGTCCGACGCGGGCGGCGATCTCGGCGACGCCGGCCGCGATCGAGGCGCGGTCGGCGACGTCCATCCGGACGGCGACGCCGCCGACGGCCGCCGCCACCTCGTCGATCGCCGCCTGGGTGCGGCCGGTCACGACGACGCGCGCGCCGTCCCGCGCCAGCCGCTCGGCGATGGCCCGCCCGATCCCCCGGCCCCCGCCGGTGACCAGCGCGTTCCTGCCGGTGAGGAAGCCGCCCGCGTCGACCACGGCGCGGATCTAAATGGCTTACATGTGAACGACAAGGGCGAACTTCGCATCGGGGCTCCGGACAGGCTCGAAGGAGCATGTTCCGGTGGCCGCGCCGGTACGACGGCGGTGCCGGTCGATCTCGAGCGCTTCTTGGGGCAAGATAGGCGCGTGCTGACGAGGCGCTTTCGTGCGGCTGTGCTGTTGCCCCTGGCGCTCGTCCTCGCCGGATGCGGCGACGCCGACGAGCAGACGAATCCCGCGCCGAGGCGCGTCTCGTCGATGTACGCCGTCCCGGCTTCGCTCGACGAGCTCGCCGGGCCGGCGTTCTTCGATCACCCCTGGCCCAGCGATTTCCGCCTCGTCGACGGCTCGCCGCGCTTCGAGGGTTACTACAACCCCAGGATCATCCCGCTGCTCGACGAGTACATCGGCTCGATGCACGGCGTGCTGGACGGCTTCTCTCCGGCCGCCGCGGGCTTCCTGCGCTTCACCGGATCGCTCGATCCCGCGTCCTTGCCGGCGACGCCGCTCGCCGCGACCGACGCAGCGTCCTCCGTCCAGCTCATCGACGTCGACGCCGCCTCGCCGGTGCGCGGGGAGCGGCGGCTGATCGACGTGCTCTGGCGCGAGCAGGAGGGCGTCTACTGGCGCGAGCACACGCTCGCGTTCATGCCGACCTTCGGCTTCCCGCTCCGGCCGCACACGCGCTACGCCCTCGTCGTCACCGACGCGGTGCGCGCGGCCGGAGGCGGGAAGGTCACGGCCGCGCCCTCGCTGGCGTCTCTCTTGGCGAGCCCGAGCGTCGATCTCGCCCCGGCCCTCGGGGAGATCGAGGCCGCGGGCGTGCCGCGCGGCCGCATCGTCCACCTCACGGTGTTCACGACGACCGATCCCGCCGCCGAGCTCTTCGCGATCCGCGATCACCTCCGGGCCAACGTCCCTGCGCCGACGTTCCACGCCGCCGACTGGCAGGTGCTGGCGACCACGCCGAACCAGGTCGAGTACCTCGGCGTCTACGGCCCGTCGCCGAACTACCAAGCGGGCAAGATCCCGTTCAAAACGTTCGGCGACGGCGGCGAGTTCAACATCGTGGCCGGCAGCCCCCAGGTCGTCGATCTCTTCGACCTGCGCTTCTCGCTGACGGTGCCGCGCGCCCAGGCGTGCCCGATGCCGGCGGCGGGCTACCCCATCGTGATGTACGCCCACGGCACGGGCGGCAGCTACCGGAGCTACGTGCACGACGGGACGGCGTCGGCACTCGCCAAGCGGTGCATGGCGTCGATGGGCGTCGACCAGATCTTCCACGGCACGCGGCCCGGCGCCGACAAGGGCGAGCCCGAGCTCCTCTTCTTCAACTTCCAGAACGTGCCGGCGGGCCGCACCAACGGCCGCCAGAGCGCGCTCGACGAGGTCCAGCGCGCGCGGCTCTTCACCGAGTCGAGCGCGACGGTGCCGGCCGGCGTCTCCGTCACGGGGACGGCGATCCGCTTCGACCCGACCAAGGTGATGTTCTTCGGCCACTCGCAGGGGGGGCTCAACGGGCCGCTCTACCTCGCGGCGGACGACTCGTCGCTCGGCGGGGTGCTCTCGGGCTCGTCCTCGGTGATGTCGATCACGCTGCTCGAGAAGACGAAGCCCACGCCCAGCGTGGCCGCCCTCGTCGCCTCCGTGTTCCTGGGCCTCAAGGCCGACGAGTACGCCGAGCTCGGGCCGATGCACCCGGCCATCTCGCTCGCCCAGAGCATGGTCGACGTCATCGACCCCATCCACTACGCCGCGTACACGGCGAGCTCGCCGCGCTCGGGCTTCGTCGCGAAGAGCGTGTACATGACCGAGGGCATCAACGCCGACGGCACCGGCGACAGCTACGCGCCGCCCCACGGGATCGAGGCGCACGCCATCGCGATGGGCCTGCCGCTCGAGCTGCCGGGCGTGCACCCGATCATCGAGACCGCGTTTGGCGGCCCACAGCCGATCACTGTCCCTCCCGGCGGGCTCTCGGGCAACCTCGGCGGCGGCGCGGCGTCGGGCGTGCTCGGACAGTGGGCCGTGCCCGCCGACAGCGACGGCCACTTCGTCGTGTTCGACGTCCCCGGCGCGCGCACGCAGTCGACCGAGTTCCTCCGCAACCTCGCCGACGACCCGATCGGCAACGTCCCGCCGCCTTAGCGCGGCTCTCGCCGGGCGCTGCGTCGACACGCATCGTCGCGGCGGTCGTGCTGACTACGCGAAACCCTCGATCCGAGTCTGCACAGGAAACCGAGGGGAGAGGTGTCGCGGTTCGCGCCGGCTCGCGCCGCGCCACGGCGGGGGCCGCGGTGCGCCCCTCCCGACGGGTCGCATCAGTCGTCGAAGGAGACCGGCTCGTCCTCGTCGCCGATGCCCAGCATCTCGAGGATGCCGCGCACCTCGGTCGCCGCCTCGAACTCGGGGCCGGACGCGAGGAAGCCCTCGAGCTGCTTTCGCGCGGCCTTGCGGTTGCCGCGGGCCGCGTTGGCGAGCCCCGCAGCGTGCAGCGCCTCGGGGTCGCGCGGGTGCCTGCGGAGCGCCTCGTTGGCCTCGCGCAGCGCGCCGTCGGCGTCCCCGAGGATGCGGAGCACGTGCGAGAGCGCGACCCGCGCGCCGAGGTAGCCCGGGGCGAGCCGCACGGCCGCCCGGTAGGCGTCGCGCGCCGGCTCGCGCTGCGCGGTCTCGAAGAGGGCGACGCCGAGGTAGTGGTAGGCGTACGGGTTCTGTGGGTCCGCCTTGATGACGTCGCGCAGGTTCAGCAGCGCCTCGGGGTAGCGCTCCTCCTGGAGCAGCTCGGTCGCCTCCTCGACCGCGTCCCAGTGCGCCGCGTCGGCCGGGTCCTTCTCCGAGGTCGCCATGCGGTGGAGTCTAGTCCCAAGGCGCGCCGCCGTCCCAGCGCGGGTGCGGGCTGGGCGCGGTCCGCCGCTTCGGGCGCCGACCGAGCCTGAGGTTCGCGTGACCGAACCTGAGTTCGCGTGGCCGAGCCTGAGTTCGCGTGGCCGAGCCTGAGGCTCGCGTGGCCGAGCCTGAGGCCCGCGTGGCCGAGCCTGA
>CAYJPW010000054.1:12000-45657 GCA_964372055.1 uncultured Polyangiaceae bacterium
GGCTCGCGTGGCCGAGCCTGAGGCTCGCGTGGCCGAGCCTGAGGCTCGCGTGGCCGAGCCTGAGGCTCGCGTGGCCTAGCCTGAGGCTCGCGTGGCCGAGCCACGCCGGGGTCGCCGTCGTCGTGACGCGAGGCATCATGAAAGTGTTCGGGATCCGCGATCAGTGAACTAGCCTGCGCGGTCGTGCGCAGCAGGAGGCACACGGAGGAGACGCTCTTCGTCTGCGCGTCGCTCGCGATCGTCGTCGCGGTCGCGGCGGCGTTCTACGCGCCGGCGCTCGCCCGGACGCGCGGCGTGTGGCCGGCACCGCTCGACGACGTCTACATCCACTTCGGCTTCGCCCGGTCGGCGGCGCTCGGGCACCCGTTCGAGTGGATCCCCGGCAACGGCTACTCGTCCGGCGGGACCAGCCTCACGTACCCGCTCGTGCTGGCGCCGGGCTGGCTGCTCGGCTTCCGGGGCGCGCGGCTCGGCGTGTTCGCCGCGCTCGTCGCCTGTCTGGCGCTCGTCGATCTGTGCCGCTCGCTGCGGCGGCTCGCGCTCTCGGCGGGCGCGCCGCGGCTCGCCGCCTGGGCGGCGCCTCCGCTGGTGCTGGCGCTGCCGCTGCTCGACTGGAGCTGGTTCTCGGGGATGGAGACCGCGCTGCTCGGGGCGGTGCTCGGCCGCGCGCTCTCGGCCGTCGACCGCGCGGCGCGGGCGTCCTCCGGCGCCAGGGCGCGCGCCCAGCTCGCGGCCGGCATCTGGACGGCGCTGCTGTTCGCGACCCGCCCGGAGATGCTGGCGCTCTCGCTGCCGCTCGGCGTCGCGGTGGCGCACGCGGCGGGCGCGCTCCCGCTGGGCGCGTCGCTGGCGCGGTCGCTGGGGCCGCTGGCGCTCGTCGGCGCCGGCCAGGCGCTCGCCAACCGCGCGCTCACGTCCGAGATCGGCGCGGCGGGCGCCGTGCGCAAGCTCCTCTGGTCGAGCCCGTACCCGACGCCGATCGAGATCGCGGGCGAGGTGGTGAAGAACCTCGTCGCCCTCCGCTCGCAGGCGATCGAGACGGCGCTCGGGGGACACGCCTGGGCGTGGGTCGTCCCCGTCCTCGGGCTCGCCGCGGCGCTCGACCGGAGGACGCGCCGCCTCGGCGTCCCGCTCCTCGCCGGCGCCGCGGGCGCGCTCCTCCTCGTGGCGCTCAACGCCACCGCGCGCTTCCAGAACTGGCGCTACGCCGCGCCCTCGCTCGCCATGCTGCTTGCCGCGGCCGCGCTCGGCGTCGCCGCGCTGGCGTGCCGCGGGCGCGCCGGCGGCCTCGTCGCCGGCCTCCTCGTCGCCGCCGCCGTCGCCGCCCCGGCGCGGGGCTTCTCGCGCCAGATCGACCACTTCGCGCGCGCCTCGGCGAACATCGCCGGCCAGCAGGTCGAGATCGCGCGCCGCCTCGAGGCGCGCACGCCGCGTCCACGCCGGGTGCTCGTCAACGACGCCGGCGCGATCCCGTACCTCTCCGGCATTCCGGCGATCGACGGCCTCGGCCTCGGAGGCTACCGCGGCCTCCCCTTCGCGCGCGCATCGGTCCACGGCGTCCCGGCGGTGGTGGAGCTGATCGAGCGGCTCGATCCCGACGAGCGCCCCGACGCATTCGCGCTCTATCCCTCGTGGTGGATCGGGCTGGCCGATCTCTTCGGCCGGCGCGTCGACGCGGTCCACATCGACGACAACGTGATCTGCGCGGCGGACGAGAAGGTCATCTACCTCGCGGACTGGTCGACGCTCGCGCCGCCGAACGAGCGCCGCGCCGGAGTGATCGACGCCATCGACGTCGCCGACGTGGTCGACGAACGCGCTCACGCCTACGCGCTGCCGTCGCCGCGCGGCGGCTGGGTGATCGGCGCGGTCCTGGCGGACGGCGCCTTCGATGGGCCCGCGGCGGCTGCGGGCGCACCCCGCCGCTTCGACGCCGGCCGGATCGTGCCGGAGGGCAGGGAGGAGAGCTTCGAGCTGCGCGCGCCCGTCGCGCCCGGTCCGGCGACGCTCGTGCTCCGCACCGACGGCGGCGGCCCGGTCGAGCTCTCCGTGTCGATCGAGCGCGCCGGCGTCCGAGGGCGTGAGCAGCGGGCGAGCGCTCCCGGCCGCGCGACCGGCGCGTGGATCGACCTGGAGGTGCTGCTCGACGAGGTCGTCGCGGGCGATCGCGTCCATGTCGCGGCCGTCCGGGGCGCCTGGCGCAGCTTCCATGCGTGGATCGTGCCCGCCGCGCGCGCCGACGCGGTGCGTCCGTCCGGCCCATGATCCGCAGCGTCTCCGGCGCAACAGGGGCTTGTCCGCCGTGTGGTATACGAAGGTGATGTCCGGACGGCCGTGGCTTCGACGTTCTCTCGCCGTCGCCGGCCGCGAGGCGCTCGCGTTCGCGAAGCAGGCCTGGCTGCTCCGCCACGACGCGGTCGCCCCGGTCGTCCCCGAGGGCGCGACCGACGGGGACGATGTCGTGGTGCTGCTGCACGGCCTCTTCGCGACGGCCGGCGTCATGCGCCCGATCCGCGCCGCGATCACCCGTCACCCGGGCGTCCACACGGCCGCGTTCACCTATCCTCCGGGGCCGGGCATCGAGCTGCTTTCGGCGCGCCTCGGCGGCATCCTCTCGGCGCTGCCCGGCGCTTCGCGCGTCCACCTCGTCGGCCACAGCCTGGGCGGCATCGTGGCGCGCCACTTCGCCGTCGCGGTGGGCGACCACCGCATCGTGCAGACGATCTCGATGGCGAGCCCCTTCGCCGGCATCCGCCGCGCGCGCCTCCTCGGGTTCGAGGGCGCGCGCGACATCGATCCGTCGAGCCCGCTGTTACGCCGCGTCGCGCTCGGCGAGCCGGTCGCCGCCGGAGCGACGCCGGTCCCGCACCTCTCGATCGTGGCGGGCGACGATGACCTGGTGCGCCCGCCGATCGCGCACGCGCTGCCGGGCGGCGACGTCGTGGTGCTCGCTGGCCGCGGGCACAACACGCTGCTCTTCGATCCGGAGGTCGCCGCGATCATCGAGCAACGCGTGCTCAGGCTCCGCGCCGCGGCTGCCGCGTAGCGGTCATTTCGCTGGGGGCGCGCGAGGGCGCGCATCAGCGCGTCGGATCGTAGGGGTCCCGGCCCGAGGCGAGCTCGTCGACGTCGCTCATCCCATCGGCGTCGAAGTCGGCGACCGGCGCGAGCGTGCTCTCGATCCGCGGCGCACCGGCCTGGTGAGAGGCAAGGAAGGTGACGACCTGATCGAGCGTCGGGCGCATCGGGTTCGGGATCTCGACCGGGACCTCGAGGCGGGGGAACGGATCGTCGCCGTCGAACGGTGCCCCCGGCACGAACTTCAGGACGCCGGTCTCGCTCGTCCAGTTCGCGCCGTGGGTCGCCGGCGAGTACTGTACGAGCGCCGCCGTCTGACCGCCGACGTTCGCCACGGCGGGCGAGGCGACGGCCGCTGTCTCCGGCGGGAGCTCGAGGTACGGCTCGAGCACCGGAAGCCCCATCGCCCGCGCCAGCGCGCCGGTCGCGCTGTTGGGGATGAGCTCGTCGCCCATGACCTCGATGGCGAGGAGGTGGCGCGGCCCGCAAGCCCGGTCGCCGACGGTGAACCGATCGCGCAGGACGTGGGGTGCGTAGGTGAGCGGATCGGCGGCGTCGAGGATCGACTGCGCCATCGAGACCACCGGGTGGAAGCGGTCGAAGCGGCCCTCGACGCCGTAGACCGAGCGCGCGAACGGAATCAGCATGGAGCCGATCTCGGGCGAGCTCGCGATCTCGAGATCGAGGATCCCGCCTCCGGGCACGTCGAGCACGTAGAGGTCGACGTCCGGCTCGATTGCCGCGAACACCGCGCCGACGAGGGCGCCATACGACTCGCCGAGGTAGGCGACGCGGCTCCCGTCGAGGCGCGGGGCTGCGCCGCCGTACGCTCCGGCGAGCGCGGAGAGATCGAGGTCGTCACGTCGCATCAGCCGCGCGACCTGCGCGAGATCGAGCGCGGACTGGCGCACGCTGTCTCGCACCGCCGAGAGGTTCACGAACCCGCGCAGGAAGGCGAACGTCGTCCCCACGCCGGTGGCGTCGGCGAAGCCGTCGCGCAGCGCCGGATCCCCGGAGAACGACGCGAGCACGCCGTCGAGGTTATTGCCGACGTCCTCGGGATCGTGGCGCGAGCCGAAATCGGCGAGATCGATCGCCGCCACGGCAAACCCAGCGCGCGTCAGCGGCTCGGCGAACGTCAGCACGGCGTGCCGGCTGGCGCCGAGCCCGTGGCCGAGGACGGCGACGGGGTAGCCGGCGGCCGTCGCCGGCGGCGCGGCCGGGAGCACGAGCGTGATCGGAATCGGCCGCGCCGCCTCGATCAGGCGCGGGGCGCCGGTCGTCGGATCGAGGTCGAACGTCTCGTCATCCGGCCCGAGCTCGCCGGTGGCGTCGCGCGTGAACCGTGCGACGGTCGTCTGGCCGGTCGCGATGACGCCCACGTGGTCGTGAGCGATGCCGGTCGGGTTGGACCAGCCCCAGCGCTCCTCGCCGTCCTGGTCGCGCTCGGGCACGCCGAGGAGCTCCTCGAGCTCGGCCGGCGAGTCGAACACGATCGCCGGATCCGGGAACGCGAGCGTGGGTGCCGGCACGAGCGCGGGATCGTCGAGCTCGGCGCGCGCCGCGAGCAGCCCGCCGCTCGCCTGCTGCGTCGTGAACGCAGCGATCCCGGCGACTGCAGCGCCCTGCCCCGGGGCGAGCTCGCTCACGACCGCGAGCGCTTCGGCGGTCGAGCGCCAGCGCGGCGGCGCCGCGGCGGGCCCGCCGGCCGCGAGGCCGTCGAGGGCCGGCGATGGAGCGATCGGATCGCCGGAAGAGCCACGGATCGCCCTGGTCACGACCGCGGCGTAGCGGTTCTGCTCCCGCAGCACCACGCCGGGCACCGGCGAGCCGGCGATGACCCGCCGCGGGCCGTCGAGTCGCCACTCCATCGGGAGCACGCGTCCGCGCTCCGGCGACGACGCGTCCACGTCGACCAGGAACGCCGCAGCGGCTGCGTCGGTGGTCAGGCCCGGCACGCTCGCCGGATCGACGTCGCCATCGAGGAACAGCTCGACCGTGGGCCGGAGCCCGAACCCGTCCAGCGCGGCGAGGTGCCGGCGCAGCGCCTCCGTGTTCGCGGGCGCGACGGCCTCGAGGCCCTCGAGCGGCTCGAGCGCTCCCCCCTCGCCACGGAGCGCGTCGGTGGGCATGGGCGTCTCGCCGTACGCCGGCGCGCGGCCGCCGCCATCGATCACCATCCGCACGGTGACCTGCGTGACAGGCGCTTGCTCGGAGCCGCAGCCCCACAGCGCGGCGAGCGAGGCCACGATGAACGACGTGTGGATCGGCCTCATCGCTCCTTCTCCCTCCTCACGATCGCCGGCAGGATCGTGCGCGCCGTGGACCGCAGCGCCGCGGCCAGGGCCCGATCGTCGATCTCGCCGTAGACGGCCCAGCGCGTGACCTGCATCTGGAGGGCGCCGACGAGGGCCCAGCCGAGCGCCTCCGCGTCGGTCACCTCGATGTCGCCCCGCTCGACGAGTCGGCGCAGCTTCGCGGTGATCATGTCTGCGAGGCGACCATAGGCGATTCGGATGGCCGTGATGGTCCGCGAGCTGATCGCCGCCTCGGTGAGCGCGAGCCGGGCGGCGACCTTGTGCGCGGCGAGCGCACGCACGAGGGCGTCGACACCGTGATCGAACCCCTCCTCCAGCGTGCGCGCCTGCGAGAGCGTCTCGGTCGCGGCGCTCTCCAGATCGCCGAGGAGGCGCTCGACGAGCGCGATCATCACGGCTTCCTTCGAACCGAAGCGCGCGTAAAAGGCGGTTGTGGAGACGTCGGCCTCGTCCATGAGCATGCGCAACGAGGTCTCGCCGTAGCCCCACTCGTTGAAGACCTGCTCGGCCGCCTCGAGGATGCTGTCCGACGTGGGCCTCTCGAGCCTGGGTCGGCGGACAGCGCGACGCCGGATGGCCATGGCCCAGGGGTACCGTGTCCTCCCCAGAGGTACAACAAGAAAACGAACGTTTGTTTCTCTGCGTCCGGTGGGGGTCGCGCGTGCACCCGTCCCCGGCGCTGGCGCGCATCACGCGGCCGCAGCCGGGGTGGGCGCGCCGTCGGCCCAGCTCGCTGCTGCAGGCCTGCTTGAGAGTACGTCAGCTGACGGCGCGCCGCTCGAGCCGGGCCCGCAGCGTGTCCAGCATCAGCGCTCCGGGCGCGCCGGGGGAGACGCGCGCCTGGAGGCTCTCCTCCGGGCTGCGACCGGCGAGGTCGCCGAGCTCGGCGGCGACCTGGCGGTACGCCGAGCGGAACGGCACGCCCTGCGCGGCGAGCTCCACGGCGCGGTCCGTCGCGTACATGTCCGGGCTGATCGCCGCGCGCATGCGGTCGCGATCGAGATCCATCGCGCGCACGAGCGGCGCGACCAGCGCGAGCGCCTCGAGGCCCGCCGACATCGCCCGGATCACCGGCGCCTTCGTCGCCTGGAGATCGCGCTGGTAACCGGAGGGGAGCGACAGGATCGACTGCACCTCGACCATCGCGCCGAAGACGACCGCCGGCGAAGCGCGCAGGAGCTCCACCACGTCGGGGTTGCGCTTGTTCGGCATGATCGACGAGCCGGTGGTGAGCTCCTGGGGCAGGCGCACGAACGCGTACTCGGCCGCCGTGAAGAGCGACAGGTCCCACGCGAGCCGCCGCACGTCGAGCATCGCCTGCTCGAGCGCGCCGAGCGCCGCCAGGTCGATCTTGCCGCGGCTGTTCTGCACGTAGAGCGGGTTTAGCTGCACGCGCCCGAAGCCGAGCTCCGCGGCGACGCCTTCGCGGTCGAGCGGGAGATTCACGCCGTAGCCGGCGGCGGTTCCGAGCGGACAGCTGTCGATCCAGGCGCGCGTGGCGCGGGCGAGATCGGCGTCGTCGATGAGCGCCTCGGCGAACCCGCCCAGCCACATCCCGACCGACGACGGCACCGCGCGCTGGAGGTGCGTGTAGCCGGGCATGGGCACGTGCGCGTCGGCCTCGGCGCGATCGAGCAGCACGCGCGCAGCGTCGTCGCAGAGAGCATCGAGCCGCTCGAGCGCTTCGCGCAGGTAGAGACGCATCGCGACCATGACCTGATCGTTGCGGCTGCGTCCGGTGTGCACCTTCGCGCCGACGTCGCCGAGCCGCTCGGTGAGGTAGGCCTCGATCGCCGAGTGACCGTCCTCGTACCGGGCGTCGAGCTCGAAGCGGCCGCCGGCGAAGGCGTCGTCGAGATCGTCGAGCGCGCCCGCGAGGGCGGCTGCCTCCGCGCCGCTGAGAATGCCGACGCGCGCGAGGCCGTGCACGTGCGCCTTCGATGCGCGGACGTCGTGGCGGAAGAGGACGCGGTCGAGCACCACGTCCTCGCCCGCGAGGAAGCGCTGCACGCGCTCGTCGACGCGCGCGCCGCCCTTGTCCCAGATCGGCTTCACCATGGCAGGATCCCCGTCGTCTCGCCGAGCCCGAAGGCCAGGTTCAGGTTCTGCAGCGCCTGGCTCGCGGCGCCCTTGAGGAGGTTGTCGAGCGCCGCGACGACGACTGCGCGGCGGCCGCCCTCGGCGACCGCGAAGCCGCCGATGGCGGCGTGCGGCTGACCGGCGAGATCGCGCGGCAGCGGGATGGCCTCGCCGAGCCGGACCAGCGGCTCGCCGGCGTAGGCCTCGGCGTACCGGGCGGCCAGATCGTCGGCCGTGATCGGCGCGCGCAGGCTCATCGACGCGGTCACCGTGAGCCCGCGGAAGAAGGGCGCCACGTTGGGCATCAGATGGACCGGGGCGACGTGGCGGCTCACCTCGGCCTCGTGCGCGTGGCCGACGAGCGCGTAGGGCATCACGTTGTCGCGCAGCGCGTCCACGTCGTTCCGCGGTGACGGCGTCGTTCCGGCGCCGCTGTACCCGGAGACGCCGAACGCGTGCGCCGGCCCGTCCAAGAGGCCCGCGAGCGGCGCGAGGGCGAGCGCCGCCGCGGTCGCGTAGCAGCCGGGGTTCGCGACGCGGCGGGCGCCCGCGATTCGCGAGCGGAACAGCTCTGGTAGGCCGTAGACCCAGCGCTCGTCGAGGCGGTGGTCGCCGCTCACGTCGACGATGACGGTCTCGGGTCGCGCCACGTCGAGCACCCCCACGAGCTCTGCCGCGTGGCCGTTCGGCAACGCGAGCACGACCGCGTCCGGCGCGCGCGCCGCGACCTCGGAGGGGCCGAGGTCCTCGAACACGAGCCCCTCGGCGTCGGGCACCGGCTGGCCCGGCTGCGACCGCGAGACGACGAACGCGATCTCCAACCGCGGATGGCGGCGGAGCAGGCGGATGAGCTCGCGACCCACGTGCCCGCGGGCCCCTACGACCCCGACGCGCGCCCGCTCCACCTCACACCTCCGCGGTGCCGTGCTCGCGGAGCGTGGCCGGCAAGGAGAGCGCGTGGTCGATGCAGGCCTGGATCTCGTCCCAGCCCTCGAGCCCGTACCAGAACACCGTCCAGCGGTCCTTCTTGAAGCTGCCGTGCGACTGCTGGAAGTACCAAGGATTGATCTCGTTCTCGCTCCGGGCGCGCCAGAAGAGCTTCGGGTTCTCGCCCTTCATCCGCCCCCAGAGCGAGCCGCCGATGCCGGCGCCCTGCGCCTGCGTCGTCACCGCGAACTTGTCGAGGTACGGGATGTTCGAGAAGAGCGTGAGGATCGCGGTCGCGCGGTACGAGTCGGCGAGGTAGACGCGGTAGAACGACTTCTTGGCGAAGTAGTCCTCGTCGAGCTTGCGCTTGAAGCAAGCCTCGAGGAGATCGCGCAGGCGCGCGAGGTCGATTCGCTCGAGCGACTCGTGGCGCGTGACCTTCTCGCCGCGGCGCACCAGCGTGCCCGAGCCGACATGAGTGAAGAGCTCCTTGGCGAGGTGGTCGGGCGAGGTGATCGAGACCGAGGACGTCTGGGGAAGGCCCTCGAGCAGCCGCCGGATCTCGTCCATCCGGAGCCGCACCTCGGGCTCCATCCAGGGCTGGCGGGCGAGATCGATCCAGTCCGCCTCGAGGTTCACGGCCGAGATCACCCGCCCCTCGCCGTCGAGCAGACCGCCCTTCTCGGTGAGGAAGACGATCTTGAAGGGCTGGAGCGCGAGGCCGAGCTCGCGCGCGGCGACGTCCGCTTTCAGGTTCAGGATCTGCCCGCTGGAGGTCTCGCCGAGCGAGGCCACGATGGGCAGCGCGCCGGCGCGGATGCTCGACTGGATCGCCTCGAGGTGGATGCGCTCGACGGCTCCGACGTAGCCGAGGCGCTCCGCGTCGAGGACGCGCGACTCGAACACGCCGGCCGTTACCGGCCGCGCCCTCGTGCCCATCTCCTCGAGGGCCTCGACGAGGCGCAGGTTCTCCTCGAGGTAGACCTTGCGGGCGATCTCGAGCACGCGCGGCGTGGTGACGCGGATCCCTTCGACGCGATCGTCGTCGACGCCCTCGCGCGCGAGCGCGTCGCTGAGCTGCGGGCCGGCTCCGTGGATCACGATCGGGTAGAGGCCGACGTGGTGGAGGAAGGTGAGGCTCGAGGCGAGCGCGTCGAGGTCGCGCGCGAGGATCCCGCCGCCGACCTTGATGACGGCGAACTTCTGCGACTCGACCGACGAGTACTGACGCAGGTACTGCTCGACCTCTTTGCGGCTGCCCAGGTTGCTGAGCAGCCGGACGATGACGTCCTTCGTGTTCCGCACCGTTTGCTCCTCAGAGCCCGTGGATCAACGCGTCCATGATGGCCTTCTGCACGTGCAGCCGGTCCTCGGCTTCGTCGATGACCATCGAGCGTGGCGAGTCGATGACGGCGTCGGTCACCTTGACGTTCCGGCGGGCGGGCAGGCAATGCGAGAAGAGGCCGTCCTTGGTGAGCGCCATCTTGCGGTCGTCGACGATGAAGTGCTTGAACCGATCGCGGATGGGCTTCTCCTGGTCCCAGCGGCCGAAGTACGGGATCGCCCCCCAGCTCTTGGCGTAGACGACCTCGGCGCCGGCGTACGCTGCGTCCACGTCGTGGGTCACCGTCAGCGACCGGCCCGCCGCGGCGGCGTTGGCGCGGGCCGCGTCCATGTAGCGCGGGTCGAGGAGGTACTCCTCGGTGGGGCAGAGCAGGGTCACGTCCATCCCGAGCTTGGTCGCGATGAGCAGCGCCGAGTTGGCCACGGCGGTGTTGAGAGGCCGCGGGTGATACGTCCAGGTGAGCAGGAAGCGGCGCCCCTCGAGCGAGCCGAGCCGCTCCTTCATCGCCATCGCCAGCGCCAGCTCCTGGCAGGGGTGGGTGATGGTCTCGAGGTTGATCACCGGGACGGAGGCGTAGCGGGCGAAGCCGGCGAGGACGCGGTCCTCGCGGTCGTCCTCCCAGCGCTGGAACTTGGGGAAGGCGCGCACGCCGATGAGGTCGGCGTAGCGCGAGAGCACGCGCGCGACCTCGTGCACGTGCTCCTCCGGCTCGCCGTCCATGACGACGCCGTCCTGGAACTCGATCGGCCAGCTGCCCTTGCCGGGCTCGAGCACCACGGCGCTCCCGCCCAGCTGGCGCACGCCGATCTCGAACGAGGCGCGCGTCCGGAGCGACGGGTTGAAGAAGAGCAGGGCGATGGTGCGCGCGGCGAGCCGCGCTTGGAGCGGGTTCTTCTTGAAGTCCGCGGCCCTTTCCAGGAGCCGTTCGATCTCGGCGCGGGTGTAGTCCTGGGTCGTGAGGAAGTGGCGCATGGCGATCGTCGGCGCCCTTTGACCACGGCGCCGCGGGCGCGGGAAGGGCGAAGCGCGCCGACGCCCCGCGCCGCGCGTCGCTCGTGGTGTCCCACGGGATGGCGCGCGCGTCTCGCTGGCGTCCCGCGGGGCGGTGGGCGTGGGCTCACCACCGGCGCCGAGGCCGCGCTTCGCCTCCGGGCGGCGATGTGGTACCCCGGCGGCGTGGGTCTTCGCCTCAGCCTCGCCGGAAGCGCCGTCGCTGCCGCCGCGCTCCTCGCCGCGACGCCGGCTCACGCCGACGCTTCGTCCTGGATGTTCGTCGGTGGGGGCGCGACGGGGTGGAAGCAGTCCGGCTCCGACCTCGACGTGAAGGGTGCGCTCTCGTTCGACGTGGGCGCCGGCACCTCGCCGGACGGCGCGTTCATCTTCGGGGGCCTCTTCCGCCTCGCCCCGATCCTGGGCCAAGGCACCGACCTCGGGCTGCTCGTGCGCGGCGCCACGCACGGCTTCCAGGCCGGCGATTTCGGCATCGCCGTCGACGCCGGCGGCTACGCGCGCTTCTGGGGGAACGAGTCCACCGGCTTCCTGGGCGACGTGACGCTGGGCGCGCCGCTCGGTCTGCAGCTCACCGCGCACGTGATGATCGGGACCGACGACGCGTTCGCGGTGGGCGCCGTCGCCGGTGTCGATCTCCTCCGGCTCACGGTGTACCGGCAGACGCTCCTCGACTGGTGGACGAACCCGCTGCCGGCGCAGCGCGCCTCGTCGCCCGCGGGGCGCTGGTCCTTCTGAGCGCGGCGGCGGCGATGCGCGCGCATCGAACGGGAGCGCTGGCCCTCTCCCTCGCGCTCTCGGCGTGCGGGGGAGGGGACGCGGCGCCCCGCACGGTCGCGGTCGAGGACCCGGAAGCCCACCTGCTCCGCATCGGCTCCGTCTGGGAGGAGCGCGGCCTCGAGGAGGGCTTCCTCGAGAATGATCCCCAGGGGATCGCCTTCTACCGCGTCGAGAGCGTGTCGCGCGTCACCTTCGTTCGTGGCGGCGCGGCGCGCCAGGCGATCACCAGGCACGAGCTGTTCAAGACCAAGGCCGGCGCCGAGCACCACTGCGAGTCGACCGGCACGGTCGAGGCGCGCGTCGCCTACCGCCGCGAGGGCCACGAGCTCCGCGTCGTGCTCGAGAACGGCGAGGCGGCGCTCCCGCGCTCCTGCCGCGAGCCCGGCTTCCCCGTCCCGGCGAAGCGCGTCGCGCGTGGGACGACGGTGTTCGCGCTCCGGAGCGAGCGGCTCGTCGCCATCGACCCGCCCCGGTCGCGCGCCGTGCTCCTGCCCGTCCAGTAGCGCGGCGGCGCGCGCCCGTCCGACGCGAGGCCCGGCGGCGGCCGTCGTGGCCGCCGGCTCTCGCGGTGGCCGTCGGAGCTCGCGGCCGTCGTCACGGGCGCGGCGCCCGTCAGAGCTCGCGGCTCGTCTCGGCCTCGACGATCGCCCCGACGATGATCTGCTCGAGGTCCGCCGGCGGGACGTGCTCGTTCGGAAGAAGGACGAGGCGCGCCTGGACGTCCGCGGCGAGGGCGCTGAACGACTGCGCGTCGAACGCGTACACGTCTTCGAGCAGCACCAGCACGAGCGGCCGCGTCTGCGCCGCGAGCGTCGCGGCGTTCTCCAGATCGGCTTCGGCCACGAGCGACTGCCCCGTGATCGCGGCGTCTCGCACGCGCGCCACCAAATCCGGCGGGCAGCCGATCACGAGCACCACGGGGGCGGGCGAGAAACTCGCCGTGGGCAGATCGGATCGAGGCACGGTGGGGATCTAACTAGATCACGGCCACGGACGGCAAGGAACAACGCCGCCCCGCGCCGCTCGCTGGCGCCGGCGCGCGAGGCCTGCGCGCAGCGGCGGGCGGGCGGGTCGGCTCACCCGCCCGGGGTTCCGGGTGCTATAGGTGGGCCTCCGGCTGCTCGGCGCCCTTCGCGCCGCCGCCGCACCACCAACCGCTGCCGCGCTTGCCACGCATGAGCACCCCCACCTTCTCCGCCGACGCCGACTCCGCCACGCGCGGGTCGAAGACCTCCACCTCCACGACGGCCTCGCGCGCGCCCGGCGCCGCTCCGCCGAGCCCGCTCGAGCCGACCGACGACTTCATCCGCCGTCACATCGGGCCGCGCGACCACGAAATCCAGGAGATGCTCGCGCTCCTCGGCTACCCGTCGCTCGACGCGCTCTGCGACGCGACCGTGCCCGAGGCGATCCGCCTGCGCGGCCCGCTGACGCTCGGCCGGCCGCGCGGCGAGCACGAGCTCTTGGCCGAGCTCGCGGCGATCGCCGAGCAGAACCAGGTGCTGAGGTCGTTCCTGGGGATGGGGTACCACGACTGCGTCACGCCCCCGGTGATTCAGCGCAACGTCCTCGAGAACCCGGGCTGGTACACGCAGTACACCCCGTACCAGGCCGAGATCTCGCAGGGGCGCCTCGAGGCGCTGCTCAACTTCCAGACGATGGTGGCCGACCTCACCGGCCTCCCGCTCGCCGGCGCGTCGCTCCTCGACGAGGCGACCGCGGCCGCCGAGGCGATGAGCATGTGCCACGCGATCGGCGGCGGCCCCGGCGGCAAGAAGCACCGCTTCTTCGTCGCCGCCGACTGCCACCCGCAGACCATCGCCGTGGTGAGGACGCGCGCCGCCGCGGTGGGCGTCACGGTCACCGTCGGCGATCCGGCGTCCATCGATTTTTCCGCGGGCGACCTCTGCGGCGTGCTCCTCCAGTATCCGACGACCGACGGCCGCGTCGTCGACTACCGCGGTGTCATCGCCGCCGCCCACGCCGCCGGCGCGACCGCGGTCGTGGCCGCCGACATCCTCGCGCTGGCGCTGCTCACGCCGCCCGGGGAGCTCGGGGCCGACATCGCGGTGGGCTCGACGCAGCGCTTCGGCGTCCCCATGGGCTTCGGCGGCCCCCACGCGGCCTACATCGCGACCAAGAACGAGCACGCGCGCCGCATGCCCGGTCGCATCATCGGCGTCTCGAAGGACGCGCAGGGCCACATCGCCTACCGGATGGCCATCCAGACACGCGAGCAGCACATCAAGCGCGCCCGCGCGACGAGCAACATCTGCACCGCGCAGGCGCTGCTCGCGATCATGGCCGGCCTCTACGCCGTCTACCACGGCCCCGAGGGCCTGCGCCGCATCGCGCGCCGCGTGCACGCGCTCACGGTCGCACTCGCGAGGGGCCTGGAGAAGCTCGGCCACGCCGTGCTCACGCCGGCCCCGTTCTTCGACACCCTCCGCGTCCGCCCGAGCGGGGCCTCGGCGGCCGACGTGCTCGCCGCCGCGCTCGCGAAGGGCATCAACTTGCGCGACTACGGCGACGGCACCCTCGGGATCGCCCTCGACGAGTCGGTCACGCCGGGCGACATGACGCGGCTCTTCGAGGCGTTCGCCGGCCGCGGCGACGCCCACGCGCTCGAGGCCGACGCCCTCCTCGCCGGCGCCGATCTCGGCTTCCCCGCACCGCTCTCGCGCGCGAGCGCCTTCCTCGAGCACCCGGTGTTCAACGCCCACCACAGCGAGACCGAGCTGCTCCGCTACGTCTTCAAGCTCCAGTCGCGCGACCTCTCGCTCGCGCAGGCCATGATCCCGCTCGGCTCGTGCACGATGAAGCTCAACGCCACGAGCGAGATGCTGCCCGTCACCTGGCCCGAGTTCGCGAAGCTCCACCCCTTCGCGCCGAAGGACCAGACGCGCGGCTACCAGCGTGTCTTCGCCGATCTCGAGGCCTGGCTGTGCGAGATCACCGGCTTCGCCGGGGTGAGCCTCCAGCCGAACGCCGGCTCGCAGGGCGAGTTCACAGGTCTCCTCGTCATCCGCGCCTACCACGAGGCCCGCGGGCAGGCCGGCCGCAACGTCTGCCTCATCCCCGACTCGGCGCACGGCACGAACCCCGCATCCGCGGTCGTCGCCGGCTTCGAGGTCGTCGCGGTCAAGTGCGACGACAAGGGCAACGTCGAGGTCGCCGATCTCCGCGCCAAGGCCGCCGAGCACAAGGACCGCCTCGGCGCGCTGATGATCACCTACCCGTCCACGCACGGCGTGTTCGAGGAGGCGATCCGCGAGATCTGCGCCATCGTCCACGAGCACGGCGGGCAGGTGTACATGGACGGCGCGAACATGAACGCGCAGGTCGGCCTCTGCCGCCCCGGCGACATCGGGGCCGACGTCTGCCACCTCAACCTGCACAAGACGTTCTGCATCCCGCACGGCGGCGGCGGGCCCGGCATGGGTCCGATCGGCGTGGCCAAGCACCTCGCGCCCTTCCTCCCCGGCCACCCGGTGAGCCGCCCGGGATCGGCGGGCGAGCACGCGATCGGGCCCGTGTCGGCGGCGCCCTACGGCTCGCCCAGCATCCTCACCATCTCGTGGGTGTACATCGCGCTGATGGGCGCCGAGGGCCTCCGGCGCGCGACCCAGGTCGCCATCCTCAGCGCCAACTACATGGCGAAGCGCCTCGAGGGCCACTACAAGGTCCTCTACACCGGCAAGAACGGCACCGTCGCGCACGAGTACATCCTCGACTGCCGCCCCTTCGAGAAGACCGCCGGGATCAAGGTCGACGACATCTCGAAGCGGCTCATGGATTACGGGTTCCACGGGCCGACGATGTCGTTCCCGGTGCCGGGCACGTTGATGGTCGAGCCGACCGAGAGCGAGCCCAAGGGCGAGCTCGATCGCCTCTGCGACGCCCTCATCGGCATCCGCGAGGAGATCCGCGCCATCGAGGAGGGCCGCGCCGACAAGAACGACAACGTCCTGCGCAACGCGCCCCACACGATCGCGGTGCTCGCCGCCGACGGCTGGTCGCACCCGTACGGTCGCGAGCAGGCGGCGTTCCCCACCACGTGGCTGCGCGAGTTCAAGTTCTGGCCCGCCGTGGGCCGCATCGACAACGCCTACGGCGATCGCAACCTCGTCTGCACTTGCCCGCCGATGTCCGACTACCGCTGAGGTTGCGGGGCCGCTGATGAAGGGGTGGCGGCCACGTCGCTTGCCCTCACCCCTGCCCCTCTCCCAAAGGGAGAGGGGTTCTCCTCGCACACGCTGGTTGGCGTTGGTGGAGCCCCTCTCCCTCCGGGAGAGGGGTTGGGGTGAGGGAGAGCAGCGATTACCTTGACCCAATCGGAGGCGCGTCAGCCTCCGGAAGGCGTCAGTGCGCGGCGGCCTTGACGATCTCGGTGTAGGCGGCGGGATCGAGGAGCTTGTCGACCTCGGCGGGGTCGGACGGGGTGACGGCGATCATCCAGGCCGCGCCGTAGCAGTCCTCGTTGACGAGCTCGGGCTTCTTGTCGAGCGCGAGGTTGATCTTGGTCACCGTGCCCGAGATCGGCGCGAAGAGATCGCTGAGCGTCTTCACGCTCTCGATCGTGCCGAACGCCTTGCCGGCGGTGAGGCTGTCGCCCTCCTTCACGTCGAGGTTCACGAGGGTGATGTCGCCCAGCTGGTCGACCGCGAAGGCGGTGACCCCGATGAGGACGGTGTCGCCCTCGCGCTTCGCCCACTCGTGGTCCTTCGTGTACCGCCGATCGTCTCTGACATCGTCGCTCGCCATGAATCGCTCCTCGGCGTCCGTCACGCCCGCTTGTAGAAGGGAGTCTTCGCGACCACGGCCTCGACGGTGCGGCCGCGGCAGTCGACGCTGAACTCGGTCCCGACCGCGCTCATCGCGGCGGGCAGGTAGCCGAGCCCGATGTTCTTGCCCACCGTGGGGCCGGGGCTGCCGCTGGTGCACACGCCCACCTTCGTGCCCGCCTTGTCGAGCAGCGCGTAGCCGTGGCGGGCGATGCCGCGCCCCGTCATCTCGAAGCCGACGAGCTTGCGCGCGGGGCCGGCGTCCTTGATGCGCTGCAGGGCGTCCCTCCCGAGGAAATCGCCCTTCTGGAGCTTGACCACCCAGCCGAGGCCCGCCTCGATCGGGTTCGTGGTCTCGTCGATGTCGTTTCCGTAGAGCGACAAACGCGCCTCGAGGCGCAGCGTGTCGCGCGCGCCCAGGCCCGCGGGCTCGATCCCGAGCGGGCGGCCCACCTCGAGCAGCACGCGCCAGAGCTGCGCCGCGTCCGAAGGCGGGCAGAAGATCTCGATCCCGTCCTCGCCGGTGTAGCCGGTGCGGGCGGCGGTGCAGCGGACGTTGGCGAGCACCGCGTCGGTGAAGTGGAACGAGCCGAGCTTCCCGAGCTTGGGCCCGTCACCCCCCGCGAGCGCCGCCACCTCGAGCGCCTTCGGGCCCTGGAGCGCGATCAGCGCCGTCTTGTCCGAGACGTCCTCGAACTCGCAGTGGTCCTTCGCGTACTTGGCGAAGTGGGCGGCCATCTTCTCGCGGTTCGACGCGTTGCAGACGATGACCCACTTCTCCTGGGCGACGCGGTAGACGATGAGGTCGTCGAGGATCGTGCCCTGCTCGTTGCAGGCGACGGTGTAGAGGGCCTGCCCGTCGACGAGCTTGGAGGCGTCGTTGCTGATGAGGTAGTCGACGACGGACGCGGCGTGCTCGCCCGAGAGGACGAGCTCGCCCATGTGCGAGACGTCGAAGAGGCCGGCCGCCTGCCGCACCGCGCGGTGCTCCTCGGTGAGGCCGCGGTACTGCACCGGCATCTCCCACCCGGCGAAGGGGACGATGCGGCCGCCGAGCGCCACGTGCTCGTCGTAGAGCGGGGTCCTGAGGAGCGGCGCCTGGGCGGTGGGGGCGGTGGACACGGCCCGGATCTACCGTGGCTGGCCGGCGATGTCGATTGGGGAGGCGAGCCCGGCGAGCGGCCCCGAGGCGGCCCTGGCCCACGCGACGGCGACCGGCGCCGCCGCCCCTCTACTCGAGGTGCTTCGGGTCGAGGGGCGTGCCGTCCGGCTTCAGACCGAGCTCGCGCCAGCGCTCCTCCTCGCTGAGCCCGGGCTTCGCCGGCGGGCGGGTCTCGTCGCGGACGATGAGCTGCGTCTGGGCCCCGAGCACGACCACCTCGACCCGGACCACGCGGTCGCGGGCGGCGCGGATCTTCGCGTCGGTGAAGACCGTCTTCGCCGGGCCGGTGTCGATGTGGGTGGCGTCGACCCGCTCGCGCACGTAGTTCGAGACCGCCTCCGCGGGGAGCTTGCCCGCCGCGACCACCGCGTCCGAGAACCGCGCCTTCACCGCCATCCGCCGAGGGAGCAAGAGGCCGAACGCCTGCTCGGTCCCCTCGGCGATCTCGTCGGGGAGCGCCTCGTCCACGGGGTGCTCGGCCGGCGCGGCGGCGGCGGCGGGCTCGCGGGTCGAGCGCGGCTCGACCGGCTCGCTCCGGCACGCCGGCACGAGCATCACGATCGCGGCCCAGCCGGGCAGCCGCCCGATCACTCGACGATGCTCGCCCACGAGTCGATCCTGGTCGACTCCCTCGGCCGCGGCAACGTTTCGGTCGTGGTGTTGGTCTGCGAGTTCTCGCTCGCGGAGCCGCCCTTGCCGGTCTGGAACACCAGCTGGAACTCGCCGGCCGTGACGCTGCTCAGCGCCGTGTAGTTCCCGAGGTAGTCGTCGTTGTAGGTCGTCGTCTCGGTGCACGAGGGCGTCTGGGTCACGGCGACGCCGAACACGGTGGTCCCCGCCGGCTGCGCCTTCTCGCGGACGTAGCCCGCGGCGAGGTTCTGGGGGTCGACGGCGTACTGCGGCCACGGATCGGTGGGCTGGTCGCCGCCCTGGCAGGTGTTGGGCGACTTGCCGCAGTTGTTGGCGAAGTGGACGCCCCACACCGACCCGAAGCCGAGCGAGCAGGCGCCGCCGCCGGCCTCGGGCGAGTAGGTGGCGAAGTAGGCCACCGAGTTGAACAGCGAGAGCGGCCCGGTGACGCGCTTGCCGCCGGTGAAGGGGATGAACCAGTTGGCCGACACGCTGAACTTCTTCCCGCCCACGGCGACCGGCTTCTCGGTGATCGACCAGACGCGGGTCTTCATGTTGGCGCTGGCGGTGAGGACCTCCTGATCGCCGGTCGAGAAGAGCACGACCACGTTGCCGAGCGGGTCGACCGAGACGATCGGCGGCGTCTGGATGCGCTCGCCCTGCGTCGCGCCGTCGCCCGAGAGCGTGTACGCGTCCCAGAGGAGGTCGACGTTCCAGTCGGTCGGCTTGGGGCTCGAGAGATCGACGCGCCAGAGCGAGCCGTCGGCGTCGCCCACGTAGACGCGGTTCGCGATCTGCCCGGGCGCCGACGGGTAGGGGACGGGCACGCCGTTCACCGGCGAGTCGAACTGGTCCTTCTTGCGCGTCGCCGCCTTGGTGCCGTCGTCGTCGTGGCCGCGGAAGCTCATCAGGACCTTGCCGTCCTTGAGGCGCACCACGGTCAGCGTGCGCGCCCCGCCCTTCTTCCAGCAGCGCACCTTCGAGCGCGGCGGGTACGTCGCGTCGATGTAGGTGAAGCTCGAGCCGACGCGGTCGCAGCTGCCGTTCTTGGCGCTCGAGCCGAAGCCGCCCGGGAGGATCGCCACGGCGACCTCGTGGACGGCGTTGTTCTCCTCGAGGGCGATCGTCGTGATCGCCGGCGTGCCCGACTGCAGGCCGAAGAGCGGCTTGCCCTTCTCGTCGGTCGAGAGCTGCCAGAGGAACTCGGGCTGGGTCGGATCGGTGACGTCGAGCGCGTAGTAGAAGCCGCCGCCGCCGCGACCGCCGGCCACGAGGACCGTGTTCCAGGTGGCCGCGCCGACGCCGATGCCGGCTTCGGCCTGCGCGATGGTCCGGTCGAAGACGACGTCCTTCACGATGGGCGGGCCGTCGAGCAGGATCTGCTGCGTCTGGTCGTACTGCGAGAGGATGCCGGGGAGCACGTAGGGCGGCAGGAACGACCAGAGCTCGTTGTTCTCTTTCTTGTCGACCTTGAGCTGGTCCTGCGCATCGTTGGCGGCGACCTTGAACGCGTGGAGCTGGCCGTCGGTCGTGGCCGTGTAGAGCATCAGCGGCCGCTTCGCGAGCGCCACCGCGAACGCGGAGTAGGACTCGTCGCGGAGGAAGTCGTGCGGCGGGCCCACGACGGCGGGCGTCGAGTGGTAGATCGAGCCGAACTCGCTCCCGTCGCGCGTGGGCAGGCTCGCGCCGTTCGACTCGCCGACCTGCCAGCGCATGACGCGCTCGGCGCAGAGGGTCGAGGTGGCCGCGTTGCCGAGGTTGGGCTTGCCGCAGGCCGCCGGCTTGGGGATGAAATCCATCGCCTCGGGCTTGGCGGCGACGAGCGACGAGAACGTGGAGCCGTCGCCCTTCGCGTCGGTTCCACCGTAGAGGCCAAGCCCGTCGTCGACGCCGGCGGCCTTGAGCCCGGGGCGGATGCTCCGCTGCGACCGGATCTTCGACTTCTTGTCGTCGTTGTCGAGATCGACCGGATCGTTGTCCGGCGGATCGTTCAGGTCGTCGCCGATGACGGTGTAGAACTGGCGCGGGTGGGCGGTGTCGTTCGAGTTGAGGTTGGCGACGAAGTCGTCGCCGAGGCTCGGGTCGACGTCCTTGAGCGACGCGGTGAGCGAGCCGTTCACCGGCTCGCAGACGTAGCGCTTGCGCTCGAGGTTGCCGGTCCAGAGCTGGCCGATGGGCGCGTCGAAGGAGGAGACGAACTGGTACGAGGCCGCGTCGGCGTCGCCGGTCGCCCCGGCCGTCGCGCTCGCGGTCCCGAAGACGGGGAAGGTGCGGCTGGTGGAGCCCGACGCGATCTGCGACAGCACGGCCGAGAGCGCCGACTTCAGGGTGCCGATGTCGTCGGCGTAGTAGGCGTTGCCGCTGCCGCCCTCGTAGGCGATCCGGCCGAGCGTGCAGCACGCCTTGAGCGAGCCGGTCGCGTTCTCGCACTGGCCGCCCGCGGCGGTGAGGTCCGCGGTCGTCAGCGTCTTGCAGTCGACGCCGCCCGCCGTCGAGAGGCCGAAGCCGACGGCGAACGTCTTCACGCGCTTGTCGGGATCGGGCTGCGTGGCCAGGTCGGCGGCGATCTCGTAGGGCTTCTGGTAGGGGCACTTGCCGTTGCCCGTCGCGCAGGCGTCGCGCAGATCGAGGTTCGGCTCGCCGTCGGAGAGGACGATGATGAACGTCTCGCGGCAGCCGCCGGCGAAGAAGGGATCGTTCGCCGGCCCGAACGGCTCGCCCGTGCTCGGATCGGTGGAGACATCGCTGAGGATGAAGTCGCGCGCGTCGCTGAGCATGCCGGCGAGGGGCGTGGCGCCGTAGGGGCGCATCGCGATGAGCGCCTCCTGGATGTGCTCGTTCGTCTTCACCGTGTCGGCGAGCGGAGCGTCGTAGACGCCGAAGGGGATGAGCCTGCCCTCCCACGGCGGGGCGGCGGCGTTGCGCGCGCCGACCTCGAAGTTCGCCACCGCGCAGTTCGGCGGGTTGCCCGTCGCCGGCGAGCCCGCGCTCTGCCAGTCGAGGAAGTAGCTCCACATGCCCTGCATGCCGGTCGGGCCGTTCGCGGCGTTGCCCGACGCGCCGGTCCCGGCGTTCGAGCTCGGGTCGAACGTCATCAAGCCGAAGCGCACGCGCTCCTTGAAGACGTCGAGGATCCCGTCCGGCGACTGCGACCAGGTCGAGCAGTTGGCGCCCGCGGTGGTGCGGTACTGGATGGCGTCGTTCTTCCACTCGTACCAGTTGTTGCCGGCGTTGCCGGGGCCGGGCGAGCAGCCGTTCGAGTAGGGCCGGTGGAAGTCGAGGTAGTAGCTCGCGTCGTACGGGTTGGCGCCGTCGAACTTGTACTCATTGATGAACGCCGTGCTCGACCGGTTCACCGCCTGGCAGGAGAAGTTCTCGATGGTGCCGGTGAGCACCGAGAGCAGCGTCGCCCAGCGGTTCATCGGCGTCGGCGTGCCCGGACTGCAGGACGCGCCCACGTTCTCGGGGCGCTGCCCGTTGATCATGTTCTCCATCGACCCCGAGGTGTCGACGAGCAGGAGCACGTTGGGCAGCGGAGGGTTGACGTCGACCTGCGCCCGCGCCGCCCCGGGCGCGAGGGAGGCGACGCCCGCGGCGCCGACGGTGAGGAGGACGTACTTGGCGTTGCGCATGGATCCTCCTAGAGCTTCGGAAGGGGGCCGACGATGACGTGGGCTCGCGAGGTCTCGACGCTCACGGCCTTGGCGCGCGCCGCGTCGAAGTCGTACTTCTGGCCGGCCACGGCCGCGGCCGGGCGGACCATCCCGGTCGCGGTGAGCGTGACGGCCATGAACTGGACGTTCGCGGCGCCGGCGGAGGTGAGATCGTTGCCGGCCACGGGCGGGCTCGCGGGCGCGAGATCGGTCATCTCCATGACGAAGTCCGCCTCGAGGTTCGAGTGGCCGAGGCTGCCCGGGCTCGCCGTGCTCCCCGGGTTCACGAGGACCGCGCCCGCGTTCTGCGCCTGGAGCTGCTTCTCGAGATCCTCGTAGCCGAACTGGTAGCAGGTCGCGTTGGTGACCTGCTTCAGCTGGCCCTGGATCATCTGGTCCTGCTCGCACTTGTTGTTCGCGCCCGTGAGCGCCGGCGAGGTCATCGTCTTCACGTACGCTTCGCGGCGATCGGTCGAGAGCTCGGCCAGCGCCGTGAGCATCGCGTACTCGGTCATATAGTGCGTCTGGGTGAACTGGCGCGTGTGGCCGGTGGCCTGCGTCGAGAGGCTGGCCGATCCGGCGGCGAAGACGCCGATGGTGGTGAGCATGGCGATCACCAGCACGACCACGAACAGCGCCGCGCCTCGCTCGCCGGTGCGCGCGCGGCTCCGCGAACGCCCCTTCGTCGTCGCGATCGGCGTCGGGCGGGGACGCATCACCATGTCACACCTGCCTGGTTCGGGAGCGCGATGTCGGCGTAGAGCGTGCGCATCCGCGCGAACGCGGGCTTGGGCACGCCGGGGATGAAGAAGCGCGCCTTGCGGCCGTCGGAGGCGCCGGCGGCGAGGTCGATCTCGCGGTCGGGCGCGCGGCTCCGGGTCGAGATGCGCACCTGGACGGCGCGGATCCGCTCGGGCGTTCCGCCGTTGGTGACGTCGTCGGCCACGCCGTAGACGTTGCCGTCGGTCGGCTTGGCGATGGGGTAGCGCGTCAGCGTCGGGTTCTGCCCGGCGCTCGCCACCGTGATCCCGAACTTGAGATCGACCGCGTACTCGGCGACGAGCTCGGTGCCGATGGCGTTGCCCTCCGCGTCGAGCTCGGTGCGTACGAGCTCGGTGCGCTTGTCGTCGCCGGTGACGGCGTTCGCCACCGGCGCGGTGATGCCGCCGAAGCTCGGGTCGCCGGCGAGGCTCCTGAGCTCGTAGCGCACGCGCGAGATCGGGTTCGCGAGGATGCCGATGGCGAGGCCGCTGTAGCCGCAGGTCGTCGCCGGCGACTTCTGCGGGATGGCGACGCTGTCGTCGAGCTGGATGATGACCTGCCCGTTCTGCTGATCGACGCCCGAGATGACGCCGTACTCGTGGCGGCCCTCGGCGTCGACGAGGCGGAGGAACCGGCCCGCCGCGAAGATGTCCTCGATCGGCTCGCCGCCCTTCTCCTCCGACGCCAGCATGCGCACGTACGGCCCGCTGTCGGTCTGGAGGTAGACGCTGACGCCGCCGTTGCCCGGCACCACCGTCCGCACCGGGAACTGCTCGGTGGTGTTGAAGCTGCCGGAGATCACGATCGAGTCGGGATCGAACTCATTCGCCGGGTCGACGCTCTGGTCGAGCTGCCCCGGGTTGTCGGTCACCGAGCCGCCCTCGGTGATCCGGACGCCCGCGAGCTTCTTCAGCGAATCGGGCCAGTCCGACATGTCGCCGCAGCGGAACGGATCCTTCTGCACGTTCGGCGACGACATGAACGAGGCGCGCTGGAGATCGGCGCTGATGCGCGTCATGCCGAACGTCGCCGCGAGCTGGGCGCCCGAGACCCGCGCCTCGTGCTGGAAGAACGTGGTCGCGTTCTTCGAGAGGATGAACGCGGCCGAGGCGACCGTGAGCCCGGCCGCCATCGCGACGAGCAGCTCGACCATGGTGAAGCCGCGCGCGGCGCCGCGTCGCGCCTTCCTCGGCAGGGCGTTCGGCGCGTGGGCGGGGGTGTGCAGCGTCGTCATCGGCATCACTCCGGGAGCACGTTCTCGTGGATGCCGGTCGAGACGTAGACGAAGCCGTACTGCCCGAACTTGTCGGTGACCGTGTCGGGGTCCTCGTCGCAGGTGATCGGGTTCGAGTCGCGGTCCCAGAACACGCGGATCTCGGCGCGGATCAAGGTCGGGTAGAGGCGCGTCAGGCGGATGTGCGTGCAGAAGGCCTGCTCCTCGTCGTCGTTGTCGTAGAGGTCGGCGCCGAGCACGTCGGCGCGCGGCGAGCCGCGATCGACCACCGTCGCCGGCGGGAACCACGCCGTGGGCGCGCCCACGCTGCCCGCGTTCAGGAGCCAGGTGGTGGTGGCGAGCGTGTCGCCGGTCGGCGTCTGCGTCCACACCGTGCCGTCGGAGCGGAGGCGCTCCGCCCAGCCCGCGGCGATGTCGTTCGCCGTGGCGATGTTGCGTGCGTTGGCGTTGCCGAAGGCCGTCGTCTTCTGGAGGGCGACGATCCCGGTCGCGCCGATCGCGAGCACCGCGAGCGACATCATCACCTCGAGGAGCGTGTAGCCGCGCGCGGGCGCTCGAGGCGTCTCGGCTCGGACCATCCAGGAGCGGCTCACAGCGTCAACCTCGCGTTGCCGTTGCCCGGGATCTGCACGGTGCGCTGGAGCCCGGTCTTGGTATTGGTGACCACGACGGTGGGGACGCCGGCGAGCACGACGAAATCCTCGTCGACGGCGTCGCGGAAGAAGGTGCGGCCGCGCGGCGAGAAGCAGATGTCGGCGGCGCCCACCGGCCCGCCGCCGGCCGCGTCGAAGAAGCCGAAGCCGGCGAGCCCGAACTGCCCCTTCTTGCCCTCGAAGAGCGCCACCCGGCGGCTCTCGGTGTCGGTGTTCCAGTTCGTCTCGCGGCAGGTGATCGCGAGCATCGGCGTGTTCTGATCGACGAGCACGGCCTCGCGCATCTCGAACGTGCCCTCGCCGTTGGAGCCGGCCGTCCAGCGGACCAGCACCGCCGCGCCGCGGCCGAGGGCGCGGGAGCGGGCGAGGCGGTACATCTCGGAGACCGCGAGCGCCGCCTGGTTGACACGGCGGTCGCGCATCATGTTGATGAAGAGCGGCGAGGCCAGGGCGGCCATGACCCCGATGATCACGATGGTCATCAGGAGCTCGGCCATCGTGAAGCCCCGCCGGCGGGCGCGCAGGCGCCGGCAGGCCGAGGCAGGAGAGAGACCCGTCACGGCTGCAGGCCTTCCCGTTCTCGAGAGCATGGGCACGCGACTCACCAGGGCCGTCGGCAAAGCAAGCCCTGTGCCCCCGCGCAGGTTCTTCGAGCCCCTGGGGATCGCGCGCGCCTCGTTCGGCGTTACCCTCGCGCGGCCACTAACGATTGCGACGGTATGAAAAAAGGTGCTAGGGAGGCAAGGTGTACGATCTGCGGTACTCGAGGGGAATGTGGGCGTGGGTCGCTGTCGCGTCCCTCACCGCCGGGTGCAAGGAAGAGCCGCCTCCGCCTCGCCCGCCGCCGCCCGCGGCCAAGCCCGCGACGTGCGCCGGAGGCGGAGGCCAGCTCGCCGACAAGGAGAGCGCGGCGTTCTTCCCCCGGACCTCGGGGGGCTTCTGCCTCGATCCGAACGGCGGCGAGAAGACGTTCGGCGACGGCGGCGCGCTCGCCCTCGACAAGATCTGCGATCTCTTCGACGGCGAGTGCGAGATCTACAAGAGCTTCAACGTGCGTCGCGTGGTCGAGCTTCGCTACGTCGACGGCTCGGGATCGCCGGCCACCATCGATATCCACTTGTCGAAGTTCGGCACGACCGAGAGCGCCTACGCGATGTTCACCAAGCGCGTGGTCGGCGACGGCGATCCCATCGACGAGGCCACGCCCAAGCCGATCGAGGGCGGCGGCGCCGCCGCCCTCGGCCTCGGCAACGCGTACCTGTGGCGCGGGCTCTACCTCGCCGAGATCACCTACAACGACGAGTCGGCCGCCGAGGCGGCGATGCGCACCGCGGGCGAGCGGCTCTTGCCCCCGCTCGTCAAGGACGTGGGCGCGCGCCTGCCCGGCGAGACCGCGCTCCCCACGTCGGCGGCCGCGCTGCCCAAGGACGCGCAGCTCCCGCTCGGCGTCCGCTACGACACCAAGGACGTCCTCGGCGTCGACGGCGTCGGGGGCGGCGCCTTCGGCTACTACAAGGAGGGGGACAAGCGCTGGCGCGTCCTCTCCCTCGTGCGCGCCGACGCCGATCAGGCGAAGGACGTGCTCTCGTCCTTCGCGAAGCTCGCCGGCGCCTCGAAGGAGAAGGGCGTGGGCGACGGCGCCTTCCGGGTGATGATCAAGGACGGCGACGCGCCCATCGAGTGGGTGGTGGCGCGCTCGGGCAAAGCGATCGTCGCCGTGGGCGACGAGGCGCGCGTCCTCCCGACCGGCCAGACGGCCGAGGAGCACGCGAAGGTCTCGCTGTCGAAGGACGACAAGATCGCCCGCCTGAAGAAGACGCTCACCCCCTGAGCGGCAGCCGCTCGGTCTCGCGGACGAAACCCCCTCTCCCGGCGGGCCCGGTGGGAGAGGGGCAGGGTGAGGGGAGAGGGGCAGGGTGAGGGGAGAGGGGCAGGGTGAGGGCAGACGGTCCGGGGATCGGCGCGCTACTTGGTGCGCAGGATCACGTGGTAGCCGAAGTCGGTCTCCACGAGATCGCTGATCTGGCCGACCTTGGTCCGCTCGACGCCGGCCTGGAACGCCGGGGCCATGCGGCCCTTCTGGAACTGGCCGAGATCGCCGCCGCGCGCTCCGGCGCCCGGCTCGTCCGAGTACTCCTTCACGAGGTCCTCGAACTTGGCGCCGCTCTTGGCCTTCTTGAGCGCCTCTTCGGCGCGCGCCTTGGCCTCTTCCTTGGTGCGCGTGACGGTGGCGGGCGCGCGCATGCTGCCCTTGTACATCACGAGCAGGTGCTTCGCGCCGAACATGCCGTCGGCGGGCGCGGCCGCGGCGGCTGCCGGCGCGGCGCTCGCCTCGGGCTCGGCGGTCGCGGCGCCCGCGGGCTTGGCCGCGAGGAAGCCGAGCGACTTGTTGAAGACGCCGAAGAAGCCGAGCAACCCGAACAGCACCAGGACGACGAGCACCGCGTGAGGGGCCCACCAGTAGGGATCCTCGTCCTCCGACGGCTCCAGCTCGGGCTCGTCGTGATCGTGCTCCTCGTGCTTGCGGCGCGCGCGGGCGCGCTCGGCGCGGGCGTCGCGCGCCGAGACGGCCGGGGCCTCCTCGGGCTCGTCGTCCTCTTCTTCGCCGTCGTCGGACCCCGCCGCGGCTTCGTCCTCGTCCGACTCCTCATCGGACTCCTCATCGGACTCTTCCTCGGACTCGTCCGACTCCTCGTCCGACTCCTCGTCGGAGTCGTCGGACTCTTCTTCGGATTCGTCCTCGGACTCCTCGTCGGAGGCTTCGTCGGACTCCTCGTCCGAGTCTTCCTCGGACTCGTCGTCGGACCCCTCGTCGTCGGACTCCTCGTCGGATTCCTCGGATTCTTCGTCGGATTCCTCGTCCGGCCCTTCTTCCTCGGTTTCCTCTTCGGACTCCTCGTCCTCGCGGTCCTCGGCGTCGTTGTCCTTCTCGTCGTCTTTCTTGCTCATGTCGGCCTGCCCCGCTTAGCACGCGGCGCCCTCGGGCGTCACGAATGGAAGCTCGTCAACCCACGACGGGGCCGGTGGCCCCAAAAATCCGAAGATCGCTCCTGAGGGGGATCAAATCACCTCGCCCCAGGCGCTGGTGAGGACCGGGTCCGGCCGGCCCTCGACGGTGGCGACGACCGCGACCTTGCCCCCGTCGAGCTGCCAGCCCTGCGTCACGATGGTGTCGCCCGGCCAGACCGGCTTGCGGAACTGCGCCGCGAAGGTCCGGAGCTTGGTCGCGTCGCCGCCCGCGGCCTTTCTGATGATGGCGCGAGCGACGAAGCCGTACGTGGCGAGGCCGTGGAGGATGGGCCCCTGCGGGAACCCGACCGCGGCGGCGAACTCCGGGTCGGCGTGGAGCGGGTTCACGTCGCCCGAGATGCGGTAGAGGAGCGCCTGCTCGGGGGACGTCGCCTCGGAGAACGTCCAGTCGGCGGGGCGGTCCTTGGGAACGGAGGGCTCGTCCTCGGCGCGCGGCGGGCGCGGGCCCTCGAAGCCGCCGGCGCCGCGGAAGATGATCGACCAGACGGTGTCGAAGAGCGGCACGCCGTCGGCGCCGGTCGTGTTGGTCTCGACCACGACCTGGCCGAACTTCTTCATGTCGTAGATGCCCTTGACCGTGCCGGTGGTCTTGATGCTCCCGCTCGCCGGGATCGGGCGGTGGGCGCGGATCGTCTGACCGCCGTGCACCACCATCGCCAGGTTCCCGCCGCTCTTGCCGAGCAGCTCCATCAAGGGCTCGTACGCCGGGATGACGGCGAACGTCGGGTAGACCTTCATCCCGCCCTTGGCGCCCTCGTAGAGGTAGTCGAGCTCGTCGCGCTTGGCGCCGATCCCCAGGGCGTAGGTCGCCAGGGTCCTCCAGTCGTACGTGAACGTGTACGGCTTCGTGGTGAAGCCGACCGTCGACAGATCGAACGCCATGGCCGTGAGCTCCTGGGGCCCCGAGGCCCGCGTCGCCCCTCCGGGGACGGACGCGCCCGAGGCGTAGCGATCCACCGCGGGTGCGTCAACCGAACCGGCGGCGCCGGGCGGGCGGCGGCGCGCGCCGCCCCTCGGTCACAACGCGATTCGGTAGGCGATGTTGAGGCCGAAATCGATCATGTCGACGCGGCCGCCCAGCGACGCCAGGTCGCCGGTCGGCGACTTCTCGCGCTCCTTCGGGAGAAACCACATCGAATACCGAACCGACGTGCCGAACGACCAGTTCGGCGCGAAGCTCCATTCGCCACCGATGGCGAGCCCCGTGGCGAAGCCCTCCGTACCGACGGTTGCGGCGCGCGGTCCGACGAAGGCGGCGTCGGTCGGCGGATCGCGATCGGCTTTCACCGACCACGAGTCGTTGACGATCACCGCGCCGAGCGTCGGACCGACCCACCACTCCCACGCCGAGCCGCGGATCGCGTAGTAGCGGGCGTTGGCCTCGATCAGGAAGTAGCGCCGCGAATGATCGCGCTCGAGCTCCTCCGGGCAGGTCGTGTCCTTGTTGCCGTCCGTGCCGCAGGTGGCCTCGTCGGCGCGGAGCGACGTGCCGAAGAGGATGCCGGCGCCGATGCCGAACGGCCCGTAGCGGTAGATGTTGTGCAGCCCGACGCCGAGGCTCGTCTCGCCGTTGCTGCAGCTCTTCAGGGACGGGCACACCTCGGCGCCCGGCAGGCTGAGGAGACCCACGCCGAGCTCGGCCATCGTGTAGGGGCGATCCATCTCGCGCGCGGCGGCGGCGCGGCGCGCGGCGGCGCTCTCGTCGGCGGCGCAGAGGCGCGGAACGGCCAGCGCGATCGCGCCCGCGACGAAGGCGGCGGCTCGGTTCATAGCCAGGGCCCCGTCGAGGCGGGCGTCGGCGAGGGCGGCGCGTGGCCCTCGGGGAGCGGCGGGGGCTGCGGCGGCAGGACGGCGCCGGGCCCGGACGTGGCGCTGGCGGGGGGGCCGGCGCTGGCGCTCGCGCTCGGGACCGCGGCGGGGGCGGCGCTCGCGCTCGCCGTCGGCGCGGGGCCCTTGCGCGGGTGGCCGGGCCGGGCGGGGCGCTCGTCGGGGGCGGCGCTCGCCGCCGGAGCGATCTCGGGCGCCCGACCCTGATCGAGCTCGGCGACCAGGTGCTGTGCGGTGGTGAGCGAGGGGTTGAGCTCCATCGCGAGGCGCCCGAGCCGGAGCGCCTCGCCGGTGTCGCCGGCGTACTTGCGGCCGAGCGCGTCGCTGACCAGCCGCTCGGCGGCCTCGCGGCGAAGCTCGGCGACGCGCCCGTCGCCAGGCCACCGCGCCACGGCCGCGGCGGTGATCTCCTTCACGTTGTGCTGGGGCGGCGCATCCCAGGCGTGCCGGCGCATGCAGTCGCGCGCCTCCTCGAGCTGCGCCTCGATGGTGTCGGCCGACGCCGAGCTGGAGATGGCGCCGAAGTGCCGCCCCGCGACCACGATCGCGCCCGCGGCGGCGAGGGCGCACGCCGCGATCGCCGCGGCGCGGACGATGCGGGCGCGCGGGCCGCGGCGAAGCGGCCGCGACTCGGCGCCGCTCTCGGTGCCCTGGAGCGTGGACTGCGAGGGGAGCGAGGCGGGCGCGTCGCGGGGCGGCTCCTGCGCTCCGTGCCAGGAACCGTCGTCGAAATCGAGATCGCCCGGCGCCGCTTCGGCCGACGCAGGCGGCGCGGGCCGGCTCGGGCGGGCGCCGCGCGGCGAAGGGGCCGGCCGCGAGTGCCGCGCCGGGCCGTGGCGGCGGCTCGGCGGAGCGGACGGGCGCGAGGAGTGGGGCGCCGCGTCCCCCGCGGCCTCGCCGGCACCCGAAGGCGGTGCGGGCGGCGCCGAAGCGCGCACGGGCAGGGGCGTCGGGTCCGGACGCGCCGCGACGCCGCCGATGCGGGCCGCGAGCTCGGGCGAGAGCTCGAGCGCCTTGGTGCGCTCCTTCGAGGCGAGCTTCACGACGTTGCCCGACTGGCGCAGCAGCGTCGACGACGAGACGATCTCGTCCGGATCGAGCCCGGCGGCGCGCGCCGCAGCCACGAGATCGCGGCCGAACGCGCGCGCCGTCGCGGCCCGCTCGCCCGGCTTCTTGGCGAGGTTCTGCATCACCACCTGCGCGATCGCCGGCGGAACGTAGCTCGCGCGCGCGATCGACCGGAGCTCCGGCGGCGGCGCGTGGGTGTGCTGCACCAGCAGCGCGACCGGCGAGTCGCCCTCGAACGGCGTGCGCCCGGCGAGGCACTGGTAGAGGATCGTGGCGATCGAGTAGACGTCGGCCGTCGGCCCCACCGGCTGGCCTTCGGCGCCCTCGGGCGAGATGTACTTCGCGGTCCCGAAGATGAGCCCCGCCTGCGTGGCCATCGACTTGTCGCCCCAGTCCATGCGGGCGATGCCGAAGTCGAGCACCTTGACGTAGTCCGGGTCCTCGCCGCGGCGCACGAGCATCACGTTCTCGGGCTTGAGGTCGCGGTGGGTGATGTTCTGGGCGTGCGCCTCGCCGACCGCGTCGCAGATCTGCAGCGCGATGTGGAGCGCGCGCGCCAGCGGGAGCGCCGCGCCCTCGCCGTCGGTCCCGGCGGCGGCGAGCGCCGAGAGCAGCGACATGCCGTCGAGGTGCTCCATCACCAGGTAGAGCTCGCCGCCGACGCGCGCGTCGCTCCCGGCCTGGACGCACCCGGTCATCAGCACCTGGACCACGTTGGGGTGCACGAGGCGGCTCGCGACCTTCGCCTCGCGGTGGAAGCGCGAGACCAGCTCGGCGTTGGCGCTGAGCTCGCGGTGGAGGATCTTGACCGCGACGTCGCGCTCGATGCCCGCCTGGAAGGCGCGGTACACCCGCCCCATCGAGCCGATGCCGATGAGGTGCTTGATCTGGATCTGCCCGGCGAGGGCGAGGCCCAGGTACGGGTCGTTCGCGGCGCCCGGGATGGTGGGGTTGCGCGAGCTGGCGAGGGGCGTCCCGTCGCGCGGGCAAAAGAGCACGTCGGCGTCGTACCGCTCGCCGCAAGAGGGGCAGCTCTTCGCCGGGCGCGCCTTCATCAGGACGCGAAGAGTGTAGCACCCCCGCTCGCTCGGCACTCGCCGATGCCGCGAGCCTCCGCGACCCGAGGCGCGCTCCCCCGTGGACCGCCCGCCGCCGCCCGACTACGGTCCCCGGCCGTGAGCGATCCCAAGACCGCCGCGACACGAGGCCAGCCGAGCGCGGGGCGTTCCGCCGCCGCCCCCGACAGAGGCGTCGCCGGCGCCGAGCGCGACGCCGCGAGCGTCTCGGCGGACGCCTACCGCGTCGACCTCCCCGCGGCCGGGTTCGAGGGCCCGCTCGATCTCTTGCTGCACCTCATCCAGCAGCACGAGCTCGACATCCTCGATATCCCCGTCAGCTTCATCACCGAGCGCTACCTCGCGTACCTCAACATGATGAGGACGCTGACCATCGATGTCGCCAGCGAGTACCTGGTGATGGCGGCGACGCTCGCGCACATCAAATCGAAGATGCTCTTGCCGAGCGTGCCCGCCGGCCAGGAGGACGACCTCGCCGAGCAGGAAGAGGACCCGCGCGCCGAGCTCGTCCGCCGCCTCCTCGAGTACCAGAAGTACAAGGCCGCGGCGCTCGACCTCGCCGACCGCGGCGTCCTCGGCAAGGACGTGTTCGCGCGCGGCATCGCCGAGCCGGTGCCCGAGGGCCCGGCGCCCTTCGCAGAGCTCGGGGTGTTCTCGCTGCTCGACGCCTTCGAGAAGGTGCTCAAGCGCGCGAACATCAAGATCGATCACGAGGTCGTCTTCGATCGGATCAGCATCACCGATCGCATCGTGGAGCTGACCGAGCGGCTGCAGGAGCGCAAGCGCGTGCGCTTCGAGGATCTCTTCCTCGAGGGGCAGAGCCCGAGCCGCTTCGACGTGGTGATCACGTTCCTGTCGCTCCTCGAGATGTGCAAGCTGCGCATCATCCGCGTCTACCAGTCGGACGCGCACGCGCCGATCCACATCGAGCTCGCCGCCGCGGAGCCGGGGCGCGCGCCCGACTTCGGCGACCCGGAGGCCGAGCCGGCAGCGGAGGGCGACGCGCCGGGCGCGCTGGACGACGCGGGCGACTCGCCAGCAGCCGACGGCGCGGGCGACTCGCCGGCAACGGACGACGCGGGCGACTCGCCGGCGCCGGAGGACGAGGGCGATCCGCCGGCCGCGCCGGACGAGGATCGTGGTAACGAGGGGACGAATGTCGACTGAGGAGCCCCAGCTCAAGCAGAAGCGCCGGAGGGCGAAGGCCGTCGCGCCGGCGGCGGTGGCGGTCGAGCCGGAACCGACGGCGCGGCTGCAGCGCGCGGCCTGGCTCTGGCTCCGCGCGTCCGCGCCCAGCGCCGACGACGCCGGCGATCCCCCGGTCTCGGGCGCGGTCGGCCTGCCGGAGGCGGAGCCGGGCGTCGAGGCGTCGCTGACGACGCCTCCCGAAACGATGCCGAGCGGCGACGTCGCGCGCGCGCACCTGCGCGGGCTGCTCGAGGCCCTCGTGTTCGCTTCGGACCGGCCGATGGCGCTCGGCGAGCTCGCCCGCGCCGCCAAGGCGCCGCGTGCGCAGGTGAAGGAGCTCCTCGCCGAGATCGCGGGGCAGTACCGCGACCGCGGCTTCCGGCTCGACGAGGTCGCCGGCGGCTACGCGTTCCGGACGAGCCCCGTCTACGCGCCGTTCGTCCGCGATCTCTCGGCGAAGAAGCCGGTCCGGATGACCCGCGCCCAGGTGGAGACGCTCGCCATCGTCGCCTACCGGCAGCCGATCACCCGCCCCGAGATCGACGACGTGCGCGGGGTCGACTCCGGCCCCGTCCTCAAGACGCTGCTCGAGCGCGACCTGGTCCGAATCCTCGGCAAGAAGGACGAGCCCGGCCGCCCCATGCTCTACGGCACGACGGCGCAGTTCCTCGAGTTCTTCGGGCTCAAGGCGCTCTCGGACCTGCCCACGCTGCGCGAGTTCACCGAGCTGTCGGACGACTCGCGCCGCACCTACGAGCGCGAGATGGGCGAGGACGCGCCCGAAGGCGCGCCGCCCTCCCCGGCGGACGCAGGTCTCGCCGGCAGCGAGGGCGAGATGCGATCGGTCGTCGCCGAGCGCGACGAAGGAGACGTGGACGAGCTCGGCGAGGCCAAGCCCGCTGTCGACGAGGACGTGTCCGCGGCCGAGGGATCGGCGACCGACGCCGCGGCCGAAACCGCGGACGACGACGACGCGGACGACGACGACGACGACGACGCGGACGACGACGACGACGCGGACGACGACGACGACGCGGACGACGACGACGACGCGG
>CAYJPW010000054.1:45757-58727 GCA_964372055.1 uncultured Polyangiaceae bacterium
ACGACGACGACGCAGACGGCGAGGACGAGGACGACGAGGACGAGGACGACGAGGACGAGGACGACGAGGACGAGGACGACGAGGACGACGAGGACGAGGACGACGAGGACGACGAGGACGACGAGTGAGCATGCACCGGCGCCGCCCGGGTCGAGCCCAAGCGCGATCCGCGTTCGCGGTCGCCCGAGCTACGGCTCTTTCTTGGCGTCGATGGGATCGTCGAAGTCCGCCGCGAGCTTGAGCGCGGCGGCGTAAAGCGGAGGGTGCGTCACGAGCTTGCGCACCAGCCGCCAGAGCTCGGGATCGGCGAGGGCCTGGACCGGCGTCGCGGGGGCGCCTCGTTTCCGCTTCGGGATCGCCGAGGGGCCCTTCCTCCGGAGCTCCTCCATCATCCCCACGTGACGCTTCGTCGGGAACAGGTCGCCCCGCTCCCACGCCAGCACCGTCTCCTGCTCGTCGCCGAGGGCCGCGGCCAGCTCGCGCGCCGTGCAGCCGAGCTCCTGGCGCAGCGCCTTGATCTCCTCGGGGCTCATCCGCCTCCATCCTAGTCCAGCCGGCCGGAAGTTCCTGCCGGGTCCGAAAATCGATCGCGGCACGCAACTGACGGAGGGCTCGCGTCGACCTCCCTGTGTGAACAGGCCCGTCTGTCTCCTCGCCTGGGCGGCCGCTCTCCTCGGGGTCGCGGCGCCGGTCGCGCTCGCCCTCGCCGTGGCCGCTTGCGCGCCCGATCTGCCGGTCGGGGGGGCGCGCGGACGGGGCTCGTCCGCCGAGCTCGACGCCGGCGTCCGTGTCGCGCTCGAGCCCCCGGCGCCTCTCGACGCGGCGACGCCCGTTCTCCGCGTCCGGATCCAGCCCGCGCCGGGAGGTGCTGCGCTCGATCCCACCCGCGTCGTCCTCATCGAGGGGACGATCGCGCGCGCACAGGAGCGCCAGCTCGAGCGCGACGAGCCCTCGAACGCGCTCTCGGAGCGCATGGTCGCCGCGCTCACCTGGCTCGAGGGCGACGAGGTCGTGCTCGCGCCCGCCGTGCCGCTCGCCGCCGGCGAGGTCTACACCGTCGCGAGCGGCGCGCCTTCGTTCAAGATCGAGCTCGGGGTCGGCGCGGGCGAAGGGGTCCTCGCTCGCGTGTGGCCGCCCGCCGACGCGGGGGCGAGCGCCGAGCTCGGCGTCTGGTGCGGCGACGCCGGGCTGCCGGCGGTCGAGGTCGAGGCGTCGCTCGATCCCGGCGGCCCGACAGGCCGGCTCATCACCGGGGCGATCGGCGACGGCGCCGGCACGCGGTGCGTCCGCTTCGCCGCGGAGGACGAGGCGCGGGACGGCGGCGACCCGGAATCCGCCGAGGCGGAGGGGCCGTGGATCGGCCCGCCGACGCTCGGCGGCGGATCCCCGGCGCTTCTGCTCGATCCGCGACCGCTGGTGGCGGACGTCGATCCTCCGCTGCCCGCGCCGGCGCTCGCGTGCGAGGCCGGCGAGCTGCCGTTCGGCCCGGGCTGTGCGCGCGTGCTCGACGATCGCATCCTCGGCCGCTCGCCCGAGGCGCCGCTGCTCTGGTCCGTTCGCGGCGAGGCTCTCGACCAGGTCTTCGTCAGCGGCGCGGGCGATCCTTTCGTGATCGCGCCGCTCCCGCCGGCGAGCGCGCTCACCCTCGCCATCGCGACGCTCGACGTCGCCGGCCGCGCCGCGTCGGCCTCGCTGTCGGCGACGACGAGCGAGCCCATGGCGCACCTCGTCCTCAACGAGGTGACCGCAAACCCGCTCGGCCCCGAGCCGCACCAGGAGTGGATCGAGATCGTCAACGATGGCCAGGTCGAGGCGGCGCTCGCCGGCTACGTGCTGCTCGATCTCGGGGGCGAGACGCCCCTGCCGGAGGCGGTCCTCCCCGCAGGCGGCTACGCGCTGCTCGTCAACGAGAGCTTCGTGGAGGACGACGGCATCGATCCCGTGCCCGCTCCGGGGACGCTGCTCCTCAGGGTCCCCGAGCTCGGCAACGACGGTCTCACCAACGCCGGCGAGCCGCTCAAGCTCCGCGGTCCCGGCGGCGACATCGTCTCGAGCCTGCCTACCGTCCCGAAGCCGAAGGCGGGCCAGAGCCTGGCCCGCGTCGCGCCCGGGTCGCCCGACGGCCTCGCGGCGTCCTTCTTCGTCGCCGCCTCGCCGAGCCCAGGCAGCGCGAACTGACGCGTCGAGTCGAATCCGTCCGCCCGCGAAAATATCCTTGCAGGTCGCTGCCCTGGGTTTCAGTCTCGGCGTCGGGTGCGGCCCCCGGGCCGAGCCCCCGCGCCGAGCGCGAGCGACCTCGATCCGCGCCGGTGCGGTCTCCCGGGTTTCGGGCGGATCCACGGCGCGCCGCGGCAGGCGCCCACCTGCGTCACGAGGCTGGAGAAATATCGCGCAAACCGGGTGACGGGTGGGGAAAGTGAGCTAGGTTTCATTTCAGCAGTCTGCGCGGTGGGGGGGGCCACCGGGCGGCGCTGACCGCCGGTTCGAGAACGCGACTGGCCGGCGGGGATCGCCTTCGCGTGGAGTCGTAGTCCGATGGCTGGTGTCCGTGGTGAGAAGCTGTTGACCGCGAGCGATCTCGCCGCCCTGTGCGAGGTCGACCTCAAGACGATCCACAACTGGGTGGACCGCGGCCGGATCAATCACTTCCGCACGCCAGGGCGTCACCTGCGGTTCCGGGCGGCGGACGTGGCCGAGTTCCTGCGGGCCTGGGGCTACACCGTCCCCCGCGAGCTCGCCCGGGCGACGGCGAAGGCGATCCTGGTCGTCGGCAGCAAGGACACGATGGCGCTGGCCAGCCGCGCCCTCGGCGAGGGCGCCACCCTCAAGCACGCGGCGCACCCCTACGATGCGCTGGTCTTCGCCGGGTCCGAGCCGGTCGATGCGTTCCTGGTCGATCCCCGCGCCATCGCGTCGGACATCGACGTGAGCCACATGCTCGAGGCGCTGCACCGAGCGCTCGCCCAGGCCACCTTCGTGGCCATCACCGACGAGCCGCTCAGCCTGCCTGCGTTCGTCCAGAAGGTCGGGCGCGGCGACGCCGCAGCGCTCAAGGCGATCCTCGCGCCCGAGGCGCCCCCCGCCGCGGCGGCGGGCTTCGAGGAGCCCGCTCGTGGCGTGGCGGCCGGCGGCGGTTCGCGCTGACGGCAGGTGAGTGGCGCGGGGGGGCGGGCGGGGGCCCCCCCCCCCCCCCCGGGGGCGGCGGGGGGGGGGGGGGGGGGGGGGGGGGGCCCCCCCCCCGGCCCGGGCCCCCCCGGGGGGGGGGGCGCCCCCCCGGCGCCCCCGGACTGAAGAGGCATCGGACCTCTGGCCTCGAGAGTGACCGTCGGTCGGACGATTGTCCGACACCTCTTCAGTGGAGGGCCGACCCGTCGCCGATGCACTCGTGCCAGCGCTGCCGCTCGGGGCCGCACTGGTTGTCCGGGACGTCGAAGCGGCCGTTGTTGCAGCTATAACGCTGGATCGCGCAGTCCTGGTACTCGAGGTAGAGGTCCTCGCAGCCGTAGATGTCGGCCTCGTCGATCCGGTATTGCTCCTCGATCGTGCACTCGTCGTACCCGCGATCGCTGCAGGCCTCGCAGTCGCAGGAGACGTCGCACAGGTCCGAAGCGGAGCTGCCGCAAGCGGTGGCGGCGAGGGGGAACAGCGCGAGCAACAGGACGAAAGCGTAGGGGATTCTCATGGCGAAGCTCCTTTCTCTCTAGTCCATGCAGCTGTCGAGGCGGTCGGCTTCGACCCGGCACCGATCGACGGTCGTGAAGTCGTTGTTGACGCAGCGGGCCTCTTCGTTGGCGCAGTCGAAGTACTCCGCCCACTGATCGGCACAGCCCTCGAGATCGGCCAGGTCCTCCTCGCGGGTCAGCGCCAGCTCACACGCCTCGGTGTCGAGCTCGTTGCCGCCCTCGCAGCCCATCGCGTCCTCGCAATACGATCCGTACCCGCTACCGCAGCCGGTTCCCGCCCCCATCGCGGCGACGGCGAGGCAAAGGACCCCCAGGCAACGCCCTAGATCACGCATCCCTTGGCACCTCCGGCCCCCAGGGTACGAAACTTCGACGCGATCGGGCTGCATTTTCGGCGAGCGGAGGCGTGCGGGCCGCCGCGATGGTCGGCGTGATGACCAGCGCGACTTGCCACGCACGTCGCGGATCGTCGGGGCGCCGGCGAGCGTGTGCGGTCGGCGTGGGCTCGATCCGTCGCCTGCCGCGCCCCCGAGACTTCAGTTGCCGGCGATCGTCATCGCCGAGACCCGCAGGGTCGGCGAGGCGGTTGAGGAGCGGAGATCGAGATCGCTGCCGACCGCGTCGATGCGCTGCCAGAGCTGGTCGACGTTGAGCGAGATGGTCACCTCGCTGACCGGGTACGCGAAGGCGCCGTCCTCGATCCAGAAGCCCGACGCCCCGCGCGAGAAGTCGCCGGTCACGGCGTTGAACCCGAAGCCCATCATCTCGGTGACGTAGAGGCCGCGCTTGGTGGAGCGGACGATCTCCTCCGCCTTGGTGCCTTGCGGCTGGAGGATGAAGTTCGACGTCGAGGGGCCGACGCCGCCGCCGCCGCCGCGGGACGCGCTGCCCGTCGAGGCGCGCCCGAGCTTGCGCGCGCTGTAGCTGTCGCAGAGGTACGTCTTCAGGATCCCGCCCTCGACCACGACGTTGCGGCGCGCGGCCAGGCCCTCGCCGTCGAACGGGCGCGAGCCGAGCGCGCGCGGCAGCAGCGGATCGTCGACGACGGTGACGAGATCGCTCGCCACGCGCGTGCCCTCGCGCCCGACGAGGTAGCTCGACTTCCGCCAGATGGAGCTGCCCATGAGGCAGCCGCCGAGGGTGCCGAGGATGGCGCGCGCGGCGTCGGGATCGAACACCACCGCGGCCTCGCACGTCGGCACCTTGCGGGCGCCGAGCTTGCGAAGCGTGCGGCGCGCGGCCTCCTTGCCCACGGCCTCGGGGCTCTCGAGATCGGAGAAGAAGCGCTTGGTCGTGTAGTGATAGCCGCGTCGCTTCTTGCCGCCCTCGTCGTCGGCGACCGGCGTCACGACCAGGGACGAGAAGCTGCCGGCGTAGCCCCCGCGGAACCCGCCCGAGAGCACCATCGCGAACGCCCCCGCGGTCCGTGCGAAGGTGGCGCCGTCGGTGTTGGTGATGCGAGGATCGGCGTCGCGCGCCGCCTGCTCGCCGCGGCGGGCGAGCTCGACGGCCTGCTCGGCGGTGACCTCGCCGTTCTTGGGATCGTAGAGATCGAGATCCGGGAACGGGCCCTTGGCGACGAGGTCGGGATCGGCGGGGCCGGCGAACGGATCCTCCTGGGCGATGTCGACCAGCTCGAGCGCGTCCTTGACGAACCGATCGATGCCCTTGGCCGTGAGGTCGGACGTGGACGTCAGCGCCACGCGTCCCTTCTTGATGACCCGCATGCCCAGGCTCTTGTGGCCCGCCTCCTCGATGAGCTCGGGCTCGCCCAGCCGGACCTTGGTCGAGAGCTCGGAGCCGGAGCGGGCGATCGCCTCGGCCACGTCGGCGCCGCCCTTGCGCGCGCGGGCCACGACGTCGGCGGCGAGGTCGGTGAGGTTCGCGATCTCCTGATCGGTGCTCTTGGCCATGGATGGTGCCAGAGACTGGTGGACGCGCTCGCCGTCGTCAACCTGCGGGACGGCCCGGACGGGCGCGGCCGCCGAGACCGAGGCGCCCGGGCCGCGGCGCGCCAGGCGCGGGGCTCGCGGCGATCTCGGCGGTGCGCCGCGCGATGCGCGATCGCGCCGAGAGGGCGCGCGCCGCGAGCACCATGCCGGCGAGGAGCACCGAGTCCATCCAGAGCAGCGCGTAGCCGAGCGGGCCGCCGGCGACGGGCTCGGTGCCGAAGTCGCTGCGGAACTGGTGGAAGGTCGCGTCGACGCGGAGGCGCGGGTAGAGCGCGACGACCGCGAGGAGCGACAGGCCGGCGGGGACGACCGCGAGGAGCGCGACCGGCCCGAACGCGCGCGCCCGGACGCGGCCCCGCGCGATCGCGAACCCGGTGACGACGAGGGCCGCGTCGACGACGGCGAGGACCAAGCCCAGCGCCGACGGGATCGCGCGGCTGTCGAGGAAGTAGGCGAACGACCAGTCGCCGGCGAACGCGAGGAAGTAGCCGTTGATCGGCGCGAACACGAGCGCCGCGAAGAGCGCCACGACGGCGGTCGAGCGGCGGATGGGCCCGCGCTCGGCGTCGCCGTCGCCGTACCACCACGCGAGGGCGACGCCGAGCGCGAAGCCGACGAGAGGTCCCAGCGCGGCCGGCATGGGGCGAGGCTACTGTCCCGCGCGCGCGATTCAAGCGCCGCCTTCCGGGCTGGTGGGCCAAGGTCCTCCCGCGCCGGCCCGGCGCGGCCGTTTGCGACCGCGGCGGCCCCGCGCTAAGGCCGAGGGGCCCATGGACCCGCGCCTCCTGCGTGAGCTCCTCGAGCGCGTGCGCGCCGGGGAGGCATCGACCGACGAGGCGCTCGACGCGCTGCGGGACCTGCCGTTCCGCGAGCTCGGGTTCGCGACGATCGATCACCACCGCGCGCTCCGCCAGGGGGTGCCCGAGGTGGTGTTCGGCGAGCGGAAGAGCGTCGAGCAGATCGCGGCGATCGCCGAGGAGATGCGGCGGGTCGGGCACAACGTGCTCGTCACCAGGCTCGACGCCGAACGGGGCGAGGCGCTCGAGCGCCGCGTGGTGGGTATGCGGTACGCGCCGCTGGCGCGCACGGCGGTGCTCGAGCTGAGGCCGCCGGCCCCGCGGGGGTGCGGGCCGATCGGCGTCGTCACCGCGGGGACGAGCGATCAGCCCGTCGCCGAGGAGGCCGCCGAGACGCTGCGGGCCGTGGGGCTCGAGCCGCTCCGGATTTACGACGTCGGGGTCGCGGGGATCCACCGGCTGCTCCACCGGGCGACGGACCTCGCGGAGGCGGCGGCGTTGATCGTGGTGGCGGGGATGGAGGGCGCGCTGCCCAGCGTCGTCGGCGGGATGTCGGCTGCGCCGATCGTCGCCGTGCCGACGTCGGTCGGGTATGGCGCCGCGCTCGGGGGGTTCTCGGCGATGTTCTCGATGTTGACTTGCTGTGCGGCGGGGGTGGTGGTCGTCAACATCGACAACGGGTTCGGGGCTGCGATGGCGGTCCATCGGATGATGCGGCGAACGGCGGTGGAGCAGGCCGGGCGGGCGGAGGGGTGAGCGGCGATCGGCCGTGCACGAGAAGGGGCAGCGAGTGGGGCACGATCACGCGCACGATCACGATCACGAGCACGCGCACGAGCACGCGCCCGGGCAGGAGCACGCGCACGGGGAGGAGCACGGGCACGTGCACGGGGAGGAGCACGGGGACGAGGAGCACGAGCATCCTCGCGCTCCTCTGATCGAGCAGGGGGCGGGGGGCGGGAAGACGCTGTTCCTCGACTGTTTCAGCGGGATCGCGGGGGACATGACCATCGCGGCGCTGCTCGACCTCGGGGTGCCGCTGCTCGTCGTCGAGCATGCGGTCGCGGCGCTGCCGGTCGAGGGGTTCCACCTGCACCGCGGGCACGCGCACCGGAGCGGGATCGTCGCCACCTCGTTCGACGTGCACGTCGAGGCGGCGCAGCCGGAGCGGACGTACGGCGCGATCGACCGGATGCTGGGGGAGTCGCCGCTCGAGGCGCCGGTCAAGGATCTCGCGCGACGGATCTTCCGCCGGCTGGGCGAGGCCGAGGCCGCCGTGCACAAGATGGCGCTGGAGGACGTCCACTTCCACGAGGTCGGGGCGGTCGACGCCATCGTCGACGTCGTCGGCGCGGCGGCCGCGATCGTCTATCTCGGGGCCGAAGTGGTGGCCTCGCCGCTGCCGATGGGGCGCGGGTTCGTCAAGGCGCGCCACGGCGTCTTGCCGCTGCCGGCGCCGGCGGCGGTCGAGTGCCTGCGCGGCGCGCCGACCTACGGCGTCGACCTCGACGCCGAGCTCGTGACGCCGACGGGCGCGGCCATCGTCGCGACCGTCGCGACGCGCTTCGAGAGGTGGCCCTCGTTCACGCCCGAGCGCGTGGGGTTCGGCGCGGGGCGGCGCGACCTGCCGGACCGGCCCAACCTGCTCCGCGCCGTGCTCGGCACGCGCGGCGCGGCGGCGGACGAGGCGCTCGGCGCGGCGACCCACGTCGTCATCGAGGCCAACGTCGACGATCTCACCGGCGAGATCGCGGGGCACGCCATCGACGCGCTGCTCGCGGCGGGCGCGGTCGACGCCTGGGCGGTGCCGATCACCATGAAGAAGGGGCGGCCCGCGCTCACCATCGCCGCGCTCGCCCCGGCGCCGCGGGCCGACGCCGTCGCGACCGCGCTCCTCCGGGAGACGACGTCGATCGGGCTGCGGCGCACGCCGGTGACGCGCACCGAGCGGCCGCGGCGTCTGGCGACGGTGGCGACCAGCTTCGGGCCCATCCGCGTGAAGATCAGCGAGGGGCCGTTCGGACCGCCTCAGGTCAAGCCGGAGTTCGAGGACTGTGCGGCCGCGGCGCGGACGCACGGGGTCCCCGTCCGGGAGGTCATCGCCGCGGCGATGGCGGCGTCCCTGCCGCGCTGACCTCCGTCAATCCGGGCGCTCGACCGGGAGCTGCTCGGCCTCCCATGCGAGGAAGCCTCCCTCGAGGAACGCGACCGGCATCCCGCCCGCGGTGAGCTTCTCGGCGAGCTCCTTCGACTGATCGCCCGAGCGGCAGTAGAGGACCGGCTCGCCGGCGAGCATGTGGAGCTCGGCGAGGCGGCTCTCGATCTCGGCGAGCGGCAGGTTCACCGCGCCGGGGATGTGGGCGCGGGCGTAGGGCTGCGGATCGCGCGTGTCGACCGCGACCACCTGGCCCTCGCGGATGAGCTGCGCGAGCTCGACCGCGCGGATGGCGCCCTCGGCGCGGGGCAGGAACGGCTCGACGAGCTCGCGCAGCTGGTTGCGCCGGAGGACGCCCTGGTCGGCGGCGACGGGGCGGCCGCGGTGGAAGACCATGAACGTGGGCACGGCCTGGATGCGGAGCGAGGCGGCGATGCGCTTGGAGCGGTCGATGTCGACCTTGACGACCTTGGCCTTGCCCTGGAGCTCTTGCGCGATCGCCTCGACCTCGGGCGCGACCGTTTTGCAGGGGGCGCACCAGTCGGCGTAGAAGTCGATGAGGACCGGGAGCTCGCTCCGGAGGACCTCGCGCTCGAAGTCCTGCTCGGCGACGGTGGGGATGGCCATGGCCCCGCTCTCATAGCGTCACGCGCGTCCGGTGGCGAGGGGTCTCGCGGGCCGGCGCCGCGCCCCGGCTCGGACTCGAGCCCAAGCGCGATCCGCTTCCGCGGTTGCTCGAGCGCTCGGCGCTAGACGTCGCGGACGATGCTGAGCGGCGACTCGTCCTCCGGCCGCGCTTGCCTCCGGCGGACCGCGCGGGGATCGAAGGCGTCGCGGAGCGCGTCGGCGCAGAGGTACGTGCCGCCGACGGTGAGCAGGAGGGCGGCGCCGGGGGCCGCGATGAGGCGCCACGTCGACGGGTGGCGGGCGCCCTCGGCCAGCGTCTCGCCCCACGAGGGGACGGTGCTCGCCGCGCCCATCTCGAGGAACGAGATCGCGGCCTCGAGCAGGACGACCGAGGCGACGCCGAAGACGCTGCTGACGATCACCGGCCCGACGGCGTTCGGCAGGATGTGGCGGAAGAAGACGCGGCGGGGAGGGCAGCCGAGCGCGCGGGCGGCGCGCACGTAGTCCTCGGCCGAGGCGCGGAGCACCTCGGCGCGCACCAGGCGCGCGACCTCGGCCCAGCGGACGATGGCGACGGCGAGGACCAGCGAGAGCGCCGAGGGCTTCTGCTCGATGGCGCGGACGAGCGCGACCACGATGATCGCCGGGAAGGTGTCGACCGTCTCGACCAGGCGGGTGAGGCGATCGTTCCAGAACCCGCGGTAGTAGCCGGCGAGCCCGCCCAGCACGACGCCGAGGAGCATGCTCACCAGCACCGCCGCGAGCGACAGGCCGAGCGCGGTGCGGGCGCCGTAGGCGAGCCGCGCCAGGAGATCGCGGCCCTGGGCGTCGGTGCCGAGCGGGTGGGCCCACGAGGAGGGAGCGCCCGGTCCGGCGGCCGTCACGCGGAGCGGGCCGGAGCGGACCAGCGGCCAGAGCGCCCGGTCGCCCGCGTGCCGCGCCGCGATCTCGTCGGGCGTCATGGCGTCGTAGGTCGCCGGCGCGGTGACGGCGGGGAGGAGCGCGCCGTGCGGGCCGACGGCGACGATGGGCGCGTCGGCGGCGACGAGCTCGGCGAACGCGGCGAGGAGGGCGAGGCAGCCGAGGATCACGAGCCCGAGCGAGGCGCGGCGGCTCGAGCGGATGCGCGCCCAGAAGATCCCGAGGTGGGTCGCGCTCACTTGGGCCGCCTCGCGCGCGCGTAGACCATCTTGGCCAGGCGCGGATCGACGAGCACGTAGGCGAGATCGGCGGCGAGGACGCCGAGCGCCGCCGTCGCCGCGGCGAAGATCGAGAGCGCCATCAGCCAGGACTGGTCGCGGACCTGGACGGCGCGGATGGTGGCCTCGCCGATGCCTTCGAGACCGAAGACGCGCTCGACCACGAACGCGCCGCCGAGCGCCATCGGCGGCTCGAGCGCGATCAGCGTCGCGATCGGGAGGAGGGCGTTGCGCAGGCCGTGGACGAGGACGGCGCGAGGGCGGCCGGCGCCGCGAGCCAGGGCCGCGCGCACGAAGTCCTGCGAGAGGACCGAGGCGAGCGCCGAGCGCTGCTCGCGCGTCGGCGCCGCCACCAGCGCGAGCGCCAGCACCAGCGTCGGCGCCAAGAGGCTCGCCGGCGGCGCGCCGGTGGCGCGCGCGACCACGACCGCGACGACGGCGGTGGGTACGGCGTACAAGCCGAGGACGCCGCAGGCGATGCCGAGATCGAGCGGGCGGTTGCGGTAGGCCGCGCTCAGGGACCCGAGCGCGATGGCGGCGCCGTAGGCGAGCGCGATGGCGCCGAAGAGGATGACCAGCGTCACCGGCGCGCGGCGGCCGAGCTTGTCGAGCACCGGGACGCCGTCGTGTCCGACGCCGAAGCGGAGCGTCACCGCGCCGAGCGCCCACTTGCCGTAGCGCGTCTCGAGCACCATCGAGGCGACGCGCGAGAGGCCGCCGAGGGTGACGAAGTCGGTGCGGTAGACGTTCCAGTGCTTCTGCCACCGATCGACGCACGCGGCGGCGGCCTCGACGCCGTCGCCGGGCGCGATGCGGTCGTCGCGTCCGGTCACGTGGGCGGCGACGTCGATCAGCGTGCGGGCGCGCTCGACGCCGGCGGCGTCGGTCGGTCGCTTGAGCACGCCCATGATCGCGTCGAGCGCGAAGGTGTCGAGCTCGCGCAGCTCGTCGGCGCGCGACGAGGCGCCGTAGCGCACCATGCGCCGCACCGCGCTGCGCACGCTCGCCTCGCGGAACTCGATGCCGCGGTCGGCCCAGAAGCGCGACCAGAAGGCGACCGCCCGCGCGGGATCGCGCGCCTCGTCCCCGTGGGCCAGGGCCATCCGCTCGGCGACGGGCGCGAGCGCGACCGCGACGCGGGCGCGGGGCTCGGGCTCGAGCGCGTCCAGGCCGGAGAGCACGTGCGGCAGCGCCGCGCCGCCGAGTCGCGCGAGCTCGGCGCGCGCCGCGGGCGCGTCGGGGCCGTCCTCCGCGATCGCGCGCGCCGCGTCGCTCGCGCGCAGGTGCACGTCGCGCGGCATCGGGTTGAAGAAGCGCGGCAGGTCGAGGAAGCGCTCGCGCCGCTCGGCGAGGACGCGCTCCGGGCCGAGCTCCCGCGCCGTCGCCGGATCGTCGGTCCGGTCCGGCACGTAGGAGAGGAAGAGGAACGTCAGGACGGTGACGCCCACGAGCGTCGGCAGCGTCCAGAGCAGGCGGCGGAGCGCGTGGCGGAGCATCAGCGCAAGAGCGGATCGAGCAGATCGATCCGCATGCCGAACTTGTACGGCGACTCCCGCACCACCTCGGTCTTCTTGCCGGCGATGGTCTCGTCCTCGCCCTCGAGGTAGCCGCCGGCGTTGATGGCGATCACCTTGCCGCGTCCGTTGAAGATGGGGCTGCCGCTCGTGCCGTGCGTCGTCGGCGCGTCGTGCTGGACCAGCCAGCCGTCGGCGAAGGCGCCGATTCGGCCGTTCGGCGCGGTGATGCGCCCGACGTTGGCGGCGAGGAAGGTCGCCCCCGGGTTCGAGGCGTCCATGAGCCGGCCGGGGAAGCCGATGAGGTACACGTCGTCGCCGGCGCCGGTGGCCACGAGCTCCTGCGCCGTGGCCAGCTCGAGCACCACCGCGGCGCGTCCGGTGATCGAGACGACGCCGACATCGGGCGTGATCGCGTTGGCGTCGGCGTCGCGGTAGGCCGGGTGGGTGCGCATGTCGGTGACCGCGAAGCTCACCTGCCCGCGGCTCTCGTTCTCGAGCGCGACCACGAGCCCGGTGTGCTTCCTCGCCGCCACGATGCAGTGCGCGTTGGTCGCGAGCAGGTTGGGCCGCACCGCGAACGCGGTGCAGAAGCCCTGGCCGCCGATGGCGAGCATGAAGATGCCCTTGCGCGAGCGGTCGTAGAGGTTCCGACCGAAGCTCGCGTTCGAGGGGTGGAGCGTGCCGAGCCGCCCCTCGATCTGCTTGCGGCGCGGATCCTCGGGCGCGAGCTGCGCGAGCTCGCCGCGCAGGCGCGTGATCTCGTCCTCCGAGCGCCGGCCGTACACGATGAGGCCGACGAGCCCGCCGAGCGCGAGCACGAGCACGCCGCCGAAGATCCAGAAGCTCCGCCGCTGGCCGGCCGTCGCGGCGTGGACCTCGCGGTCCACCATCGCCTGGATCTCCTGCGTCTTGCGAGGGCGCGCGCGCCCCGTCGCCGCGGCGACGGCCTGGGAGATCATCATCGCCATGGTGCGCTGCCCGACCCGGGCGCCCGCGGGCGGCGCGACCGGCGGCGGCGCGGCGGCCGCGAAGGGCGGAGC
>CAYJPW010000055.1:0-58662 GCA_964372055.1 uncultured Polyangiaceae bacterium
CTTCCGCGACGAGCGCCGCCGCGCGGGACAAGCTCGGCCGCGCCGACCCGCCCGCGGCGGCGCCCCGCCCGAGCGAGGTCACGCGCGGTGCCGCGGCGGCACGCCCGCCGGCCGCAGGGGCTCGCTCCCCCGCGCCTCGACCGCAAGAGGTGAAGGCGCCCGCGCCGTGGATTCGCGGCAAGGCCCCGCCGAAGCAGCCCTCCAAGGCCGCGGCGAAGGCCGCGAAGCTGGCGCGCAAGGCGCAGGCGAAGGCGGCGCGGCGCGGCGATGCGCGCGGCGGCGCGCACGCCGTCGAGCGCAGCGATGCCAAGCCCGTCGCGCGCGTCGACGGAGACGCGGCGGTGCGCGCCGAGACGAAGGCCCCCCTGCGCGCCGACACGAAGGCGACCGCGCCGGTGGACACGCAGCCCGGCAAGCGCGCCGAGACGGGGCCGGCCGCTCGCGCCGGAACGAAGCCGACCGCGCGCGCCGGAACGAAGCCGACCGCGCGCGCCGAGGCGAAGGCCACGCCGCGCCCGGCAGCGAAGCCGAAGCGGGGCGCGGGTGCGAAGCGGCGTTCGGACCGCGCCAAGCCCGCGCGCGCCGCCGCGCCGATCGCGCCGCAGCGCTCGCTTCGCGCGCTCCTCGGGGGCGCGGCGGTGGCGCTGCTCGTGGTGCTCGTCCTCGTGTGGGCGGCCCGCCGCTGACGAGCGCGGCGTCCCCGCAGCGGTCAAGCCGCGGCGGCCGCGATCGCGCGGGCGAGGTCGAGGCCCGTGAGGATGCCCTTCACGCGGCAGGCGTCGCGCGTCGGGGGCGTGTCGTCGACGGCGAGGACGCGGCGGGCATGCGTGGCGTGCGCCTGCGCCGCCGCACGGAAGAGGGGGGCGTGGACGTGCACGCTCACCATCGAGTAGCTCATCGCCTCCTCGACCGGCGTCTCGCCGGGCAGGACGCGCGCCCACAGGCCGTCTTCCTGGGAGAAGATGCCGACCGGCCACCCGCCCTCGTCCACGACGACGAGACCGTGGATGCCCGCCTCGCCGAGCGCGTCGGTGGCGAGGGCGATCGTGGCCGAGCAGGGCACGGTGCGCACCGGGCGGGACACGAGATCGGCGAGCGGCGTCATGACGCGCTGGTCGCGGACGACCGCGTAGAGATCGTGCGCGCTGAGCACACCGACGAGGCGGCCCTCGTCCACCACGAACACCCGGTGGACGCGCTCCTCGATCATGGCGCGCGCGGCCACGTGGAGCGGGGCGCCGGGCGAGACGGTGATCGCGCCCGCGTGCATCTCGTCGGCCGCGGTGCGGTCCGGCAGCTCGAGCAGCCAGCCTCGACCTCGCGCCTCGCGACGTCCGACGCGGAGCAGATCCGTGCGCGAGATGGCGCCGATCGTCCGCCCCGCGGCGTCGACCACAGGCAGACACGAGACGCCGGCCTGACGCATGGCGCGGTGCACCTCGCCGAGCTTCGCGCCGGCCGGGACGGTCACGACCGGCTCGCTCATCCAATCGGCGACGCGCACGGAGAAGTCCATCGGTCCTCCGGCAGCCGGGCGGCACCAGGCGTGCCAGCTCTCTCGGCGGGTTTTTTCCCCGCCAGGTGTGGTCCAGCCCGCGCAGCTGGCGCGCTTGCGCGCAGCCGATGCGCCCCGGCGCAGCGCTCGCGCGTCGGCCAAAGCGCGCGCCAAGCCCAAAAACCGCGCGGAACGCGGCGTGCTAAGCGAAGCAGGCGAGGAGAACGCCGTCGTGACCAAGCCCATCCCGACCGTCGAGAAGTACATGACCCCGGCGCCGCACTCGATCGGCGTCGACCAGACGTTGGCGCAGGCACACAAGATGATGCGCGATCACCGCATCCGGCACCTGCCGGTGCTCGAGCGCGGCAAGCTCGCGGGCATGCTCACGGATCGCGACCTCCACCTCGTCGAGACGCTGAAGGACGTCGATCCCGAGAAGGTGACGGTGGACGAGGCGATGAGCAGCGTCGTCTACGCCGTCGCGCCGACCGCGATGCTCGACGAGGTCGCCGCCGAGATGGCCGAGCACAAGTACGGCTCGGCCGTGGTCATGGACAAAGAGAAGGTCGTCGGGATGCTGACGACGGTCGACATCTGCCACGCCTTGAGCGAGCTGTTGCGCGGTCGCCTCCGGAAGTAGCCGCTCCCTCGACGTAAGCCGCTGTAAGGCCGAGACCGTTCTCCGCCCTGTCGGCCCGGGCTACACCTCGCCGTGCAGCTGGCCGGGAGGTGAGCGTGGAGGTCGTGTCGAACGAGGAGCTCGAGGGCGTCGCCGCCGATCCCCCGTGGGAGACAGCGACACCGAGATCGACGTGTTCGTGCTCTCGGGGAGCGGCGATCCGGTGCTGCTCTGCGGGGCGCGCCGGCTGCCGCAAGAGCCGAGCTGAACGCCGCCGCGGCGCTGCTAGGATGAGGGGGTGACGAGCCCCACGAGCTCCCCCGCGAGCCCGCGCCCTCCGGTCGGCGACGGCGGCACCGGCGAGCGCGAGCCGGAGCGGGCGGCACCGCCCGTCTCGCGCTCGCCCGGCGTCGTCTGGGTGCTCCTCCTGATCGCGATGATCGCGCTCGCGGTGGTGGGCGCGCTGCTCGTGGTGCGCCTCTCGACCCCGATCCTCCCGCCGGCGAGCACGACGCGATCCGAGGTCCGGCCGACGCCGAACGTGGTGCTCGCCATCCGGAACCTCTCGCGCCTCGAGGCGGTCACCTTCCACATGGAGCGCGTCGTCGACCTCGCCGATCATCAGACGCACCTCTTCGGGCTGATCGAGGCCAAGGACGCGATGCTCCTCGTCGCCGTCGGCGACGTGGTCGCCGGCGTGGACCTCGGCAAGCTCCGTGAAGAGGACGTCACCTCGAACTTCGAGCAGCGCAGCGTGAGCGTGCGCCTCCCCCCACCCGAGGTCTTCTCGACCACGCTCGACAACGAGAAGACGCGCGTCTACATGCGGTCGACCGACACGCTCGCCTCCCGCCACGAGGACCTCGAGGAGCGCGCGCGGCGCGAGGCGGCGAGCGGGATGGAGAAGGCCGCGCGCGAGGGCGGGATCCTCGATCGCGCGCGGGGCGGGGCGGATCACACGGTGCGGTCGCTCCTCAAGAGCGCCGGGTTCGAGAAGGTCGAGATCGAGTGGCGCAAGGAGTGACCGGCGCCGCGCCCGGCGAACCCGGCGCCTGCGCGCGTCACTTCGGCGTGAAGATCTCGCGCAGGCCGTAGAGCTCGCGTCCCGAGCGATCGCTGGCACGCACGATCTGGCGCTCGAGCGTCGCCAGCCCGAGATCGACGGCGTCGGTCGCGAGCACCGCGCGCGGATCGGCGCCGGACCGCGGCCCGACCCCGTGCGCGTCTCCCGCCGGAGCTCGTGCGCGGTCGGCGGTGAGCGTCAGCTCCGCCGAGGCGGACCGCGCCAGGTAGCGCTCGAGACCGCGCCCGAACGCGCCGCGCGGCCGGAGGGCGTGGCCGACGAAGTGAACGTAGGCGTACGAGGACGCCGGGGTCGCTGCGGGATCGGCGAACGCGAGACACTCGTAGTCGTAGGTGAACGCGAGGCGGGGCGACCGGAAGCCGACCAGATCGCCGCGCTCGAGCTCGCCGCAGCAGGCGCGGCACCCGATCCGGCGCGAGCCGAGGGCGAGGTCGCCCTCCCCGGTCGCGAGGAAGAACGGCTGCCAGCGCATGCCCGGCCCGGCGTCGGCGTCGTAGGGCCGGACCAAGTGGTGCGCGGGGAACGGGACCGGCGCGAACCGGAACTCGAACGCGAGGTCGACCGACGCGCCGCTCGCGCCGCGGGCGCGGCCGGCGAACGCGATCCGCGCCGTCGCCTCGCCGCGCTGAGTGTCCGCGATCGGCTTCGAGGGTGAATCCCCCGAGGTGATGGCGAGGGCGGGCAGGTCCCGCGCGGACGCGGCCCAGCCCGAGCCGTCGACCATCACGAGGACGTGGTCCCACTCCGACTCCGGCGTGAAGAACGGGAAGCTCGGGCCGTGCTTGCCGAGGGCGACCGCGAACGGCTCGCCCTCGCGCGTGCGGCCGGCGAGGGTGACGTTGACGTACTCGGAACGGTAGGTGAGGCGGCGGCGCGGCAAGCCGGGACATCGTAAGGGACGTCGCCGCCGCGTGCGCGCCCGGCTGCCGGCGGTGAGGCGAGCCCGAGCTAGTCGATCTCGGGGTGCCAGCAGGCCACGCGGTGGTGGCTCCCCGGCTTGATCTCCTCGAACGAGGGGACGTGGACGTCGCACTTGCCCTTCTCGGCCTTGTGGCAGCGCGGGTGGAAGACACAGCCGGGCGGCGGATCCACGGCGCTCGGCGGCTCGCCCTCGAGGACGAGGCCGGGGCGCTTCTTGCCGTCGAGCCGCGGCGCCGCGGCGAAGAGCGCGCGGGTGTACGGGTGGTGGCGCTTCTCGGCGACGTCGGCCGCAGGGCCCGTCTCGACGATCCTGCCGAGGTACATCACCGCGACGCGATGGCTCACCCAGCGCACCACGTTGAGGTCGTGCGAGATGAACAGCAAGCTGAGGCCGAGCTCCTCCTGGAGCTCGCCGAAGAGGTTCAGGATCTGCGCCTGCACCGAGACGTCGAGCGCGCTCACCGGCTCGTCGCAGACGATGAACTCCGGCTCGACCGCGAGCGCGCGCGCGATGCCGATGCGCTGGCGCTGGCCGCCCGAGAACTCGTGGGGGTAGCGGCCCATCGCCTCGGGGCCGAGGCCCACCTTGCGCAGGAGCGCGGCGATCTTCTCGTCGGCCTGCGCGCGCGTCGCGGCGAGCTCGAACACGCCGATCCCCTCGCCCACGATCTCGCGCACCGTCATCCGCGGGTTCAGCGACGAGTACGGGTCCTGGAAGACGATCTGCATCCGGCGACGCAGGCCGCGGAGCTCGGCCTCGGGCAGCTTCACGAGGTCCTTCCCGTCGAAGAGGACGCGCCCGAAGGTCGGCTCGGAGAGCCGGATGAGGGTGCGGCCCAGCGTGCTCTTGCCGCACCCCGACTCGCCGACGAGGCCCAGGGTCTCGCCCTTCTTCACGTAGAAGGTGACGCCGTCGACGGCGTGCACGAACTTGGTCGGCGCGAACGGACCGCGCTTGACCGGGTAGAGCTTGGACAGCTTCTCGGCCTGGACGAGCGGCCTCGACGAGCGCGCCCGCTCGACGGCCTCGCGGACCTCGGGGACCGGTCCCTTCATCATGCGCCGACCTCCGTCCCCGCGGGTACCCCAGGCCGCGCGCCGCCGCGCGGGACCGAGGGATCGTGGAGGAAGCAGCGCACGCGCGCGGCGCCGGCGCGCACCGGATCGGGCGCGACCACGCGGCAGCGATCGAAGGCGTCGGGGCAGCGCGGGGCGAAGCGGCAGCCCACCGGCGTCTCGCGCAGATCCGGCGGCGCGCCGTCGATCGTGGGCAGCCGGCGCGTCGTCTTGGCGCGGGCGGGCGCGTCCGCCGGCGGGACGCTGCGGATCAGGGCGCGCGTGTAGGGGTGGCGCGGCGTGGCGAGGATCTCGGACGCCGGCCCGGCCTCGACCACCTGCCCCGCGTACATGACGACGATCTCGTCGGCGAGCTCCGAGACGACGGCGAAGTCGTGGGCCACGAGGAGCAGGCTCATCCCGAGCTCGCGCCGGAGATCGCCGAGCAGCGCCAGGATCTGCGCCTGGGTCATCATGTCGAGCGCGGTCGTGGGCTCGTCGGCGATGAGGAGCGCCGGATCGCACGCGAGCGCCATCGCGATCATGACGCGCTGGCGCATGCCCCCCGAGAGCTCGTGAGGGTAAGTGTGGAAGAGCTCGGCCGGCCGCGCGAGGCCGACCTTCGCGAGCACCTCCTCGGCGCGCTTCTTGGCCGCGCCGCGCGAGACCGGCCGGTGCAGCCGCACCGCCTCGGCGACCTGGGCCCCGACGGTGTAGACCGGGTTGAGCGAGGTCATCGGCTCCTGGAAGACGATGGCGGCGCGCGCGCCGCGGACGCGCCTCATCTCGCGCTCGCTCAGCGTCGAGAGATCGGTGCCCTCGAGGACGATCTGCCCTCCCTCGATCTTGCCGGGCGGCGAGGCGATGAGGCGGAGGATCGAGAACGCGGTGACGCTCTTGCCCGAGCCCGACTCGCCGACGAGGGCGACGGTGCGCCCGCGCGGGACGTCGAACGAGACCTGATCGAGCGCGCGCAGCACGCCGCCGTCGGTGGCGAAGCTCACCGAGAGGCCCCGGACCGAGAGGACCGGCCCCGCTTCGATCGCGGCGCTCACCGGAGGTAGACCTCGAGGCGCGGGCCGGTGCCGTCGCCGGCGCCGGTCGCGTACGCCGAGCCGAACGGGTCGGTGGCGCCGGCCAGGAGCGCCAGGCCGTGATCGTCGTCGCGGTGGCGCGCCCAAGCGTGCACGAGAGCGGTGACGTCGATGCGCAGCGGGCGCGGCGTGCGCGGCCGGACCACCGCGCCGAGCTCGGGCAGATCGAGGCGCGGCTGCCGGCCCCACGTCGCGGTGGTCGAGGTCCAGGGCTCGAGCACACGGGCGACCTCGACCGTGATCGGTCCCGTCGCCGGCGGCGCGCTCTTGGCCGGCTCGAGCACGACGAACGCGCTCAGCACGTCGGCGTCGGCGCGCCACGTCGGCGTGAAGCGGAGCAGGACCACGAGGCCTCCGGTCGCCTCGCGACCGAGCGCGATGACGTCGGGGAGCGCCGCCTCGCCTGCGACGACGTCGCGGGAGGCGAGCACCGCGAGGTCGGACGGCGGCAGGAGCAGGCGCTGGCTGTCGGCGGGCGTCGGCGACGCGTCGGCGGGGCGGCAGCGCTCGACCACGCAGGCGCGGCCCGCCCCGCACGAGCCGGGCGTGCACACCTCCGAGCCGGCCGGTGACCCTCCGCACGCCGCGAGCAGCGCGATCGAGGCGAGGGCCGGGGTGCGCACGGCGCGAACGATAGCACGCCACCGCGCGGCGCCCGGCGGCCCCTCGGCCGGCCGCGGCGCCGCCGCGTCACGGTGCGCCGAGCAGCTTGGGGAGCCAGGCGCGGAGCGTGATGCCGACCATCGCGTCGTGGGGCATGCGCTCCTTCACGCGCACCTCCTCGAGCGTCCGGAGGACGCCGGCCGTGGGCGGCGCCTCGGCGACCCCTTTGGCGAACGCGGCCCGGAACCCGCCGAACGGGCGATCCGCCCAGCTCTGCGCCTGCCACGAGACGATGAGGTGCGTGCCGGGCGGCGTGCGCGCCAGCGCGGCGCCGTTGCCTGGCAGCATGCAGGTGTCGATCGACAGGGCCGCGTACGGCTTGCGTTGCGCCTGGACCGCCGTCGCCAGACCGCCCTTGTCGTTGCAGCCCGCGCCCGAGTGGCCGGCGACGATCACGCGCTCGGGATCGATGGCGGCGACGCCCTCGAGCTCCTTGGTGGTGCGCGCGACGAACCGGTCGAGATCGAAGCCGGGCCAGCTCGTGACCGCGACGGTGACCGCCGCGGGCATGATCGAGCCCGGCCCCGCCACGACGACGGGCGGGATGTCCCCGCGCTCGATCATCTCGGCGACGATGCGCCGCACGTCGCCCTCGTTGCCGCCGCCCATCCAGCGGTGCTCGATGAGCTCGGTGTTGAGGCCGTGCAGGAACACCAAGAGCGGCCGCGGCTTGTCGGGCTCGGCGCTCGCCTTGGCGTGCACGAAGGCGCGGCCGACGTAGGCCCGCTCGGGGCGCTTGATGTCCTTGGCGTCGTACGCGTAGTCGCGCGTCGTCCCGTCGAGCGGGGCGGGCTTGTCCGCCTTCGGCTTCTTGCCCTGCGCGGCCGCGCCAGAGGGCGGGAGCGCGGCGGCGCCGAGCACCAGCACCGCCACCGCCGCTCGCATCGCCGTCCTCGTCATGCCGCCTGCCGCTCCCGTCTGCCGGCCGCGCGTGCGCGCGTCGCTCTACAGAATACGCCCTCCGCGCCCCGCGCGCCCCTCCGCCGCTCGCGTCCGGCGGCGCCGGAGCGACGCGGCGCGCATCGGAGCTCGCTTGTCATGGCGCGACCGCCCGGGCATTCTCGAGGCTCCATGCGCTTGCCCCGTGCCCTCGGACTGCAGCTCTCGACGCTCCTTTGGTTCGCCTCCCTCGTCGTGACCGGCTGCGGGGGGCCGGCGCTCGATCCGAAGCCGCCGGCGTTCGAGCCGAAGGACCAGACCAAGTGCGGCGTCACCAAGAGCCAGGCGCACCCGCTCATCGTCGAGTGGCCGTCGGCCGACCGCGCGGCGCTCGAGGCCCACGCCAAGCGCGGGCTGGTCGCGGTGCGGTACGTCGGCTGCGAGATGGAGCTCGTCCCTCAGTGCAAGGTCCCGGGCGCCTACGGCTACTCGGCGCTCACCCGGAAGCGCGACCGCGTCTCGGTGCGCGACGTCGACGACCTCTACGCCAAGATGCCCGTGGGCGCGGCCAGGCTCGAGGCCGCGCTGCAGAAGTCGGGCGAGCTCAACGTGAGCATGACGATCGTGGGGCGCTACGAGGCCGACCGCCTCGGCGTGCGCGAGGAGGAGCTCAGCGGCGACTGCGCCGAGGCGACGCACGTGGTGACGGCGCTCACCACCGGCGCCTTCGAGCTCTTCGCCGGCGCCGACGCCTCTGCGGGGGGCGGCGTCGAGGTCGCCGGCGCGGGCGTCGGTGCGCAGTCGCGGTCGACGCGCGAGTCGCTCAACCAGGACGGCGAGGCCGCGTCGTGCGACCAGTCCGGCGACGACGACAAGCGGCCACCCGCCGGCTGCGGCGCGCTGCTCCGCGTCGACGTCGTGCCGATCACCCGGACGGCCCGGACCGAGCCGCCCGTCGAGGCGGCCCTGCCGTCGAACCCTCCGCCGGCAGCGCCGCGGGTCGCCGCTGCGCCGGGCAAGACCGGCAGCGTGCGACCGCCGCGCCCGAGCGGAGGCCGCGATCAGGACGGCGACGGCATCCCGGACGACGCCGACAAGTGTCCGTCGGATCCGGAGGACAAGGACGGCTTCCAGGACGAGGACGGCTGCCCCGATCCCGACAACGATCTCGACGGCATCCTCGACGCGCGCGACCAGTGCCCGAGCGATCCGGAGGACAAGGACGGCTTCCAGGACGAGGACGGCTGCCCCGATCCCGACAACGACGGGGACAGGATCCCGGACGCGCGCGACAAGTGCCCGAACGAGCCGGAGACCTTCAACGGCAGCGCCGACTCGGACGGCTGCCCGGACGGCTGAGCGCCACGACCCGAGCGTGCCGCGACGAGCGCGGCGTCGCCCTACTGCCCCGCGACGCGGGGGAGCTCGAGCGGCGCCTCGGGCCGGTAGGCGATGGTGCGCTCGCGCTCGAAGCCCCGCGTGGGATCGACGACCTTCACCTCGCCGAAGTGGCTGAGCATCGGCCCGATGAGATCGGCGTCGCCGGCGACGACGACGATGGCGTGGCCGTCGCGCACGTGCGCGGCGGCGGCCTTGCCGGCGGCGTCGGGCGTCACCTCGCGCAGCTCCTTGCGGTAGCCGTCGTCGTAGTCGTCCGGCAGCCCCACCGTCTTCAGGTGCACGAGCTCGTCGGCGACGGCGCCGATGGTCTCGATCTTGATCGCGAAGACGTCGGAGAGGTACCGCGTCGCGGTGTCGACCTCCCCCGGCGAGGGCGCCGACTTGCCGATGCTCTCGAGGTTGTCGAGCAGCGCCTTGAGGGCGAGCCCGGTCTTGGCCGTCTGCGTCCCGGCGTAGGCGACGAGCGGCGCCGGCCCGTGCGCCAGCTCGATCAGGCTCGATCCGGTGCGGTAGGCGAGCGACTGCTTCTCGCGCACGTCGGCGAAGAGGCGCCCGGAGACGCCTCCGCCGAGCACCTGGTTGGCGACGGCGACGTTCGGCCAGGACGCGTCGGTGCGCTCGGGGCCGAGCGTGCCGACGAAGATGTCGCTCTGCGAGCTCTTGGGCCGATCGACGACGGTGATCTTCAGCGACGAGGGCGGGTTCGGATCGGTGAACGAGATCGTCGGGGGCTCGCCGCCGCGGTAGCCGGCGAACGCCTTCTCGACGGCGGCGCGCGCGGCGTCGGGCGTCGTGTCGCCCGCGACGACCACGAACGTGTTCTTGGGGACGTACCAGCGCTGGTGGAAGGCGCGGCAGTCGGCGGCGCCGACGCGCTCGAGATCCGCCGGGGTCGCGTCGTAGGTGGCGTAGGGGTGGCGATCGGCGGGCAGGGTGAAGAGATCGCGCCAGAGCATCATCGAGGCGCCCCAGCGCCCGCTGGTCCGGGCGTCGTCGGCGGCGCGATCGATCTCGCGCTTCTTGAGCTTGCCGAACTCGACGGGGCTCATCTGCGGCGCCGACACCATCGTGCCGAGCAGCGCCATCGCCTCGCCGAGGTGGTCCTTCGTCACCGCGAGGCCGAGCACCGTCTTGTCGAACCCGGTCTCGACCGAGAGATCGGCGCCGAGCGACTCGATGCGGGTGAGGACCTCGCGGCTGCTCATCGGGCCGGCGCCGCCGTCCTTGAGCAGCTCGCCCGTCATCCTCGCGAGCCCCGGCTTCTCGCCGTCGGCCGCCTTGCCGGCGAGCACGACGACGCGGATCTGCACGATGGGCAGCGCGCGGCTCTCGACCGAGGCCACCTTGAGCCCGCTCGGCAGCTCCGCCCAGGTGACGCGCGGGAACCTGAACTCGCGCGCCGGCCCGGACGCCGGCGGCGCCTCGCGCGCCGGCTCGGCGACCTTCGGCTTGGCGGTCGTGTCCTTGACCGGGATCTGGACGTTGGTCACCGGGCGCGGCGGCGGCGGCGTGGTGCTCGCGCACCCGCCCAGGCAGAGGAGCAGGATCGACGCTGGGCGCATCACGGCTTCTTCTTCTTTCCCGGCTTGCCGGCGGCGGGCTTCTTCTTGGCGCCGCCTTTGCCTTTGTCGTGGTCCTTCGACTTGTGCTCGGCGGCCTTGTGGTCGCCGGCCTTGTGCGGGGCCTCGTCGGCTTTCTTCTCGCCTCTGGGCGCGACGCCCCCGCCGGGCGTGTGGGGCTTGTCGGCCGCGGCCGAGTCGGCGGGGTAGGTCTCGACGATGGTGCGCTTGGTCGACACCAGGTACTTGGCCGCGGCCCGCTGCACGTCCTCCTTCGTCACCGCCTGGTAGCGCGCCGGCTCGGTGTTGAGCAGCTGGGCGTCGCCGAAGAAGACCTCGTACTCGCCGAGCCGCGCCGCGCGGGCGAGGTTCGACTGCAGCCCGAGCACCAGGCCCGCCGCGGCGCGCCGCCGCGCCTTGGCGAGCTCCTCATCGCCGGGGGGCCTCGTCGCCAGCGCCTTCACCTCGGCCTCGATGGCCTTCTCGACGTCGCCGACCTTGGCCTTGTCGGCGAGCTTGGCGTCGATGGCGAAGAGATCGGGGCCGCGGCGCCCGTCGGTCGAGGCGCTGACCGACTGCGCGAGCCCCTTGTCGCGGACGAGCAGCTGGTGGAGGCGCGAGCTCTCGCCGTCGCCGAGGACGATGGCGGCGAGATCGAGCGCGTAGTGGTCGGGCTCGCGCTTCGAGGGCACCGGCCACCCGTAGAGCACGCCGGGCGTGCGCGCGTTCAGGTCCTTGACGATCGCCGTGCGCTGGCTCGTCTGCTCGGGGAAGGCCGGCTCCTGGTACGGCGGCACCTCGACGCGCGGCACGGCGTCGAAGTAGCGGTGGACGAAGGCCATCGCCTCGTCCGGCTCGAAGTCGCCGGCGATCACGAGCGCGGCGTTGTTCGGCCCGTAGTGGTGGGCGTGGAAGTCTTTCACCCAGTCGAGCTGCGCCGCGTCGAGATCGGCCATCGAGCCGATGGTCGAGTGCTCGTACGGCCAGTAGCCCTGGAAGACGAGCTCCTCCAGCCGGATCGCGCTCGGCACGTAGGCCGCGTTCGAGACGCGCATCCGGTACTCCTCCTGGACGACCTTGCGCTGGTTCTCGAAGTTCTCGGCGCTGACGTCGAGCGCCTTCATCCGATCGGCCTCGAGCCAGAGCCCGAGGGCGAGCTCGTTCGCCGGCAGGACCTCGAAGTAGTTGGTGCGATCGGTGCTCGTCGTGCCGTTGAGGACGCCGCCGTGCCCCGAGACGAGCTTGAAGTGCTCGCCGCGCTGCACGTTGGCGCTGCCCTGGAACATCATGTGCTCGAAGAGGTGGGCGAACCCGCTGCGCCCCTTCTCCTCGTTGCGCGAGCCGACGTCGTAGACCACCGCCACCGCCACGGTCGGCGAGGTGCGGTCGACGTTCATCACCACCCGGAGCCCGTTCTCGAGCGTCACCTTCTGGAGCGAGAGGCGGAGCTCGAGCGGCGCCTCGGGCGCGGCCGACTTCGCCGCCGCCGGCCCCGCCCCCGCCGGTGTGCCGCCGCTCGGCCCGGGGCCGCTTTTCGGCTTCGACGCCGGCTTGCCGGCGGGCGCCTTGGGCTTCTTCGGCTTGGGCTTGGACTGCGCCTTCGACCCGTGCGCGGGGCGCCCCGAGCGCCCGGTCTGCGCCGCCGCGGGCGAGGCGAGGAGCGCGAGCGCGACGCCCGCGCAGGCGAAGAGATTCGGTCGCTTCGTCGTCACGGGCGGGGGCATAGCACGCCGAAAACGGGGGTGCCCCGTTTGGTTTGTTCGTCCGAGGCGTCCTCGCGTACGCTCCGCCCAACCCCTCTGGAGGATCTCCGATGCCCGACATGGGACCCATCATCAAGGCCGTCATCTCGACGCTCATCTTCGTGGGGATCGGGCTGTTCGTCTTCGCGGTCGCGTTCTTCCTCATCGTCAAGGTGACGCCCTTCTCGATCCGCAAGGAGATCGAGGAGGACCAGAACACGGCGCTCGGCATCGTCATCGGCGCGGTGCTCCTCGGGCTCGCGATCATCATCGCCGCCGCGGTCCACGGCTGAAGGGTGTGAGGCCGTGGTCGCCGCCGCCGACGGCGCCGCCCCCGCGCGCCTGAGCCCGGCGCGCGGGCGCTGGATCTGGGGCGCCGGGATCGACCTTGGCGTGTTCGGCGGCTCGGCGGCGATCGCGCTGGCGCTCGTCGCGCTCGCGCCGTGGCTGAGCGAGGCCGGCGCGCTCCCGACCTGGGGCTGGCTCGTGCTCGTCGTGGCGTGCGACGTCGCCCACGTCCACACCACGCTGTTCCGCACCTACCTCGACGGCGACGAGGTGCGGCGGCGGCGCGCGCTCTACCTCGGCGTCCCCGCCGCCTGCTACGCCGCGGGCGTCGGGCTGCACGCCCTCTCCGGCGCGACGTTCTGGCGCGTGCTCGCGTACGCCGCCGTCTTCCACTTTGTCCGCCAGCAGATCGGCTGGGTCGCGATCTACCGCGCCCGCGCCGGCGAGCGCTCCCGGCTCGACCGCTGGCTCGACGATGGCGTCGTCTACGCCGCGACCGGCTGGCCGCTCCTCTACTGGCACGCCCATCTGCCCCGCGCGTTCCACTGGTTCGTCGATGGGGACTTCGTGGCGGCGCCCTGGCTCGCGAGGGCGGTGGCGCCGCTCGGTGGGGTCTACGTCGCGCTCCTCGCCGCCTACGTCGCGCGCGCCGTCATGCTCGGCGTGCGCGGCCGGGTGAACGTCGGCAAACACATGGTCGTCGCGACCACCGCCGCCACCTGGTTCGCCGGCATCGTGCTCACCAACGGCGACTTCGAGTTCACCGCCGCGAACGTGATCGTCCACGGGGTGCCCTACTTCGCCCTGCTCTGGGCGTACGCGCGCGAGCGCGCCGGCGAGGCCCCGCGCGCGCTCGGCTCGCGCATCGCGCGCGGCGGCTTCGTCGCGTTCGTCGCCGTCGTCGTGGCGCTGGCCTTCACCGAGGAGATGATCTGGGATCGGCTCGTGTGGCACGACCGGCCGCAGATCTTCGGCGGCGGCGACGAGGGGCCGCTGCTCGGGCCGCTCGTGCGCACGCTCCTGGTGCCCCTCTTGGCGCTCCCGCAGGCGACGCACTACGCGCTCGACGCGCTCCTCTGGCGACGCAAGGACACCGGGGCGGCCCAGGCGAGGGCGCTCGGGTTTCGATGAGCCGCCGATCCCTGGTCAGAGCGCGATCCCGGAGTACGGGCACTCCTCCTTGATCTTCTCCATGTCGCACGGCGCCGGCGGCATGCAGTCGAACCACTCCGGGCAGCTCGGGTCCTGCTCGCAGCCGCAGCCGCAGGCGTTGCCGAACATCGTGGTGTTGGTCGGGCAGACGTAGTCGATGACCATGCAGGTCTCCGGATCGGTGGCGACGTAGTCGCGCCACCACTCGGCCTCGGGATCGCAGGGGCACGCCAGCTCGGTGCAGCCGACGTTGCCCATGTCGTCGCAGGTGCAGGTGTTGCAGCCGTCGAGCGCCGGGAACGAGTCGCCGGGCTGGTAGATGACGCCGGCGTATTGGCACGAGGCGCACCACATCAGCGTGCAGCCCACGGTGCCGTCGGGCTCGCAGGAGCAGGTGTTGCAGCCGTCCCCGGCCGGGAACGACTCGCCCGGCTGATGCGTCTGCCCGTCCCACTCGCAGACGACGCACGCCATCTTGGTGCAGCCGTACGAACCGTCGGCGCCGCAGGTGCACGTATTGCAGCCGTCCGGCGCCGGGAACGACTGGCCCGGCTCGTAGGTGTGCCCGCCGACGGCACAGCCGGGCTCCGAGCTGACCTTGGATTCGCAGGCCGCGAGCGCGGCGAAGATGACGAACGACGCGGCGAGCGCCGCGAGCCCACGGAGGGTGTCGGTCCGGTTCATGGGGTTGCTCTCTCTCGGCTGGCGCCGCGGCGGGGCGCGTCCGCGACCGGAGGCGCGGCCACGAGGCTCCGAGCGAGCCTCCTAGGAAGATCCGTGCCAGCCCCGCGGTCCGAGGCTCGCGGCGCGCTGGTATCCTCGCCGGATGGACGCCCACCTCGACGCGGCGCACCGCGCGCTCACCGACGTGCGCCCCGCGGAGGCGCTCCGGGAGCTGCTCGCGGCCTGGCGATCGTGCCGCGCCGAAGCGCTCGCCGACGTGGTGGCGGCGCTCTCGGACCGCATCGCCGCGGCGCGCCCGCGCATCCAGGGCAAGACGCAGCAGGAGGCGCTCGTCGCCTGGGTCGGCGTCGCGCGCCGGGACGATCCTTCCGATCTCGGCACGCTGCTCCTCGGCCTCGACGAGGCCATCGCGCTCGGGCACGCGCGGCTCGTCGCCCCGCGCCTCGACGAGCTCGTCAAGCGCGCCGACGATCCGCGCCTGACGCCGGCGATGCTGGGCGTGCTCGCGATCCCGGGCCGCGCCTCCGCGTGGAACAAGGTGTTCCTGCGGGCTTGTCGCGGGCTCGCAGCGGCCGGCGATCCTCGCGCCATCCGCGGCATCGAGGAGCGGCTCGCCGGGGAGCGCGACGGCGTCCCGGCGCGTCCGAGCGAGGGCGTCCGCGCTTTCGTGGTGGAGCGCGGGACGAAGACGCTGGCCGCGCTGCGCGAGCGCTTCCCCGGCGACGCGCCGGCGCTGCCGTCCGGCGCCGCCGCCGCGCTCGCGGAGGTGCTCCGGCGGATCGAGGCGCTGCCGGCGCGCCTGCCGGTCGAGGAGGCGGCGGTCGCGCCGGTGTCGGAGGGGGATCCGGAGGCGCTCATGGCCGCCGTGCTCGCCGCGCCCGACGACGACGCGATCCGCCTCGTGCTCGCCGACGCGCTCCAAGAGCGCGGCGATCCGAGGGGCGAGCTCATCTCGCTCCAGATCGCGCGCGCGAAGGGGCCCCCGGATCCGCGCGCGCTGAAGCGTGAGCGCGCCCTCCTCAACGCGAACGCGAAGACCTGGCTCGGGCCGCTCGCGGCCGTGGTCAGGGGCCCCGTCTTCGAGCGCGGCTTCCTCGACGCCTGCACCGTCGAGATGAAGACCAAGGCGGCGGCGATCACCGAGGGAGACCACCCCGAGTGGGCCACCGTCCGTGCGATCACGTTCGTGCGCACCTCGCGGATCACGCCGGCGATGCGATCGCTCGAGATCGCCCGAGGCCTCGACGACGCCGGGCTCGCGGGCCTCTGCAGGGCGGGCCACCCGCGCGTGCGGGTCCTCGAGGTGCTCACGCCCGGCGCCCTGCAGAGCTACGACTCCTCGTCCGCCATGCTGCGCGGCGTCCCGCGCTCGCCCGGGCTCAAGGCGCTCGCCGCGACGAAGGGCCTGCCCGCGCTGCGCGAGCTCTCGCTCGGCATCGGCGCCAGGGAGTACGAGGGCCGCTTCCGCGATCGCGTCGCGTCGGACTTCGACTGGCTCTGGCGGGCGCCGGTCGGGCCCGCGCTCGCCTCGCTCGAGGTGCCGTGCAGCCCGGCCGTGGCGGGGGGGTGGATCGAGGTGTTCCGCGAGCGGCGCCACCTCGAGCGCGTGGTCCTGCACCACCCCTCGATCACCAGCGTGCTCGAGCGGTCGCCGCTCGGTGTCGCGCTCACCATTTCCGAGCACCTGCCCGGCTACCCCGAGGGGACGGCGCCGCCGTACGTCACCATCCACTTCGGCGAGCTCCTCGAGGCGCTCGATCCGGGCGTCCCGCTGGCGTCGCTCGAGCTCGTCACCACCCCGCCGCTCCGGCTCGCCGAGCACGACGCCGGCCGCCTCCGCCGCCTGGCGCAACGGGTGAAGGCGCTCGAGAGGGTCACGCTCCTCGGTACGTCGGTGTGATCGGCGGAGGAGGGTGGCTCCGCTCCAAGAGCGAGGTCAATTTGCCGCCAACATGGGGGCTCCGCCCCCCAAACCCCCGCGGCAAATTGCCGGTCGGCTTCGCCGCCCGGACACCCGCCCTCCGCTTCGCCCCGGTCGGGTCAATTTGCCGCGAGGCCGCTGCACAGCGTCGGCGACGTGAAGCCCTCCACCGCACCGCATCGCGACGTGGACTCCTGGTACTTGGAGCCCTCCTTGATGCAGTACTTCCCGGTGAGCTGCTCGTCGCCGAGGCCGAGATCCGGTCGGATCTGCTCGCAGGTGAAGCCCTCGGGGCAATCGCAGTAGTTGAACGTGCCGTCGTCGTCGGCGCCGTCGGCGGGACCGCAGCGGCACGAGCAGTAGACCGCGGTCTCGGCGTCGCGTCGGGATTCCTCGTCGCACTGGCCGCAGACCGGGGGCGCGACCGGCGTATCGGTCCCGGGGATGCAGCAGTCCTTCGGACGCCCGACGGTCTCGGGCGCCTGCGGCGGGAGGCGGTTCTCCGCCGCGGCGACGCCGGCGCGCTGGCAGGTCCCGGGCGCGTGGCAGAGATGGATCGTGCACAGGTGATCGGCGCCGCACGAGAAGCCCCCGTGGCAGTCGGCGTCGGTGCTGCAGCGGCACGTCTTGCTCTCGGCGTCGCATGAGCCGCCGTGTCCGAAGCAGTCGGCGGCGCCGCGGTCGGGCGCATCGGGATCGCAGGGCGGCGTCGGGAGCAGCGCGGCGACGCACTCCTCGCCGGCCTCGCACGCGCTCGCGTCGCCGGGCGAGCACGCGTGGCGACCGGCGATGCCGGGCGCGACGAGCGGCGGCTGCCCCAGCGGACAGCTCGCGCGCCCCTGAAAGTGGTTCACCAGGCAAATCCGCGTCTGGCACTGGAACGAGCGCGACTCGATGTTCTCCTCGGTCATCTTGAACCCGGAGAAGCTCGGATCGTGCTCGTCCTCCGCGACGCACGGATCGCCGACGCCGCCGCTCTGGCATCCGGCAGGGAAGGCGGCCGCCGCGGCCGCGCACACGATCGCCCAGAGGCCCGTGGGGATGACCCGGGTCTTCATTTCGCTCCTCCTCCGGCGCCGCGGGACACCCCGAGCGCCGTCGGATCGCGCGGAGCAAACGCGGTGCCGCAGCCGATCCGCGGCGCGAGCCGCGTTGGAGCGCGGCGGCTCGGTCAACTGGGTTGCATCGCGCCAACCGAAGTCGTGCGGCCGGAGCTCGGCGAGCCCGGAGCGCGCCGCCGGCGCGCGTGCACCTTGCGGCGGCCACCGGCCCTGATAAGGGTCTCCCCATGCCTTCTCCTGGGCGGCTGCGCCGCGCGGCCCTCCTCTTCGCGACCGGCCTGCTCGGGGGAGCCTGCGCGTCGAGCAACGACATCACGCGGGCGCCCGCTCCCACGACCGCGCTCCCGGCGCCGACCGCGGCCGCGCCCGCGCCGCTGGCGAGCGGACGCCTCCCGGGCACCGCGATGCCGACGCGCTACGCCCTCGCGCTCGTCGTCGACCCCGCCAAGGAGCGCTTCACCGGCGACGTCACCATCGACGTGGAGATCCCGTCGACGACGTCGGCCATCGTGCTCCACGGGCGCGAGCTCACCATCCTGCGTGCCGAGGCGATGGCCGATGGCCAGCACGTGCCCGCGCAGGCCGCGCTGCGCATGGCCGCCGGCGGAAAAGAGGCCGAGGAGGAGCTGGTCCTCACGCTCGGGCGCCCTGTCGCCGCAGGGAGAGCCCAGATCCGGATCGCCTACTCGGCGCCGCTCAGCGCCGACTCGCTCAGCGGGCTCTACCGGGTCAAGGACGGCGACGCCTCGTACGCCTTCACCCAGTTCGAGCCGATGGACGCGCGCCGCATGTTCCCGTGCTTCGACGAGCCCGGCTACAAGGTGCCGTTCGACGTCAAGGTGACGACGCCCAAGGGCAACCTCGTCGTCGCCAACACCAACGAGATCTCGCGCACCGACTCCGAGGACGGTCGCAGCACCACGTTCAGCTTCGCGACGACGCCACCGCTTCCGACCTACCTCGTCGGTCTGGCGGTCGGCCCGCTCGAGGTGCTCGAGGGCCCGAAGACGCCGGTGCCGATCCGCCTCGTCACGACCAAGGGCAAGACGCGCCTCGGCCGCACCGCGCTCGATCTCTCGGTCGAGATGGTCCAGAAGCTCGGCGAGTACTTCGATTACCCCTACCCGTTCCCGAAGCTCGACATCGTCGCGGTGCCCGAGTTCGGCTACGGCGCGATGGAGAACGCGGGCCTGATCACGTTCCGCGAGGAGCTCGTCCTCCTCGATCCGGCCAGCGCGTCGACCCAGGCGCGCCAGAACATGGCCGAGACGGTGGCGCACGAGATCGCCCACCACTGGTTCGGCAACCTCGTCACCATGCAGTGGTGGGACGACCTCTGGCTCAACGAGGGGTTCGCCACCTGGATGGAGGCGAAGATCGTCGACCTCTGGCGGCCGTCGAGCAACGCCGAGCTCGAGTACCTCGCCCAGAAGGGCTGGGTGATGGAGCTCGACGCGCTCGACAGCGCCCGCGCCGTGCGCCAGCCCATCGCCTCGACCAGCGAGGCCGAGGACGCGTTCGACGGCATCACCTACGTCAAGGGCTCGAGCGTGCTCGGGATGGTCGAGAGCTGGCTCGGGCCCGACGCCTTCCGCGACGGCGTCCGCGCCTACCTCAAGGAGCACCAGCGCAAGAGCGCGACCGCGGCCGATCTCTTCCGCGCGCTCTCGAAGAGCTCGGGGCGGGACGTGTGGCCGGTGGCGTCGACGTTCCTCGACCAGCCGGGCGTGCCGCTGCTCCGCGCCGACGTGAGCTGCGACAAGGGCAAGGGCGCGAAGGTCAAGCTCGCGCAGGCGCGCTACCGCGCGCGCAAGGCGACGGACACCGAGCGCCGTGACCTCGCCTGGAAGATCCCGTTCTGCATCGCCTACGAGGGCGACAAGGGCACGCCCGCCTGCGGCCTGATGGAGGGCGCCTCGACCGAGATCGCGCTCGGCTCCGGGCGCTGTCCGCGCTGGGTCTACCCGAACGCCGCCGAGCGCGGGTACTACCGGTTCGCGCTCCCGCCCGAGGGCCTCGCGGCGCTGGTCGACGCCGGCAAGACGCTCGACGCCCGCTCGCGCGTCGGCCTCGTCACCAACGCCTGGGCGCTGGTCCAGAGCGGCGATCTCGGCGCCGACGTCCTCCTCGATCTGCTCCACGGCATGCGCCGCGATCGCCAGCGCCTCGTCGTCGAGCAGATCATCGCCACGCTCGGCAAGGTCAGCCAGGCGCTCGTGGACGAGGGATCGCGCCCGGCGTTCCGGAGCTACGTCTCGTCGATCCTCCTGCCGATCGCGAAGGAGCTGGGCTGGGATCCGCGCAAGACCGACACCGACGACCACAAGCTGATGCGCCACGCCGTGCTCCAGGCGCTGGTCACGCTCGCCGACGATCCGTGGATGACCGCCGAGGCCGACAAGCGCGCCGCGGCCTACCTCGCCGATCCGCGCTCGGTCGGCGCCGACACGGCCGGCATCGCGCTGCGCGCCTCGACGCGGCGCGCCGGCGAGAAGCGCCTCGCCGAGCTCGAGCAGGCCATCCGGCGCGCGCCGACGCCCGAGGACCGCGTCGCGCTGGTGGGGGCGCTGGGCAGCTTCGCCGATCCGGCGCTCCTCCGCCGCGGCCTCGACCTGATGCTCACCGACGCGGTGAAGATCCAGGACGGCTACTACATCTTCACCACCGCGAGCGCGTGGGCCGAGTCGCGGCCGACGCTCCTCAAGTGGGTGAAGGAGCGCCTGCCGGAGCTCAAGCGAAAGATGCCGAGCTTCGTGGTGACGCGCTTCACCGATCTCGTCGGCGCTCTCTGCGACGCGCCCTCTCGCGCCGAGGCGGCCGCCTTCTTCAGCGATGGCCTCAAGGACCTCGAGGGCACCGATCGCCGCTTCCAGCAGGCGCTCGAGACCGCCGACCTCTGCATCGACCTGCGCGCCCGCGAGGAGCCGCGCGCCAAGAAGCGGCTCGTCGGCAAGAAGGGGAAGTAGCGCCGCGCACCGCCGCGCGTTTGCGGCGCTCGAGGGCGCGGGCTAGGTTGACCGCCGTGAAGCACGCGCACCTGGCGCTCGCAGCCGTATTTGCCGCGCTCGGCGCCGGCTGCTCCGTCCATCTGGCCGCGCACTCGAGCGCCTCGGTCGTGGCGCGCGATCTCGACGTCATCCAGCGCGGCACCTGCGCGGTCGAGCCGCTCGTGCGCGAGGTCGGCCCCGAGTGCAGGCGCGTCGTCGGCGACGTCGCCGCCGGGCCCGACCTCGATCCCGCCATCGCGCGCGCCGCCGTCGACGACGACACCTGCCGCACCTTCCACGCCGGCGCCGCGCCGCGCTGGATCGCCCTCGATTTCAAGCGCACCCGCGACGTCACGGCCGTGCTGCTCCTGCCGCGCTCCGACGGACAGGCCACCCACGTGCTCGAAGCCTCGGACGACGGCGTCACCTGGAACGGCGTGCTCGTGTTCACCGGGCCGCTCAGCTCCGAGCAGGGCTACGCGCTGGTCTTGCCCGAGCCCGTGTCGACGCGCTGGCTGCGCGTCTCGACGACGTCGGCGACCGCGCCGGTGGCGTGGCGCGACATCGTCCCGCTCGACTGCGGCTAGCGAGCCTCGGGAGCGTCGGGCGGGCGCGGAGGATCCCCCGGGGCAACCTGGATCGAGACGTCCGCGCTCGAGCCCGAGCGAGCGCGCGGCATCGCCAGGCCGCGCATCGCGCCGACGAGGCACTTGGCGAGGCTCTTGTCCAAGGACGCGCGCAGTCGACGCGCGCTCGTCACCTCGCCGCGGGCGGCGATCTCGAGGCGAGCCACGACGACGCCCCGCGGTGCGGTGCCGCGCGCCTTCGCCTCTTCGTAGCAACTCACGATGCGACCCCAGCCCAGGCGAGCCGCCCGCTCGACGGCGGCGCGGTCGTGCGGGCCGCGCACCTTCGTCGCCGAGACGATGACGCGCGGATGGGGGTGCGGGGGCCTGGGCCCGGGCTCTTGCGATCGGGCCGGGGAGGTCGTTGCGAGGAGCGCGGCGAGGGCGAAGGAGAACGACGCGAGGCGCGCGGCAGCGAGGCTGCCGCGCGAAGCGCTCCGTTCCGCTCGCGAGCGGGCCATCGCCTTGGGGTACCACGATGGGGCGCTTCGACCAAGAACGCGAACGGGCGCTCCCCGTCCGCAGGACCGCGGGGGAACGGATGGCGCTGCCGCGGTGTCGCAGCTTCGTGTCGAAGGCTCGACGTCAGGGCGCCCGGCTGATGCTGTCGGGCCTCGTCGCGCTGGCGGGCACGTACTCCGGGGCGCCGCCGCCATTTGTCGCGCAAGGCACGAAGTGGCCCGCCTCCATCGATCTCGGCCCTTCGCGCTTCGACCCGGACGACGTCGTCGTGATCGAGTCTCCCGCGCCCACGGCCGCTCCGATCGAGCTCGAGCCGCTCCCGGACGACGCGTTGGCACGGCGGGAGGCCGAGTTCGCCAAGGTGCTGCCCGAGCTGGGCAGGGCGTCCATCGCGAGGGACCTCACGACCATCGCGCGAATGCGTCGGCTGCTTGGCCTACGGCAGGCCAGCGCGTTGCTCCGGGGGCTGCGCGAGCTGCGCGACGTCGGGGTAGAGCGGCCCGATGGCTGGTCGTCGACGGCCGGCTTCGGCCTCGAGACGCGCGGCTGGAGGATCGGCGGTCACGCGGCGTGGTGCAACGTGAGCGTGACGGCATGGCAGGACGAGGTCGTCGAGGTCTCGATCGCGTGCAGCACGTCCTCTTGGAGCGGCAGGACGGAGCGCCTCGCACTGCTCGAGCGCGAGCTCGGCTCGTCGTTCCGCCCCCGCGCCGGCCAGCCGAACGTGCTCGACACGAGGTTCCGGTTCGCCGACGCGCTCGCACATGCCGATGCCGCGCGCGCGAAGGTCCTTGGAGCGCCTCGAGAGGTCGACGTGCCGGAGAGCCTCGGTCGAGCCTACAAGGCGCTGACGTCGAGAGATGCGATCGTGACCGTGGGTGAGTCCTGCGGCCTCGTCGCGACAACGACGGTCGGGGCGATCGCGACGGAGCTGCTCGTGACCGCCGGTCGCCGCGACCTGCTCGGCAACGCACTCCGCGGGCCCAACCCGGGCGGCCGAGCGCACGGCGCCCTCGGACTGCTGGCGCTGCCCCCCCTCGTTCCCGCGGATCGCGAGGCGATCGAGGCGTTGCGAAGGGAGCCGCACGATGTGTCGCTGTCCTGCTTCGGCTCGAGCGCGGTCGCCGATCAAGTGCCGAGACCGACGCCGGAGGCGGTCGCGCTAGTGCAAGAGCGCTTCGCGAGCCGAGCGCGATGTGGCGCGCCCAACCTGGTCCGCGCGGAGCCGGAGAACGACGACGGAGTCCAGCCGCTCGATCCGAGCTTCGCGCCGACTCCACGCTTCGAAAGGCGTTCGCCTCGCGAGGAATCGCCGACGAGCTTCGTCATGGATGCATCCGTCGACCTCACGGGGAACGAGCTCCTGCACCAGTACGCGGCGGCGCTGTGGGGACTGACGGCCGCGGACGAGCTCCGTCCCGAGCCGAGGGGCATCATGGCAAACGGGTACACGGCCAGGCGATACCGCCAGCTCCACGCCGGCTATCCTGTCGTCGCCGGTCGCTTCGCCGAGCCGGCAGGGATCTGGCTCGAGTCATGCGGCGGTCGAGTCCATGCCGGGTGGGCGCGGCTCGTCGGCGGTCTCCACGTCGACGTCCGGGTCCGCATCCCCGAGGACGCGGCGAGGCGGCGCGCCGTCGAGCACTTCGCGCGCGACGGCGGGGCGCCGCTCGAGAGCTTCGAGACGCCGGGCGAGCCCGCGGGCGACCTCGTCATCGAGCGACATCGCCGCCTGGTCTGGCGCTTCGTTCTCACCAGCCGCAAAGCGACGCGGGTGATCCTCGTCGACGCGGGGACCGGGGCTGTGTTCTCGGGCGAGGACTGATGAGCTCGACGAGCCACCGTCGGGCTTCGGCGAAGGCACTCGGAGGCGATAACCTCGTGACGGCTGGAGCCCTGTCTCGCCTGAATTTGGGTTAGCGAGTTGACGCGCCGCGGCCAATCGCGGGCGATCTGGTTGGCACGCGCCGTGATAGACGCCGCACATGATTTCAGTGAAACGATGGGTTGGCGCAGCTTGTGTGGGGCTGGGCCTCGCGGCCACCCCGGGGTGCCCGGCAGAATTGCCGATACGGAGCTACGTTAGCCGGTACCTGGTCGAGAAGGCGTTTCTGACCGAGGGCGAGTTCTGGTCCCAGGTGACCCTCGTCGACTCGGGCCAGGACCCATCGCGCCTCTTCGTGGACGGTTATTCCGAGCCGGTCCAGCGAGTGCGCTGGGAGGTCTCGGAGGACCGGCTCCTCGCCAGGTCCGTGTCGCCGCACGACGGCTTCCCCGCTCCTCATGACGGCGAGATCGTCGCGGCGTACGCCATCATGGCCCACGTCGACGTCGACCTGGATCAGAACCGGGTCATCGAGGTCGAGCCATCGCGCTGGTCGGACGCGCGGTTCATGAGAGTCGACTGGAGCCGTAGCCTCGTCGAGGACCGCTCCTTCGACCGCGCCGCGGTCATGGGGATCGAAGGCGGCGTGAGCTACGAGCCGCTCGACCTCTACGTGTCCGACCCGTCCTCGGAGGACGCGCCGGTGATCGATCCGAGCGAGGGGACGCTCCGCCTCACCGGCAAGGTGCTCGCCATGCCGATCACCGTCGCGATGGGCGGCGAGGATCTGCCCAGCTGCGCGGTGATCGAGGCGGCCACGGCCGAGTCCCTCGCGTGCGATCCCGCTGAGATCAAGCTGCGGCGGAGCTTCCGCAGGGTCGCCGATCGCGGGTATCACGCGACGGAGCTCGAGGGATCATGGCGCACCGCGGCGTTCGGAGCGGCGACGGTGTCGCGGTTCTGCAAGGGGTTCGGCCCGTGCCCCTCCGTCACGCTGCTGGCGCGACACGATCTCTGGGACGGGAGCTTCGCCGCCGACGCGGCCGGCGCGCCCGTCCCCTGCGGCACGAGCCCGGAGCCGGTCTATCTCCACCGCGACGAGGACGGCGACGGCACCGAAGACGAGTGCGCGGCCGTGGGCCGCGGCTCGACGTGCGACGTCCTTCGGCGACGGTGCACGCTGCCGTACCGCGACAGACGCACCAAGACCTCCGTCTGGCACTTCCAGGGTCCCGAGGACCTCTTCGATCCGACGGAGGAGGCCGTCCACCAATGGGACGTCGCGCTGCGCGGCGCCGTCGCCGCCGCGCGCTACGTCGAGTGCGGCCGGACGGGCGGCGCCGATTGCGCGACGGCCCACCCGGTGCTCACGGGGCAGCTCGACGACGCGACCGACGCCGTCGCGCTCGTCACCGAGATCGCGCGCTGCGAGCGTGGCCAGGCGTACGCGGACGCCACGCGCGATCCCGAGCGTTGCCGCGCCCACGCCGCCGAGATCGCGGAGCGGCGTGGATACGATCCGGCCGTGCTCGCGACCGCGGCCGCCGAGCCGATGGCCATCCTCTGCCATGACCCGGTGAGCGAGACCGACCCGGTGGCGTGCGGCGCGCGGGGCACCTCCGTCCTCGCGGGCGACCTCGCGCACCACGTGATCCGCGTCTCCGAGGGCCGGCCCCTCGGCCCCCGGATGGTGTACACGCCCGCGAGCGATCCATGGTCGGGCGAGCGGCTCGGCGACACCATCCACGTCTTCCTCGATCCGACCGACCGGTGGAGCGGCGAGGCGGTCGACGTCCTGCGAACGCTGGGCGGCGAGCTGCCGCCGCCCCCCGGCGCGGATCCCTCTTGGCCCGAGGCCGTCCGCGCGGCCGCCGGCGGGGGCGCGCTTCCCAGGTTCCGGCGTGAGGACGTGGAGCGTCGACTGGCCGCCCTCGCGGGCGTCGACGCCGCCACGCTCGCCGACGTGCCCGCGTCCATCCTGCTCGACCCGGCGCTCGCCGACCTGACCGGCGCCATCAACGCGGCCGCGCGAGAGACGCGGAGCCAGGGAGGATTGGCCCTCGAGCGCCGGGAGGAGATCGACGCCCGGCGCGACGAGATCGCGCTCTCGCCGGTCGAGTCTGCCCTCGTCTCGGAGCGCCAGGCGGCGCTCGTCGGCCCCCCGCCGCAGTCCGTGCAGCATGGGGCGGGGCGGGCGCTCGCGTCGCCGCTCCGCCTCGGCAACCCGGCCGTGTGGCGCGAGCGCGCCCAGCTGTGGCAGGAGCGCCTCGCGCAGCGCGGCGCGTGCGTCCTCGACGACATCGCGCCGCCCGCGGGCATCGCGGCCCTCGCAGCGGCGCTCCAGGCCAAGCTCGGTGGGTTCGATCCGGCCGAGCCCGAGCAGGTGCAGGTCGAGCGCGCGGAGCGAATGAGGCGGTACCTCGCTCACCGCGCACATGCATCGCTCGTCGCCCACGCGCTCGGCCACTCTTATGGTCTCTTGCACGATCTGGCGGCGTCGGCGGACGCCGCCGCGTACCGGCCGCAGTACTGGCAGCTCCGGACGAGCGACGGCACCGTGACCGAGCCGTGCACCGACGTCGCCGCCGACGGCGCCACGTGCGTGGGCCCGCGCGTCTTCGACCCGTACACCGACGAGGAGCGCGAACAGGCGATCGGGATGTTCATGAGCTCGTCCGCGATGGACCTCCCCGGCGACGCCACGCAGGAGCTCATGGGGCTCGGGGCGCACGACTACGCCGCGGTCCGGCTCATCTACGGCGACGTCGCGCTCGTCCACGCGGACGCGAGCTACGGCAGCCTGGGCGATCGCGGGCGCGGCATGCTGGCCCGCGGCTACACGGCCTACGGCGTCCTCGGCGTGCCCAGCTCGATCGGCGACCGCCCGATCGATCCCTCGGCGCTCCAGAAGGAGCACGGGCTCATCCAGGGCTGCGCACCGACCGATGTCGAGGCCTTCCGGCCCGACGGGTGGAGCGAGGCGGACGACGGGCCCTGGCAGCCTCTCCTCGACGGCGGGCTCGTGAAGGTGAAAGGCGCGTACACCCGCTGCCGCCAGCAGCGGGTCGATCACGTCGCCTGGCGCGATCTGCGCGCGCCCAGCGAAGCCGAGCGAGCCGGCTTGCCGATGTCCGACGGCCCAGCCGTCGATGTGCAGGGCCGCGTTCGTGTCCCCTACGCGTCGGCGACCGACACCGCCGACGGCGCGAGCTCGAGCGTGCGGCGTCGCGACAGCGGCGCGGATGCGTTCGAGCGCACGAGCGCGCTGATCGCACGGCTCGAGCTCGCCGCCGGCGGCGCATGGCACCGCACCGAGGTCCTCCCGACGCTGCGCGCTCAGGTCGCGGCGCGCTCGCGCTCGATCGAGGACCTGCGGGAGGTGAAGGCCCTCGCGCTCCTCTTGCATGGGTACCGGGAAGCGGCGGTCGAGAGCGGCGTCGCCTTCGACGATCTCTGGGCGGCGTTCGCCCCAGCCGAGATGCGCGACGCCGCGTTCGCGGCGAGCCTCGCCTTCGACGAGCTCGCCAGGCTCGTCGCCCGTCCCGTGCCCGGCGAGCACGGAATGCGGCTGAACGCGCCGGTGCTCTCGCCGATCGGGAGCCCCGACGTGGGGGCGACCCAGGTCCTCGTCCCCTTCGGTGCGGTCTCCTCGAGCGATGGAAGCATCGGGTTCGGCGGAGCGCCGATGGAGGTGCTCGAGGGCGACGCCGGGCCTCCACTGCGACCGGGTTCCCATTACGACAAGGCCTTCGCCGGCACGATCTTCACCGAGCCCGCGGGCAGCCTCCACCTCGAAGGCGGCGCGAGCACGAAGCTCGAGGGCCGCATCTCGCTCGCCGAGACGTTCCCCGAGGCCTTCCGCCGCTGGCTCGCGACCCAGCTCGCGAGCGACGATCTCCTCCGCGGCGCGCGCGTCGCGGCGGATGGCGGCGGCGCCCCGCTGGTCGGCGCCGACGGCCGACCGACGGGGCCGATCCTCTGGCCCTCCTTCTGGGGCGACGACGTCGAGCTGTGCTCGGCGAAGGACGCCATCGGACTGTGCAGCGGCTACGCGTCACCCCTCGGCGGACCGACGAACGCCGGCGCGCCGCTCGAGGTCGCGATCCTCGATCCCACGATCGAGCTCGAGCACCAGAAGCTGCTGATCGGCCAGACGCTCCTGTTCCTCCCCGCCGAGAGCCCCTGGACGGAGCTCGTCGAGCTCTGGGACCTGGGCTGGGCGCCGGATCCCGGTTTTGCGGACCGGCTCGAGCTCCACATGCCGCAAGGCACGACGTACGTCGCCAGGGCGCTCGGCAAGGAGACCCTCCTCGGCGCGACCGTCCAGCGCGGCGTCGCCGCCCGGATCCTCGAGCACGCGAACGCGTTGTTGGCCGCCGCGTACCACACGACGCCTGGGCCCGACCTCGACGGGGATGGATCGCCCGACTGGAACGAGGCCGTGATCGGTCCGGATGGACCGGTGGTGCGCCACGATCCGAGCTTCCCTTACGCCGGGTGCAACGCACAGAGCGAGGCCGGCTGCACCTGCGAGAAGAACCGCGCTTGCGCAGCTTTGATCGCTTACGCCGAGCTACCGGCGTTCCTCGCCCGCGCCCTCACGCAACTCGGGTGGCAGCAAGTTGCGCCGTGACGTGCAGGCCCGAAGCGTCACCTGATTCGGGTCGGCCCCGCTTGCCCGCGACGGCCGCTCGTGGCTAGCGTCGCCGCCATGGACACCGCCCACGTCGACGCCTCGCTCCGCACGCCCGGCCAGCTCGCGCGGCGCCTCTTCGAGCTCCTGAACCGGCGCGATCTCGACCAGGTCGCCGAGCTCCAGCACCCGGAGATCGTCGACGACTTCCTCGTGCTCCGCCCCATCCGGGGTCGCGCCGAGGTGCGCGGCTTCTTCGAGTCGCTCTTCGCCGCCTTCCCCGACTTCCAGCTCGAGATCGAGCGCGTCACCGAGAGCGGCGACTCGGCCGTCGTGCAATGGCGGAGCGTCGCCACCTTCACCGGCGCGCCGTTCGAGGGCGTGAACCCGAACGGCAAGCGCGTCGAGATCCGCGGCGTCGACTGCATGACGTTCGAGAACGGCCAGCTCCGGCACAACACCATCTACTACGACGGGATGTCGTTCGCGCGGCAGGTGGGGCTCCTGCCGGCGCAGGGGTCGACGGCGGAGCGGGGGATGACGGCGGCGTTCAACGCGGTGACGGCGGTGCGCAAGCGCATCCCCATTTGATGTGTGCAGGGCGCCCGGATCGCGGGCTGCGAGTCTCTCGGTCGAAACGCAAGTGGTCGGAGCGTTGTCCGAAGTCGCCGGCCCAAGGCGCGGGCGTGGTGGCGGGTCTCATCGCCCAGGATGATGCGTGCGAGCACGTGCGGTCCCCTGATCCTCTCGGTCGCGCTCTTCGGCTGCGCCTCCGCCCCTCCCCTCGACCCCGAGGTCCCCGAGCCCGGCGAGCTCTCCGAAGACGACGTCGATCCGGTGCGCCGCGCCGTCGCCCTCCAGTACCGCGACACCGTCGATCAGGTCGCCTCGATGGTGGCCGACCCGGACCTCGCACGCGCCGCCGCCGACCGCGGGCTCCACATCGTCGATCTCACCTGGGAGGACACCGGCCGCGCGGAGGGATCGGCGCTCGGCCCCAACATCTCGGATCTGACGCTGCAGGTGCGCCGTCGCGGGCCGGGCGGCGCATACGCCGACGCGCTCATGCCGGTGGTCCGCTTCCCGAACTTCACCGACCTCACCGCCGACGTGCCCTCGGACCGCTTCTTCGTGCGCGTCGGCAACCACGCGGGCAGGCCGCTCGAGACGGTGGCGCTCCGCGAGCTGCTCTCGGACATGGGGCGCTTCGTCTCCGCTCCCGCGTCGATGGCGGGCGCAGCGCCCGCGGGCGCGGCGACGGCCCCGGGCACGGCGCGGCTCGACCTCGGCGCGGCGCGCGACACGCACTACCTCGTCAGCGCCCAGGCGGTGTTCCTCCCCATCCCGCGCGCGGGCAAGGCCGAGTTCAACCCCGTGGTGTTCAACTACCAGTCGGCGCCCGGCTCGCCCGCGGTGCTCGCGATCCTCGCCACGCGCGAGGGCACCAGCGTCAAGGTGATCGAGAACCGCACCGAGGAGCGCGGGGCGGCGCACTGGGGCCAGGAGCTCTACTTCAACGACGCCGGACACCGCGCCGCCTTCAGCGCGGAGCGGCGGAGCGACGTCGCTTCGCGAATCGCCGCCCAAGGCGGGCCCAAGAGCGAGGCGGACCGGAGCGCGCTCGGCCGAGGCGCGGACGTGATCGCCCTCATCCAGGTGCCGCTCGTCCACGAGCACCGGGGGTGGCTCGGCGGACTCGCGTCGGACGGCTACGGCTACGAGTTCTCGGACGATCCGCTCGCCGCCGGAGGCTTCGGCCCGAACGACGCGACGATCCGGGTGCGCCCCGGGCCGGTGCGCACCTCGGGGATGGAGCGCGCCGTGATGGGGCACGGCCCGCGCCTCGGGCCGTTCGTCGAGGGCCACGGCGGGCGCCTCGTGCGCGACGCGCGGTTCCCCATCCGCATCACCGTGCAGTTCTACAAGGCGACGAGCGACGGCGTCGTCTCCGAGGCGGACTTCGACTCGATCGCGCGGAACATCGGGAGCGTCTACGAGCACGCGGCGTTCGTGGGCTCGCTCGTCGTCCCCGAGAACGACGCGAAGCGGCCCACCGCGTGGCAGACGATCCCCCACGAGTGGTTCCCCTGGTAGCTCCCGCCGCGCGCGGCGCAGCGGCTACTGCGGGGGCGCGCCCGACCGCCGCCGCTCCGGGACCGGCGGGCGGCGATCGAGCAGCTCGCGCGCCGCGGCGCGCACGATCGTGGGAACGTCGGGCGCGTGGACGACCTGCGCGAGCTCGGGGCGGATGAGCAGCCGCACGAGCGGGACGGCGATCTCGGGAGGCGACCACGGGTTCTGGACGATGGCCATGCGCACCCGCACGCGCTGCGAGAACGCCGGGTGCCGCGCGATCTCGGCGATGACCTCGGGGTACGCGGGGCGCCGCGCGGCGAGGCGCACCACGTCGGCCTCGGTGATGCGCGGGTTCGAGAGGAGCGTGCGGATGACGTGCGGGTGCGGATCGCGCAACAGCTTCTCGAGCGCGGCGCGCGACGGCCGGCGCGCCAGCGCCTTGCGCTCGCCCAGCGTGAGCACGCGCCCGTCCGGCGAGGTGGCGAGGAGCCGCTCGTCGGGCTCGGGGGGCGCGAGCGAGTCGGAGGTGCTCTTCTTCCGGAGCAGGCGGCTCAGCGGCAACAAGGCGCGCGCGCCGGCGATGACGCGCAGCTCCTCGATGCGATCGGCGAGCGCAGGCTCGGTCAGCACCGGGAGCGCCGCCGCGAGCACCTCGCGCGCGAGGGGATCGGCCTGCTCGGCGCGCCCGCAGAGCGCGTCGAGGGCCGAGGCGACCCGGTCGACCGCGCACTCGGAGAGCTGCGCGCGGAAGAAGGAGGCGCGCAGCGCCGTCTCCCTCAGCGAGGGGACCGCCCTGCACCAGCGCTGGGCGAGCGCGTCCATGGCGTGAGTCTAAGACGTGGGCGTCGAGGCGACCAGACGGGTGGCCGCAAACGGGGAGCGCGGCGGCCAGGTCCGGGACCGCGACCGCGAAGCGGTCACCCCGCTCCACCTCCCCCTCGCCACTCGAGCCTCCTCACCGCCCCGCCTCCCGCCGCACCCGGATCCGATTGTGGACATCCGTCACGCCAGCCACCCCATCGGCGAGCTCCTCCGCGATCAGCTTCGCCTGCCGATCCTGCGCCTCGCCCTCCAGCGTGACCTCGCCGCCGGCGACCGTGACCTCGATGTCGCTCGCGTCGAGCTCGCCGCTCTCGGTCAGCCGGTCGCAGACGTCCTCCTTGATGCGGTCGTCCGACCGACGGTAGCCCTTGGGCCCGCGTCCGACGTAGGGTCCGGGCTCGGGCTGCCGCGGGCCCGGCGCGCCGGCGTGCGTCCACCCGGCGCCGTAGCCCGCCCAGCGGCCCGGCATGGGAGCGGCCGCCGCGGGCGGGGGGCCGGCGCGCCGCGCGCGAAGCCCGCAGGCGCTCGGGCACCGCTGTAGTCGCGCCAGCGATCCTCGGCGTAGCTCGGGGCCGGACCACCGGGGCCTCCCGCGGCGGACGTCGGCAGCCGGTAGGTCGACTCGTCGCGGTCGTCGTACGGCGCTTCCTGCGGCCGCTCGTCGCGTCGCTCGCCGGCCTCCGGCCGCGCCGCGGGCTCGGGCTCCCTTCGTTCGGGGCCGCGGCCGCGGGCCTCACCCCTGCTCCGTTCGTGTCGGTGGCGCATCGAACCTCTCGCGGCGGCTGCCGCAATCCGCCGTCCGCGCAGCCCGCGTGCCAGGCGCCCGCGTCACCGGCGGTGGCACGGTGCGTCGCCGCCGCGCACGGGCATCGATAGACGCGCACCGATTCGCTGTTGGCCGCCTCGGTCGCCCGGGTATCCTTCCGCCCCACGAGAGCAGGGGAGCGAACATGGCGACGACCAAGGTGACGTTTGCGGCGAAGAGCGGGGCGAGCACGACCGGCGAGATGGCGACGCCGGCGGGCACGGAGAAGGCGCCGAGCGTGGTGCTCGTCCAGGAGTGGTGGGGCGTGAACGACCACATCCGCTCGCTCCTCGATCGCCTGGCGGCGGCCGGCTTCGTCGCGCTCGCGCCCGACCTCTACCACGGCAAGGTCACCAAGGACGCCGCCGAGGCCGGCAAGCTCATGACCGAGCTCGACGGCGACCGATCCATGGACGAGATCGCCGGCGCGGTGGCCTGGCTCAAGGCGCAGCCGCGCTCGAACGGCAAAGTCGGGATCATCGGCTTCTGCATGGGCGGCGCGTTCTCGTTCCGCGCCGCGGCGAACGTGCCCGAGATCGACGCGGCGGTGCCGTTCTACGGCATCCCCGATCCCGCGAAGGCCGACTACGCCAAGGTCAAGGCGCCGATCCAGGCGCACTTCGCCGGGCGCGATCAGTGGGCGAAGCCCGAGCGCGCCGAGGCGATCAAGAAGCAGCTCGACGCGCGCGGCCAGCCGATGGAGCTCCACGTCTACGACGCCGACCACGCCTTCGTGAACGACACCCGCCCCGAGGTGTACGCGCCGGAGGCCGCCAAGCTCGCGTGGGAGCGCGCCACCTCGTTCCTCCACCGGCACCTCGGCTGACGAGCGCTCGCGATCGTCAACGCAGCGTTTACGATCGCATCAACGACGATTTGATTGCGCTTACGATCGCCCCGGCTACGATCCTCGTCGATGCTTAGGACGGGACCTTGGGCGATGGTCGCCGCGCTGGCGATGGCCGCGTGCTCCGGCGCCGGCGACTCCACCTCGGGCGCCGGCGGCGGCGCGGCGGCGACCTCGGGCAGCACCACGGCGACCACCGGCGAGACGACCGGCACCACCGGCGCGACCACGGGCGCGGGGGGCGCCGGCGGCGCCGGCTGCGGCGACATGCAGACCGACGTGGACAACTGCGGCGCGTGCGACAACCGGTGCGCGCCCGGGCAGACGTGCGAGGCCGGCGTCTGCACCTGCGGCCAGGCGAGCGTCTCGTTCGCCGCCGACGTGGTGCCGATCCTCACCACGAGCTGCGCCAAGAGCCTCTGCCACGCCGGCGCCCAGCCCAAGGCCGGCCTCGATCTCACCGCGGCCAACGCCTACGGCGAGCTCGTCGGGGTCGCGGCAGGCCAGTGCAGCGGCGGGAGCCGGATGCGCGTCGAGCCCGGCCAGCCCTCGGAGAGCTACGTGATCGACAAGGTCATGAACACGGACATGTGCGGCAACAACAAGAAGATGCCGCCCTCGACGACGCTCTCCACCGCCAAGATCCAGACCATCGCCGACTGGATCTGCATGGGCGCTCCCGACAACTGACCTCTCGCGGATCTTGCGAGCGAGGGCTCGGGCAGGTACTCCAAACGGAGCGCATGTTCTGCCCGAGGTGCCATCGCGAGTACGGCGGCGACCACCGCTTCTGCCCGTACGACGGCGCCACGCTGAGCAACGAGATCGCCCTCGAGCACTTCCGCGCCAAGGACACGCAGCAGAAGGGGTCCATCTTCGGCGGGCGCTACGACATCCGCGGCTTCATCGGCAAGGGCGCGATGGCGCGCGTCTACCTCGCCGAGGACCTCGAGACCCGCCAGCCCGTCGCCGTGAAGGTGCTCGATCAGCAGGCGGCGCGCGGGCCGCACGCGCGCGACCGCTTCCTGCGCGAGGCGAAGGCGGTGGCGCGCATCGGGCACGAGAACATCGTCCGCATCCTCGATCTCGGGATGCGCGAGGAGGACGGCGCCCCCTACCTGGTGCTCGAGTTCCTCTACGGCGAGTCGGTCGGCGACCTCCTGGCGCGCGAGGGCGTGCTCACCCCGGACATCGCCCTGCCGGTGCTGCGCCAGGCCGCCGCCGGCCTCGCCGCCGCCCACCGCGCCGGGATCGTCCATCGCGACGTCAAGCCGGACAACGTCTTCCTGGTCGGCGAGCCCGGCGATCCCTACGCGGTGAAGCTCCTCGACTTCGGCCTCGCCAAGCTCGACGCGCACAGCGGCTTCACCCAGGCCGGCGTGGCCGTCGGCACGCTCGAGTACATGGCGCCCGAGCAGGTGGTGACCGACCGGCCCGACGCCCGCACCGACGTCTACGGCCTCGGCGCGCTCATGTACCGCATCTACACCGGCACCCTCCCCTTCACCGCGAAGGAGGAGGCCGAGCTGCTCGCCCACCAGCTCCTCATGCCGACGCCCCCGCCCTCGCGCCGCCGCCCCGAGATCGATCACCGCACCGAGCTGGTGATGCTCACGGCGCTGAAGAAGCGCCCCGAGAACCGGTATCCGTCGATGGACGCCTTCCTCGAGGACCTCGAGCGCCTCCTCGGCGAGCGCCGCGGCGATCTCGCCGCCGAGCGCCTCGGCAAAGCTCCGGACGTCTACGTCCCGCAGAGCGCGTTCGCGAAGAACGCCGCGCGCTTCTTCTACAAGAAGCTCGGGATGGATCCCCCCGCCTGGCCCGATTGACCCGGGCACACCGAGCCGCCCCGCTGGTCCGCCCGCGCCGTCGGCGCTAAAGGACCCCGGTGCGCTACGCCGCCTCCTTCCGCTGCCTCACCGGCTGCCCCGGCACCTACCCGCTCACCCGCCCCATCTACCGCTGCCCCACCTGCGGCGGCCTGCTCGACGTCGCCCACGATCTCGACGCCCTCCGCGACCGCAGCCCCGCGGCGTGGATGAAGCTCTTCGACGATCGCTACAAGCGCACGTCCTGGCCCTACGGGTCGGGCGTGTGGGGCAAGCGCGAGTGGGTCGCGCCCGAGGTGCCCGACGGCGACATCGTCTCGATGGACGAGGGCGGCACGAACCTGTTCTGGGCGGAGCGCTACGGCAGGTCGCTCGGGCTCGAGGACGTCTGGGTCAAGCTCTGCGGCAACAGCCACACCGGCTCCTTCAAGGACCTCGGCATGACGGTGCTGGTCTCGGTCGTGCGCCAGGCGATCCGCGAGGGGCTCGACCTCCGCGCCGTCGCCTGCGCCTCGACCGGCGACACGTCGGCCTCGCTCGCCGCCTACGGCGCCGCCGCCGGCCTGCCCGTCGTCGTCCTCCTGCCGCGCGGCAAGGTCTCGACCGCGCAGCTCGTGCAGCCGATCGCGTCGGGCGCGCTGGTGCTCTCGCTCGACACCGACTTCGACGGCTGCATGGCGATCGTAGGACGCCTCGCCGCCGAGGGCGTCGTCTACCTGGCGAACTCGATGAACGCGCTCCGGCTCGAGGGCCAGAAGACGGTCGCGATCGAGATCGTCCAGCAGTTCGACTGGACGGCGCCCGACTGGGTGTTCCTGCCGAGCGGCAACCTCGGCAACGCGTACGCGCTCTTCGCCGGCTTCCGGATGATGAAGGAGCTCGGCCTCGTCGACCGGTACCCGCGCCTCTGCGTGGCGCAGGCCGCGAACGCCAACCCGCTCTACCTCGCCTGGAACGCCGGACGGCGCGAGGTCGCCGCGGTCCGCGCCAAGGAGACCCTCGCGAGCGCGATCCAGATCGGCAACCCGGTGAGCGCTCCCCGCGCGATCCGCGCGCTCGAGGCCATGGACGGCATCGTCGAGCAGGCGACCGAGGAGGAGCTCTGCGAGTCCGCCGCGCGCGCCGACCGCACCGGCATGTACACCTGCCCGCACACGGCCGTCGCCCTCGCCGCGCTCGAGAAGCTCACCGCGCGCGGGCTGGTGAAGAAGCGCGACCGCGTCGTCGTGGTCTCGACCGCGAGCGGCCTCAAGTTCACCGAGTTCAAGGTCCGCTACCACGACCGCGCCATCGCCGGCGTCGCCTCGCCGCAGGCGAACCCGCCGGTCGAGCTCCCCGCCGACTACGATCGCGTCCTCGCGGCGATCCTGGCGCTTCCCCGCTGACGCCGCGGGGCGCGCCGCTGCGACCGAACCGCGGCGAGCCACGACCGAGGTCAGGGTGGTCACTTCCGTTACCGCCCCCGTCGAGGTACGCTCCATCGGGCTCGCGGCTTGGTACCTCGGATGTCCGACGCACAGCCCCACACCGCACCCGGGATGCGGATTCTGGTCGTGGATGACGAGGCCGAGATCGGCGACATGATCCGCCGCGCGCTCGAGCACCGAGGCTACTCGGTCGACGTAGCGCGCGACGTGCGTGAGGCGACGCGCCGCCTCGACGCCGAGTCCTACGACGGCCTCCTGCTCGATCTCCGCCTCGCCGGCGAGGACGACGGCCTCGCCGTGCTGGAGCACGTGCGCTCGATGCCCATGCCGCCCATCACCGTGATGATGTCGGCGTTCGCCGACATCCCCGGCGTCACCGACGCGATGCGGCGCGGCGCCGTCGACTTCATCGAGAAGCCCTTCCGGGTGAACGACCTCGTTTCGCGTGTCGAGCGCGCCCTGCAGGGGGCGTCGTCGCAGCGGCGCGTCGCGACGCACGGGCCGATCGCGGTCAGCGCCGCGATGAAGCGAGTGTTCGCGCTCGCGGATCGGGTCGCTTCGACCCCGGCGTCCTCGGCGCTCATCGTGGGCGAGAGCGGGGTGGGCAAGGAGATCGTAGCCACCCGCATCCACGAGGGCAGCGAGCGCCGCGCGGCCCCGTTCGTGCGGGTGAACCTCGCGGCGATCCCCGAGTCGATGGTCGAGGCCGAGCTCTTCGGCTCGATTCGCGGCGCGTTCACCGACAGCAAGCGCGACCGCGCCGGCCTGCTCGCCAGCGCGGAGGGCGGGACGCTGCTGCTCGACGAGATCACCGAGTTTCGCGTCGACCTGCAGCCGAAGCTGTTGCGCGTGCTCGAGGAGCGCCGTTACTTCCCGCTCGGCAGCGATCGGGAGCGCCCGATGAACGTGCGCGTCCTCGCGAGCACCAACCGCTCGCCCGACGAGGCCATCGAGCAGGGGCGCCTGCGACACGACCTCTACTATCGGATCAGCACGGTGATGATCGAGGTGCCCCCGCTGCGCCACCGGCAGGACGACCTGATCCCGCTGGCGGAGCACTTCCTGGGTTGGTTCGCCGCCGAGTTCGGTCGATCGGTCTCGAGGTTCACGCCCGACGCCGTGATGAAGCTCCACTCCCACGAATGGTCGGGGAACGTGCGCGAGCTCCGCAACGTGATCGAGCGCGCCGTCATCATGTGCGACGGCCCCGATGTGACGGCCAATGAGCTGTGCTTCTCCCGCACCGGCTCGAGCTACACGAAGCTGCCCCAGACGCTCGGAGACGCGAAGCAGAAGGCGCTCCAGGACGTCGAGCGCAAGCAGATCCAGCGGGCGCTCGAGATCAGCGGCGGCAACCGCACCACCGCGGCGCAGCTGCTCGGGATCTCGCGGACGACGCTCTGGGAGAAGCTCAAGACCTACGGGATGTGATCAGAACCTGTCCGCGGTGCACGGGCCCCACTGACCTCCCGCGCAGGTCTCGACGCCGATCACGCACGACTTGACGCCGTCGTGGACGCCGAGCGTCACCTGGCACGCGCGCGCGTCCCCTTCGGTGCAGGGCAGCACCGTGTCGGCGCAGTCGGTGACGTCGGGATCCGTGTCGTCGCAGTCGAGCCCCGCCGCGCAGCCGTCGCCGTGCCCGTCGCCATCCTCGTCGGTGCACGCGACCTCGTTCGCGGCGGCTGCTCGGATGGGGGCGTACTCGGGCGGCTCGGGGCCGCAGCCGAAGAGGAGGGCAGCCGCGGCGAGCTCGCTCGCTGCGGCGCGAAGGAAGCGGGTCCCGCCGGGAGGCATGCGCCGGCCCTCCGCAAGGCGTGTGCCCCGCCGACTCGGCGGGGTTTCCCTGGGCGCCGGCTCGGCGGGTGTTCGGCGCGCCGAACACCAGGCCGAACACCGTTCAGTCCGCCGAACACGCCCGCCCGCGGCGGCCCCGGATCGCCGCGGGACCCGCCCGCGCGGGCGCGACCCGACGCGGCACACGGCTTGCGGAGGCGCCGCTCCATGGCTTTGCTGCCCAGGATCCTGCTCGTCGCGGCGTTCGCCGCCGCGCTCCCCGCCGCCGCGATCTCCTGCGGCGCGGAGGACGACCTCTCCGCCCCGCCTCCAGGCGCGGGCCAGACGGGAGCGGGGGCGAGCGCCGGGGGACCGGGCGGCACGGAGGGCTGCGTCGACGGCGCGACCGTGGACTGCCACCTGACGCTCGGGGAGCACGAGGGCGTCGTGTCCTGCTACGATGGCGTGCAGACGTGCGTCGCCGGGGAGTGGGGACCGTGCGGCCAAGGCGTCGCGCGCGAGGCGCGCCGGCCGGGTGGGCCGGGCAGCGCCGGCGAGGCGGAGTACCCCGTCCCGTTGAGCCTGAGCGACGCCGGGGCGTGCGCGAACAACCCCTGCGATCCGAGCTGTCAAGTCTACGACGAGAACCCGGACGGGGGAGTCACGCCCGACGCGTCGGGCGGCGGCTTCGACTGGTCCTCTGGGGACCTCGGCGACTTCCCCCCCGGCCTCGTGGGCAAGGGGTTGAAGGAGCCCTGCTCGAGCGGGGCCGACTGCCAGTTCGACTACCACTGCGACAACCCCAAGAGCGGCACGTGCGCCCACCACAAGTGCGCCGCCGGCGCGGGGCTGACGGCCTCCTGCGACCCGTGCGTCAGCGAGATCTGCGCGGCGGCCCCGAGCTGCTGCACGCCGGTGTTCGGCGCGACGTGCGCGCACACGCCCTGCGCGCAGGGCGCCAAGCTGAAGTCGAACTGCGACGGGTGCGTCGCGCAGATCTGCGCCGTCGATCCGTACTGCTGCAACACGCTCTGGGACGCGCAGTGCGCCGCCGAGGTGCAGAGCGTCTGCGGCAAGAGCTGCAACGGCGGCTCCTGGACCCAGGCGTGCGTCGACAAGGTCAAGACGGTCTGCGGGGCGTTCTGCGAAGAGGACGCCTCGTGCGCCCACGACAAGTGCTACTCCGGCGCCGCGCTCTCGAAGGCGTGCGACCCGTGCGTCACGGCCGTCTGCAACGTCGACCCGTCGTGCTGCGGCGCGGCGCCCGCGGCGTGCACGCACACCCCGTGCAGCCAAGGGGTGAAGCTGACCGCGAGCTGCCACCCGTGCGTCAGCCAGATCTGCAGCGCGGACCCGTACTGCTGCAACACCTACTGGGACAACATCTGCACGGCGGAGGTCAACTCGATCTGCGGCTCGTCGTGCCCGCTGCCGCCCACGCCGGCTCCGGGCTGGTCGTCCGCGTGCGTCGCCAAGGTCGCCTCGGTCTGCGGCGAGACGTGCCCGGCCGTCGGTCAGTGCAACCCGTGGCTGCCCGGCGAGACGGACCCGGATTGCCCAGGCGTGAACCTGACCGTGGGCGTGCCGTGCACCGGCTCGATCCCGGTCTGCAACGTCGGCAACACCACGGCGCCCGCCGGCATCAAGCTCGTCCACTTCCCGGCCAACTCGCAGCAGTACCCGCTCTGCAGCCCGAACCTCGCGCATCCCCAGATCCAGACGTGCACGACGACCGAGCCCATCCCGCCGGGCCTTTGCATCGACGTCACCGGCTGCCCCGGGCTCGTGGGCAACCGCGAGATCATGGTCAACCCCGCGGGGCCCGGCCACATCGCCGAGTGCAGCTGCAAGGACAACTGGAGCCTGTACAACGCCGGCTCGTGCCAGCTGCCGTCGTGCTCCGGTGCCGGGAGCACCGCGACCTTCAAGAAGGTCAACATGTTCGTCACCGTCGACAAGTCCGGGTCGATGTCCGATCCGAACCGCTGGGTGCCGGCGATGAACGCGCTCAAGGCCTTCTTCGGCGATCCGAGCTCGGCCGGCCTCGGCGTCGCGCTCCGGTTCTGGCCGGACAACTCGCCGAGCGCCTGCGGCGCGCCCACGTGCAGCGCCGTCAACTGCAGCCAGCCGCTGGTGCCGCTCGGCACGCTCACCGTTCCGGCCGCTCCGATCGACACCCAGGAGCAGGCGCTGATCAACGCCATCAACAGCAAGGCGCCGGGCGGCATGACGCCGATGTCGGCTGCGCTCGCCGGCGCGACCCTGTGGGCCTCGAACTTCCAGCAGGCGAACCCGAACGAGCAGGCCGTCGTCGTGCTCATCACGGACGGCCAGCCCACCGAGTGCGACACCAACGTCGCCAACATCGCGGGCTACGCCGCCAACGCGTTCAACAACTTCGGCGTCGCGACGTACGTGATCGGCATCGCCGGCGTGTCTCAGGCCACGATCGACACGATCGCGCAGGCAGGCGGGGGCCAGTCGTTCTTCATCGCGCAGAACGGCAACACGCAGGCCGAGCTGCTCGCCGCGATGAAGGCGATCCAGGGCGACGCGGTCTCGTGCACCTTCGACCTGCCCAACGCCGGGCTGTTCGACCCGAACAACATCACCGTCGAGTACACGCCCTCGAACGGCCCGCCCGTGCCGCTCGCCGAGGTGTCGGGCCCGGGCGCGTGCGGCGCCGGTTGGTACCTCGACGATCCACAGAACCCCACGAAGGTGACGCTGTGCCCGAGCACTTGCTCGACGGTGCAGGCCGACACCGGCGCGTCGGTCCAGGTCATCGCCGGGTGCCCCGGCGTCTACCAGCCCGTCACGTACCAGGAGCTGTACGCGCCGAGCTGCGCCCCCGGCCAGCAAGTGCAATGGGGATTCTTCGCGTACGACACGGTGACCCCGGGCGACTCGAACGTCGTCTTCCAGGTCCGGACGGCCGCCACCCAGGCCGGGCTCGCGTCGGCGCCGCTCACGACCGTGGCGACCGCCAAGGCGACGCCGAACACTCAGGTGTGTCCGATGGGCGGGCCTGCGCCGTGCCCGATCGATCTGTTCACGGCGCTCGGCGGCCTGCCCAAAGCCCAGCAGCCGTTCCTCGAGCTCGTCTACACGCTGAACCCGACCACCGGCAACACGCTGCCGCCCACGGTCCAGAGCTGGGAGATCACGTACTCATGCCCGTTCACCGAGTGAGGTGGCTCGCGCTGCTCGCGGGCGTCGCCTGGACCACCGGCGCCTGCGGCGGCGGCGAGACGGAGCGCCCGCTCGGCCCCGCGCTCGGCTCGTCGACCTCGTCCGGCGCGGGCGCCGGCGGGGCGGGCGGGGGCGGCGGCGGCTCCGGCGGCGGGACCGTCACCGGCGCCGGCGGATCGGGCGGCGATGGAGGCGGCGGCGCGCCGGCCGAGTGCGGCAACGGCGTCGCCGAGCCCGGCGAGCCCTGCGACGGCTCCGATCTCGGCTCGAGCAGCTGCCAGTCCCTCGGCTTCGACACCGGTACGCTGAGCTGCACGCCCGGCTGCGCTGCCGACACGAGCGGCTGCAGCGGCACCGAGACCTGCTTCGACGGCAAGGACAACGACGGCGACACGCTCCGCGACTGCAACGACCCGGAGTGCGCCGCGGCCTGCGCCGACTCGTGCGGCGCCGGGCCCACCGTCCCGGATCCGACCGTCGTCGACGGCGACACCACGGGCCACGCCGCCCTCCTCGACCCGAGCTGCGAGAGCCCCGGGGCGAGCGGACCCGAGGTGGTCTATCACGTGACGGCGGCGCAGACCGGTACGCTCGACGTGGCGCTGGTGTCGAGCGCGAACCTCGGCATCTCGGTCCGCACGATCTGCGACGTCGCCGCGAGCGAGCTCGTGTGCTCGGAGAAGAACGTCGGGCCCAACGCGAGCGAAATCCTCGGCGTGCCGGTGACCGCCGGCCAGTCGCTCGCGGTGATCGTCGACGGGTATCAGGCCGGCGATTTCGGCGCCTTCACCATCTCGATCAAGAGCCACGCGGTCGTGTGCGGCGACGGCATCAGCGATCCGGGCGAGGCGTGCGACGACGCGAACACCACCTCCGGCGACGGCTGCAGCGCCCAGTGCGTCCTCGAGCCGACCGAATCCGAGCAGAACGGCGAGCCGGCGCTGGCCGACGCGTTCGCGGCGCCCTGGACCGCCGAGATCGCCCCGGCCGGCGACGTCGACGTCGTCGCGATCTCGGTCCCCGGCCCGAGCTCCACGCTCACGGCGGACACGTACGACCTCGGCGACGGCGCCTGCTCGTTGCTCGAGCTCGACGCGTACCTGGAGATCCTCGACACCGACGGGGTGACCGTCCTCGCCGAGGACGACGACAGCGGCGACGGATACTGCGCCCACACGAGCGCGGCGGGCCTCGGCGCCGGGACCTACTACGTGCGCGTCAAGGCCTCTCCCGCCGATCCGAGCGTCACGTTCCCGTACCACCTGAGCCTCGTCGTGCAGTAGCCGGCCCACCCGCAGGCCGGCTTCGTCCGCACGCTGCGCTCAGGCGACGACGGCCCTGCGCGCGAAGGCGAGGACGCGATCGGCGAGCTCGGCGGGGCGCTCGAGGTGCGGGCAGTGGCCGAAGCCCTCCGGCTCCTGGATCACGGCGTGCGGCGGCAGGTGCTGCTTGAAGAAGGCGAGGCTCGAGCTCGGCAAGAGCCGCTCGGACCGCCCCCAGAGGAGGAGCGTGGGCGGCGCGAGCGCGGCGAGGCGGTCGGGCGTGAGGAGCTGCTCGGGGCTCGCCGACGAGGTCAGCTCCTCCATGGCGCGTCGCTCGAAGAGCGCCTGGATGTCGCGCGCCACGAGGGGCGCCCACCAGCGCGGGCGGTGGTAGAGGCGGTCGAGGAGCGCGCGCGCGTCGGCGGGCGAGCGCATCCGGAACGTCGCGAGCAGGGCGGCGAGCTCGGCCGCGTCCATCGGCGCGCCGGCGGGTGACGAGAGCGCGAGCACGCGCACCTTCGAGGGCCGCTCGAGCGCGTAGCGGAGCGCCATCGCGCCGCCGAGCGAGCTCCCGAAGACGATGGCCGGCTCGTCGATCTCGCGGTCGAGGAGCTCGGCGATGGAGGCGAAGAGCACCTCGGGGGTGAGCCGCTCGCGCGGCACGCCGCTGAAGCCGTGCCCGGGCGCGTCGGGCGCGAGGACGCGGCGCACGCCGCGCCGGAGCTCGAGGATGAGCCTCGCGAACGGCGTCGCCGCCGATCCGAAGCCGTGGAGCACGACGGCCGTCGGGAGCGTTCCGCGGCCGGGCGCCTCGTAGAGGTGGAGATCGGCGTGCGCCGTCGGCACCATCCGGCTCTCGAGGCCCTGCAGGCGCAGCGCGCCGCGGCCGAGACGCTGGGCGAGCGGGAGGAGCACGAGGCCTCGATAGCACACCTCGGCGCGGGGCGGCGGAGGCGGCGGGCGGGCGCGGGGCTTGTCGCGGCGCGCCGCAAACACCATGGTTGGCGCGTGCCGGACGAGGATGCCTCCCACGAGCCGCCGCTCCCGCGGCTCTCGCGCCCGCTCTTCTGGGGCATCTTCGCGATCGCGCTGTGCATCTTCCTGTTCGCGACGGGGCCGGTGTGGCGGCATCCCTGGGACGTCGCCTTCGACTTCGCCGTCTATTACAGCTACGCGCCCATCCCGTTCCTGGTGCTGGCGGCCGCCGCCTACCAGCGCTGGCGTCGGCGGCGCGCGGGAGCCGCGGCAGGCGCCGGCGGTCCGAGCGGCGGCCGCGACGCCCCCGCCAGGGACCGCTTCGGCGTCCGTGCCTTCGTCCTCGACACGATGGAGCTCACGTTCCTGAAGTACGCGACCACGCTGGCGATCGCGATCGCGCTGTGGATGACGCAGTCGGCGCCGCCGCCGGTCGCCGCCGCCCCGGCGCGCGCGCCCGCCCCGCCTGCTCCGAGCGAGCCCGCGCCCGCGCCGACTCCCATCCGCATCGAGGACACCGGGACGCTCACCGGCGTGGTGCGCGACGCGAGCGGCAAGCCGGTCGCCGGCGCGCTGGTGTTCGTCGCCTCCGGCCTCGAGGCGTACGTCTTCGCCGCGCCGGCCGAGCCGCTGCGGCTCGAGAACGATGGCCACGGCGCGACGCCGCGCCTCGCCGCCGCGCAGACGGGCCAGACGATCCTGGCCCGCTCGACCGACGGGCACCTCCACAGCCTGGTCGCGTCGCGCGGCGAGCCGGGCCGCGCCGCGGCCGACGGCGAGGGCGCCGAGCACGAAGGCGGACGCTCCCGCGACGAAGGCGCCCTCTTCCACATCCCGATGCTGAGCTCCGGCGCGTGGAGCACCGTCGTCGTGCGCGAGCCGCACGGCGTCGCCTCGCTGAGCTGCACCGTGCACCAGGGCTCGACGAGCGAGGCCGCCGCCCACCTCGCCGTCTTCGCCCACCCCTTCTTCGCGCTCACCGGCGACGACGGGCGCTTCCGCTTCGCCGGCGTCCCGCGCGGCCGCGTCGGCGTCGGCGCGTGGCGAGGACCGGACGATCAGGCGTCGGTCGAGACGACGGTCGACGCCGGGGCGACGCGCGTGATCACGGTGGCCCTGCCGCAGAGCTGAAGAGGTGTCGGACAATCGTCCGACCGACGTCACTCGAGGCCGGAGGTCCGACGCCTCTTCAGTCCGGGGCGCGGGGGCAGAGCCCCCGCTCGCGACTGAGCCTCGTTCACGCCCGCTCGGTACGCGACGGGGCGGGCATCTGATAGAACGAGTCATGGCTCGCCGGGCACGCGCAGCGAGGGACGTCGCAGAGGTCCGCGATCGGCGCGGCCGCACCTGGACCGTCGAGGTGCTGCCGATCGACGAGGACGACGATCTCTCGCCCTGGCTCGCGCTCCGGCCCGAGGAGAGGGTCGAGCTCGTGGGAGAGTGCGTCCTCGATGGCCTCCGCACGGAGGGTAAGCTTGACGTTCCCCGACTTCGAAGAGTTCATCGCGTCACTGAACGCCCATCGCGTGCGGTACCTGATCGTCGGCGGGTACGCGGTCGGGTTCCACGTGCGGCCACGCGCGACGAAGGACATCGACGTCCTCGTCGATAGGTCGGCGGCGAACGCGGCGCGGGCCCGCGCGGCGCTGGTCGACTTCCTGGGTACGCCTGCGCCGAACATCACCGTCGCCAAATTGACGAGCCCGCGCACGCTCATCGTGCTCGGCGTCCCGCCCGTGCGCATCGACCTGCTGACGAGCATCGACGGCGTACCCTCCTTCGCCGCGGCGTGGAAGCGGCGAGTCGACGCCGTCTACGGCGCGACGGCGGCCCACTGGATCTCGCTCGAGGACCTCACCGCGTCGAAAGAGGCGGCCGGGCGCCCGCAGGACCTCGCCGATCTCGCCGTGCTCCGGCGGGCCGCGGCTCGAGCCGGGAATCGGAGCGTCCGCCCCAAGCGCCGCAGGCGTTGAGCGAAAGCGGTTCCCGCGCCTCGCGTCGGGGCCCTCCCCGGTATGATGCCGGGCGGTGACCACCGCCTCGCCGATCGAAGCGCCCGCTGCGCGCTCGAGCGCGTTCGCCGACGCGCTCGCCATCGCGCGGTACCACATCGTCATGGTCGCGATGACCGCGTGCCTGGTCTTCGGCTGGCTCATGACCGGGCGCTACCGGTTCGGGCTCACGCTGGTCGTCGCGCTCGACTGGTTCCTCATCAACCTGATGAACCGCGTCACCGATCTCGAGGAGGACGCCAAGAACGGCATCCAGGGCACGGCGCGCGTCGCCCGCCACAAGCGCGCGCTGACCGCCGGATCCTTCGCGCTCATGATCGGATCCATCGCGGCGACGCACCTCGTGTGGCCGGCGCTCACCCCGTGGCGCGCCGCCGTCCAGCTCATCGGGCTCGGCTACAACTACGACCTCGTCCCGACGCCGCGCGGGCTCTCGCGCTTCAAGGAGATCTACTTCTTCAAGAACTTCGGCTCGTCGGTGCTCTTCGTCCTGACGTGCTTCGTCTACCCGATCGCCGTCGAGCCGACCGCGCGCACCATGGGCTGGGCCGGCATCGTCGTGCTCGCGCTCTTCTTCGTCCCTTTCGAGCTCACCTACGAGATCCTCTACGACCTCCGCGACATCGAGGGCGACCGCGCCGAGGGCGTGCCCACCTACCCGGTCGTCCACGGCCCGTTGCGCGCGCGGCAGATCGTCGACGGGCTCCTCGCCGGCTCGGCGCTGGTGCTCGGCGCGGGGCTCGCGCTCGGCGCCGTCGGCGTGCGCGAGGCGCTCATGCTCGCGGCGCCGCCCATCCAGCTCGCCTTCTACCGCCCGCGCTACCGCCGCGGGCTCACGCCGCGCGACTGCATCCTGCTCACCCACCTCGGGACGGGGCTGCTCCTCTTCTACCTCGCGGGGACCGCGGTGTGGCTCAGGCTGGGGCTGCCGCCGAACGTGCTGCTCGGAAGCGGGTAGCCGCCAGGTAGGGCACCGCGACCGCCGCCGTGTGGAGCCAGAGGGCGACGTCGGCCGGCGCCGTCGTCGCGAGGAGCGCCAGGAACAGGCTGGCGGCGACGACGCGCGGCAACGCCACGTCCATGGGGATCGCGCGGCCGTCGCGCCGGAGCCTCGCCGCGACGGCGGCGGCGAGCGCTCCCACCGCGAGGACGCCGGCGAGCGACGCGACCCCGAGATCGCCGCGCAGCGTCCAGCGGAAGAGGGTCCACCAGCTCGCGAGCAGGAGCAGGTGCGTCGCCGCCGGTGCGAGCGCCCAGAGGATCAGGTGACGCAGGCGCGAGCCGGACGACAGCACGAGCTCGGCCGCGGCGGCGAAGAAGCCCCAGCCCAAGATCCCGATGAGCGGCACGCCCAAGTGCCCCGGCTCCGCCCACGCCCACAGCCCTGCGCGAACCGCCACCACCTCGACCAGCGAGGCGTCGAAGCAGACGAGGCCGCCCACGAGGAGCGCCCGCGCACCTCGCCCCGCGTCCGGGGCCAGCGCGCCGATCACCGCGCGCGCCGAGAGGATCACCAGCGGCCAGATGAGCGGCACCAGCAGCGGCACGTGGTCGATGCGCACGTGCCAGCCCGGCGCGTAGGCGTAGAACCGGTGGAGCGCAATGCAGCTCTCCTCCCCGAGGAACCCGGCCACCGCGAGCGCGCCGTAGTCGGCGAGTAGGAGCCCGACCGCGGGCTTCGAGCGCGAGCCGGTCGCGTTCGAGGCCCGCCCGCGCGCCAACGTCGCCAGCGTGAGCGCGACGATGGCGACGCAGCAGACCTCGAAGAGCGCGAGCGGCACGGCCGGCGAGGGTACAACGGCGGCGAGCGGGACGCGCGCCGGAGCGCGTGCGCGCTCCACGGTTCCTGCGCGGGGATCCCCCTCAGCCCCGGCCGAAGTCGATCTGGGTGCTCGACCAGGAGAGCCCCGAGCCGACGACGATGAGCGAGACGACGTCGCCGTCCTTGAACTCGTCCCAGCGCTGCGACATCACGACCGGCGCGCCGGCGGCGGCCTGGTTACCGTACTCGACGATGTTCTTGAAGTGGCGCTCGGGCGGGATCTCGCAGCGCTTGCACACGGCCTCGAGCATCGTGAGGTTCGCCTGGTGGCCGACGTAGACGACGCGGCTCTGCCGCTCCGGCCCCACGCGCTCCTGAATCTCCTGGAGGAGCTGGGTCATCATCTTGATGGCGAACTTGTGCACCGCCGCCCCGTTCTGGAAGAAGTGGGCGACGCGCGGGATCTTCACGTCGTCGGCGCCCTGGGGGTTGGCGTTGAAGGTGGTGTGCTCGGCGCGGGCTCGCGCCGGCACGCGCGTCGACACGACCGCGGCGCTCGTGGCGTCGCCGAAGAGGATCGCCGAGGAGCGGTCGGAGAAGTCGGTGATCCGCGTCGTGTTCTCGGGCGTGACGAGCAGGACGTAGTCGGGCAGGCCCGAGGCCATCTGGTTGAGGAAGTGGCACTGCAGGCCGAACGTGGTGCAGGCCGACTGCAGATCGAGCGCCGGGCAGGTGATGCCGAGCGCCTTGGCGATGCTCGCCGCCTCGGTCGGGATGCAGTTGTCGGGCGAGCAGCCGCCGGCGATCACCATCCCGACGTCCTCGGGCTTGATGCCGGCGCGCTCGATCGCCATCAGCGCCGCCCGGCGGCCGGTCTCGGCGTTGGTGTAGAGCGCGGCCTCCTGCGCCCCTCGCGTGTCCTTATTCTTCGTCGTCCGGATGTAGTCGAGCGGCAGGACGGTGCGGCGGTTCTTGATCCCGACCCGCTCGGTGATCCACTGGTCGTTCGTCCCGATGTCGAGCGACTCGAGGAACGCGTTGTCGATCTGGTTCTCGGGATGGAAGTGGCCGAAGCCGTGGAAATAGAGCATCGCCGTCGCCTCGCCTGCCCGGTCGCCCCGTGCGCCGCAGGCGCGAAGCACAAGCCGTTACCACAGCGCCCGCAGGCCGGCCCACCCCAAAGCAGGCCCGCGTCGCCGTTCATGACACGATTCCGACATGCGTGACGCGGCGCGTGGTTCGTTTTACGCCTGACCCATGGCCGCGCCGCTGCCCACGCTCGAGCCCGCCGCGATCGTCGGAAGGCTCGCCCGCGAGCGCGATGCGGGCGCCGGCCCCTCTTGCCTCGCCTTCGACGCCGACGGCACCCTCTGGAGCGGCGACGTCGGGATCGATCTCTTCGAGGCCGCGCTCGAGGCCCGCGCCTTTCGGCCGGCGGCGCTCGGGGCGCTCGAGGCCGAGGCCGAGGCGCTCGGCCTCGGCGTCCGCGGCGACGCCAACGAGGTGGCGCGCGCGCTCTACGCCGCGTTCCTCGAGGAGCGCTACGAGGAGGCGAAGGCGTTCGCGATGATGGCCTGGTCCTTCGGCGGCCACGCCGAGGCCGAGCTCGCCGCCTTCGCCGGGCGCGTCCTCGACGAGGCGGGCCTCGTCGGACGCGTCCACGCCGAGCTCGCCCCCATCCTGGCGTGGGCGCGCGCCGAGGCCGTCCCGGTGCGGGTGGTCTCGGCGTCGCCGCGCGCGGTCGTCGTGGCCGGCGCGGCGCGCCTCGGCATCCGCGCCTCGGAGGTGATCGCGATGACGCCCGCGATCGAGGCCGGCGTCGTCCTGCCCCGGCTCGCCGGCCCGGTGGTCTACGGCGAGGGCAAGCTCGAGGCGCTCGCGCGCGAGCCTGGAGCGCCGATGCTCCTGGGCGCGTTCGGCGACTCGGGGTACGACGCGGCCATGCTCCGCCGCGCCCGCGTCGCCGTCGCCGTTCACCCCAAGCCGAGCCTCGTGGACGTGGCGGACACCGTCCCCGGCCTCGTCGAAGTGCGGGCCTGAGCGCGTGGCGACGATCGCGCTCCGGGGCCTCACCCGCCGCTACGGCGGCGCCGACGCCGCCGCGCTCGAGGCGCTCGACCTCGAGGTCGCCGACGGCGAGGTGCTGGTCGTCGTCGGCCCCTCGGGCTGCGGCAAGTCGACGGCGCTGCGGCTCATCGCCGGCCTCGACGCGCCCGACGCCGGCTCGGTGTGGATCGACGGGCGCGACGTGAGCCGCGTGCCCCCGCAGGACCGCGACGTCGCCATGGTGTTCCAGGGCTACGCGCTCTACCCGCACCTCGCCGTCAGGGACATCATCGCCTTCCCGCTCAAGATGCGGGGCGTGCCGGCGGCCGAGCGCGCGCGCCGCGTGGAGGAGGTCTCGCAGATGCTCGGCCTCGGCCGGCTCCTGGGCCGCCGCCCCGCCGAGCTCTCCGGCGGCGAGCGCCAGCGCGTCGCCATGGGCCGCGCCATCGTCCGCTCGCCGAAGGCGTTCCTCTTCGACGAGCCGCTCTCGAACCTCGACGCCGCCCTCCGGGCCGAGCTCCGGGTCGAGCTCGCCGCGCTGGTGCGCAGGCTCGGGACCACCTCGCTCTACGTGACGCACGACCAGATCGAGGCGATGACGCTCGGCGACCGCATCGCCGTCCTCCGCGGCGGCAAGCTCCAGCAGCTCGGCGCGCCGCGCGCCATCTACGAGGACCCGGCGAACGAGTTCGTGGCGAGCTTCCTGGGCACGCCGCCCATCAATTTCCTCGAGGTCGAGCGCGACGGCGGCAGGGCGCGCGCCGCCGGCGTCGACCTGCCGCTCCCCTCCGCCGCCGGGCTGCCGGTGCGACTGCGCGCGGGGATTCGCCCCGAGCGACTCTCGCTCACCGCCGCGGGCTGCGCTCCCGAGGCCCCGAACGGCACCGGCGCGGTCGCGCTCGAGGCGACCGTGGTGGCGACCGAGCCCCTCGGCGCCGAGACGTACGTCTACCTCGACGTCGGGGGCCCGGTCCCCGCCGGCGACGAGCCGACCGCGGGCGAGGCGCGGGCGCGAGGCCAGCGGCTCCGCGCGCGCGCCCATGGCTTCGAGGCCCCGGAGCGCGGCGCGCGCGTGCGCGTCGCCCTCGATCCGAGGCACCTGCTCTGGTTCGACGCCGAGACCGGCGCGCGCCTCCGCTCGGAGGGGACGGCGTGAGGCCGACGCGCCGCGAGGCGCTCCGCGCGCTCGCCGCGGCGGTCGCCTCGGCGTTCGCCGGCGCCGGCTGCAGCGCGCGCGCCTCCGACGGCCGCACCGAGGCCACGCTCTGGTTCAGCTACGGCGGCAAGAACCGCGAGGTGCTCCTCGCGCTCGTCGATCAGTTCCACGCCGAGCAGAGCGCCTACCGCATCCGCGCGACCTACCAGGGCGACTACTTCGAGGGCCTCGCCAAGCTGCGCACCGCCATCGCGGCGCACGCGGCCCCGACGATCACCCACGTCGTCGGCGAGGTGATCCCCTACCTCGCCGAGGCGGGCGTGCTCGAGGCGCTCGACCGCGTCGGCGACACCTCGGGGCTCGACCTCGTCCCCGAGCTGGCGCAGGCCAAAGGCTTCGCCGGCGGCGACGCGCGGCCGCTCGTCTCGCTCCCCTTCAACCGCTCCACCCCAATCGCCTACACGAGCCGCGCCGTCCTCGACGAGCTCGGGCTCGCGCCGCCGCGCAACTGGGACGAGCTCCGCGCCTTCGCCCGCGCCGCCACGCGCCGCGGCCAGGGCGGCGCGGCCGAGCGCTGGGGCTTCGAGTGCCCGATCGACTGGTGGTTCTGGGTCGCGCTCGTCGGCCAGGCCGGGGGCGCGGTGATCGCCCGCGACGGCGCGGTCACCCTGGGCGGCGACGCCGGCGCCGAGGCCCTCGCATTGTGGCAGCGGATGGTGCACGAGGACCGGACGATGAAGCCGCCGCCGGGGCGCGATTACAACGCGTGGCAGGCCGCCAACACCGACTTCCTCGCCGGGCGCGCGGCGATGATCTGGACCTCGACGGCGTTCCTTCGCTACCTCGAGGAGAACGCGAAGTTCGAGGTCGTGGCGGCGCCGCTGCCCGCGCAGGTCCGCCGCTCGGTGCCGACGGGCGGGACGATGTTCGTGATGCCGCGCGGCGGCGCGCCGCGCGCGCAGGAGGCCGGCTTCGCCTTCCTCCGCTGGATGATGCAGCCGGCGCAGGCGAACGCGTGGGCCACGCGCACCGGGTACATGCCCGTCTCGCGCGGCGGCCTCGCCGAGCTCGAGCGCTCCGGCTACTACCGGAGCCACCCCAACGACCGCGTCGCCATCGATCAGCTCGCCGACGCCGATCCGTGGCCCTGGGCCACCGAGCTCTTCCGCGTGCAGCGCGAGGCGGTGCAGCCGCGGCTCGAGGAGGCGGTCCTCTCGCGACGCGACGCGCGCGAGACGCTCGAGGAGGCGCGCCGCGCAGCGCGGGAGCCATGAGGCCGCGGCGCGCGCTCGATCCGTACCTCTTCCTGCTCCCCACGCTCGCGGTGCTGGGGCTCTTCTTCATCTACCCGCTCTTCGTCGCCGCCTACCGGAGCTTCTTCAGCTGGGATCTGCTCACCGAGCCGCGTTGGGTCGGGCTCGCCAACTACGGCGCGCTCGCCTCGAGCGGCGAGCTCGGCGGAACCGTGCTCCGCACGCTCGCGTACAGCGCCGTGGTCGTCTCGTTCTCGCTCGTGCTCGGCCTGGCGCTCGCGATCGCCCTCGACCGCCCGGGGCCGGTCTACGCCTTCGTCCGCGGCGCGGTGTTCAGCGCGTACGTTGTCTCGTGGGTCGCGGTGGCGCTGCTCTGGATGTGGCTCCTCGACGCCGACAGCGGCCTCGTCTCGGTCGTCCTGCAGAAGCTCGGGGTCCCGCGCGTCGCCTGGCTCGGCGATCCGCGCACCGCGCTGGTGACGCTCGGCGCCGTCAGCGTCTGGAAGATCACCGGCTACGCGATGGTCATCTTCCTCGCCGGCCTGCAAGACATCCCGAAGTCGCTCCACGAGGCCGCCGCGCTCGACGGCGCCGGGCCCTGGCGCCGCTTCGTCCACGTCACCTGGCCGATGCTCCGCCCCACCGCCGCCTTCGTGGGAACCACGAGCCTCATCCTCTCGTTCCAGGCCTTCGACGTGGTCCGGGTGATGACCCAGGGCGGCCCGGTCCGCTCGACGACGATCTTCGTCTACGCCATCTACGAGCAGGTCTTCATGAACCTGCGCGTCGGCCGCGCCAGCGCGCTCACGGTCGTCTTCTTCGCCTTCCTGCTCGGCCTCACCGGCCTGCAGCTCTGGGCCTGGCGCCTGGGCGCGCGCGGCGCGCAGCGGGGGCGGGCGTGATCGGCGAGCGCGGCAGCGAAGCGCGCTTCGCGATCCGCACCAGCGTGCTGGTCGTCGTCGCGCTGCTCTGGCTCGGCCCCTACGCGTGGATGGTGGTGACGTCGCTGAAGACGCTGCCCGAGATCGTCGCCGCGCCCACGTACCCGCTCCCGCACGCCGTCCAGGCCGACGCCTACCGCGAGGTCTGGAAGGCCATCCCGGTGGGCCGGTACTTCGCGAACACCGTGGTCATGGCCGTGGCGATCGCCCTGTTGCAGATCGCCCTGGCGCTCCCCGCGGGCTACGCGCTCGCCAAGCTCCGGTTCGTCGGGCGCGGTTGGGCGTTCGCCCTGGTGCTGGCGTGCCTGCTCATCCCCGCGCAGGTGACCTTCGTCCCGGTGTTCACGCTGCTCGGGTCGGTCGGGCTCGTGAACACCATGGGCGCGCTGGTGCTGCCGTTCGGCGTGAGCGCGCTCGGTACGTTCCTGGTGCGCCAGGCGCTCCTCTCGGTCCCGGACGAGATCATCGAGGCGGCGCGCATGGACGGCGCGAGCGAGCTCTACATCGTCTACGGGCTGCTCGCGCCGATGATCCGGCCCACGCTGGCGTCCTTGTTCCTCTTCAGCTTCGTCTTCCATTACAACGACTACTTCTGGCCGCTGATCATGACCACCGACGACCAGGTGCGGACGCTGCCGCTCGCCATCGCGCTCCTGCGCGAGCAGGGCACCGGCGTCCGCTGGCACCTCGTGATGGCGGGGAACGTGATCCTCAGCGTCCCGGTGCTGGCGCTGTTCGCCGTGGCGCAGCGACAGATCCTGCGGGCGGTGACGGCGCGCGCCGCCTAGACGGCGCGATGACGGCGCGCGCCGGCGGACGGCGCGGCGGCGGGTGAGGTCGCCGGCGTCGGCGGTCGGAGTGGGGTCGGCGGGCGCTTTGTTGGGGAGCGGCCGTCCCCCGCCACGTCCACGGCGGCTGCGTGGTGGTCAGTTCGAGGTGCAGACCTGCTGCGTGCAGAGGTAGCCCATCGGGACGCAGGTGCCGCAGCTCGCGTTGCAGCAGTACTCGCCGTCGGCGCAGGTGTTGACGCCGCAGGGCTCGCCGGCCGAGGTCTGGCAGCCGCAGCCGCAGGCGTCCGAGAAGGGGACGCCCTCGGCGCAGGCGTACTTGATGAGCGCGCACTCCTCGAGGCTCGTCGAGACGTACGTCTTCGTCGGGTCGGAGCCGCAGGCGCCCTTCTTCGGCTTCTTCGACTTCACGCACATGCCGCCGCAGTCGGCGCCGCCGGCGTTCGGATCGCAGTCGTCGTGCGGATCGTCGACGCACTCGTAGCCGTCCGCGCAGGGGAGGTTGGCGAACCCGCCGCAGAACGTCTTGGCGGCGAGCGACTGCTCGTCGGTGTCGTCGCCCGACTCGCCGTCGGCGCTCGCGGCGCACGCCCCGAGCCCCATCGCCGACGCCGCGAGCAGCACCGCAGCCACCTTGGTGGGCTGAGCCCAAGAACCACCGAACGACCAACCCTTCGTCGCCATGTCGAAACCCCTCCCGGCGCGGTCCCCTGCCGCGCGGTGGCCCTATGTCCCACATTGGAGCACCCGTCAACGGTGAGCTGCACCTCACCGCATGGGAGTTGACGGAACTCTATCCAGCCCGAATCATGAGCCGCAGTGTCGGTCCTTTTCGGCAAGTACCAGCCTCTCGCGAACCTGGGGCAGGGCGGGATGGCGGACGTCTACCTCGCCGTGGCGCGCGGGCCCGTCGGGTTCAGCAAGCTCCAGGTCGTCAAGCGGCTCCGGTCCAACCTGGTCGAGGAGCCCGAGTTCCTCGACATGTTCCTCGACGAGGCTCGGCTCGCCGCCCGGCTCAACCACCCGAACGTCGTCCAGACGAACGAGATCGGCGAGTCGAACGGCCGGTACTACATGGCGATGGAGTACCTCGAGGGGCAGCCGCTGAACCGCATCCAGCAGCGCACCGCCGACAAGCCCCTCCCCCTCGCCATCCGGCTCACGATCCTCACGCAGGCGCTCGCCGGGCTGCACCACGCGCACGAGCTCACCGACTACGACGGGCGCCCCCTCGACGTCGTGCACCGCGACGTCAGCCCGCACAACATCTTCGTGACGTACGACGGCACGACCAAGCTGGTCGACTTCGGCATCGCCAAGGCCGCCCGCCGCGCGTCGGACACCCGCGCCGGGATCCTCAAGGGCAAGGTCGCGTACATGTCGCCGGAGCAGGCGATGCACGGCGCCGTCGACCGGCGCAGCGATCTCTTCTCCATCGGCGTCATCCTCTGGGAGCTGATCACCGGCCGGCGCTTCTGGGACAAGGGCGACGACCTCCAGATCATGCAGAAGCTCGTGGCCGGGGAGTTCCCCAAGCTCTCGGAGGCGAGCCCGGACGTCGCGCCCGAGCTCCTCGCCATCTGCGAGCGCGCGCTCGCCTTCAAGGCCGACGCCCGCTACCCGACCGCGGCGGCGCTGCGCGACGACATCGACGCCTACGTCGAGAAGAGCCTGCCCAAGGCGGGGGAGAAGGACGTCAGCCGCGCCGTCATCGAGCTCTTCGCCGAAGAGCGCGCCGAGATCAAGGCGATCATCGAGAAGCGGCTCAAGGGCGTCACCGTCGACGGCAGCGACGTCCCCCGCGTCGGGGCCGAGGAGGACGAGATCACCGCGAGCGTGCCACGCCTCTTGACCGGGGCGACGCGGACGCCGGCGAGCGCGAGCGGGCCCGGCTCCTCGCAGATCGCCGCCTCGCGCACGGCGTCGGCGGTCACGCCGGGCCGGCGGGGGACGCCGGCCCTCGTCGTCGTCGCCGCGCTCGCGATCGTGGGAGGCGGGGTCCTCCTCGGGCTGCGGCGCGCGCCGGCGGCAGGCGACGGCGCGAGCGCGGCATCCACCGGCTCGCCCACCGTGACCGAGGGCAAGAGCGCCGCCGAGACCGCGCCTCCCGCGCCGCCAGCGCCGAGCGCGGCGGCGCCGACGATCGCCGCCAGCGCAGCGGCCCCCGATCCATCGAGCGCGCCGAGCACGCCCGCCGCGCCGGCGGACCCGCCGGGCAAGTCGGCCAAGCGCGCCGCGCCGGCGCCGGCGCCGAAGAAGACCGCGACACCAACCGCCACCACGACGCCGGCGCCCCCGCCGCGCCCGACGGCGTTCGACCCGATCGAGCCTTGAACCGACCGCACGCCCTCCTCGTCCTGGCGCTCGCGCTGACGCCGTCCCTCGCGCGCGGGCAGGAGCCGCCTCCGACCGACACGACCGGGGGCACCGGCGCGGGCGACACGGCTCCCGAGGGCACCGAAGCCGAGCCCACGAAGGCCGCCGAGCTCACCGACGCGGATCGACAGAACTACACGCTCGGGCGCAACGAGTACGACGCCAAGCGCTACGAGGCGGCGCTGGCAGCCTTCCGCAAGGTGCCCCACAGCCCCAACGCGCAGCTCTACTCCGCCCGGTGCCTGCGCGAGCTCGGGCGCATCCCCGAGGCGTACGACGAGCTCCGCAGCGCGCTCGGCGAGGCCACGACCCGCGCCGACACCGAGGCGAAGTACAACGCGACGCGCGACGCCGCCGCGGCGGAGCTCGCGCTGCTCGAGCCGCGCGTGAGCCACCTGACCGTCGTGCTCGGCGCGGCCGCGCCCGGCCTGCGCGTGACCGTGAACGGCGTCGATCTGCCCGCGGACCGCATCGGCACGCCGCTCACGGTCCGGCCGGGCGACGTGCGGGTCATCGCCACCGCGACCAAGCGCTACCCCTGGGACGAGGAGATCAAGCTGCGGGGCGGCGCGTCGAGGACGCTCGTGCTCACGCTCGCACCGGAGCAGGAGGCGGAGGCGACGCCGAAGCCGGCGGCCCCGGCGCCGAGCTCCGCGAGCCGCGCCGCCGTGGGTGCGCACGGCATGTCGCCGCTCCGCGTCGCCGGGATCGGCAGCTTCGCGGTCGGCGTCGCGGGCGTCGTCGTGTTCGGGGTCGCCGGATCGGTCGCGCGCGGCGACTACGCCGAGCTGCAGGACGGCTGCGGCCCGGCCCGGTGCGTCGACCCGAGCTACGACGCCACGATCGACGAGGGGCGCACGCTGACCACGGTGGCGAACGTCGGCCTCGTCGCCGGCATCGCGGGCGTCGCCATCGGCGTTCCCCTCTTCATCCTCGGCGCCGACGCGGGCGGCGCGGAGAGCGCCGGCGCCGCGCTCGAGGTCGGCCCGGCCGGCCTGCGCTACCGCGGGCGCTTCTGATCCGAGCCGGCGCCGAGGTCGAGCGGCGGAGAGGCCCGCGGACCTTTCGGGCCGGGCAGCGCGCTAGGGCGGGAAGCGCGCGAGGAAGAGGCTCTCGTCGCCGCTCGGCGGCGTGATCACGCCGGCCCCGAAGTCGATCGCCCCCGCGAAGCGGCCGGCGAGCAGGATCCGGCGCTGCTTGTCGATCGCGAGCGCGTACCGCTGGCCCTGCGTGGACACGTTCCCGAAGCGGCGGCTGACGAGGTGGTTGCCCTGGGGATCGAGCTCGACCAAGGCGATGTCGCCGCCGGTCGCCGCGAGCGCTCCGCCGCCGAAGTCGATGCTGCCGCGGAAGGTCGCCACGAGCACGGCGTCGCCCTCCTCGTCCGTCACGATGTCGTGGAGCACGTCGTCCTCGACGTCGCCGAAGGTGTGCGCCCACAGCGGCTCGAGGCTCGGCTCGAGCTTGACGAGGAAGATGTCGCGCTTGCCCTTGGACGCGACCTCGCCGTCGCCGAGGTCGATCGATCCCTCGAACGTCCCGCCGACGTAGACGAAGCCGACGCTGTCCACCGCGACCGCGGTCGCGACCTGCTCGCCGGGCGAGGGCCACGACCGGCTCGCCAGCGCCTGGCCGGTGCCGTCGAAGCGGGCGACGTACGCGTCGGTGTCCGCGGCCGCGAGCTCGGCGCCGGCGCCGAAGTCGAGCGCGCCGTCGAAGGCGCCCGCGAGCACCACCGCGTTGTTGGCGGCGTCGCCTGCGAGGTGCTCGCCGCGCTGATCCCCGGCGTCGCCGAAGCGCTCGCTCCACACGTGCGAGCCGTCGGGCGCGAGCTTCACCAGGAACACGTCCCTGGCGCCTGCCGAGGTGAGATCGCCGTCGCCGAAGTCGACCGCCCCGACGAAGGAGCCCGCGAGCACGACGTCGCCCGAGGCGCCGAGCACCACGCTCGTGGCCTCCTGGAGCCCCTGTCCGCCGAACCTCTTCGCCCACACGACGGTGCCGTCCTTGCCGATGCGCGCGGCGAACGCGTCGGGCTCGGGATCGTCGGCCGTGAGGAGCGTGCCTCCGAAGAGGATGCTCGTCCGGAACGACCCGGCGACGAAGGCGTCGCCGTCCGGATCGGCGGCGACGGCGCGGGCGATCTGCTCGTCGGGGCCGCCCCAGGTGTGGCTCCACGCGTGCGCGAGCGAGCCGTCGAGCTTGGCGCCGAACGCCTGCGGGCCGGCGGCCGACGAGGTGTCGAGCGGATCGCCGCCGAGCGCGAGGGCGCCGGTCCCGGTGGCGCCGACGAGGATGGTGGCGTCGTCGCCGTCGACGGCGACGCCGTACGCGTCGCCGTCGCCGTAGGCGACGCTGAACGTCGCGCAGAACTCGTTCACCTGCCCGTCGCAGTTGTCGTCGGCGGGCGTGGCGCAGTCCTCGATACCAGGCGTGATCTCGCCGCGGCACTCCTCGTAGCCGTCGCCGGCTGCGTTGCACTCGTGCGTCCCCGCCCGGCACGCGCCGACGTCCCTCGTCGCCTCCGGGCCGTCGTAGCACTCGGTGAAGCTGCCGGGCTCGCAGGTGCAGCCGGCCTGGCCCGCGGTGCACTGCTCGCCGAGGCGCCGGTCGTAGCGGTCCCAGTCGAAGCCGCAGGACGGGACGGTGGCGCCGAGCGCGAGGGCGGCGGAGAGGGCGAGCAGCGCGCGGCGACGACGCATCCGGGCGGGCAGCGTAGCATCGCGGGCCCGCCGGCGAAAAAACGGAGACCCTTCGGGGGACGGAGCTACCGCAAGGCGTCCCACAGCACCGTCGCGGGGCAGATCGTGGCGTAGACCGAGCCGAACGCGATCTCGTCGCCCGGGTGGACGCGCGCCATCGACTCGACGACCGCGCCGTTCACCGTGGTCGTGTTCTTGCTGCGCGCGTCGGTCAGGTAGAACCCGCCCTTGTCGTCGCACTCGAAGTAGGCGTGGAACTTGGACACGCTGGCGTGGCGGAGGACGACGTCGTTGTTGAGCGCGCGGCCCACCGAGATGCGCTCGGCGAACGGCTTGCCTTCTCTCTTGCGGAGCGGAACGAAGAAGTGAGGCGCCTTGGCCAACCGGGCCTGGAGGTCGGCGGCGGTGAGCGCCGGCGCTTGCTGGCGCCGGGGGGGCCGGGCCCGGTCGGCGCCCGCAC
>CAYJPW010000056.1:0-58491 GCA_964372055.1 uncultured Polyangiaceae bacterium
CGCCCGCGCCGCGCTCGCAGCCGCCGGCGCCGCGGCTCGCTACCGCGCCCCGCCGCCCTTGCGCGTCACCCGCGGCAGCGCCGTCCGCGTCGACGGCGACAGCTCCAGACCGTCGCGCTCCCCGGCGGCGAGGCGCAGCGCGCCCGCGTACGCGATCATCGCCGCGTTGTCGGTGCAGCTCGCGAGCGGCGGCACGAACAGCGCCAGCCCGCGTCGCGCGCAAACCTCGGCCATGCGCGCGCGCAGCCCGCGATTCGCCGCGACCCCGCCGGCGAGGACCACCGCCCCGAGCCCCTCGCTCCGCGCGGCGCGCACCGTCTTGTCGACCAGCGTCTCCACCACGGCGTGCTGGAACGCGGCGCAGAGATCGTGGAGCGCCTGCCCCTCGGGGCGCCCGTGGCGGGCGACGTGGCGCGCGACCGCGCTCTTGATGCCCGAGAAGCTGAACTCGAGCGAGTCGTGGCGCGGCATCGGGCGCGGCAGCGCCTCCTGGGCGCGCGACGCGTCGCCGAGCGCGGCGAGCCGGTCGACCACGGGCCCCCCCGGGTAGCCGAGGCCGAGCAGCTTCGCGACCTTGTCGAACGCCTCGCCGGCGGCGTCGTCGCGCGTCGCGCCGAGCTCGCGGATGCCGGCGACCGAGGGCGCGTCGACGCGGTAGATGGCGGTGTGCCCGCCGGACGCGAGCAGCGCGGCGAAGGGGTACTCGGGCGCCGCCTCGGTCGCGCCGGGGCGCTTCAGGAACACCGCGAGCAGGTGCCCGACCAGATGATCGACGCCGACGAGCGGCTTGCCCGATCCCCACGCCATCCCCTTCGCCGCCGACAGGCCCACGAGCAGCGCCCCCGCGAGGCCGGGCCGCGCGGTCGCCGCGATCCCGTCCACGTCGGCGAGCGCCACCCCGGCGCGCTCGAGCGCTTCCCGTACGACCGGGATCACGGCGCGCGCGTGATCGCGCGAGGCGAGCTCGGGCACGACGCCGCCGTAGGGCGCGTGCAGCTCGACCTGGCTCCGGACCACGTCCGAGAGCACGAGGCCCTCCTCGGTCACGACCGCCGCCGCCGTCTCGTCGCAGGAGGTCTCGACGCCTAGAACCCGCATTCGCCGTCCTCGCGCGAGAGCGGGAAGACGCCGAAGATCGCGCGCCGGCCGGGCGGCGGCGTCGTGTCCCCCGCGGTCTCCACCCCCGCGCGCATGAGCCGCACCTCCGCCGTGCCGTTCGACTTGAGCGACACCACCGCGAGCATCGATTCGGCGTCGGGATCGGTCGGGCTCACCGCGTAGAGCAGGTTGCGCTCGCGGCCCTCGCCGAACTCGAGGCGCGAGATCGGATCGTGCGCCATCGCCGGCACCGGGCGTAGCGAGGCCCCGCGCAGGAGCCACCGCTCCGGCTGATCGCCGTCGGGCGCCTCGTACGCCGAGATCACGCCGGGCGAGACGCCGGTATCGATGACGGCCGCGTCGAGCTTGAGCCGCATCTGCACGCGCGGCGAGAGCCCCGTCCGGAAGGCGCCGCCCAGCGTGATCGCGCCGCAGTACGACTCGCCGGGCCCGGTCGAGAAGCGGCCGAGATCGTCGCAGCCGGCCGCGAGCGCGACCCCGAGCACCGAGAGAGCGGCGAGGCGTGCGGCGGCCATCGGCTACGGCTCGGCGCCCTTCTGCAGCTCCGCCGCGGCCTCGCGCACCCGCGGCTCGGGGTCCTTGGCCGCGACCTCGGCGAGGAGCTTGCGGGCGACGCCGGCGTCGAGCGGCGCGATGGCGCGCAGGGCCGCCTCGCGCACGAGCGCGTACTCGTCGCCCCGCGCCGCCTGGGCGAGCGTCTCCAGCGCGAGCGGCGACGGCGCGTCGCGGCCGAGCCTGCCCAGCGCCTCGACGGCGCGCACCCGAATCGGCCAGCTCTTGTCGCCGCGGGCGAGGCGCGCGACCGCCTCGATCGTCGCCGCGCTCTTCACCTCGCCGGTGGCCGCGAGCGCCGCCCGGCGCACGCCGTCCTCGGGATCGCCGAGCGCGTCGACCACGGCGGCCTGCGCCGCGGGCTCGGGGCGGCGGGCGCAGAGCTCGACCGCGCGGGTGCGCACCTCGATCGACGGGTGGCGCACCAGCGCCGCGAACGCCGGCACGACCGCGCTCGCGATCGACTCGACCGCCGCGTCCACCTCGCGCCGCAGCGCCTCGTCGACCGCCGCGTTGCGCTCGGTGAAGGGCGCGACCCCGAGGCGCCCCTCCTGCGCGAGCAGCGCGTCGGCCACGACCCGCGCGCGCTCCGGCGAGGTCGATGCCGCCGCGATCGCCGCCTTGCGCAGCGCCGGCGCCAGCGCGACGAGCGCGCGCGCCCGCTCGCCGGCGTCGAACGCGTCCGGCCCCAGGCCGGCCAGCACCTCGCGCACCGACAGCGGCCCGTCGGGCACCGGGAGCGGCTCGCGCGAGCGGCGATAGGTCCGCGTCGCCAGCGCCGCCGCGGCGAGCGCCGCGTCGGCGCGCAGCGCCTCGTCCGTCGAGAACACGCCGGCGGCGATCGCCTCGGCCGCCGCAGCTCCCGGCGCCGCCTCGGCGTGCGCCGGCCCGTCCTTCGCGCCCAGGCGCGCCAGCGTGAGCAGCGCCGCCTGCCGGAGCAGCATCTCGTTCGACTCGGCCGCGCCCATCAGCAGCGGGCCGAGCTCCGCCGACGCCGCGCCCGCCGTGCCGAGCTCGCCGAGCGCGTGCACCGCCGCCGCCCGCGCCGTCGGTCCCGCCTCGGGCGAGCGGGCCAGCGCGACGAGCGCGGGCACGTGGCGCTTGTCGTGGCTGAGCCCGAGCCCGATCGCCGCGACCGCGCGCACGTCGGGCGCCGAGGACGAGAGCAGCTTCACGAGCAGCGGCTCGGCCTTCTTGTCGCCCATGCGCGCGACCGACCACGCGGCCGCGACCGCGATCTCGTCGGTCGGCAGGATGGTGCCGCCGCCCTCCTTGGGGGCGAGCATCGCCTCGTAACGCGGCAGGAGCGCCGGATCGCGCAGCGCGCCGGCCGCGACCATGGCGCGCACGCGCAGGCCCTTGTCGGCCTGCCCGACGGCGAAGTTGTAGAGCGCCGGCCCGGCGCTCTTGTTCTCGACGTAGGCCAGCACCACGGTCGCGATCTTCTGCTGCGACTCCTTGTCGTCCGCCAGGGCGTCGAGCAGCGGCTTGACGGCGCGCGTCCCGATGCGGGCGAGCTCGGCGCGCGCCGCGGCCGCCTCGGCCCCGCCCCGGACCCCGGCGTTGCGCACCTTCTGGACGAGGGGGAACGTCATCGCCCCGTAGAGCTCGACGAGGAGCCGGCGGTAGATGGTCTTGTGCGGGTTGCCGACGGCGACCGGCAACAGCTCGCGCTCCAGCGAGTCGAGCGTCCCCTTGCCGAGGTTCACCTGCATGCTCATCCGCGCCGCGCGCGCCACGAGCTCTTCGTCGTTCGCCGACCGGACGACGCGCCGGAAGAGGCGGTCGGCCTCGTCGACCTGCCCCGCCGAGAGGAGCAGCTCGGCGAGATCGAAGTACACGGGGAAGAGCCGATCGTTCTTGGCGAGGGCCTGCCGGTACTCGGCGATGGCGTGCTCGGTGTCCTGGCGCCGGCGGTACATCTCGCCGAGCTTCTGGTGGCCGTTGGCGTCGTCGGGCGACAGCTCCACCGCGCGCGCCGCGTACTTGATGGCGTCGTCGTCGTGGTAGAGCTCGGCCGCGTACTGCGCCATGCGCTGGTAGAACTCGCGGGCGCGCTTCGGGTTCACCTCGACGAGCTTGCCCAGCACCTCGATGGCGCCGGCGAGGTTCTGCTCGAGCACCAGCACGCGCTCGAGCGCCAGGAACGACTCCTCGTCGCCCGGCGCCAGGGCCACCACCTTGCGCAGCGTCGCCTCGGCGTCGGCGAAGCGGCGGAGCTTGCGCTGCACCTCGGCGAGCAGCCGCCCCGCCTCGAGATCCGGTGGGCTGGCATTGAGTCGTTGCTGCAGCGGGGCCACTCGGGTCGGCAGCTCGCGCGTCAGCGCCCACAGGCTGACGATGTGCGTCCGCGCCTCGCGCGCGAGCAGCTTGTCGGTCGCGCCCCTGAGCAGCTCCTCCCAGATCCCGCGCGCCTCCGCGTAGCGCGGCCCCGGGGTGCCGAGCGAGGTCGCCGTGCGCTCGAGCGCAATGGCGAGCGCCTTCTTGTAGCGGACGTTGGTGGGCTCGAGCTGCGAGGCCTCGCGCAGCTCCTTGAGCGCCTCGAGCGTCATGTCGTGGTCGAGGTAGACCTCGCCCAGCGTCGCCGCGGCCCGGGCGCGGTTCGGCACCAGCGTCTTGATCCGCGCCCAGGTCTCGAGGGCGCGCTTCTTGTCGCCGGCCTGGTAGTAGCGGTCGCCGAGGTCGACGAGGTGCGTCGGGTCGCCGCCCCCGCCGGCCGCGAGCTTCTGCAGCACCTTGAGGGCGCGGTCCTTCTCCTCGACGCGCTCGTAGAAGTCGGCGATCGAGGCGAGGACCTCGTCGTCGTGGGCGCGCGACTCGAGATCGGTGACGAGCTTGAGCGCCTTGGGGCGGTCGCCGCGCTGGATGTACGTCTCGGCGAGCTCGAAGACGAAGTCGGGGTTGTTCGGCGCCGCCTTGATGAGCGCCTCGTACTCCTTGATCGCCGTGTCGAGCTCGCCGGCGGTCTGGAGCAGGTGCACGAGGCGGAGGCGCACGTCGATGTGCTTGCCGTCGGCCGCGAGCGCCTTGCGGTACGTGGCGAGCGCCTTGTCCACGGCGCCCGTCTCCTCGTAGAGCGCGCCCATCGTGGCGAGCCGCTGGAAGTCCTGGCCCTTCTCGGCCTCGAGGATGGCGATGAGCTCGGGCAGCTTGCCCTCGGCGCGGAACGCGTCGGTGATGATGAGGAGGATCTCGGAGCGCACGCCCGCGGCGCTGCCGGCGACCGAGAGGGCGCGCTTGAGCACCGCCATGCCCTCGTCCATCTTCTTCTGCTTCACGAGAGCCTGGCCGAGATCGCGGAGCGCGGGCGCCAGGGCGCGGTTGTCGCCGGCCGCCGCCTTCACCAGATCGCGGAACTCGACCTCGGCGCGATCGAAGTGACCGCGCGCCCCGAGCTCGCGCCCGAGCTCGGCCTTGACGAAGAGCGAGCCCTGCGCCGTCCGCACCAGCGCGTCGTGGTGCTTCTTGGCGGCGTCGAAGTCCTTGAGATCGAGGCAGAGCGTCAGCAGCGTCCGCGTCGTCTGCTCGACGTCGGCGGGCACCTTGAGGAGGGGCAGCGCCTTCTCGTAGGTCGCGCGCGCCGCGCTCTTGTCGCCGCGGTCCGACTCGAGCTGGGCGAGCGCCTGGAGCGCCGTCGCCTCGGCGGGCCGCTCGGCGATGGCCGCCTCGTAGGTCTTGATGGCGTCGTCGTAGCGGCCGTCGGTCTTGTAGATGCCCGCGAGGGCCACCCGCGCCGCCCACTGATCGGCGCCCGGGGTGGCGGCGCGCTTCTCGAAATCCTCGACGAGCTTCTTCAGGTTCCCGTCGCGCTCCCGGTAGAGCTGCGCCAGACGCTGCACGGGGAACGGCGCCGCGGGCTGCGCCAGCACGATGCCGGTGTAGCGGGTGATGAGGACATCGCTCGACGGACCGGCCTTGCTCTCGGCATCCGGCTTGGTCGGCCCGGGCTTCGCGGGACCGGGCTTCGCGGGACCGGGCTTCGCGGGACCGGGCTTCGCCGGTCCGGGCTTCGTGGGCCTCCGGCCGGTCGGGTCGAAATCCCCGCGTTGGGCCAGGGCGGGCGACGTCACCGCCGTGACGACCGGGGTGACGAGCCCCAGGCAGGCCGCGAGCAGGTACGGGCGCACCAGGGAAGGGTAGACCGAGACCGGCGTCGGGGCCACGCGGCCGCGGGGGGGCGGGGTGCGCGGGCCCGCTGGGCGGGGGGACCGGGTGCGGGACACGGGCACGGGCACGGACACGGGCGCGGGCACGGGCACGCGACGCGAGACGCGAGCTCGAGCTCGGGTTCGAGGGCTAGCGATACCAGGCCAGCGCGGCGACGAGGGCGAAGCCGAGGGCGACGAGGGCGAGCGCGACGGCGAGCTTGGCGAGGGGGCGGCGCTCGCGGGCGGCGCCGAGGACGGCGGCGCGATCGGACTCCGAGAGCGCGTCGGAGGTGCCGCCCGCCGAGGCGCTCGCGAGGTGTGCCTCGAGGCGTCTCTGGGCGCGGCGGCCGAGCGCGACGAGGAGCACCGCCTCGATGAGGGCTCCGAGCGCGATGATGCCGATGCCGAGGCGGCGGGCGTGCCAGGCGCGCTGCTTCTCGCGCGCCTCCGCGCCCGGAAGGCCGTCGAGCAGCAGCTCGAGCTTGGGCGCGGGCCAGATCCCCTCGGTGGGGCGAAGCGGCCACGCGGTCGTGCCGGCGCCCTGCTCGAAGGGATCGCCCGCCACGAGCGCCGCGAGCGCGGATCGGGCGGGCAGCGAGAGCTCCGCCTCGCCGCTGTGGAACCCGGCGACGTCGGGCGCGAGCGTCACCACCGCGCCGGCGATGCGCCCACGCGCGTCGAAGATGGAGACATAGGCGCGGTCGCGCGGCGAGGGCGAGACCAGCCGCAGCTTCGTCGGCGCGGCCTCGGCGCTCTCCTTGGTGCTCTGCCCCGCGGCGGACCTGCCGGGATCGAGCCAGATCGCGCCCGGCACGACCGGCAGCCCGCCCTCCCACCGACCGGTGCGCCCCACGACGTCGCGCGCCGCCACCGACAGCTCGACCTGGTGATGCTGCGGTCGCACCGACACGGTCGCGCTCCCGTCGGAGCCGGTCACGGCGCGGCTCTCGCCGAGATCGGCCCCGACGGCGCCGAGCTCGAGCACCACCCCTGCCGCCGACGCCGCCGGGTGCGGCGCGCCGCCGACCGTGATCCGGAGCGCGTCCCAGAACGGCGCGGCGAACGCGCCGCGCACGGCCTCGACCTCGACGCGGAGATCGCCGGTCGTCGTCCCCGCGATCATCGCGCGCCGGGGAGGCTCGGCGCGCCGCTCCGGCAGATCGAACGCGCCGTCGGCGAGGACGAGGCCGTTGCGCTGGGCGCGCAGCGCGATCCGCCCTCGCCACGCGCCGCCCGGCGCGACCAGCGCCGCCTCGGCGATGCCATCGGTCCCGGTCGCGCCCTCCCAGCGCGCGGTGCCGGCCGGCCCGGTCGCCTCGACGACGAGGCCGTCGAGCGCCGCGGCGTCGTCGATCGCGAAGATGCGGCGCACCCCCTCGAGCCGCACCGCGAGCACGCTCGCGCCCTCGGCCGGGCTGCCGCGGACCCGCGCGCCGAAGACCGGCCGCGCCGCCCCCGGCCCGAGCAGCACGATCGCGGTCGCCACCACGGCCACGGCCGGGATGACGTAGGTCGCGATCCGGCCCGGCACGCCGCCATCATAGCGCCCGCATCGCCGCCTTTGCGTCCCGGGCCTCTATCCGTTACGAAGCGCACCGATGGCAGCCGAGGAGAAGGCGCGCGACAAGGGACCGAAGCGCAAGCGCAAGGGCGGCGCGCCGCCCGCGGGGGGCAAGCCGGCGGCGGCGGGCAAGGCGGCCCACGCGACCGGCCGCGCCGAGCCGGTGGCGCTCCGGCAGATCGACTCCCCGCGCTCGGAGCGCCGCTACGAGCCCAGGGCGACGCCGCAGGCGATCGTCTCGGTCCTGCTCGCCTCGATCGGCGTCGTGGCCCTCGGCGCCGGCTCCTACGCCCAGTGGCTCCACGGCTGGATCCGCGGCGAGGCCGAGCCGCACCGCCTCGCCGCCTACGCCCCCTTCATCCTCGCCGCAGGCGCCATCGTCCTGCTCGGCATCCTCCTCTTCGGCGTGCGGCCGGCCCACCCCATCCGCGTCGGCGACGCCGGCGTCGCCGTCGAGAAGAACGCCGCCGAGATCGATCGCATCGGCTGGCACCAGGTCACGAGCCTCCTCCTCGCCGACGACATCCTCACCATCCAGGCGAGCGGCCGCTCCATCACCCTGCCGCTCCTCGTCCACCGCGAGGCGGCCGGCCGCGCGCTCGCCGAGGCGCGCCGCCGCATCCCCGCCATCGCCGCCGACGTCGAGGGCTCGATCGAGCCCCTCGACGACGCCGCCGGCGAGGTGCTCGAGATCGAGCCCGTCCAGGTCGCGGGCCTGCGCTGCAAGGCCACCCACAAGGCGATCTCCTTCGAGAAGGACGCGCGCCTCTGCGGCCGCTGCGGCGAGGTCTACCACAAGGACGCCGTGCCCCCGCAGTGCGTCACCTGCGGCGCCCGCCTCCGCAGCTGACCTCGCGCCCGCGTCAGATGGCGAAGCGGGCCGCGTTGGCCCGGAGGTACTCGAGGTAGAACTCGGCGTCCTGGTGGCCAAGGACCTCGCCGGCCTCGACGGCCGCCTCGAGCGCGCGCTTGATCTCGCCCACGCGCCGCGAGGGCGGGATCCCGAACGCGCTCATGATGGCGTCGCCGATGCCGCTCGGCAGCGGCGGGACGACGGCGTCCTCCTCGGCGAGGCGCCGGACGCGCTCGGCGAGATCGCTGATCTGGCGCAGGCCGCGGCGCTTCTTCTCGGGGCGCTTGGTGGTGATGTCGGCGCGCGAGAGGCACAGCAGGTCCTCGAGCGATCCGCCCATCTCGCGCGCGAACCGGCGCACCGCGCTGTCGGTCCACGAGGCGTCGTACTGGCTGGCGCGGAGGTGGTGCAGGATGAGGAAGCGCACCGTGTCCTTCAGCGCCGCGTCGCGCGTGAAGAGCGGCACCCGCCGGTCGATCTTGTCGAACATGCGCGCGCCGACCTCGGCGTGGCCGAAGAAGTGGACCTCGCCCTCGGGCGAGATGCTCCGCGTCCTCGTCTTGCCGATGTCGTGAAGGAGCGCGGCCCAGCGGACCTCGAGCCGCGGCACCGCCTGGCGCACCACCTGCTTCGTGTGCTTCCAGACGTCCTTGTGGCGCCACTCGCCGTCGCCGAACCCGACCATCGCCTGGACCTCGGGCAGGATCGCCGCGAGCGCGCCCGACTCGAGCAAGGCGTCGAGGCCAGCCTCGGCGTCGCTGCTCATCACCACCCGATCGAGCCGCGCCCGCACGTCCGCGAGGTAGCCCTCGGCCGCCGCGCGGAAATCGATCGGCGTCGTCGGGGGCGCGGGCGAGGCCAGCCCCTTCTCGGCCCGCTCGACCGCCCAGTCGAGCGCCTCGAGCGCCCGGACGGGCTGGGGCACGACGATGTTGGTCTCTTCCAAGGCGTTCAACTCGGATCCTTCGGCCAAAAGGCGGCTGCGTCTACCACAGACGCGCCGCGAAACCACCACCCGACAACCTGAACCACTCCTCTGCTGCGCTCCTCCTCCAAGCGATCCGCCCCCTCTACCGCCGTCGTGGACGTGGACGCGGCTGGACGAGCTGCCGACGGTCGCCCGCTCCGGGTCACCGGGCGTGACGGCCGGTGCTCCCAGTCGCCCGGCGGCCTGCTCGAGTCCCCTGCGGCCGCTCCAAGTCGCCTGCGGCCGGTGCTCGCAGCGGGTGACGGCCGGTGCTCGAGCGACCGCGAAAGCGGATCGCGCTGGGGCTCGAGCTCCGGCGGGTGTCAGCTCCGGAGCAGCCGCCCCACGTGCGCCTTCTCCCACGCGAGCGCGCGCTCGAAGTCGCGGAACAGCCGCTCGCGCGCCTGAAACACCGGCGGGTGCAGCATCCTCCGCCCCTGCCCGTGGCTCGACGGGATCACGTGGTGGAGCATCTCGTGGTAGATGATGTACGCGATGAAGTAGCGGGGCACCCACGACCGGTCGAGGGCCGGGTGCACGCGGATGAGCCGCTCCACCGCAGAGTAGCTGCCGAGCTTGATGGAGCGGCGCGGGCGCTTGGACGAGCCGCGCTTGCCCCAGGTGATGAGCGAGTCGACGCCGCCGGCGAAGTACGTCTCGTTCACCTGGCGGAAGACGCTGATCAGGTCGTGGTGGTCGCCCTGCGTGGCGAGCGGGACCATCACCGGCCGCGTCGCCCGGATGCGGTGGCCGTTCTCGTCGATGTAGCGGCCGACGAGGTTCGACGCGCCCCGGTCGCCCCGCACCACGTACTGCACGAGCGCGTCCTGCACCGAGCCGGGCGCGTCGAGGAACATGTGGTGGATGCGCGCGTGGAGGATGCCGGCGCGGTTCGAATAGGAGATCATGTTCCGCCGGTTGTCGGTGACGGCGAGCATGACGGGCCGGTGGTGGGCGCCGGCGAGCCGGCGCTCGAGCGCCTGACGGGCGCCCTCGTGCACGAAGATCTGCGGGTGCCCCGAAGGGAACGCCATCTCGACCTGGGCGTGCAGCGGATCGGGGACGCGGAGCGCCGCCGGCGACACGCGCGGTGCGAGGGCGCGGCTCGCCTTCGCCCTGGCCGAGCGCGGCGCGCCGAGGGCCTTCACGAGCGCCGGGGCATAGGGGAAAACCAGCTGTCCGGACATTGCATCCACCTCGCCTCGGCCGTCTTCTCGGGGTATGCGGAGGCCAAAACCTTGTCAAGTTACGGGCGGAACGAAGCGGAATTCCTACGTTTCTGGGCCTCTCCGCCGCCCCGTTTCAGCCGGGACAGTAACCCCCGGACAGGATTCAACTATTCACAAGACGCCCACCGGATCTCCCCGGGATCCCGGTCCTGGGTCGCGAGAGACCCAGGTGGGCCAGGGCACGGCCGGCAGCCGCCGTCAGGCAGCACCGGAGAGAGGTCGACGCGAGCTCGTCGCGAGTTGCGTCTGAAACGGTCCGAACGCGAGCGCGCCCCGCGTCCGGCGGATCCGCCCTCGCGACTGGGCCCGACCGGCCGCGCCGTCAGAGCGCGCGAGGATCGATCACCGCGTCGAGCTCCCAGCCCGATCCGCGCGTAACCAGCGCCACGACGAGCGCGGTGCAGAACGAGGGCATCACGACGCTCGGCGATCCGCTCGGGCGCGCGAGCTGGCGGGCCAGCACCTCGATCGTCGGTTGGTGGCCGACCATCAAGGCATCGACCCCGGCGCTCGCGAGCTCGTCCGCCAGCTCGACCGCGGGCGACGGCTCGGCGAGCTCGTCGCGCGCCACGATCGGGAGAGCCGGATCGCCCGCGATGGCGTGCACCAGCGCCGCGGTCTGCTGGGCGCGGACCAGGGGACTGGCCACGATCCGCGGCAGCGCCGCGAGGCGCTGCCGGTGCAGCTCGTGGGCGACGAGGGTCACCACCTGGCGGCCGGGGCCGGTGAGCGGGCGGTCGAAGTCGCGCCCGCTCGGCCCCCGGTCCTCGGCCGGGCCGTGTCGCATCAGGTAGAGTCGCATCCGCGTTCGGCGGCGCCGGGAGCCCGGCGCGCGCCTACGAGTGCTTAGTTCGCTTTCACCGCCGGCGCACGCTTGTCGGCAGCCTCGGCCCGAGGGGCCTCGCGCGCGCTGGAGCCGTTCTTCGGCGCCGGCTCGGCCTTCGCGTCGGCCTTGCCCGAGGGGGCGGCGGCCCCGCCGGGCGCGGCCGGACCGCGGGCGACGCCGTTCTTGGCGAGGACCAGGCCCTCGATCTTCTCGAGGATGGCGGGGTGCTGCTCGAGGTAGGTGCGCGAGTTCTCGCGGCCCTGGCCGATGCGCTCGCCCTGGAAGGAGAACCAGGCGCCGCTCTTCTCGACGATGCCGGCCTCGGTCGCGAGATCGATGACGTCGCCGCTGTGGCTGATGCCCTGGCCGTAGAGGATGTCGAACTCGACCTCGCGGAAGGGCGGGGCCATCTTGTTCTTCACCACCTTCACCCGGGTGCGGTTGCCGACGACGTTCGGCTCCTTGCCGCCGGCGGCGGCCTCCTTGATCGCGCCGATGCGGCGGATGTCGAGGCGGACCGAGGCGTAGAACTTGAGCGCGTTGCCGCCGCTCGTCGTCTCCGGGCTGCCGAACATCACGCCGATCTTCATGCGGATCTGGTTGATGAACATGAGGAGGCACTGCGACCGGGCGATGTTGCCGGTGAGCTTGCGCAGCGCCTGGCTCATCAAGCGGGCCTGGAGACCGACGTGGCTGTCGCCCATGTCGCCCTCGATCTCGGCCTTGGGCACCAGGGCGGCGACCGAGTCGACGACGATGATGTCGACGGCGTTCGACCGGACCAGCATGTCGGCGATCTCGAGCGCCTGCTCGCCGTAGTCGGGCTGGGAGATGAGCAGCTCCTCCGTCTTCACGCCGAGCTTCTTGGCGTAGTTCACGTCGAGGGCGTGCTCGGCGTCGATGAAGGCGGCGGTGCCGCCCTGCCGCTGCACGGCGGCGATGGCGTGGAGGGTGAGCGTCGTCTTGCCGCTCGACTCCGGGCCGTAGATCTCGACGATGCGGCCGCGCGGGTAGCCGCCGATGCCGAGGGCGATGTCGAGGCCGAGCGAGCCGGAGGGGACGGCGGCGATCTCCTCGTGGAGGCTCTGCCCGTCCTTGAGGCGCATGATCGCGCCCTTGCCGTACTCTTTCTCGACGCTGGCGATGGCGAGATCGAGGGCGGCAGACTTCTGCTTGCTGGTCTTCTCGTCGTGCATGGAGGCCTCGGTGCTGGGTGGCTGGGGGCTGTGAAGCAGTGCAGAGACCTATACTGGGCAGCTGTTCAGGATGCAACCATAGAGCTCGCCTAGGTGAGACATAGATCGACCTTAGCGGCGAAGCCGACGATCGCCGCCCACGTTGTACTAGCGTGATCCCTTGCGCCGGGGTGCCTCGGGCCCGGGCCGATTGAAGGAGCTTCGATGACGAGCGTGGGCGGCCTCGAGCCGGGGATGGTGTTCGGCAAGGACTTCCGCATCGTGCGCGCGCTGCGCGCCGGCGGGATGGGCGCGGTGTACGTGGTCGAGCAGCTCTCGACCGGCAAGCAGCGCGCGCTCAAGGTGATGATGCCCGAGCTCGCGGTCGACCCGAGCATCCGCGAGCGGTTCGTGCTCGAGGCCAAGGCGGCGGGCAAGATCGAGAGCGACCACGTCGTCGAGATCGTCACCGCCGGCGTCGACGAGGCGAGCGGCGCGCCCTTCCTGGTGATGGAGCTCCTCAAGGGAGAGGAGCTCGCCGACGCGCTCGCGCGCACCGGGAGGCTCTCGCTCGGCGACGTCGCCGAGGTGCTCACCCAGGTCGGCCACGCGCTCGAGCAGGCGCACGCCCAGGGCATCGTCCACCGCGATCTCAAGCCGGAGAACATCTTCCTCGCCGCCTCGAAGCGGCGCGACGCCTCGTTCACCGCCAAGGTGCTCGACTTCGGCATCGCCAAGCTCGTCGCCGAGAGCCAGAAGACGGGCACGCAGCCGCTCGGGACGCCGCTCTTCATGTCGCCCGAGCAGACCGATCGCAAGGGCCGCATCAGCCCGGCGACCGACGTCTGGGCCCTCGGGCTCATCACGTTCAAGCTCCTCACCGGCAAGGACTTCTGGTTGGAGATCGACGGCTCGCTGCCGATGCTGCTGCGCGAGATCGTCGTCGATGCCATCCCGCCCGCGAGCGAGCGCGCGGCCGTCCTCGGGGTGGCCGAGCTCCTCCCGCCGGGCTTCGACGGCTGGTTCGCGAAGTGCGTCCACCGCGACATCGACGCGCGCTTCCAGGACGCCGGCGCGGCCTCCGCGGCGTTCGCCGCGCTCGTGGCGCCCGGCACCGCGCGCGGGCAGCTCACGGTCCACGGGGGCACGGCGCCGATCACGGCCGAGCCCGCGGCCTTCGGGGCGACCGCCCCCGTCGCCGATGCGCCGCGCGCGGCCGTCGTGAAGTCGGGGCCCGCCGGCGACGTCTCGCCGCTCGGCGCGACCACGAACGCCTCGGCCGCGATCAGCGCGGCGGCGCCCGTCGCGCCTGCGCCCGCGCCGCGCGGCGGCTCCAAGGCGTGGCTCGCGATCCCGGCCGTGCTCGTCCTCGCCGGCGTCGGCTGGTTCGTCGTCAACCCGATGGCGCCGCCGCCGATCCCGTCGGTCCCCTCGGCTCCGCGCCCGGTGGAGGCCTCGACCGGCGCGGCCCCCGCGACGAGCGCCGCCGCCGCCGTGAAGAAGGAGGGCACGACCTGCCCCGACGGCATGGCGCTGGTGAAGGGCGGCAAGATGTTCATGGGCGCGCGCGACCTCGGCGACGACGCCAAGCCCCCGCACGAGGTCCTCGTCTCGACGTTCTGCATGGACAAGACCGAGGTCACCACCGCGGCCTACGACGCCTGCTTCGCCGAGAAGCACGAGTGCGAGCGCCCGCTCGACAACGTGAGCTGGCCGAGCATCACCGACGCCCAGAAGAAGCGCTACTCGCCGCTCTGCAACGGCGGCAAGAGCGAGCGCGGCCCGCACCCGATCAACTGCGTCGCCTGGTCGATGGCCGACAACTTCTGCAAGAAGCGCGGCGGCCGCCTCCCGACCGAGGCCGAGTGGGAGTACGCCGCGCGCGGCACCGGCCAGCGCATGTACCCCTGGGGCGACGATCCCCCGACCCCGAAGCGCCTCAACGGCTGCGGCAAGGAGTGCGCGAAGTGGGGCGAGGCCAACGGCGACCCCAAGCAGACGATGTACCCCGACGACGACGGCTTCGAGGCGACCGCCCCGGTGGGCTCGTTCCCCGGCGGCGCCTCGGCGGACGGCGTCCTCGACCTGGCCGGCAACGTCTGGGAGTGGACCGCCGACTGGTACGCGCCCTACCCGAGCGAGGCGCAATCCGACCCGAAGGGCCCCGCCGAAGGAAAGGCCCGCGTGGTGCGCGGAGGCGACTTCGCGAGCTCGCGCCCCGAGTGGGCCAAGCCCGCCTGGCGCTGGAAGACCGATCCGGACACGTACAACCACGCCATCGGCTTCCGGTGCGCGACGGACGCGAAGTAACGGAGTCAGAACAGCCCGATCGAGAAGTGGAAGGCCCCCGGGTCCTCTTCCCAGTCGCGGCGGATCACGTTGAACCCGTAGTCGAGCGCGAGCGGCCCGATCGGCGTCGAGATCCGGAGCCCGGCGCCCGGCCCGATCCGCAGCGCCAGGAGATCGATCTCGCTCGGATCGAGCCAGAGGTTGCCGGCGTCGAGGAAGAGGCCGAGCTGGAAGGTGTCGTTCAGCGGGACGCGGAGCTCCACGCGCGGGTTCAGGGCCACGTCGCCGCCGCGGATGATGACGTCCTTGATGGTGAGGTTGTCGTCGTTGAGGATCCGCTGGGCCACGTCCTCGGGGACGAGCGAGTCGGACAGGAAGGCGCGGATCGAGTCGACGCCTCCGAGGAAGAAGAGGCGGTCGGGGTAGGTCTGGCTGTCGGCGTCGAGCTGCAGGTTGTAGCCGCCGGCGAGGCTCAGGGCGAGGGCGGTGCCCTTGGGGGTGAGGCGGATGTAGCCCGCGACGCGGCCGGTGAGGCGGAGGAAGTGGCTCTTGATGGTCGCGTCGACGTCGTGGCACGTCCCCGCCGGGAACGCGTTCACGTGCTCGGTGCCGATCGCCACGAACGTGCCCTTGGTCGCGGCGAGCGGCGTGTCGCGCCGGTCCCACGAGACGCTGAGGCGCTGGCCGAGCACGAAGGTGCAGCCCTGCGGCGCGCGCAGGAAGGCGGGCACGCCGGCGAAGCCGCTCTCGGCCCTGAAGATCTCGACGTCGTTGTACTCGACCGAAGCGCCGAGCTGCGTCGCGATCTGGCGCCGCGGCCGATAGGTGAAGGTCGGGATCACCGTCTGCTTCTCCACCCGGAAGTCGCGCTGCAGATCGTTGAGGTCGATGGCGTCGAAGGCCAGGCTGATGAGCGGGCCGAGCCCGATCTCGGGGAACGCGATGGTCGCCGAGTCGCGCCGCTCCAGGCGCGAGGTGCCGCGCGTCAGCTTGTCGTAGTTCGCGCGCGCGTCGGCATCGAGGATCATGAAGTCGAAGAGGAAGCCGAGCTGCACGCGCAGGGTGAAGCTGATGGCCAGCCCGGCGATGTTGCGGTGGCCGTACTCGAAGCCGAAGCGGAGGCCCTCACCGGTCGAGAAGCCGATGAGCGGATCGAGGTACTGCGGCATCTGCTCGACGACCTTGATCACCACCCGCTTGTTCTTCTGTGGCACCTCCGGGTCCTCGAGGCCGACGGTGACGCTCGAGAAGGTGCCCAGCGTGGCGATGCGCTCCTCGGTGAGGCGCACCAGGTCCTGGCGGTAGGGGCGGTCCTTGCGCAACGCCACGCGCCCGAGGATCAGCCCCTCGTCGGTGCGCACGTTGCCGCTGACCACGAAGCCGGTGACGGTGACCGGATCGCGCTCGGTCACGAGGAAGCGCACCCGCGCGCGCGTCCGGTCGGGCGAGGTGTCGATCGCGGTGCGCACCTCGGCGTAGGCGAAGCCGAAGTCCTTGTAGAGGTCGAGGACGCGGAGGCGCGCCGCCTCGAGCTCCACGTTCGAGAGCGGTCCGCCGAGGGTGAGCTCGGTGACCGTGCCCAGGCGCGCCTCGGTGAACGAGCGGTTGCCCTCGAAGGCGAGGTCGTAGAGCGTCGTCTGCGGGCCGAGGTGCACCGGGATGCGCAGCGTGATCTCGGGCGCGCACTCGATGCCGCGCTTGGGATCCGGCTTGCACATCATCCCCTCGGGGACCTCGGGCTCGGGGACGGGCAGGCCGAGCGCGTCCTTCTTGCACTGGGCCACGACGCGCGCCGGCGGCGGCATGGGGATGCAGCGACCCGCCGGCGAGCGCGGCGAGCAGGTCGCGCGCATCACCGTGACCGGCCCGACGACGGCGTTGAGGTAGCCCTTGCTCGCGAAGAGATCGCGCAGGTGCTTGAGCGCGCGATCGTAGGTCTCGGGCGCGTAGGTCATGGCCGGGTTGAGATCGAGCGCCGCGGCCCGGCCGCCCGAGCCTTCGGTGGGGCCGAAGATGCGCCCGACCGAGCGCGGATCGGGCAGCGAGACGTCGTCGCTCGGCAGCTCCTCCTCGAGGAAGCTCTCGATCTCCTTGCCCACCTCGTCGGCGGTCATCGGCGGGCCGAGGCAGGGGAACACCCGCCGCACCACGCGCACCTGGGCGTGCTCGCGGATGGTGAACGCCATGTAGTGCACCGGCTCCTCCGGCGCGCCGCGCTCGACCGCGGTGACCTCGGCGTCGAGGAAGCCGCGGCTCTCGTAGAAGATCCGGATGCGCGGCGCGAGCTCGCCGGGCTTCCATTGGTCGGGCTTCTCGAGGCCGAGCGCGTCCTCGAGGTCCTCGCTCGAGACGGCGCGGTTGCCGTCGAAGACCGGCACGATGCGCGGCCCCGGCCGGAGGTAGACGTAGAGGTAGCTGAGCGGGCCCACGTGGCGGAGCGCGTGGCGGACGTCGGCGCGGTAGAACGCCTTCTTGCGCAGCTCCTCGGTGAGATCGCGATCGGCCTCGGCGAGCGCCGCCTCGTCGACGCGGTCGCCCGAGCCGACGCGGTAGCGCGTCTTCAGATCGCCGATCTCGGCGTCGGCGCGCGGCTCGACGACGAAGACCCGCTGGCTGATGGTGCGCGGGGCGCCGGCCTCGATCTCGATCGAGAGCACCACCCTCGTCCGGTCGTCGGTGTCGGCGGTGTCGGCGGTGACGTCGGCCGCGGTGAAGCCGTGGCTCGCATAGAAGGAGCGGATCCGGGCGGCGATCGTCTCCAGCATCGGCGCGGTGATCTCGCCGCCCTCGGCGACGTCGGCGGCCTGGAGGGTGTCGGCGCGATCGAGCGCGCCGCCGCTCATCTGGATGGTGGCGATGGTGCGCCGCGGGAGCGCGCGGACCAGCAGCGCCGCGCCGTCGCCCTCGGGCCGGGCGTCGACCGTGGCGCGCGCGAAGCCGCCCGTGGCGAGCAGCTCGCGCATCGCGCGCCGCGCCGCCTCGAGGCTGAGCGGCTCGCCGAGGCGGACGCTGGTGAGGGTGGGGGAGCTCGCCCACCGGCCGCCCACGCTCACCACCTCGATCCGGCGGATCGGCTTGCCGGCGAGGTCGCCGAGATCGGGCGGGGCGTCGAGCTCGGGGACGTCGGCGCCGAAGAGGTGCGCCTCGCCCGCGAGCACCGGCGGAGCGGCGGCGCCCGCGCCGGGCGCGGCGGGGCCCGCGCTGGCAGCTGCGGGGGGCGCTCGCTCCGGCTCCTGCGCGCGCCCCCGCGAGGGGAGGGTCGCCACCAGGAGGGCGCAGAGAACCGCGATCAGCGCGCGAGCGATGGCGCGCAGCATAGTGGGTGCGCGCCGAGGAGGTAAAGCGCACCGGGGGACCTCGGGGTGGCGCGCCACGGCCGGGCTCCCCGGGCGCTGCGCGGCGCGGGACCGGCTATGCTGCGCGGCCCGATGATGGAGAGAATCGTGGTCGTCGGTGCAGGGCGGTCGTCGGCCTCCATCGTCCCCCTGCTCGCTCGCATGGCGCACGTGACCGTGGTCGACTCGTCGCCCGCCGCGCTCGAGCTCCTCGCCGCCGATCCGGCCGGCGCCCGCGCGGCCGAGCCCGCGTACCCGATCACCAGGCACGCCGGCGACGCCACGTCGCGGCTCGTGCTCGAGGACGTGCGCGGAGAGGCGAAGACCCCGACGACGCTCGTCGTGGTCACCGGCGACGACCGCGCCAGCCTCGAGGTCTGCCGCCTCGGCGCAGAGCTCGGGTTCAAGCCGATCGTGGCGATCGTCAACACCGCGGCGACCGCGTCGCGCTGCGAGCAGCTGGGCGCGCAGGCCGTGGTCAAGGCGCACGTGCTGGGGCAGGTCGTGCAGCGCGCGATCCAGCACGTCGGGGTCGCGATGGCGACGAAGGTCGGCTCCGGGCGGGGCGAGATCCTCGAGTTCCGCGTGCTGCCGAGCTCGCCGGCGATCGGCGTCCCCCTGTCGCAGCTGCGCGCCGACGCGTGGCGCGTCGCCGCGATCTACCGGAAGGACGAGCTCGTGCTCCCGACCGGAGCGACCACCATCCAGGCCGAGGACAGCGTCCTCATCGTGGGCGATCCGCAGATCCTCGCGCACGTCGCCGAGAGCCTGCGCGTCGGGCTGCCCACGTTCCCGCTCCTGCACGGCCCGAACGTGGTCGTCTACCTGCCCGGCGGGCGCGATCGCGGCGTCGAGCAAGAGGCGGAGGTCCTGACCATCAAGACGCGCGCCCGTCGCCTGGTGCGGCTCCACCCCGGCGCCACGCCCGACCAGACCGTCCTCGAGGACGAGCTCGTCGAAGGCCACGCCGAGGGCGCGGTCCAGACCAAGATCTTCGAGGACGCGCCGCTCCAGGGCGAGTCGCTCACCGAGCAGATCGCGCAGGTCAAGAGCAAGCACCCGGGCGTCGTCGTCCTGCGCCAGGCCCCGCGGCGCGTCCTCGACGCGGTGCTGGGCCGCGGCGGCCGCGAGGCGATGCTCTGCAACGATCTCGGCGTGCCGGTGCTCTTTCCCAAGGGCACGCCGCACTACGACCGCATCGTCTGCGCGCTCTCGGAGGGGACGGCGGAGCCGGCGATCGCCGAGGTGGCGCTCGACCTGGCGCGGATGTTCGCGGTGCCGTTCTGCGTCCTGCGCGTGCAGCTCCCCGGCTACCTCGGATCTCCGAGCTCCGCCACCGACGCGCTCGTCGAGACCATGGAGCACCGCGCGCGCCTCCACGGGATGACCGCCCAGGTGGTCCGGCGCGAGGGCAACCCCATCGCCGAGTGGGCGAAGGCGACCACGCCCGCCGACCTCTGCGTCATCGCGCGCAGGAGGACGGCGCGCGACAGCTACGCCGCTCCCGATCTGGCGCTGCGCCTGGTGCGCGCCGCCCCGTGCTCGGTCCTCGTCTGCACCTCGGCGCCGCCGTCATGAGCCTGCACGACGATCTCCCCGCCCTCTTCCTCCTCGTGGCCCTGACCGTCGTGGGCCCGATGACCGCCGTACGCCTCCGCCTGCCCGCGGCCGTCGTGCTCATCCTCGCCGGCATCGGCGCCGGGCCGGCCGGCATCGGCTGGGTGCGCGAGACCCCGACGGTCGCCTTCGTGTCCGAGCTCGGCTTCCTCGTCCTCATGTTCGTCGCCGGGATGGAGATCGACTTCGCCGGCCTCCGCCGCGCCGGGGCGCGCGTCCTGGTCTCCCCGGTGCTCACCGTGGCGGGCTGCTTCGCCATCGCGGCGGCGTTCGGCGCCGCGTTCGGCCTGCGCCCGGTCGAGGTGCTGGTCCTCTCGGCGATGAGCGTGGGCATGCCGCTCGCCGTCCTCCACGAGAGCGGCGCCGTCCGGCAGCCCCTCGGCAGGCACGTGGTGCTGACGGTGTCGCTCGGCGAGTTCGCGTCCATCCTCGCGGTCACCGGCCTCGAGATCTTCGCCGGCGACGAGGCGCTCGCCGGCAAGCTCGTCCGCCTCGCGAAGATCGCCCTCCTCTTCGCGGTCTCGGGCCTCGCCGTCCGCTGGGCGCGCGCGCTCGTGTGGTGGCACCCGGGCCCGTTCCGCAGGCTCGTGCGCCACCACGACGTCGCCGAGCTCGGCGTCCGGGTCGGGCTGCTGGTGATGCTCGGCTTCGTCGTCATGGCGGCGATCCTCGGCGTCGAGGCGATCCTCGGCGCCTTCCTCGCCGGCGCGCTGGTCAGCATCGTGCTCCACGAGAAGCGCGCCCTCGAGGACAAGATCGCGGCGCTCGGCCACGGCCTGTTCATCCCGGTGTTCTTCGTGGTCGTGGGCGTCCGCTTCGCGCCCGAGCTGCTCGATCTCGCCGCCGTGCGCGACGCGCTGGTGCTCGTGGCGATCGCCGCGGTCGTGAAGCTCGTGCCGGCGCTCGCCTTCGCGCCCCGCGAGCTCGGCCTCGTCGATCGGATCGCCTCCGGCTGCCTCCTCGCCGCCCCGCTCACGCTCGTCGTCGCCATCGCCGCCATCGGCCGCGAGCTCGGCCTCATCAGCCCGCGCCGGGAGGCGAGCTTCGTCCTCGTGGCCGTCCTGGTCTCGATCGTCTTCCCGGTCCTGTTCCGCCGCGTCCGGGCCCTGTCGCCGCGCGGCGAGCCCGTGCCCGCCGAGGAGCCCGCCGCCTGAGCGCGGCGCGCGCGGCCGGCCTCGGGGGCGGGCCTACAAGCCGCACCAGGGCGAGGGGCCGAAGTCGTTCTCGTAGTCGCACTCGCACGCGGCGTACTCCGTGATGGAGCACGCGCTCGAGTGCACGAACTGCCCGCTCTGGTCGTCGATGCAGGTCGGGTCCTCGATCCAGCAGTCGACGTAGTCGGCCCATTCGCTGTCGCAGGTCCCCTCGTACTTGCTCAGGCAGCTCGACTTCTCCTCGGGGAAGGCGTGCTGGCCGGCAGGGCACTGCGCGGCCTCGTACTCGTCGCAGCGCTCCGTCGGTCCGCACCCGGGGCCCAGCGCTGCCACGGCTCCGGCGGCGAGCGCGACGGCGAGAGCGCTCCGGCGGAGCCAGGGCAGGACGGACGACGTTCGAGCGGGGGAGGGGAGGTTCATGGGCGGGCTCCGCCTGGCGGCGTTCAGGGAGACACGCGGCGACACCGCCGCTCCCCCCGGTTACCAGGAGGACCGCCTCGCCGGCCATGGTGCTTTGTTCGACTCGCCGCGGCGCCCCGGGCGCCCCGGGCGCCTTGTTCGACTCGCCCCGGCGCCCCGGGCGCCCCGGTCACTCGAACTCGAGGCGCCAGCGGAGATCGACGCCCACGTTGCCGACCAGCGAGCTCGAGACGTCGTTCACGTTGTCGTACGAGCCCTGCACGCTGACGCGCTTGTTGAGGCGCCACTCGATGCTCGACCGGACCTCGCGGTTCTCGGTGATGCCGGTGGTCACGTTGGCGCGGACGTCGTCGGTGATCCGCTTGCCGAGCGTCACCGTGGGCTCGCTGCGTCCGGTGCGCGAAGAGTAGGCGGTGCCGAAGCGGAACTCGTCGATGAGCGGCACGATCGTCTTCACCGCCTTGTCGGCTCCCGTCAGCGAGGAGAGCGCCTCGAGGCCCACCGTCTCGCCGAGCGAGCTCGCCAGGCCGCGGTCGATCTCGGCGCGCGTCATCCCCAGCGTCAGCAGGAGGAGGATGTCCTCCTGGCCGAGCGGCGGATCGCTGCTCAGCGCCACCTTGAGATCGTCGGCGTCGCCGTGGGCGTGCAGGTTGATGCGCCACTGTCCGCTCGTGCCCGCCGAGCCGGTGTCGCCGGCGCCTTCGGCCGCGCTCGGGGCCGCCGAGGCGTAGCGGCGGTACTCGGTCTGGGCGCGCACGTCGACCTTGGGCGCGATGCGCGAGGGATCGTCGAAGCGCACGTAGCCCTCGCGGACCTCGAACTCGCTGCTGCGGAGCTGGAGCTTCGACTCGGGCAGGATCCGGAGCATGCCCCGCGCCCCGAAGCGCTGGTTGGTCCCCGAGAGCACGAGGCCGGGCGGCGAGACCTCGAGCTGCATGTCCACCAGGTTGTTGGTGAAGCGCAGCGGCTTGGGCGAGCTCACGTTCACGTTGAAGCGGACCACGTCGTCGGCCGGGTTGTAGGCGTCGACCTGGGTCCGCTGCGCCTTGCCGGTGAGCTGGTCGAGGCTCACGCTCATCGCGATCGGGCGCGTGTAGCTGAAGGAGGTGAGCGACACCTCGCCGGTCACCGAGGGCAGGTTCTTGCCTTCGCCCTCGCCCTCGGCGCCGGGGAGGAAGGTCGCGTCGAGATCGGCGTTGGTGGTGATCTCGACGCCGTCGGCGACGTTGAGCTTCACGCCGCGCGCCGCCACCGTCGCCGTCGCCGTGCCGACCTCGAGCCCGCGCACCGGCATGCGCGCCGTCATCGAGACGGTGCCGCCGCCGACGTGGGCGACGGCGCGCGTCACCCTCACGTCGCCGCCGCCGATCACGACGTCGACGTCGATCTGATCGAACGACAGGCGCGGATCCTTGAGATCGAGCTCGCCCTTGCGCACGTGCGCCTCGCCCTTGTAGCGCGGCGCCGAGGGCGACCCGGTCACGCGCAGGGTCGCGTCGGCGGTCCCGCTGGCGCGCGCGACCTGCGCGAGATCGGCCGAGAGGCGCGAGAGCTCGACCGGCTCGACGCGGACGCCGAGATCGAGGTCGGGCGCGCTCATCACCTTGTGCACCGCGCCCCCGGCGACGAACACCGCGCCCAGCCCCGAGCTCGAGCGCGCCTTGAGGCGCAGATCGGGGACGGTGAGCTCGTCGCCGCGGAGCTCGATCGGGCCGCTCGGCTCGGCGAGCTCGACGGCGTGCCCGTCGCGGGCGACGCTCACCTTGGTGAGCGAGACCGCGATCTCGCTCTTCTTCGGATCGTCGAGCGGGAGGGCCTTCACGTCGATCGCGGCCGAGAGCGAGCCCTTGGGCGCGCTGCCGGCGAAGGCCACGCCGGGGATGAGGTTCGCGAGCGTGCCGAGATCGAGCCCCGCGACCGTGGCCTTGCCGGCGACCACCTTGTGGCGCTGCTGGGTCATGGTGACGTTGTCGAGCGCGATCTGGCCGCCGAAGAGCTCGCCGTTGACGCGGTAGAGCCCCGCCGAGAGATCGCGGTCATACTCGGCACGATCGAAGGGCGCGGTGCGGATGTTCTGGCAGCGCGTCTTGCCGAGCACCCGCGGCGGCTGGCCGTTGGGCTCGAGGGCGAGGCGGAAGCGCGAGGGCGGGAGGCTGTCGGGGCCGATGCGCACCCGCGAGACGTTGACGTCGGCGAGCGTCTCGAGCTGCGCGAGCGTCCCGCTCACGCTCGCCACCATCGACACCGAGCCGTCGAACATCTTGGCGGCCGGGCCGAAGGCGTCGAAGCGCTCGATGGGGATGCCGCTGGCGATGGCGTCGGCGCGCACCACGCCGCCGTGGCGGATGTTGCCGCTCGCGAGGATGGTGCCGGCGCCCTTGCGCAGCGAGGCCGAGCGAATGTCGACCACCATCCCCGCGTCGCCGGCGGCCTGGTCGTCCCAGACGAAGTCCATGTCGAGCGCGCCGTCGTCGTAGCGCTCGCCGTAGAGGCGCACGTCGGCGAGCTTCATCTGCGATTTGACGTCGAGGTAGCCGCCGCCGCACTTGTCCTCGCGCCCGCCGAGCGCGTAGTGCACCCGCGCGGTGCCGCTCGCGCGGCCGGAGATCTCCTCGAAGCGCGGGTCCTTCTCGAAGTGGAAGATCTCGAAGAAGTCGCGCAGGCCCATGCCGGGCGCCTCGCGGGTGTCGATGTCGGCGTCGACGAGCACATCGGGGCCCTCGTCGAAGGCGATGCGCGCGGTCGTCGCTTTCGCGCGGCTCGTGTTGTGGCGGATGCGCGCCTCGGTGAACGTGAGCACCAGCGGCTCGAAGGCCACGTTGGCCTTCTCGATCTCGCCGACCGGGAAGCCGCCGAAGTGGAAGTCCTTCACCGCGATCTCGCCCTTGATGAGCGGGTGGTCGAAGGCGCCGTGGGCGTTGGCCTTCAGCGTCATCATCCCGGACAGGGGGACGCTGGCGAGCGGCGAGAGATCGTCGAGCTCGACGTGCGAGCCCTCGGCGACCTCGATGTCGAGCACCTCGCGCAGATCGAGCACCACGGTGGTGAGCAGGTGCGAGCGCGGCGTGTCGATGGAGAAGCCCTGGAAGACGACGGCGTTCTCCTTCACCTGGAAGCTGCCGCGCAGCGTCCCCTCCTTCACGCCGACCATGTGGTTGCGCGCCGGATCGGTCGTGGGGCGGTCGAAGACCTCGAAGTTCTTGCAGTGGACCTGGAGCGGGCCCTCGAGGCGGAGCGGATCGGCGGTGCCGCCGAAGTGATCGAGGTGCGCCTCGCGCAGCGTCATCCCCACGTGCGCCTGGGGGTGGACGCCGAGATCGCGCATCAGCCCGGCGAACTCGATGCCGCGGATCTCGACGGGGCCGGCGTGGATGGGGATGCCCTTGGCGAAGGGCTCGACCTTGGCCTCGGCGATCGAGACCAGGCCGTCGGCCCAGCGCGCCTCGATCTTGGACAGGCGGATCACGTCGGCGGCGATGGAGAGGTCGGCGTCGAGCCTCGCCGAGAACACCTTGCCGTCGATGCCGGGTTCGAAGGTGGTGAGCTTGCCGGTGACGCGCGGCAGCTTGGTGCGCCCGTCGAAGTCCACCTCGGCGTCGAGATCGATCGCGCCCGAGGCGTGGGGCAGCTTCACGAAGCGATGGGCGAGCGGCACCGGCAGCCGGGCGCGCACGCGGCCGCTCACGGTGGGGAGGCCCTCGGCGGGGAGGCCCACGCGCACCGCGCCGAGGCGCACCTCGACCGCGCGCCAGTCGCCCTCCGCGAGCGAGCACGACGGCGCCGTGCCGGGATCCGGATCGAAGTCGGCGGAGCCGAGGAGCGTGAGGCGGCGGACCGTCACGCCGCCCGGCTCGACGCGGACGCGGGCGTCGAGGCGGCAGACCACGTCCTCGTCGACGGCGTCGTCGTGGTCCTCGCGCCCCTTCATCGGGTGGGTGTGGACGACGGTGGTCGAGCCGGCGCGCAGGGCCACCTCGAAGGCGCTGTCCTGCTCGGCCGAGACGTCGATGTCGACCTCGCGCGTGGCCACGTGCAGCCCGTCGACGGTGGCGTCGATGTGGGCGTCGGTGATCGCGATCGAGGAGAACGGCGCCCGCCGCGGCCCCTCGCCATCGCCGCCTTGGCTCTCGGGGAGGCGGTAGCGCAGGTTGGCGAGCTGCCCGTCCCTGACGACGGCGCGGATCCGGGGCCCGACGATCTCCACGTCGCCCACGTCGAGCTCGCCGGCGAGGAGCGAGAAGGGCCGCGGGCGGATGCTGGCCCGCTCGACCTCGAGGAAGGGGCTCCCGCCGTCCGAGGCGTCGACGACCACGTCGTCGAGGGCGATCATCATCGGCCAGGCCTGGACGTGGACCTCGTAGCGGGCGCCGACGCCGAGCTCGCGCGCGAGCACGGCCGAGGTCTCGCGCGCCGCCCAGGCCCGGACCGGACCGGTCCGCACCAGGAAGCCGAGGCCGAGGGGGATGGCGCCGATCAGCGCGAACACGAGGCAGAGGGCGAGCGCGAGCCCGCGGCCCCAGTCCCGCCGGGGGCGCCACCTCCGCCGCTCACGCCGCGCCATCGGGGAAGTCTAGCCGCGACCTCGGCCTCGCGCGCGTTTCCGGCAGCTTCGCGCCGGACCTGCCTTTACCGGACGCGTGAAACCGTGCGAGTATGCCGAAATCACTTTCCGGGTCGGATCGAGCGCCCCGGCGTCGTAACTGGAGGAGGATCATGCGCGTCGTGATCGGAGCCACCGTGGTGGCCCTGACGGGGTTGGCGTTTCAGGCGGTGGGCTGCGCGAGCAACACGGACACGAGCGGGTTCACCGGCGGCACCGGCAACCAGGGCGGTGAGAACGGCACCAGCACGACGGGCACCGGCACCGGCGGATCGGGCGGCGAGGCCTGCGTGCCCACCGACGAGGTCTGCGGCAACGGCCTCGACGACGACTGCGACGGACAGGTCGACGAGACCTGCGACTGCCAGGCCGGCGACACGCAGCCCTGCTACTCGGGCCCCGCGGGCACCGAGGGCGTCGGCAAGTGCGCGGCCGGCGTGCAGGCCTGCGATCCCTCCACGCACACCTGGGGCGCCTGCAGCGGCGACGTCCTCCCGGCGAGCTCCGAGGACTGCAACGCCGAGGACGACGACTGCGACGGCGAGATCGATCAGGGCATCGCGCCCATCCTCTGCGGCGTCGGCGCCTGCGCGGCGATGGTCGCGGGCTGCGCCAACGGCGCCGTCCCGACCTGCGTCCCCGGGCAGCCCTCGGTCGAGATCTGCGACGGCATCGACAACGACTGCGATCAGCTCACCGACGAGTCGTTCCCCAACGCGGGCCTGGCCTGCGACTCGGGCATCCCCGGCGCCTGCGCCGCCGGCGTCTACCAGTGCCTCGTCGGCGTCGAGACGTGCGTGCAGAACCTGATGCCGACGAACGAGACCTGCGACGGCGTCGACAACGACTGCGACGGCACGCCCGACAACAACATCCCCGGCACCGGAGGCAACTGCTCCACCGGCTACCCGGGCGTCTGCTCTGCGGGCACCATCAGCTGCCAGAACGGCTCGATCGACTGCTACTCGATCACCCCGGCCTCGAACGAGGTCTGTGACGGCCTCGACAACGACTGCGACGGCCAGACCGACGAGGGCAACCCCGACGGCGGCGCGGCGTGCATGACCGGCCTGCCCGGCGTGTGCGCGGCCGGCACCGAGATCTGCACGAACGGAGCGCTGCTGTGCACGCCGAACGCGCTCGGCTCGCCCGAGACCTGCAACGGCCTCGACGACAATTGCGACGGTCAGGTCGACGAGAACAACCCCGGCGGCGGCGGCGCCTGCGGCTGCGGCGGCACCAACCAGTGCCAGAACGGATCCATCGTCTGCGCCGGCGGCCCGGTCACCTACCTCTACGAGACGTTCGCGAACAACAACGCCGGCTGGACGCTCGGGACCGAGTGGCAGATCGGGCCCGCCGTCGGAGGCCCCGCGGGCAACTGCGCCGATCCGGCCACCGACACGACGCCCACGGCCGACAACGGGCTCGCCGGCGTGGTCATCGGCGGCTGCTCGACGAGCTCGGTGAGCAAGACGGTGCACGGCTACTACTACCTGACGAGCCCGGTGATGAACACGGCGGCGGCGCCCGGCGTGTTCCTCAAGTTCCGGCGCATCCTGCACAGCGACTACACGCCGTACATGAACAACGTGATCGAGGTCTGGAACGGCTCGAGCTGGGTGCTGGTCTGGCAGTCCGGCGCGACGGGCATCCACGACGCCGCCTGGCAGACCATCAACCACGACCTGTCGGCCTACAAGAACGCCAACATGCAGATCCGGTGGGGCTTCAACATCGGATCGACCGGCGTGTTCACCGAGGGATCGTGGAGCGTCGACGACGTCACCGTGACGAGCGTCGCCTGCCCGTAGCCTGACGGTCCTCCGCTAGCCTCCCCTACAGACCTCCTTTCCGGCCCCTCTCCCCTTGCGGGCTCGCAGGGGGAGGCGGCCTCCGTTCCATAGCGCTGCGTCAAGCTCGCGCGGCGCGGTGCGTCCTACGCTGCGTGGGACCGTGCCGCGAAAACGGGACCGATTCGGGGCCGTTTCGACCCCGGGTCCACGGGCGAGGAGGTCAATCATGCGCGTCGTGATCGGAGCCACCCTTTTGGGCATCGCCGGGCTGTCTCTTCACACAAGCGGCTGCGGAGGCAGCTCGGATACGCTCGGCTTCACCAACGCGAACGGCAGCGGTGACGAGACCGGAAGCGGCACCACCGCCATCGGGGGAGGCGGCACCGGGGGCGGGACCGGGACCGGGGGCAGCGGCGGCCAGGCCTGCGTGCCGGTCGACGAGGTCTGCGGCAACGGGCTCGACGACGACTGCGACGGGCAGGTCGACGAGGCGTGCGGTTGTCAGGTCGGCGATACGCAGACCTGTTACTCGGGCCCCGCGGGCACGGAGGGCGTCGGCAACTGCGCGGCCGGGATGCAGGGCTGCGATCCGGCGACGCACACCTGGGGCGCCTGCAGCGGCGACATCCTGCCGAGCTCGGAGAGCTGCGACGAGCAGGACGACGACTGCGACGGCGAGACCGATGAGGACATCGCGCCCTTCGTCTGCGGCGTCGGCGGCTGCGCGACGGTGGTCGAGGGCTGCGTCGACGGTGAGGTGCCCTCGTGCATGCCGGGTCTGCCCTCGAGCGAGGCTTGCGACGGCATCGACAACGACTGCGACGGCCAGACCGACGAGTCGTTCCCAAACCAGGGCTCGGCGTGCGCCTCGGGCGTCCCCGGCGCGTGCGCCGGCGGCACCCTCCAGTGCGTCGCCGGCGCGGCGGCCTGCGTGCCCAACCTGTTGCCGTCGAGCGAGACCTGCGACGGCGTGGACAACGACTGCGACGGCACCGTCGACGAGGACATCCCCGGCACCGGCGGGAGCTGCTCCACCGGCTACCAGGGCGTCTGCTCGGCGGGGGCGATCAGCTGCCAGGGCGGCACCCTCGACTGCTTCCCGATCACCCCGGCCTCGAACGAGCTCTGCGACTCGCTCGACAACGATTGCGACGGCCAGATCGACGAGTCCAACGCCGGCGGCGGCGGCGCGTGCGTCACGGGCCAGCCCGGCGTCTGCTCGGCGGGCGTCCAGGTCTGCACCGGCGGCGCGCTGGTGTGCGTGCCTTCGACGCTCGGCTCACCCGAGAGCTGCAACGGCCTCGACGACGACTGCGATGGCCAGGTCGACGACGGCAACCCGGGCGCCGGCCCGTGCGGCTGCGGCGGGACCAGCCAGTGCGTGAACGGCGCGCTCGTCTGCGGCGGGTGGGTCACTTACCTGAGCGAGCCTTTCGCGAACAACAACGCCGGCTGGACGCTCGGCACCGAGTGGCAGATCGCGCCGGCCACGGTGGGCCCGGTGTGGTCCTGCGCCGATCCGGGGACCGACACCACGGCGACCGCCGACAACGGCGTCGCCGGCGTGATCATCGGCGGCTGCTCGACGAGCTCGGTGAACAAGATCATCCACGACTACTACTACCTGACGAGCCCCGCGTTCGACACGTCGGCCGCCCCCGGCGTGTTCCTCAAGTTCCGGCGCTGGCTGCGCAGCGACTTCGGGTCGTACATGAACAATGTGATCGAGGTCTGGAACGGCTCGAGCTGGGTGCTGGTCTGGCAATCGGGCGCGATGAGCATCAACGACGCCGTCTGGCAGACGATCAACCACAATCTCTCGGCCTACAAGAATGCCAGCATGAAGATCCGGTGGGGCTTCAGCGTCGGCTCGACCTACGTGGCGAACGTGGGCTCGTGGAGCATCGACGACGTGCTCGTCACGAGCGCGCTCTGCCCGTAGACCCCGCCGTCCGCCTCCTCCCCTCTCTCGAGAGCGCCCCCATCGTCCCGGCGCGTCGTGGACGTGGTGCGGGGGCGGGAGCGCGCCTCGGGGTGGGCTACTGGATGTCGTACTTGGCGAAGATCGGCGAGTGATCGGTGACCTCCTGGTCGTCGATCATGTGGCCGTCGGGGATCTGCACGGAGGCCTCGTCGAGCATCGGCGCCAGGACCTTGTTCGAGAGCTGGTGGTCGATGAGCTCGAGCGTGCCCTGGTAGTCGTAGGTCCAGCGCTGGGGCGAGGGCACCGAGTCCGGCGCGTCTTTGTAGACGTCGGGATCGGCGCCGACGAGGGCGTTGACCGGGAACGAGCCGGGCGTGTCGTTGGCGTCGCCGAGGATGACGAGCCCGAGGTCGGCGTTGGCGCTGGTGAGGCCGTCGGCGATGGCGCGGGTGTGCTGCGCCTCGGCGAGGCGCTTGTCGGCGTCGTCCGGCGGGCCCTTGGAGCGGAAGTGGATGCCGACGAGGACGATGTCGCGGCCGGCGTAGGTCAGGTGAAACTCCGGGGCGTCGCGCGAGAACTTGTAGTTCGGGCCGGCGGTGCCCTCGAGCAGGAAGCTGTCGTCCTTGTGCGAGACGACCGAGGTGAACGCGATCTTCGACATCGCGGCGATGTGGACGCCGCGCGCGTCGTTGCCCTGCGGGACCTGCAGGTCGACGTACTTGTCGCCGAGATCGGCGTTGAGGTCCTCGAGCACGCCGACGTTCTCCACCTCGGCGAAGACGATGATGTCGGGATCGTAGGTGCCGATCATCGTGGCGATCGCCGCCCGCTGGGCGTCGTACTGGGCGGTGCTCTTCACCGTCTCGCCCGAGGTCTGCGCCGTGGCGTTCGGGACCGCGGGATCGTCCTTGTCGTCGAAGAAGTTGTGGACGTTCCAGTCCATGATCTTCAGCGGCGTCCCCGCGCTCCCGCCGCCGCCGCCCGTCCCTCCCGTGCTCGAGCCGGTGGTCGAAGAGGTGCCGGTCGTGGAGCCGGTCGTCGTCTCCGGATCCTGGCCGCAGGCGACCAGCAGCGGGATCGAGGCGAGCGGGAGGAGAAGGCGGCCAAAGCGCATCCTCCACAGTTACCGTCTCCCCGGAGGACTGTCGAGCCTCAGTGCCCGCGCGTCGGCTGGTGTGGAGCACCGGCCGTCAGATCGGGGCACCGGCCAGCATCGGTTTGGTTTGGAGCACCGGCCACCGACTCAGAACCCGACCACCACTCAGAACACCGGCCGTCAGGCCGGTGACCGGAGCCGCGCCCGTAAGGGCGCGGGCCGCGCGGCAGGGAGCCACGCCGCCTGGCCCTGGAACGCCGAGCTCTTCACCAGCAGAGAACGATCTCAGCTGCGACGGTGCCGTCCGCGCCCTGACGGGCGCGCGACGATCACCGGCCTCACGGCCGGTGTTCTGAGGTGGCTGGTGCTCGCAACGGGGAAGGTGCCCCACCGGCTGGCACGGCCGCTGCCCCGAACGCGGGTCAGCGATCGGCGAGCTTCCGGTATCGAATCCGGTGCGGCTCGTTGGCGTCTGCGCCCTTCCGGCGCAGCAGGTCGGCCTCGTAGTCCTGGTAGTTGCCCTCGAACCACACCACCTTGCTGTCGCCCTCGAACGCGAGGATGTGCGTGGCGATGCGATCGAGGAACCAGCGATCGTGGCTGATGACCACGGCGCAGCCGGCGAAGGAGAGCAGCGCCTCCTCGAGCGAGCGCAGCGTGTCGACGTCGAGATCGTTCGTGGGCTCGTCGAGCAGGAGCACGTTGCCGCCGCGGCGGAGGAGCTTGGCCAGGTGCACGCGGTTGCGCTCGCCGCCCGAGAGATCGCCGACCTTCTTCTGCTGGTCGGAGCCGGCGAAGTTGAAGCTCGCCACGTAGGCGCGCGAGGCGACCTCGCGCTTGCCGACCATGAGGCGGTCCTGTCCGCCCGAGATCTCCTGCCAGACGCTCTTGGTCGGATCGAGCGCGTCGCGCGACTGATCGACGTAGGCGAGCTCGACCGTCTCCCCGAGGCGGAGCGAGCCGGAGTCGGGCTTCTCCTGGCCGACGATCATCCGGAACAGGGTCGTCTTGCCGGCGCCGTTGGGGCCGATGACGCCGACGATGCCGCCGCGCGGGAGCGAGAAGGAGAGATCGTCGATGAGGAGCCGATCGCCGAACGCCTTGCCGAGGTGCTCGGCCTCGAGCACCAGGTTGCCGAGGCGGTTGCCGGCGGGGATCGAGATCTCGTTCTGCTCGACCTCCTTGGCCTTGTCCTCGGCGAGCAGGGTCTCGTAGGCGGCGAGGCGGGCCTTGCTCTTGGCCTGGCGCGCGCGCGGGGCCATCCGCACCCACTCGAGCTCGCGCTCCAGGGTCTTCTTGCGCGAGGTCTCCTGCTTCTGCTCGAGCTCGAGGCGCTTCTTCTTCTGGTCGAGCCAGGCGGAGTAGTTGCCCTCGAACGGGTAGCCGGCGCCGCGGTCGAGCTCGAGGATCCAGCCGGCGACGTTGTCGAGGAAGTAGCGATCGTGGGTGACCGCGACGACGGTGCCCGGGTACTCGTGGAGGAAGCGCTCGAGCCAGGCCACGCTCTCGGCGTCGAGGTGGTTGGTCGGCTCGTCGAGGAGCATCATGTCCGGCTTCTCGAGGAGCAGCCGGCAGAGGGCGACGCGGCGGCGCTCGCCGCCCGAGAGGGTGTCGACGTTGGCGTCGCCGGGCGGGAGGCGGAGCGCGTCCATGGCGCGCTCGACCACGCGGTCGAGATCCCAGCCGCCCACCGCCTCGATCTTGTCCTGGAGCTCGGCGTACTCCTCGAGGAGCTTGTCCATGTCGGGCGGGTCCTCGCCGAGCTTGACCCCGATCTCCTCGAAGCGGGTCATGAGCGCGCGCGTGGGCGCGACGGCGAGCTCGACCTGCTCCTGCACGCTCTTGCCGGGCACGAGCTGCGGCTCCTGCGCGAGGTAGCCGATCTTCAGCCCGTCGGCGGGCTTGGCCTCGCCGCCGAACTCCTTCTCGACGCCGGCCATGATGCGCAAGAGGGTGCTCTTGCCCGAGCCGTTGGCGCCGAGGACGCCGATCTTGGCGCCGGGGTAGAAGGACAGCCAGATGCCCTTGAGGACCTCCTTGTTCGGAGGGTGGACCTTGCGGAGGTCCTGCATGGTGAAGACGAACTGGTGGGCCATGTGGGGGGCGCGGATGATAGCTCGGGAAGGGCTGGTCTGCAGGTGTGGTTGCCACCATGCAGCCACCTCTCCAGACCCCGCCTGAAGGGCGGGGCCGTGCAGGTTGTTGGGGCCTCGGCTGCGGGCGGGCGCTGCCGTCTCAGGAGCCAGCGAGTGCGAAAGCCCGGCTTCCGCCGGGCTGACCTGGAGACAGCAGCTCAGCTCTTGCGGCCGAGCGCTCGGCGCACCGTCCCGAGATCGGCGCGGCTCAGCTCGCCGGTCACCACCAGCACGAGCACGTAAACGATGGCGACCGCGCCGACCTCGAGCAGGACGGCGGGCTTGCCGAGCCAGGGCAGGCGCGAGCCGGCGGCGATGGCGGCGGCGGTGGCGGCGACGACGCGGAGGAGGGTGAGGGGCGCGACGAAGGCCCCGGCGACGGCGCGGAGATAGAAGCCGGCGGCGGTGGCGGCGGTGGCGAGGGCGACCGAGGTCGCCAGCGCCGAGCGCAAGAGCATCTCGGGGCCGAAGGCGGCGCGGGGGATGAGGACGTAGCAGCCGGTCACCACCAGCGCGACGGTGAGCGTCGTGAGCACGAAGGCGCTCACCTCGCGCTCGATGCTGGTGAGCGCGGCGCAGGTGATGCCGAGGATCGCGAAGGCGCCCATGCCGAGGGCGAGCACGCGCAGGGCCGCGCCGCCGTTGTCGGCGATCTCGATCGGGAAGGCGAAGCGGAGCACGAACGGCGCGAGCGCCGAGACGGCGCCGCACATCAGGCCCGTGATCACGAACGCGAGGCGCACCCCCGTCGCCGCGAAGCGCGCCACGGCGGCGCGGTCGCCCTCCGCGTGGGCACGCGCCAGCATCGGGAAGAGCACGAAGCTGATCGAGAGGAGCATCTGGTACGGCAGGAAGGCGAAGAGCTGCACGCCGCGGTAGACGCCGACCAGCCGATCGGCGGCGTCGGGCCCGGCGCCGGTCGCGTCGGCGGCCTGGCCGAGCAGCCGGCTCAGGATCATGAAGTCGGTCTGCAGCAGCAGGTTGAGCATCGCCTGCCCGGGCAGGAGCGGCAGCAGGAAGAGCAGGTACTCGCCGACCTTGGGGCCTCCTGTGCCGGCGCGTCCGAGGCCCGAGCGCGTGAGCGCGATGGGGACGATGATCCCGGCGGCGAGGACGAAGCCGCCGATGGCGCCCATCACGCCCTGGCCCCGCGCGGAGAAGAGGATCGCGCCGCCGGCGATCGCCATCATCCGGATGGCGCCGTAGCCGATGTCGAGGCCGGCCTGATCGACGAAGCGGCGGCGCCCGTTGAGCGAGCCGACGAGCGGCGCGTACACGCCATAGAGGAGGACCACGAGCGCGACGACGCGGAGCGGCGTGGTCACGTGCGGCGCCCCCACCGCCTCGGCCCAGACGCCGGCGAGCGCGGCGAGCCCGCCCGAGGCCACCACGGCGACGACGGCGTGGACGCCGAGCGTGCGCCGGAACGCCGCCGCCGCGTCGGCGTCCTTGGCGCTCGAGACCGCGCGCGAGACGCCCTGGATGGCCGTGGCGACGATGACGTTGTTGACGATGCCGACCATCGCCAGGACGCGCGAGACCTCGCCGTAGCCGTCGATGCCGAGCAGGCGCGGCAGGATGAGCTGCTGGGCGAAGCCGAAGAGGATGAACGAGACCTTGGCGAAGGCGATGGCGAGGCCGCCTCGTCCGGCCGTCCGCTCAATCGACGGGGCTGCGGGCGCGGGGGCCGCGGCCGAGGCGTCGAGCGCGCCCTCGGCGGCGTCCGCGCCCGCGCTCGCTCCCTCGCCTCCGAAGCCCCCGGCGGGCTCGGGGGCCGCTCGCTCGGGTTCCGCCATCGGGGCGGTTCATCGCAGAAGCCGCCCGGCGGGGCAACTTCGGCGGACGGCCCGACGACCAGCTTGACTCGTGGATCCGGGCGGGTATGCTCCGCCGCCGTTTCCCCAACAGGAGACATTCCAGCTTAGCTCAGTCGGTAGAGCAGGCGGCTGTTAACCGCCGGGTCGCTGGTTCGAGTCCAGCAGCTGGAGCTAGAGGGCGCGCGCTGGCGCGCCCTCTTCGCTCCATCTGCCGGCTCTGAGCTCGGGCCGAGGCCAGGCCTCGGCCCATCGGCATCGAGTCCAGCTGGAGCTGGAGGCGCGCGCTGGCGCGCCCTCTTCGCTCCCGGAGACCGGGGAGAGAGCGGCCGGGGGAGCGCGGACGGCCCGCCGGATCACGGCAACCGTCGCCGGGGAGAGCGCTTCGCGGCCCTCGAGCTCAACGTTCCGGCGCGGGCGCCGGCGATGACGGTTCGGACCGCGACGCCCAGCCACGCCGCATCCAGCCGGCGAGAGGAGCGGCGGGAATCGACGATCGCGCGGACGAGATCCAAGAGGAGCTGCGCATCGGTTCTTGGCGGCAGGTCACCCCGATCGATGGCGCGCGTGACCATCGACCTCCACTCGTCGCGACGCTCGTCCACCGCATCTCCGATGATCGCTTCGACCTCGGGGGTATGTCGCTCTTCGAGCAGCCGCGCCCACGCTCGGCCCTCCCTCTTCCGACCGAAGGTGAATCGCCGCGTGAACGCGTCGACGAGATCGCTCTCGAGCTCTCCGGTGTCGGGCAGCGGGCTCTCGCGGAGGGGCGTACGCATCCGGCTCACCAGAGCAGCGATCAGCGCTGCACGGCTCGGCCAGCGTCGATAGATCGTGGTCTTGTTGACCCCGGCCCGAGACGCGACGGCCTCCATCCGGAAGCCGGCGTAGCCCGAGCGCGCGAGCTCGACGAGCGCGGCGTCGAGCGCGCGGCGGACCACCTGCTCGCTGCGCCCCCCCAGGATCCCCTGGGTGCGACGCGATGATTCGGCGGAGCGACGCACGGGCCCGGACACTAGCATCGCGCTCTTCGAGATGGCAACGAGCGGTTGCCTTCATGCCCGAGGCACGGTAGCGTCGGCTCTCGAATGGCAACGGGATGTTGCCATCTCGAGGAGGCTCGATGCGCTGGTACGACGTCGCGGCGTGTTTCTTCGGAGGCGCCTTCCTGGCCAACTTCGTCCCGCACCTCGTCGCCGGCGTGACGGGGCGCTCGTTTCCCACCCCGTTCGCGAAGCCGCCGTTCCGAGGCCTCTCGTCACCTCCCGTCAACGTCCTCTGGGGCCTCTTCAATCTGGCGGTGGCCTACGCCCTGCTCGTCGTCGTGGGGGAGCTGGAGCTGCGACGCGCTGCCCACGTCGCCGTCTCGGCGACCGGCTTCGGGCTCGCAGCTCTCGGTATCGCGCGCGCGGCCAGCCGGCTGCAGGGTGGCTCGGCGTAGTCGACGTCGACGGCGGCGCCCGTGGCGTCGGCGAGCGCCTGAGCTAGCCTCCGAGCGCATGTCGCGAGGCCGAGGCAAGGGACGGCGCGCCGCTTCGGGCGTCCTGCTGCGCTTCCTCGCGGCGCTGGTCGTCGCGCTCGTTTGCGTCCAGTCGACGTGAGCCAGCGAGCGACCGAACGACCCACGCTGATTCGTCGGGCGCTGGGCCTCATCGCCCTGGACCGCGTGACCGCCGTGGGCGAAAACAGAGCGTCATGTTCACGCCGGTCCCCTGCTTCGTCGAGCGCTCGAGGTCGACGTGATCGTCGGCGTCGACTTCGGCGCGCCGCAGCGGGCTCGCGACCAGCGCCGGAAGATCATCGCCATCGCCGCGCACGCGACGGCCTGGCGCTCGTACCGCATCGACGCGACCGGCTCGAACGCGCGGCTCCTCGCCGGCGATCCTCCGGGCTGGACCGCGAAGGAGCTGCTCGACGAGCTGCTGTCGCGCCCCGTCCGCGTCGTCGGGTTCGACTTCCCGTTCTGCGTTCCCCACGAGCTCCTGCGGGACGAGGGCTTCGCCGGGGACGTCGGCTTCGAGGAGGGCGCGTTCCTCGGCTGGCGCTCCTTCAACGCGTTCGTGGCGCGGCGGCTGCCGCTCACCGATCCGCTCGACTTCACGCCGTTCGCGGCGTGGCGCGATCGAGCCGCGCGCCCCCGGCTCTGGAAGAAGCGCGCGACCGACGTCGCTGCCGGTGGCCAGCCGCCGCTCAAGGACAAGTTCCAGGCGACGTTCCAGATGACGCTCCTCGGGAACACGCTCCTCTCGAAGCTGTGGGAGTCGCACAAGTACCGCGTGCTGCCGTTCCCCGGCGGACGGGGTGCCGGCGAGGTCATCGAGGTCTACCCGGGCGCGACGCTGCGCACGATGGGGCTCGCCAGCTACAAGTCGCGGCCGGACGAAGCCGTGCGCCTCGGCATCGCCGCGTGTGCCGCCGCCGGCATCGAGCTCGACGTCGACCTCCGGCTCGTCGCCCTCTGCTGCCGGTACAGCTCAGGCACCGAGAAGGCGCCCGACTACGACGTGGCCGACGCCTTCGTCGCCCTCTGCACGGCGATCCTCCACGCCGAGGGCGCGTGTCGCCCCGTCCTCGCAGCCGACCCGGTCTGGCAGGAGCGGCTCGTGAAGGAGCGGGAGGGCGCCATCTGGGTGCCGACCATCACGACCAGCGCGCCAGCGTCAGCGCGGTCGCGGTAGGAGCAAGTCCACGGGTGGCCGTCAGCGGAGCACACGAGAGGGGCAACATGAAATCGCGGATGTCGGGAGGCAAGGCGAGGCCGAAGGCCAGGCGCACGTCGAATGCGGCGACGAAGTCCAAATCCCCGCCGAAGGCAGCCACCAAGGCGAAGCCAGGTGCGAGCGGGGGCAAGCCGTCCAAGCTCCTCACGGGCGGCAATCCGCGCATCGCGAAGGCCGACGGCGACGCCCCGGTGCGGGCCTACATCGCGGCCATGCCGGGCTGGAAGCGCGATGTCGGGCGCCGCCTCGACGCGCTCATCGTGCGCAGCGTGCCCCGCGCGCGCAAGGCGGTGAGGTGGAACTCGCCCTTGTACGGCATCGAGGGCCAGGGCTGGTTTCTGGGGTTCCACGTCTTCACCCATTACGTCAAGGTGACCTTCTTCCGAGGCACGTCGCTGCGACCCGCTCCACCCGGAGGCACGGGCAAGGACGCGCGCTGGATCGACATCCACGAGGACGATCTCGACGAGGCGCAGCTGGCGATCTGGGTGAAGCAGGCGGCCGCATTGCCCGGCTGGGTCCCGTAGCCGATGGTCGTGAGGCTCTCTCGCGTCGCCACCGCGGGGGCGCTCGGACCCAAGCGCCTCGAAGACGGATCCCTCAGGGCTTCGCCTTCTTCGAGGGCTTCGCCTTGCCGGCGCCGTTGAGGGCGATCGCCTGGCGAACGAGCGCCTTGAAGGCGCGCTCGTCGATCTCTTCTCCTTCGTGGATGTCGATCGCGCGGCGGGTGTTCCCGTCGAGGCTCGAGTTGAAGAGGCGGGCCGGATCCTTCAGGGACGCGCCCTTGGCGAAGGTGAGCTTCACGCACTTCTTGTAGGACTCGCCGGTGCAGAGGATGCCGTCGTGCGACCAGACCGGGGTGCCCATCCACTTCCACTCCTCGACGACGTCCGGGTCCGCCTCCTTGATGAGCTCGCGCATCCTGCGGAGGGTGTCCCCGCGCCAGTCCCCGAGCTCGGCGATTCGCTTCGAGATGAGGTCCGATGCCGACGGCCCTTGGCTCGCGTCCGACTTTTTCATGTTCTCTTCCTTGAAGCTCCCCATTGCGGGAGCTCATCTTCAACGCTTCGGGGCGGCGGGCGGCCAATGGGGGCTCTCGACGCCGAGCTGCTTTGCGTACTCGGCGTTCAATCGCTGCCAGCCGCCGAACTTCATGGCGTCGGGGCCGACGATGCGCCCGATCGACTCGCCCGCGAGGAACCGCTCGAGGACGTCGAAGCAGATGTGCCAGCCCGCGGCGCCCCAGGAGATGAAGCCGCGATCGATGTTGTGCCAGAGCGTGAGGCGCGTGCCGCTGCCGAGCGGCTCGAGCTCCCACCGGAGATCGTTGCCACCCCAGCTGTACTCGAGCAGCCTCGGCGCCTCGGCCCGCTTCACGGTGGTCTCGGAGACCTGCGGCGTCGGCGCCCCGACCGTGGTGAGCTTCACCGGCCCCACGGCGGCCAGGCTCCGATCGGCGTCGAACGGCGCCCATTCGGAGAGGTGCGCGGGATCGGTCAGCGCTTGCCACACCACCGCCGGCGGATGGCGGAGCTCTCGGACGAGGATGAGCGTCCACTTCTCGCCGTCCTTCTGGACCTCGGCTCCGGCCGCGGGGCCGGGCACGTACTTCTCACGGTGGCTCATCGGTTCTTTCCTTTGCTCGGCGGCTGCCCCATCCGATCGAGATGGCGTTCGAGCGCATCGACGTGGGCCGTCCAGAACTGCCGGAAGGGGGCGAGCCAGGCGTCGACCTCCATGAGCGGCTCGGGCCGGATCCGATAGACGCGCCGCTGGGCCTCGACGCGCGACTCCACGAAGCCGGCCTCGCGGAGCACGCGGAGGTGCTTGGACACCGACGTCTGGGGCATCCGCAGCCGGCGCTCGATCTCGCCGACGGATCGCTCCGACGACGCCAGCAGGCTGAGGATGGCCCGGCGGTTCGGCTCCGCGATGATCGCGAACGAGGACTCCACGCCCGCTTATGTACTCCGACGGTCATATGCCCGTCAAGTCACATGATGAATCCGGCGGCGCCCGTGCGGAGGGTCGAGAGGGAAGCGACGTTGCCTGCCGCATCGCTTGCGCCGGGCGGCGATCTTCGACCTGCTCTCCGGTCGGCCGATCATGTCTCACGAACGCGGGTTCGGCCGCGTTCGTGGGACAGCGGAACCTTCACGAGTCGGAGAGCTTCTTCAGCGTTTCCGCGTGAGCCTGCACCGTCCGCTTCGTCGCGGTCCTCATGCGATCACGTCGCTCTCCCTGTTCATCGAGCTCGGTGCCGACCCGAAGGCGATCGAGGTAGGCCTGGTACACGAAGGACCGGTCGCGCTTCTTGCCGGTCGTCTCGACGAGTACCCCCGCGGACACGAGGAGGTCGATGGCGCGACCGGCGGTCGGCTTCGTCGTCTCCACGAGCTTCATCACCGAGGCCACGGTCGATACCGGATGCCGCGGCAAGAGCTCGAAGAGCCGCAGCGCCACGACCGACATGCCGTCGTGCGCGAGCACGCGAGCGCGATCGGCGGCGACGAGCCCGAACAGCTCGTGCGCGGAGGCGACCGCTTCGTCCGCGATGGTCGCGACGCCGTCGAGGAAGAAGTCGAGCCAGCCCTCCCAGTCACCGTCGACGCGCACGGCGTCGAGCCGACGGTAGTAGTCGTCGCGGTGCCGCTTGAAGAAGAGGCTCAGGTACAGGAGCGGCGGGGTACGGCGGGCCGGGCAAGCCGGCGTGACCAGGACGGCGCGCTAGGAACGCAAGCTTTACCAGTGTGACGGGTTGGTCAAGAAGACGTTACTAGCGAAGAGCTCGTCTCGAGCTCGCGATCCTGTGGGCGGACGTCGAGCTGCCGCCCGAGCCGCCCGCGTGATCGCCGCGACGCGGCGGCGGCGGATCGCGTGATCGCCGCCGGCGCCGCGCCTCGGCCGTCGGTGATGGCGCAGCGGCCCGTTCGGGCGCTACGGGCCGACGCCCGGATCGAACATCGGCCGCACCTCGGACTCGCCCTCGAACCCCGGCCAGTGCTGGCGGTGAAGCTCCATGAACTCGGTCGCGATCCGGATCGCCTCGGCCTTCGATTTCGCCTCCAGGATGGCCCAGCCGCCGATGACCTCCTTGCTCTCGGAGAAGGGGCCGTCGGTCACGGTGACCTTGCCACGGGCGAGCCGCACGCGGGCGCCGTCCTTGATGGAGGCGATGGGCAAGTTCATCGAGAGATCGCGCAAGGACGGCACGCTCGTCGACACGGGCGGCCTCCTGCCGAGCAACGCGCCTGCCGCTGCGTACCTTCCGTGCAATATCGATGGTGGCGTGCTGTGCGACGGCAACGGCGCCTGCGTCGAGTGCCTCGTCGATGGCGACTGCGCAGCGCGGGCGGGGGCGGGGGGTACCGGCGGCGGCGTGGCCGTGGACGCAGCGGGCAACGTGTTCTTCGTGAGGTCCTTTGACGGCGCGATCGATCTCGGCGGGGGTCCGTTGACGAGCGCCGGCGGATTTGATGCCGTCATCGTGAAGTTCGACGGCGCAGGCAACCATGTCTGGAGCAAGCAGTTTGGCGACGCAAACCATCAGGGTGCGAATGACGCCGCCGTGGACTCGCAGGGCAACATCATTATCGTCGGTTCGTTTCAGGGATCGATCAATTTCGGCGGCGGGGTGCTCACGAGCGCGGGTAGCTCGGATCTGTTCGTCGTGAAGCTCGATCCCGCGGGCAATCATCTCTGGAGCAAGCGCTTCGGCAACGCCCTGCAGCAGCTCGATACCCGTGTCGCGGTCGACCCGGCAGACAACGTCGTCCTTGGCCTCAACCAGCTGGGGACGATCGACTTTGGCGGTGGTCCCGTGACGAGCGCCGGAGGCGAGGACGTCGTGGTCGTCAAGCTCTCCTCGGGCGGCGCGTTTGTATGGAACAAGCGTTATGGTGACGCAAGCGGTCAGAACGTTTACGACATCGTCGTAGACGGCACGGGCGCGCTCCTGCTCACCGGCGGGTTCGTGGGTACGATCGATTTCGGCGGAGGCGCCCTCACGGCGGCGCCGGGGGGGTCGGACGCATTCGTTGTGAAGTTGAACCCTGCGGGTCTGTGCTACTGGAGCAAGCGCTTCGGCGGGGCCGGCAACAATGCGGGGCGCAGCGTCGGCGTGGACGCGTCCGGTAACGTCGCCGTGGCCGGGTTCTTCGAAGGCGCGGTCGACTTCGGTGGCGGTCCGCTGACGAGCGCGGGGTTTCGCGACGGTTTTGTGGTGAAGCTGTCGGCCGCAGGAGGGCACGTCTGGAGCAAGCGTTTCGGCGACACAAACGATGACGACGCCTACTTCACGCGCATCGACAGCTACGGCTCGCCGATCGTAACGGGTCATTTCAATGGGACGATCGACCTGGGGACGGGGCCGCTGACGAGCGCCGGACAACACGACATCGTCCTCGCGAAGCTCGCGCCGTGAGCTGCGCTCGTTTCCGTCCGGCGTCATGGCGCCGCTGAGCGCCTGCACGGTTCCGACGAACGTCGGCCTACGTGACGACGGTGGAGCACTCACCCGAGGAGTCTCCGCTGCGCCTACGACCTCCCTGACGCGCCAGACACGAACCCAGGCGAGGAGCGTGAGCGCGAGGAGGGGCCTCATGATCCCTCCCGTACGACCATCCTACGCGCGCGCAGCGCGCCCGGTCGATGGCTCGCCGGCTCCGCTCTCCTCTTGGCCCGGGCGCCCGCGGTTGGTTGCGCCTTGCCGATCGTGGCGAGTCGACGGGTCGGATCGCGATCCGCATCGGCCTCCTCCCGTCGGGCCGCGATCAGCCCCGCCCCCCCAGATCCAGGGCAACCGAGCCGGATCGCACCGGCACACCGGTTGCTCGAGGCCCATGCGCGCCGCTCGAGGCGCCCCCCACCGGAGCCGATCATGGACCTCGCCACGCTGCTCATCGCCCTCGCCACCGCCACCTCGAACCCCTCCGTCCCCCCGAACACGACGCCGGCCACCGCGCCGCCGGCGCCGGCCCCCGTGCAGCGCATCACCCGCGACTCGGTCTGGACGTCTCTCAACTCCCTGCTCCGTGACGAAGGCCTCGCCCAGGTCCGCTCGAACGCGCTGACGAGCATCCACGCCATCGATCTCGACGGCGACGCATCGACCGAGGAGGCGCTCGTCGACGTGATCGCGCCGGAGACGTGCGATCCCGCCGGCCAGTGCGAGACGCTCGTCGTGCGCGCTCTGCCCTGCGGGCGGCTCGTCGCGCTCGGCCACGGCCGCTGGCTCCGGCCCCTCGCGAGCCGCAGCGAGGGCTGGATGGACCTCGGCGAGACGCAGACGACGCTGTTCTCCGGAACGGTCGTCGTGCGAGCGCTGCGATGGCGCACCGTTCGGTACGTCTGATCGGTCAGGATCCGGACCGCCCCTCGAGGAACCGCCTCGGCTTGCCGCGTGACGCCCAGGCGGCGCGCGGCCTGGGCGCGGACGACGAAGCGCGACCGAGCACCGACGGACGGTCCTGAGGCGCAGGCCCGGCGCAGGATCCGCGGCCACGACGCGATCGAGGATGCGATCGAGCCCGCGCACGTTGGTCGGCTACGGGTCGCATGCAACTTCGCGCACGCGAGGCCGTCCTGGATTGGCCGCCCCGCCCCAGGGTGGCCAGCTCGCCATCGACGGCCGCGTCGAAGAGTGTACGCTGGGAGGCGCGCGGCTGCTCGACGCGCCTGCGCCGCGACTCCTATGAAATACGCTGCTTGCTTGCCGCTCTTGTGGGTCGTCTCGTCCGCCTGCGCTCCGGAGATCACCGTCGCGGATGGGGCGTCAGGATCGGCGGGGACCGGCGCAACCTCCGCGGCGGGCACGAGCGCCTCCGCGTCGTCCTCGGCGAGCGGAGGCGCTTCGGGCACGAGCGGCGGCGGAGGCTCGATCGGCGGCAGCGCCCCTTTCAAGTTCGATCACGAGGTCGACCTGAAGTTCGACAAGAGCGAGCTCACCGACCCCAATATCTGGGACCTGACCAACCTCGACGGTCGGCTCTATGCCGCCGTGGTGTCGGGCGAGCTCGACGCGGTCGCCGAGATCGAAGCCGACGGCACGGTGACGAACCTGTTCTTCACGCCGTTCCCGATCGGCATGTCGCTCGCGGACGACGCACAGCACCTCGTGCTGGACGACGAGGTAACGACCTACGTCATGACGCCGGCGGGAGCGCTCGAAGCGACGTATACGTGCCCCGTCCAGGGCGGCCTCAGGGCCAGCGCAGGCATCGGGACGACGATCTACGAGCTCGGCGTGGGCGCCGACGAGACGTTCGGCGTCCAGTACCTCGATCTCGATAGCGGGGCGATCGGGCTGGCGTTCGCTATCGACACGCTGCCTGATTTCCTGGCCGCGTGGTCGAACATGCTCATCGTGGGCTCGTACGACAGCTCGGGCATCAACGATCCCCCCGGCTGCCTGTCGCTCCGGTTCCATCTCGTCGACGGCACCCTCCAGAAGGAGCTCTGCATCGAGTATCCGTTCGAGGAGGTGAACGGGATCGCGTTCGACGGCAAGCTCCTCGCCGTCTCGGACCACAGCGCCGGCAAGGTGCACTTCTTCGCGCCCACCGAGAACTTCTGAGCCGATCGCCGCGGCGCCGACCGCTCAGGACCCGGACCGCCCCTCGAGGAACCGCCTCAGCTTGCCCCGCGTCACGCCGAGGCGGCGCGCGGCCTGGGTCTCGTTGCCGCCGCACGCGTCGAGCGCAGCGTCGACGAGCTCCGCCGTGAGCTGCCCCGGGCGCGGCGACGACGACGTGCGGCCGAGCACCGACTCCACCGACCAGAGGTGCAGGCCCGGCGCCGGATCCGCGGCCACGACGCGATCGAGGACGCGGTCGAGCTCGCGCACGTTGGTCGGCCACGGCTCGAGCATGAGCCGCTCGATGGCCTCTACCTCGACCTCGTCCGCGACGAGCCGCTCTCCGCGCCGAGCGAAGAGCGCCTCGGCGATGGCGAACAGATCCTCGGGGCGCTCGCGCAGGGGCGGCAGATCGATGCGCGCCTTCTGGAGCCGCTCGAGCAGATCGGCGCGGAACGTCCCGGCCGCGACCATGTCCTCGAGCGGGCGATTCGTCGCCGCGATGACGAGCACCTTCGCCTTCACCGGCCGCGGCGAGCCGACCGGCTGGAGCTCGCGCGTCAGATCGGGGCTCTCGAGCACGCGCAAGAGCGCCGCTTGCGCCGGAGCCGAGAGCTCGCCGATCTCGTCGAGCAGCACCGCGCCGCCGTCGTTCTCGACGAAGACGCCCGGCGACGCGCGATCCGCGCCGGAGAACGCGCCGGCCACGTGCCCGAAGAGCTGCGCCTCGAAGAGGTTCGCGGGCACCGCGGCCATGTTGAGCGTCCCGAGCTTGGCCTTGGGGCCGAGGAGCGCGTGCGCGACGGCGAGCGACGCGGCCTCCTTCCCCGTCCCCGTCTCTCCCGCGACGAGCACGTTGGTCGGCGGGCGCCGCGACCAGCTCGCCATCGTCGCTGCCGCCGCGCGGAGGCCGAACGGTCCATGCAGACCGCCGAGCGGCGGCGAAGGCGTGAGCGATCCGCGAAACGAAGCGCGATGCACGAGGATGGTCTGCCCGACGCGGACGAGCGCCCCGTCGGCCAGGGCGACGCGCTCGCCGCGCCCGAGCCGGCGACCGTCGAGCCACGTCCCGTTGCGCGAGCCCGCGTCCTCCAGGTGGAGGACGCCGCCGGGGCGCGAGAGCAGGAAGTGGTTGCCGGAGACCTCGCCGTCGGCGACGCCTTCCGCGGCGAGCCAGTCGCGACCGAGGGGCTCTTTCGTGGTCGGGATGGTGAGGGCGAGGGGACGCGGAAACGCGACGACGAGCGCGGGCTGGCCCGAGGACACGGCGGGCATCGAGGGGAGGCGGTGGTCCTCGGTGCCGGGGTTCGTGGGCTTCGCAGGCATCGATCAGGGAGCGTAGATGGGGTCGGCGGCGCAGCGGAAGCCGACGTCGCCGTTCCGCGACCTCGGATCGTTCTGGACTTGGTGGCGACATCCGACGAGGCGCCGGTTCTGCGGTGCCTCCCTCGCGGCCGAGGAGGTCCACTCGTAGAACCGACACTGAGGCGGCAAGGCGTAATCGGGCGGCGTGCAGCCGTCGAAGCAGAGCTCCTCCTCCGTCGGCAACCGCCCGCCTCGTGCTCTACAGAACCTCTCGGCATCCGAGGCGTCGACGCAAGTGACTGGCTCGGCGCCCCGCGTGTTGCATTCCTTGGCTCGTGCACCGGGACCCAACGGTTCCGGCCGGTCGGGCCGCACGCCCATCGATTGAACGTAGACGTCGAGGGCCACCGGGTAGATGTCGACGCAAGCGCGCGCGACCGATCGCGTCGCCGACGGACAAGAGGCAACGGGTGGCGTCGATGGGACACTCGGAGACGGCGTCACGGAGCTCGGTGCCAACGTCGAGAGCGGCGAGGGAGAACGCGTGGGTGGCGTGGTCACGATCGGTGACGGATCATCGGCATCGATCGAGCTGCGGGTGAGACCGAACGCGATCGCGGCCGTGACAGGCACCCCGATCAACGCGATGGCGATGGCGAGCCCAGCCGTCGCGCGTCGAGGCTCGCGCTCCGTGGGCGGCACCTCGCTCGGAGCATCCGGGAGCGTCTTGCTGGGGCGTCGGACCTCCGGTGCGGCGCGCAGCGCAGCGGGCGCTGGTCGCCGAGCCGTGGGCGGCCGGCGCTGCTCGACCGTGCGCGTCGCCGCCACCTGCAGCGTCGGCTGCAGCAGCGACACGATCTCGCGGGCGTCCTTCGCGCGCTCGCTCGCGCGCAGGGCGAGACATCGAGCGAAGAGCAGCTCGTGCGGATCGTCTCGGATGCCGGGCGGCCACCCGCCACGCGCATCCCAGTCGCGGTATGCCCTCGCGTAGTCGGCGATCCTGGAGGCCGGCGGCACCCCGGCGGGGTGCTCGCCGCGGAGGAGCTCCATGGCCATGATCCCGAACGCGAACACATCACGTCCCGGGCCGCCGATCGGCTCGCGCCAGCAGCTCGGATCGATCAGCTCGGGGGCGAGATAAGGAACGGTCCCGATCACGCTGCCCGGCTCGGTGAGCGGCTGCGGATTCCCCGTCGGCGCGGCGATGCCGAGGTCCACGAGCTTCACGCGCTCGGGATCGTCGGGCCGATCGAAGAAGTCGCGGCGAACGAGCACGTTCTCGGGCTTCACGTCGCGGTGGACGAGGCCCTCGGCGTGCACGTACGCGAGCGCTCCGGCCACGTGCTCGAGCACGCGCGATCGCAGCGCGGGCGTCAGACGTGGGTCGTCGGTGAGCGACGCGAGCGAGGTCCCGTCGATCACGTCGAGCACGAGGGCGAGCACGTGGCGCGCGAGATCCTCGAAGAGCCCGTGGCAGCGCAGGAGCGACGGGTGGGAGAGGCGCGCGAGCGCGCGGGCCTCGCGGCGAAGGCGGTCGACGTCGACGGAGCGGGCCTCGGGGCCTCGGAGGATCTTGAGCGCGACGCGGCGGGCGGGGGCGAGGGTGTCGATCGCGAGCCAGACGGAGCCCTGGCCGCCCTCGCCGAGGGGGGAGACGAGGCGGTAGCGGCCGTCGAGGATCTGGCCGGGGGCGAGGGGCTGCACGAGAGGAGGGTACGACGCGGGCGAGCTGCGGTGGCGATCGGGAGGAGGCGCGCGGCGCAGGGCGATTCGCCTTGTTACCGACATACGGTGTCGCACATAGTTGCGGCGCTCGGATGGCCGATCAGCTCGCCCGCTCGACCGACGTGCTCTACGAGCGCATCGCCGCGATCCTCGACGAGGCGCGGAGCCGCGTCGCGCGCACCGTCAACACGGCGATGGTGCACGCCTACTGGCTCATCGGTCGCGAGATCGTGGAGGTCGAGCAGGAGGGAAAGGAACGGGCCGGGTACGGCGAGCAGCTCATGGAGGGGCTCGCCAGGCGGCTGAGCAAGCGCTTCGGGAAGGGCTTCAGCGTCCGCTCGCTCCGCCGCGTCCGCCAGTTCTACCTGACATTCCCAGATGGATCTCGCCTGCCGGCCGACCTCGGCGGAGCTCCGATTCGGCCAGCGCCGCTGGCCGGAGCCTCGGGCGGCGACATTCGGCCAACGCCGTTGGCCGAATCCACGAGGCCCTGTTTTCCGCCCCACCTCTCGTGGTCGCACTACCTGATCCTCGTCCGGGTCCAGCGGGACGATGCCCGCTCCTTCTACGAGATCGAGGCCGCCCGCGAGGGCTGGTCCGTTCGCGAGCTCGAGCGGCAGATCGCGGCACTCCTCTTCGAGCGCCTCGCGATGAACCGCGACAAGGAGCAGGTCCTCGCGCTCGCCCGTCAGGGACAGCAGGTCGCCGTTCCCGGCGACGTCCTCAAGGATCCCTTCGTCCTCGAATTCCTCGATCTCCGGGAAAAGCCCACCGCCCACGAGCGCGACATCGAGCAGGCCATCATCGACCGGCTCGAGGCGTTCCTGCTCGAGATGGGCAAGGGCTTCTGCTTCGTCGCGCGCCAGAAGCGGATCACGCTCGAGGGCGACCACTTCTACGTCGACCTCGTCTTCTACAACCGGCTCCTGCGCTGCTTCGTGCTCGTCGATCTCAAGCTCGGCAAGCTCGCGCACCAGGATCTCGGGCAGATGCAGATGTACGTGAACTTCTTCGACCGCTTCCAGCGCGCGGAGCACGAGGCGAAGACGATCGGCATCGTGCTCTGCTCCGAGAAGAACGACGCGATGGTCAAGATCACGCTGCCCGAGGACAACGCGCAGATCCTCGCCTCGAGCTACCGGATGTACCTGCCGACCGAGGACGAGCTGCGCGCGGAGCTCGCCCGCGAGCGCGAGGAGGCCGAGCGCGTGGTCGCGGCCGGCGCGGCGGCGGCGACGGGCGACGGCGAGGCCGACGACGAGCGCTGACGGCGGGGTCGGCTCACATCCTGGCCGCGCTGCCCGATCCGAAGCCGACGGAACGCACGTTGCAGCGACGGCTGCTCCGGCTCATCGCGGATGGGCTCGTCGCGAAGGAGGGGCACCGCAAGGAGGCGCTGTGCCGGCCGGGACCGATGGCGTGAGCGCCCGGTGTCCCACGCGCCGGCGCGCGTGCTTGCCCTCGGGGAGAGCGACACCGACGTTGCGCGGTCAGCGGAGCCCGCCTCCGATCGACACGAAGTACGTGGCCATCGGGGTCCCGGCGAGCTCGGTCGCGTTGCCGTCCTTCTGGACGATGTCGGCGTCGAGGTCGCCCATGGCGCCGCCGCAGACGCGCGGCACGAGGACGGTCTGGGCTTTGAGGCAGAGGCCGACGAAGCCTCCCACGCCGATGCCGGCGAAGGTCTTCTCGGGTTGGACCAAGGTGGCGTTGGGATCGGTGGGGGAGTCGGCGAGGAGGGTGAACGGCACGCCGAGGCCCGTTTGCAGGGCGACGCTGAGCACCCCCGGGATGCCGAGGCCGGCGTCGAGCAGCGGGATCATCGGCGTGACGCGCAGCCGGGTCGTGTCGTCCGTCGTCCGCCAGACGCCGATGTCGATGTGGGCGAAGCGGAGGGCGTCGCGACCCACGGCGAAGTACTTCCAGTCCGCCTCGACGCGGCCGCACTCGACCTTCGCGCCGGAGGGCAGCTCGCAGCCGCGGATGTCGTCGTCGAGGCTGAACGCGAGCGCGCCTTGGTTCGCCGTCGTCGCCGTCTGCTCGGGGGCGAAGCGCACGGCGTACTGGCCCTCGCTGGCGGAGAGGTTCACGCAATAGCGCCCGCCGGAGCCGGCGGCGCCCTTGAGGACGAACTCGGCCTCGGCGTTCTGGCCCGAGACGAACTTGCCGACGCGCTGCCCGCCCGCTCCGTCGCGGATCCCGAGCCGGGAGAGCTGCACCGGGATGCTGGGGCCGACGTTCTGGAGGGTGTCGACGCAGAGCCAGCCGCCGAGGTCGAGCGGCTCGCGGGCGATCGCGTACTCGGTCTTCATCGCGCCGAGGCTGGCGCTCGTGCCGCCCGCGTCGAACGCCGCGACGGCGCGGATGTGGATGGCCCGGTTCGAGCGGAGGCGCCGCTCGAGGACCGGCTCGCCGTTCTGGAGGTACGTGACGATGATCTGGTCGCCGCGATCGAAGCGCTTCTGGAGGCTGGGGACGACGTCATCGCCCTCGAGCGTCAACCTCTTGGCGCAGAGCTTGTCCCGCGGACCGCGCACCTCCCAGCCGTCGGGCACCGAGGCGTTCACGCCGCCGATCCTGAGCCCGAGGTACTCCTTCGGCGGCGCGCCGCGCACGGGCGTGCCCCCGGGCGGCGCCAGGCAGAGCAGATCCGCCGCGGCCGGCGAGAGGAGCGCGTTGAGGAAGTCGGTCGGGCCCACGTACTCGACGGGCGGCTCGGAGATCTCGAAGGCGAGCCGCGGGAAGACGCGGAGCGGACCGAGCTCGATCCGGAGGGGATCGGCCGCCCCCGGCGCCAAGACGTGCAGGTGGGCGCGCTCGGAGGCGCCGTTCGCCAAGGCGATGACGTCGGCGGCGGGGACGGCGCTGGTGCACGCGGCGCCGTCGTGGCCCGACTGGCACACCGAGAACCGGAAGCCCTGGAGCTCGGTCGCGGGAGACTCGTCCGCGCGCACCCGCCGGTAGGCGCCGTCGGCCGGGCCCTTGCGGTAGAAGCAGAGGCGGACCTTCGGCCCGAGCGAGACGATCTCCTGCCCGACGGGGCCGGGATCGTCGGGGCAGTCGCGCTGCGCCATCGTGCCGGCGAGGCGGAGCTTGTAGCGGAGCGACGGCAGCGCGAAGGCGGGCAGCTTGCCGAGCGCGGGGACGGTGAGATCGTCGCAGTCGAGGGGTGCTCCGCCGGGCGAGCCTTGCTCGAGCCGGCAGCGCGGCGGGTCCTCGGTGTCCTCGATCAGCAAGGGCGGAGGCGCGGAGCGCCAGCTCGCGACGTCGATCTCGACGGTCCGCGGGCCATTGTGGAGGACGACCTTGCGATCGTCGCGAACCGCCGTGCCCAGGCGATAGCAGGGGCCGCCACCGGAGTCGCCGGGGGCGAGGAGGAGGTCGAACGCCGGGAGCTTCTTGTCACCGAGCGAGAAGCTCGATCCGACCGACCACGGCTGCGCGTCGCGCGGCTGGCAAGTGGCGGTGGGTGAGCTCGCCTGCGGACCCGCGGCGGCGGCGACCGTGAGGAGGCGGTACGGGCCCGGGGTGCTCTCGCCGTGCGGCGCGACGAGGGCCTCGAGCTCGCGCGACGCGACGGAGGTGCCCGAGAAGCGGATGGCCGCGCCGGGGGCGAGCGTCTTCCAGATGCGCTCGAAGTCGAGGCGGCACTCGGTGGCGGGGTTGCCGACGGAGAGCTTGTAGTGGGGAGCCTCGGCGAGATCGAGGACGAAGCTGCCGCCGGAAGCGGCGCGAGGTGGGGTGGACCCCTCGGGCGCGATCTCGCACGCGACGCCGGCCTGGAGCTCGACGCGGATGCGCGTGGGGCCGTCGGGCTGAATGCTCTGGATGCCCGGGGTGGTGGGGGCGCAGGCGTCTTGGGCGAGGGCGGGCGTTGGAAAGGCGAAGAGCAAGAACGCCGCGGCTAGGCAGCAGAGGGAGAGTGTGGCTTTGAGCATGGCGTTTGGAGGATAGGCCGAAGGCAGGGGCGGGTGGGAACGCCGGGGGCGCGGCGGCGTACGGAGGAGGCTCCGGCTGTTCTTCGGGGCGGACGCGCGCGAAGATGGCGACCATGGCGTCGCCGACGCGGGGGGCCCATGCGCGCGCGGGTGACGGGGGCGTGCCCGAGAGCGTTCGCCACGTGGTCTTCGATGATCTCCCGGCGCCGGTGCGCGAGCGCTTCGTCGCGTGCGCCGAGGGGCGGGCGGAGCCTGCGCCGCTCCTCGCGGCGATCCGGCAGGGCAGGAGCGGCCGGGGCGCCGCGCGATGGTCGTCGAGCTCCGGTTCGAGGGCGGGCTGGTCGAGACGATCCCGCAAGACCCGGCCGCGCCGATCGAGGCGGACGCGATCAAGAAGATCCGGCGCCGGCGCACGGAAGACCACGCGGGCCGGCGAGTCAGGCCTCCAAGGACGGGGCGATGTAGTTGTCGTCCATGGGGAGGTGTAGTTGTCGCTCAGCAGCCGTCCCGACCAGTCCGCCTCGTGTTCTTTCCGCCTGTTGTCCGCCACTGTGCTGGCGTATGAAGCGAGCCAATCAGAGCGAGATGGAGAGCGCCGCGACGCCCAGCCCCTGATTTCGTGGGTCTGCGCGAGGTGACGTCCATCGGGTCACCAGCGCATGAGCAAGCTCCAGCCGGCACCGGAAGAACACCTCTACGAGCGTATCGCGGCGATCCTCGACGAGTCGCGCTCACGTGTCGCGCGCTCGATCAACACGGCGATGGTCCACGCCTACTGGCTCATCGGGCGCGAGATCGTCGAGGTCGAGCAGCACGGCGCCGAGCGTGCGGGGTACGGCGAGGGGCTGATGAAGCGCGTGGCCAAGCGCCTCTCCGCTCGGTTCGGCAAAGGCTTCAGCCTCGCCAGCCTCAAGCGCATGAAGCAGTTCTACCTCGCCTTCCCCAGTGGCTCCGCGCTCGTTGGGACCGGCGACCGAAAAGGCTCAACGCTGTTGAGCCTTTCTGCGGAGGCGGACGGCATCGAGAAAGGCTCGGCGGTGTTGAGCCTTTCTCCGGCGACCTCACTCCTGTTCCCGCCCACGCTGGCCTGGTCGCACTACCTCGTCCTCCTCCGCGTCGCGCGGCCCGAGGCGCGGACGTTCTACGAGATCGAGGCGGCGCGCGAGAGCTGGTCCGTCCGCGAGCTCGAACGGCAGGTGGGCGCGCTGCTCTTCGACCGCCTCACGAAGAACAAGAGCCCGGAGCAGTTGCTCGCGCTCGCGCGCAAGGGCCAGCACGTCTCGGTGCCGAGTGACGTCCTCAAGGATCCGTTCGTCCTCGAGTTCGCGGACCTCCGCGAGAACCCGGCCGCGCAGGAGCGCGACCTCGAGCAGGCGATCATCGACCGACTCGAGGACTTCCTCCTCGAGATGGGCAAGGGCTTCTGCTTCGTCGCGCGGCAGAAGAGGATGACGCTCGAGGGCGACCACTTCTACGTGGATCTAAATCACCGATCGTGATTGTCGAACATCGTTCACGCTGCGAGCCTAACGAGGGGAGCAACGCCTGTCACCCGATGCCAGACGTAACCGTCCAGGTACCGGCGGGCGTTCTCGAGCAGGCGCTTCATCGTCTTGCAGCGGTGGTTGCGCGTGACGTTCGCATGGAGGTCTTGCCAGACGCGCTCGATGCGGTTTGCGTCAGGGCAGTAGGGTGGCAGGAAGTGGAGCACGATCGGACCGCCCAACTCCCGGAGCACGCGCTGGGTCGCGTGTGCGGAGTGGACTCCGTAGTTGTCGACGATGAGGTGGATGGCACGCGCGCGACGGTAGCGGGCCGCGAGGAGCCGCAGGAGCTCGCAGAACAGCGCGGCGCTCTTCTTCGCAGCGCCGGTCGTGTGGAGCACGCCGGTGCGCACGTCCAGGGCGCCGGCAAGGTAGAACTTCTCGTTCTTGCCGGGCGTGAGAACCCGGCGCTGCTGGCCGCGCAGCATCCAGTCGCGACCGATCCTCGGGTTGAGATGGATGTCGACCTCGTCGGAATACAGCACGGGCTCCTTGGCACTGGCGTTCGCTTCGAGGCGCCGAATCGTCGCCAGACGCCGCAGCCGAGCGTCGCGTGGCCAGTGGCAGAGTACGATCGGCTTCGGCGTCCCGAGCCGAGCGCCGACGTGAGCGAGCGCGCGGCCCATCGTGCAAACGGCCACGAACGCCCAGCCCTCGCGCTGCATCTGCAGGCAGAGGAGCTCGCGCGTCCATGTCGGTCGGAACCAACCGAAGTTCTCTGGCGTGCGCCCCAGCAACTCGCGAACGCGGCGCCGGAACGCCCCGTCGACCTTTGGACGGCCGTTGCCGCGACGCTTGTCGTAGAGCCCGGGCGCGCCCTCCTCGACGAAGCGCCGCGCCGCACGGACGACGGTCGAGCAGGCGAGGTCCAGCTCGGCGGCGACCTGGCGGCTGCTGCGACCCAGCGCGAGCCGCGCGATGGCCAGGAACCGCAGAGCCGTCTCCGGGTCGCCGCTTTTGCGTCCGATCCGAACGAGAAGGCGCCGCTCGATGCGGCCTATCCGAGGTATCTTCTTCACGCACGGGTCCTTTCGGCTTGGGGGTGTGGCAATTCCCAAACACCGAAGGGACCCGGGTTAATTCCATCTACCTCTGAGCGTGATCGACATTCACGCTCGGTGATTTAGTGTTCTACAACCGCCTGCTCCGGTGCTTCGTGCTCGTCGACCTCAAGATGGGCAAGCTCACGCACCAGGACCTCGGGCAGATGCAGATGTACGTGAACTACTTCGACGGCTTCGAGCGGGAGGAGCACGAGGCCAGGACGATCGGCATCGTGCTCTGCTCCGACAAGAACGACGCGATGGTGCGCATCACGCTGCCGGACGAGAACGAACGAGTCCTCGCGGCGCGCTATCAGATGTACCTGCCGACCGAAGAAGAGCTGCGCGCCGAGCTGGAACGTGAGCGTGAGGAGGTCGAGCGCGTACTGCGGCTTACGGCGCCGGACAGGGAGTCCAGGGACGACGAAGGCTGAGAGCAGGCGATGGCCGAGGCCCACAAGTGGGAGTTCAAGGCGCGCTTCCGTCGTCACGCCTTCGGCTGGAAGTCGCAGCCGGCGATCACGCGCATCAAGCAGGCCGTCGCGGAGATCAAGAAGGTCGGGAAGAAGGACCCAATGCTCGCCGCTGAAGGCGCCATCGCGTTCCTCGAGCGCGTTTCGCCCGCGCTCGAGCACGTCGACGGCTCGTCGGGTTCGATTGGTACCGCGGTGGGTCAGGAGGTGAAGCGCTCCGGGACCAGGGTTCCGGACGGTTTCGAACGATCCTGGTGTACGTTCGACTCCTGCCCGCATGGCCGAAGACCGCCTCACCGATCTCGCCCGCCTCATCGCCCAAGGCCTCCCCGGTCCCGACGGCGGTATGCGCCCGCGCATCGACGCCCTGTTCGGGGACCGCTACCCGAAGCGGCATCTTGCCCCGACCGCGATCCGCGACGCCTACGCGCTCGCGAGCGAAGCGGAAGAGGGCGTCCCGTACGCCGGCTTGATCAATCCCGACAACTCGCCTTCGGGGCCGTACGGCGGCACGAGCGTCGTCTGGTTTCCGACGCGCGAGAACGGCTCCCTGATCGACTTCGGCATCGGCACGCGCGGGCTCGCGCCCGACGAGGGGATCCTGACGCGACCAGGCCATCGCCGTCGCGTGACCGCGCTTCGACGCTACCTCGCGCGCCAGGGCATCGAGGCGTGGGTGAAGCCGGATCCGTCGGCCCTCGGGACCCAGGTGCCCAAGACGGTGCGCGACCGGTACCCCGGGTTCGAGCACGTCTTCAAGCGCTACGGCGCCGAGCTCTACGCCTGTGCGGTCGTTCCGCGGGAGGTCGATCGGGCGCGCCTCGTCGTCCAAGCGTTCCTCGACCTCTACGCGTACGAGCGCGGCTGGCAGGTCATGAAGGCGCACGAGCGCGAGTACGACGCGTTCCACGCGACGCTGCGCGACGATCTGTTCGCGGCGCCCACCCCGGAGGATGTCGACCGGTTGCTCCAGGCGCGGCGCTTCGTCGTCCTGCAGGGCCCGCCGGGGACGGGGAAGACGCGGATGGCCGACGAGGTCCGGCGGCGGTTCTTCGACGGGCATGGGATGACCGTGCAGTTCCACCCGGCGGTGACGTACGAGGACTTCGTCGTCGGCCTCTCGCCCGACGCGAGCGAGCGCACGTTGCGCTTCGACGTGCGACCCGGTTGGCTCGTCGAGGCGGCGCGCGCGGCGGCGCAGCGTCCGTTCCTCTTGGTCATCGACGAGATCAACCGCGCCGATCTCGGCAAGGTCCTCGGGGAGGCCATCTACCTGTTCGAGCCCGGCGAGGTCGGGGGCGATCGCGCGCGCCGCGTGCGGCTGCCGCATCCCGCCTACGGGGAGACGGAGCTCGCACTGCCCACGAACCTGTTCGTGCTCGCCACGATGAACACGGCCGATCGGAGCATCGCCTCGCTCGACCTTGCAGTTCGGCGGCGGTTCGCGTTCATGACGCTGCCTCCCGATCGCGCCGCGGTGGCGGCGCGCGGTGTGGAGGCGGCTACGCGCGCGTTCGACCTCGTCACCGAGGTGTTCGTCGAGCACGCCCCAGGAGAAGCGCTCCACTTGCTGCCGGGGCACGCCTACTTCCTCGTGAAGGATGAGCGGGAGCTCGGCGAACGCCTGCGCTACGAGGTCATCCCGCTGCTCGACGAGTACCTGCAGCAAGGCCTGCTCGGTCCCGCTTCGGGCGAGCTCCATGCGGTCCGGGACGCACTCGAGGACATGGTGCGCGCTGATGGCAGGACGGCGTAGCGGCAGGCGCGTCCTGCCTGCGCGCGTTGCTACCCGCCACGCTGGGGCGGGGCCGGCGCAGAAGCCGCTCTACAAAGCGTCCGACCACGGTGCCGCCGTGGTCGTGGACGCCGATTCGTTCGCGCCCGCGCAGCGCGATCGAGGCTGGGGGCCGTTCGCCGACGCGTTCTTGCGCATGAACGAGGCGGCCCTCGCCAAGCTCGACGTCCGTGCCCGGCTCGGCTCGTCGGACTCGGGCGTGAAGCTCTCGCTCGTGCCCGGCGGTCGCGCCGGCGCGGTCCCGCTCCGATCCGCCCAGACGGGCCACGTCGCCGGCGGTGTGCTCGTCGAGCCGCGTTTTGGTTGGGCCGGAGTGGGAACGGTCCTCTCGCAGACGGGGTGGCACGCGGCGCCCGAGTTCCTCGACGGGCCGCTCGTTCCGGGGAGCGGCCGCGAGGTGCCGCCTTGGGTCCTCGCCGGCCCCGTGCTCGCGCGCATCGCGGAGCTCCTCGAGTCGCTTCGTCGCGGGTACCACACGCGCGAGGAGATCCTCCACCGGCCGCGTGGACGCATCCTCTGGCCGAAGTACGTGAGCACGTCGCTCGCGCGCGGCCGCTGGGCGGATCTGCCGTGCCGGTTCCCCGAGCTCGCGACCGATCCGCTGCTCCGGAGGATGGCGCGCTGGGGCCTCGAGCGCGTGCGGACCGATCTCGCGCTCATTGGTGGCCACGACCCCGTCGCCCGCGTGCTGGTCGCCGTGGCCGACGATCTCCTGCGCCGCGTGGCCGACGTGGCGCCGCTCGTCCCGCGCAGGGCCGATCTGGACCGGCTCCCGGGCGGCGACGGCTTGCTCGGGGTTGCGCTTCGACGGGGCCTCGAAGCGCTCGGTTGGGTCGCCGACGAGCGAGGCCTCGGCGGTGGGCGCGAGATGGACGGTCTCGCGTGGACCCTGCCGCTCCCCGAGCTTTGGGAGAACTACGTCGAGTCGATCGTGCGCCGAGAAGCGGCCCTGGAGGGCGGGATCGTCCGCGTCGGGCGGCGGCGCGAGACGGTGTTCCCCGTGGAGTGGAGCGATCCGTCGCACCGATCGCTGGGGCACCTCGTGCCCGACATCGTGGTGTTTCGCGGGAGCGTCGTGCACGTCGTTGACGCGAAGTACAAGGCCCACCTGGCCGAGCTCGACGAGCATGGGTGGTACCGCTTCACGGACGATGCGCGGGAGGCGCATCGGGCGGACATCCACCAGGTGCTTGCGTATGCGTCGCTTTACGCGGCGGAGGAGGTGCGGGCGTCGCTGGTGTACCCGCTGCGGAGGTCGACGTTTGAGGCGCTCGCGGAGCGGGGGCGGGATCGATCGACGGCGAACTTGCTGCACGGGGCGCGGCGGGTCCGGCTGGAGCTGCGGGGGGTGCCGTTCGGTGGGGCGGCTCGGGCACGCCGCGCCTGACGATGACCTGAACTCGGAGCTGCCGAGAGCGGACCCGAGGACGGGGCCGGGCCTTCCTCTCACGAAGCATGCGCCCACAGCGCTCGGATTCGCATTTCCTGTTGGCCGTGGTGCTGTTACGTATACGCGTCGCTGTCCGCTGCGCGGGTGGCGCGGATGCGCCCGAGCACCCGGATCGATGAGCGAGAGCATGCAGAGGGAGGCGACCGCGCCCGAGCAGGAGGTTCGTTGGGAGGCTGGGCGGGCCCTCGCGGGTGAGCACTTCGCCGCGCCGCAGCAGCGCGAGGCGCTGAAGTGAACTCGGCCGGTGTCGGCAGGAGCGTGAAGTGACGCAGAATCTCATCACGCCGAAGCTCTTAGTGCGGCACATGCGGCTTGGGTTCTACGGCCCTTTTATGGCGCCGTTCTTCGCCGTTCATTTGAAATACGCCCATCGCGGCGGTCGAACGTGGGCCTGGGCTGACGAACGCGCCGTGCAGGAGTGCCTCACCTCGACGTGGGACATGCTGGCGAAGTGGCAGGCTCTGCGCGCCGTCAGGGTCGATCGACATCGGTTCCACGACGAGGCAGCCGCGCCCGTCACGCGGCTGGCCAGAGTCCTCAACAGAGCCGAAATCCGATCGCTGGGCGACATCGGCGCATGTCGCGGCCCCACGTATGAGCGCGTGCTTGAAGCGATCCACGAGGCTGTCATGGAAGTCTCCTCGCTGAAGGGGACACAGACACCGGAACCGATGTTCGGCTCCAAGGTGCTGCACCACTACTTCCCGAGCGTCGTGCCGGTATTCGACCGTGCCATGGTGCGCAACGGTGCAATGCGTATCCGTGCGTTTCATGACTTCCTCGGCGCGCATGCCGACAGCGCGTTGGTGCTGCAAGATGCCGCAGCCGCCGGCGGCAGTGCTGCACTCGACTACCATCGCTTCGTCGCCTTCTGCACGGCCCAGATCGCCGCCGCACCGAAACGCCTGCTCCACGCAACGCGACGTGCGCTCGCCGCTGGGGTGGCGGATTTCGCGCCCCACGCCGTCGTCTCGGATCGCCAGAGTTACATCTGGCATCTCGACGCCAAGGTCGCGGAGTTTTGTGCTTGCGGCCAGGCGGCCGTCGAGGGCTTCAGGTGAACTGGGGGGCGCCTTTGCCCCCTTCTGCATCCGCTCCCCGGTCGCGGCACGTTCATGTCCCTGCAGAGCTGCACGCGCCGCGCGGCTGAGAGCCGTGCTCCTTCGCGAGCGCCGTCATCGGGTTCGACCAGATGCGTTCGTAGAGAGCCCGGCGCGTAAAACGACGAGCCATCATGGTCACGGACCGTGTCAGTCATCAACGATGGGTGCAGATCCCTTTTTGCACCGAGTTTTCACGCGGTTGCCGCATGAC
>CAYJPW010000057.1:0-19185 GCA_964372055.1 uncultured Polyangiaceae bacterium
GCGCCGGCGCGAGCTCGGCCGGCGGCCCGCCGCCTGCGCGCAGCGCGAGGTCGGCTTCGTCGGCATCCCCGGCGGCGAAGGCGCCGTCGTCGAGCTCCCACGAGGGTTTGATCTGCGCCGCGAGGCGATCGGCCTCCTCGACGGTAAGCCCGCCCTCCGAGATCTCGAACGCGCCAGTCGGTTGCTCGGGCGACGTCATCAGCTCACTCCTAGGCCGTTACCTTATCACCCGACCGACGCTCTAGGTACCGTAGTCCCGGATGAGCGCGTCGTCCCACTTGTCGGCGACCTCGCCCACGGTGGCGAGCAGATCTTCGAACTCTTCGTAGTCGAGCGAGGACAGCCGGCGCAGCGCCCGGACCACGACCTCGTCCTGCGGGGCGTTGATCGCGAACGCGGCGTCGGACGTGGTGACGAACGACAGCTCGAGGAGCTTGCGGTAGAAGACCTCGCGCCCGGTGACGGGGACCTGCATGATGGGGGAGAAGATCATGAGCACCCCCTGCTCCTCGAGGACGTTGACGCCGATGGTCGCGCTGCCGCGCTGCACCTGCGCGTACCCCGTCTCGTCGAGCTGCGGCGCCGCCACCGCGCCCGCGGCGCTCTTCAGCGCGGCGCGCTCGGCGAAGCGCACCAGATACGCGTTGACCATGGTCGTCGCGTCCGCAAAATTCTCACCGGAGACGCGGTCGGCGTAGATGGGTGACGTGGGCGCACTGGGATCGGGGTTCGGCACGGGGTCCCTCCACGCGCGGCCGTCCGCGCCGCGAGGCGGCGCTGGGGCCACGACAGCGGCGCATCGTAGCCTCCGCGCCCGCGCGGCGGGGGCGGTTTTTGCGCTCGCGTGCTCGGGAGCCTGCGGCGGGGGCGCGACGAGCGCGCCCGGGGGCGACGATCCCACCCGCGGCGCCGACGAGCGCGCGGCGGCCCTCCTCGATCGCGCCGCGTCGCTCCCGCCGCGCGCCGAGGTGGTGCTCCTCGCGGACGCGCTCCAGATCGAGTCGTCGCGCCAGGGCAAGACGCCGGCCGGCGCCGCCCTCGCGCGCCGCGCCGCCGACCTGCGCGCCCGCGCCTGGCGCCTCGATCAGACGCAGAGCGACGCGCGCGAGGCCATCGAGCTCTACGGCGCCGCCGCCGCGGCGGCCGCCGGCGCCGACCTCGGCTGCGAGGCCGATCTCCAGCGGGCGCTGCTCGCCGGCGAGCTCGCTCGCGACGCCGCGGTCGGCTACCGCGAGATCTACCTCGCCGCGCGCCGGCAGAAGGCGCTCGGGGGAAAGGACGGAGACGCGGGACGCGCCGGCTGCCTCGCCTCCCTCGATCGCGCGCTCGCGCACGCCGTCGCCTTCCGCCCCTCGGGCGACGCGATGCGCGCCCTCGAGCGCGACGGCAACGCGGCGGCCGACGCGGCGCTCCGCGGCGCCCCCGCGGCGGCGGCCTCGGCGGCCCCGCCGAGCCCGGCTTCGCCCCAGAGCGCCGCGCCCGCGCGCTCCGGGGAGGCGTCGGCCCCCTCGCTCGCCACCGCCTCGTCGGGCCCCGAGGGCGACCTCGTCGTTTCGCCGCGCGAGGAGACGCTCGCCAAGGGCCCGGTGAAGGTCGCCTCGATCGAGCGCTACGCCGCCTCGGACAAAGGCGCGCGCATCGTCATCCACCTCAGCGCCCCCGCGGCGTTCAAGGTGGGCGTGCTCCCCGCCGACGGCGACGCCGGCAAGGACGCCCGCATCTTCGTCGACATCGCCGAGGCCAAGGCCAAGGGCATCCCCCGCGAGATCGCGGTGGGCGGCGCGGTGCGCCGCGTGCGCGTCGGAGCGCAGCCGTCGGGTACGCGCGTCGTCCTCGATCTGGCCGCCGCTCTCCACCGCCGCGTCTTCTACCTGCCGGATCCGTTCCGCATCGTCGTCGACGTGACCAGCCGCCCCACGGCCGCGGCCGAGCCCACCCCCGGGGGCGCGCGCGAGGTGCGGCGCGTCGCCATCGACGCCGGCCACGGCGGCTACGACGACGGCGCCGTCGGTCCGACGGGGCTGCGCGAGAAGGACGTCACGCTCGACATCGCCCACCGCGTCGCGCCCCTCCTCGCCCACGAGCTCAAGGTGGAGACGCTCCTCACGCGCGACAGCGACAGCTTCGTGCCGCTCGACGCGCGGACCGCCCGCGCGAACGCCTTCCACGCCGACCTCTTCGTCTCCATCCACTGCAACGCGTCGGCGGACGGCATGGCCCGGGGCCCGATGACCTTCATCATCGACGATCGCGGCTCCGGCGCGTACGTCGGCCTCGCCGCCCGCGAGAACGCGCCGCGCGCCAAGGGCGCCGCCGCGGCGCTCGACGCGCAGGCCGTCGACGCGCAGATGGCCTCGATCCTCTCGAGCCTCAACGTGGGCGAGATGGCCGCGCGCTCGCGCCACGTCGCCGAGCTCTTGCAGCGCTCGGCCGTGGCGTCGCTCGCGGGGCGCTACGCCGACACCAAGGACCAGGGCGTCAAGACGGCGGGCTTCTTCGTGCTGGCCGGGACCGACATGCCGGCCGTCCTCTTCGAGACCTCGTTCATCTCGAACCCGGAGGACGAGGCGCGCCTCGCCACCGCCGACTACCGCCAGAAGATGGCGGACGCGATCGCCAACGCCATCAAGGCGTACCGCGACGGCAAGTAGCGGAGCCTCCACACGAGGGGAGGCGCTTCGCGGTCGCGAACGCGGCTCTGCCCCGCGAGGCCCCGGACGAAGAGGCGTCGACCTCGCGTCGAGAGGCGTCGAGCGGAGTCGACCTCGCGTCGAGAGCGTCGATCGGACGAAGCCCGACGCTCTTCTTCTTCAGCCCCGCTCGAGCCCCATCAGCCGCTCGAGGCTGTCGCGCAGCTCGGCCGCCTCGCCCTTCTTGATGAAGTCGTAGGCGCCGGCCTCGGTCGCGTTCTTCTTCATCTCCTCGTGCGTCGAGTAGACGATGCAGCGGATGTGCGAGGTCGCGTCGATCGACTTGAGCCGCTCCAGGCAGCGCACGCCGTCGAGGCCGGGCATCTTCACGTCGAGCACGAGCGCGTCGGGCTGGAGGTTGCCCACCGCGACGAGCGCGTCGAACGGATCCTGGAACGTGGTGAGCTCGAACCGGCGCGACAGCGTCCTGCGCAGCGCCGCGAGCACCGCCGGATCGTCGTCGACGGCGACGACCTTCGGCTTGCCCATCTTCAGGACCTCGGGGATCGGGTAGCCGTACTTCCGCAGGAAATCGAGGACGTCGAGGCGGCGGAAGCGCAGGTGCCGGCCCGGCGTGCGGAAGTGCCGGATCTCGCCCTTGTCCGCCCAGTTGTGGATCGTCTTCAGATCCACTTGGCAGAAGCGCGCCACGTCGCTCGCGGTGAACAGCTCGGGCTGGTTGGCGTTCTCTTTCCCTTCCATGCGACTCTCCCGGGGCGCTGAAGCCCCCGATCTAGCTCGTCCCCCCGCCGCGCGCCGCCACCGGCGCGTCTTCGGCCACGAACCGCCCGTCGCGCAGCACGTAGCGCGTCGGGCCGTCGACGCGCCGCTCCGGCACGTCGTGCGACGGATCGCCGGGCAGCGCCAGGTAGGGCTCGTTCGCCGCGACGAAGCGGGGGCAGATCGGCGCGAGCGACTGCCGCGCCGCCATCGCCATCGCCGCCTGGACGTCGCCCGCCTCGGACAAGAGCTCCAGCGTCCGGGCCGTGGGCGGCGCGAGGAAGAACTCGCCGGCGGCGCCCCGCTCGAGGACGCGCCGCGGGGCCTCCCAGAAGCTCTCGGTCGTCTCGCGCTGGTCGTGCCGGCCGACCTGGCCGGACGGGACCTCGAGCAGGAAGAAGCGCGCGTCGAAGCGGCGCGCCTCGGCCTCGGGGGTGACCCAGCGCGCCCAGGGCGCGAGGCCGTCGAGCGCGAGCCGGAGCCGGCGGCGCTCGAGCGCGGTGGCGAGCGCGGTCCCCGAAGAGAGCTCGCCGCGGATCGCTTCGACTCCGTCGCCGTCGAGCGCGCCCCCCTCGACGGGGAGGATGGCGCCCTCCTCGAGCGTCTCGCGCAGGGCGGCGACGGCGAGCGCGCGGGCGGTGGCGCGCCCGGCGAACAGCTCGCCCCGGGGCTGCGGCGTGCCGGCGAGGACGTCCCACCGCGGATCGGCGTCGGCGGGATCGACCTTGCCGCCGGGAAACACGAGCGCGCCGCCGAGGAACGCGGAGCGGGCGTGCCGGCGCACGCAGAAGACCTCGAGCCCGGAAGCCGACGCACGCAGGACGATGACCGTCGCGGCGTCGCGCGGGGGAGCGGATTGTCGGTTCGGATCGAAATCGAGCAATCTGGGAATACGGTCTTCCACGTGATCGCCCTTTCGTCAAACGGGAAGGCCCCGCCGAATGCGTGCGGCGCACCGAGCGCGCACCCGCGCGCCGTCCGGGCCGCCGCGCCGAACGGATGCGTCCGCCCGCCGCGCGCTCGATGCGAAGAGCGGAATGTCGAGACGACCAGGCGACCGCCGCATCACGGGTGAGCGCCCGACCCGCCCGCTGCATCGGACCGCGAAAGCCAAGGCGCGTCGCGCGACGCGGGATCGAGGTCGAGGCCGGAGGGCGTGGATCGAAAGTTGAACGGAGGCGTTGACGGAGGCGACCGGGGTGCCTACCTTCTTCCGCCTTTCATTCGGCGGGGGGCCCGTCCCGCCCGGCGGCATGGCCCACGCGGGACAGCGAAGACAGGGAGCGCAGCGAAGTGAACAAGGCCCAGCTCAAGAAGTTCAAGGCTCTTCTCGAGGCGAAGCGCGACGAGATCGTCAAGAAGGCCAAACAGACGCTGAACGAGGACATGACCCTCGACGCCAACGATCTGCCGGACGAGATGGACCTCGCCTCGAGCGAGTACCTCCAGTCGTTCACCTTCCGCCTCCGCGGCCGCGAGAAGTCCTTCCTCGGCAAGATCCAGAAGGCGCTCCTGAAGATCGAGGACGGCAGCTTCGGCAAGTGCGAGGAGTGCGAGGAGGAGATCTCGGTCAAGCGCCTCGAGGCGCGCCCCGAGACCACGCTCTGCATCCGCTGCAAGGAAGACCAGGAGCGCGTCGAGAAGGACTACGGCTGAAGCGGGGTCGGACACTCGTCCGAGCAACGCCTCTCCAGGGCCGAGGTCCGACGCCTCTTCTTCGGCTCGGGGGCGCGGGGGCGGAGCGCCCGCTCACGGCTGGCGCTCGTGAGCCTCGGCGCGTGACCGCACACCGGGGCGATACCGCTCAGCGTCGCGCCCTCGCGGCGGCCTTCCCCGGGGAGGAGCCCTTCGCGGGGGGAGCGGCCTTGCGCTTGGGCGCGAGCACGTCGCGGAGGTAGCGACCGGTGTGCGAGGCGTCGATGGCCGCGACCTGCTCGGGCGTGCCCTCGGCGACGATCTCGCCCCCGCGCTCGCCGCCGTCGGGGCCGAGGTCGATGACCCAGTCGCTGCAGGCGATGACGTCGAGGTTGTGCTCGATCACGACCACCGTGTTCCCCGCGTCGCGGAGGCTGATGAGCGCGACGGCGAGCACGTCGATGTCCGAGAAGTGCAGCCCCGTCGTCGGCTCGTCGAGGACGTAGAGCGTGCGACCCGTCGCCTTGCGCGCCAGCTCCCGGGCGAGCTTCACGCGCTGCGCCTCGCCGCCGGAGAGCGTGGTGGCCGGCTGGCCGAGCCGGATGTAGCCGAGGCCCACGCGCGAGAGCGCCGCGAGCCGCTCGCGGATGCGCGGGATGGTCTCGAACTGCTCCGCCGCCTGGTCGACGGTGAGGTCGAGCGCGTCGGCGATGGAGAGGCCTCGGTAGAGCACCTCGAGCGTCTCGCGGTTGTAGCGGCGCCCGCCGCACGTCTCGCAGGTGACGAAGATGTCCGGCAGGAAGTGCATCTCGACGCGGAGCACGCCGTCGCCCTGGCAGGCCTCGCAGCGGCCGCCCTTGACGTTGAAGGAGAAGCGCCCGGCCTTGTAGCCGCGGGCGCGCGCGTCGGGCAGCCCGGCGTACAGCTCGCGGAGGAGCCCGAACAGGCCCGTGTACGTGGCCGGGTTGGAGCGGGGCGTGCGGCCGATCGGGGCCTGGTCGATCGAGATCACCTTGTCGATGTGGGAGAGCCCCTCGACGCCCTCGCACTCCCCGATCGGCGACGTGGCCCGATAGAGCGCGCTCCGGGCCGCCGGCAGCAGCGTGTCGACGATCAGGCTCGATTTGCCCGACCCCGAGACCCCGGTGATCGAGGTGAAGAGGCCGATGGGGATCTCGACCGTGACGCCGCGGAGGTTGTGGGCGCGCGCGCCGGCGAGCCGGATCGAACGTCCATCCGGCTTCTTGCGGCGCGGCGGGACGGTGATCTGCTTGTCGCCCGAGAGGTAGGGGCCGGTGATCGAGGCGGGGTTCTTGGCGAGATCGGCCGGCGAGCCCTCGGCCACGACCTCGCCGCCGTGCACGCCCGCGCCAGGGCCCATGTCGACGACGTGGTCCGCCGCGAGGATGGCGTCGCGGTCGTGCTCGACCACGATGACGCTGTTGCCGAGCTCGACGAGCCGCCGCAGCGCCTTGAGGAGCCGCTCGTTGTCGCGGGCGTGGAGGCCCACCGACGGCTCGTCGAGCACGTAGAGGACGCCGACGAGCGCGGCGCCGATCTGCGTGGCGAGGCGGATGCGCTGCCCCTCGCCGCCCGAGAGCGTCTGCGCCGATCGGTCGAGGGTGAGGTAGTCGAGACCGACGTCGATGAGGAAGCCGAGGCGCGCGACGACGGCGCGGAGGAGCGGCTCGGCGATGGCGCGCTCGCGCGGGGCGAGCTCGCCGGTGCCCGCGGGCCCGGCCGTCAACGCCACGAGGTAGGCGCGCAGCGTGCGGAGCGGCAGGCCGCCCACGTCGGCGATGTTGCGCGCGCCGAGCCGCACCGCGAGCGCCTCGGGGCGGAGGCGGCGGCCGTTGCAGACGTCGCAGACGCGCGTGACCACGAAGCGTCCGATCTCGCCCTCGCCGACGGCGCCGTCGTCGTCGAGATCGTCGGGCTCTCCCCCCTCGTCGGCCACCGAGACGTCGCCCGACGAGAGCAGGCGCTCGAGGCGGGGCACGATGCCCTCGTAAGCCGCGCGCTTCCTCCCGCGCCCGCCGCCCTCGGTGCCGTGGAGGATCGCCTGCCGCTGCGCCTCGGGCAGCTTCGACCACGGCGTGTCCGGATCGACGCCGAGCGCCGTGACCGCCCGATCGGTCTCGGTCGCGAGCGCCATCGAGCCGCGGCGGCCCCAGGCCACCACCGCGCCCTCGCGCAGCGTCCGCTTGGGCTCGGGCACGACGCGCTCGGGGTCGACCCGGGTCCGCGCGCCGATGCCGTCGCACGCGGGGCAGGCCCCGTGCGGGCCGTTGAACGAGAACATCCGCGGCTCGATCGGCGGCAGCGAGATGCCGCACTCGACGCAGGCGAACCGCTCGCTCATCCAGAGCGGCTCCTGCTTCTCCGTCTCGGTGGAGAGATCGACGAGGAGCCGGCCTTCGCCGAGCTTGAGCGCGAGCTCGACCGAGTCGGTGATCCGGCCCTTCACGCCCTCCTTCACGACGACGCGGTCGATGACCACGTCGAGGTCGTGCGCCTTGGAGCGGTCGAGCACGATCTCGTCGCCGAGATCGACCACCTCGCCGTCGATGCGGACGCGCACGAAGCCCTCGCGACGCAGGCGCTCGATCTCGAGCTTGAGCTCGCCGCGCCGGGCGCGGGCGATGGGCGCGAGGATCGCCGCCCGGCTGCCCTCGCCGAGGCCGAGGACGCGGTCGACGATCTGCTGGACGGTCTGCGCCTCGATGCGCTTGCCGCAGCTCGGGCAGTGGGGGACGCCCACGCGCGCGAAGAGCAGCCGGAGATAATCCGAGATCTCCGTCACCGTCCCGACGGTGGAGCGCGGGCTCTTGGCGAGGGCGCGCTGCTCGATGGCGATCGCGGGGGAGAGGCCCTCGATCGACTCGACGTCGGGCTTGGAGAGCTGCTCGAGGAACTGGCGGGCGTAGGCCGAGAGCGACTCGACGTAGCGCCGCTGCCCCTCGGCGTAGATGGTGTCGAAGGCGAGCGACGACTTGCCCGAGCCGCTCGGGCCGGTGATCACCACCAGCCGGTCCCGCGGGAGCGAGAGGCTGATGTTCTTGAGGTTGTGCTGCCGGGCACCCCGGACGACCAGCCGATCCATCCGCTCGGACCGTTACCAGAGAAGCGCTGCCCTGGCACGCGCGAGGCGACCGCGCGCACATGACGGCGCCGTCATCCGCGCGCGGTCGGTCGCGACAGCGGTGCTCCGCGCACTGGGAGAGAGCCGCCGGACTGGCGCCCGCCGGCTCGTCAGCCGCCGATCGCCTGGTCGAGATCCGCGATGAGGTCGTCCGCGTCCTCGATGCCCACCGAGAGGCGCAACAGGCCGTCGGCGATCCCCGCGAGGCGCCGGTCGGCCGGAGGCATGGTCGAGGCGGTCGTCGAGGCCGGATGGGTGATGAGGGAGCGGAGATCGCCGAGGCTGACGGCGTGCGAGACGACGCGCACGCGCTCGAGCACCCGCCTGCCGGCGGCGAGCCCGCCTTCGAGCTCGAAGGAGAGCAGACCGCCGAACGCGCGCATCTGGCGCGACGCCAGGGTGTGGCCGGGGTGCGACGCGAGGCCGGGGTAGTGGACGCGGGCGACGCCGCGCCGCGCCTCGAGCCAGCGCGCGATCGCGAGCGCCGAGGTGTTCGCCCGCTCGGCGCGGAGGGCGAGCGTGCGCACGCCGCGCGCGATGAGGAAGGCGTTGAAGGGAGAGAGCACGCCGCCCATCCCCTTCACCAGGGTGTCGGCGATCCGCTCGCGCCGGGCGGCGTCGGTGACGACGACGCCGCCGACCGCGTCGCCGTGGCCCGAGAGCGCCTTCGTCATCGAGTGGAGGACGACGTCGATGCCCAGCGAGAGCGGTCGCTGGCACGCCGGCGTCGCGAAGGTGTTGTCGGCGAGGGTGGTGAGGCCGCGCGAGCGCCCGAGCTCCGCGAGCCCGGCGAGATCGGTGATCGCGAGCGTGGGGTTGGCCGGCGTCTCGGCGTAGAGGATCCGCGTCTCGGGACGGATCGCCTCGGCGTAGGCGTCGATCGAGGTCGCGTCGACGAACGTGGTCGTGATCCCGAGCCTCGGCAGGCGCTCGCGCAGGAGGCGCGCGCTCTCGGCGTACATCGCGCGCGGCGCCACGATGTGCGCGCCCGCCTCGAGCAGCGCGAGCAAGGTCCCGCTCACCGCGGCCATCCCGCTCGCCGCGGCGACGGCCGCCTCGCCGCCCTCGAGGGCGGCCACCTTGGCCTCGAGCGCCTCCACCGTGGGCGTGGCCCAGCGCGAGTAGATGTACGCGTCGTTCTCCCCCCGGAACGCCGCCGCCGCGACGTCGGCGTCGGCGAAGCTGAAGGCCGAGCTCAGCACCAGCGGCGGGTCGAGCGGGCCGGTGGGGGGCCGCTCCTCGCCGCCGTGGACCGCCAGGGTGGAGAGGCCGGGCCCGGGAGCCGTGTCGCGCATCGGCGGAGCGTAGCCTGGATCGCGCGGCCTGACGCGCGCCGCACGGGCGCGCTTTTTGGCGCCGCATGGCCCGAAAGCTAGATTGTCGGTCGTGGACGAGCGGCGGCAGAGCCTCCTCTTCTCCGTCGCGACCGGCGCGGCGGTGGGAGCGGTCGCGCTCTGCGTCGTGTACGCGCCGTCCCTCTCACCGCGCGCGGGGCCCGCGCCCGCCGGTCCGGCGCCCGAGCCGGCGCCGCCGGTCGCCGGGCCCGCGCTCCAGGCGGCGCCGGCGCGTGGGCTGGGACCGGGGGCCGACGACGCTCGGGCGCGCGACGCGACGCGGCGCCCGCCGGCGCCGCGGGCCGAGCGCTTCGCGGCGGATCCCGCCGTCCGCGCGGCGTGCCCCGAGGACATGACGCTCGTCGACGGCGAGTTCTGTCCGATCCTGCCCTACTCGTGCGTGCGCCGGACCGACGACGTCGGCTACCGCTGCGCCGAGTACGCCCGCGGCGTCGGTTGCCGCGGCGAGACCGATCGGCGGCGCTTCTGCATCGATCGCCACGAGTGGCCGAACGAGGTCGGCGAGAACCCCCTCGTCTACGTCGACTGGTACGAGGCGAAGGCGCTCTGCGACTCGCGCGGCAAGCGCCTCTGCCGCCGCTCCGAGTGGATCCTCGCCTGCGAGGGCCCGAAGCGGCTGCCCTACCCGTGGGGGTTCGTGCGCCAGCCGAGCCCGTGCAACATCGACCGCGCCTCGATCCCGTTCGACGTCGAGGCGATGATCCGCGACGACACGCGCGAGGTGGAGCTGGCCCGGCTCTGGCAGGCCGACCGCCTCGGCTCGCACCCCGAGTGCGTGAGCGCATTCGGGGCCTACGATCTCTCGGGCAACGTCGACGAGTGGACCGACGATCTCGCCGACGACCCGCACACCAAGAGCCCCTCGACGCTCAACGGCGGCTACTGGGGCCCGGTGCGCGACACCTGCCGGCTGACCACCAAGTCGCACGGCCCCACGTTCAAGTTCTACCAGGTCGGCTTCCGCTGCTGCGGCGACACGCTCGACGGCGTCTCCGTGCCGCCGCCGCGCCCGTTCGTCGAGCCCGAGGCCGCGAGGGAAGAGGCGCTCTATGAGTGACCGCGGCCGCCGGAGCGGCGCGGCGCGGCCGTGAGCTCGTGGGCGGCGTCCTCGCGGGCGTTCGGCGCGGTGGTCGCCGGAGCGATCGCCCTCACGGGCCTCTTGCTCGCGCCGCGCATCGAGCGCGCGCTGCGCGGCGACGTCGACGCAGAGACCGCTCCCGCGCCCTCCGCCGACGCCGAGCCGCCGCCGGCGTCCTCGCGGCCGAACGACGCTCCGGGCGCCGCCACGACGGCCGAGGCGCCGCCCCCCAAGCCCCCACCCTACGTCCGGCTCGACCCCGCCGCGGCGACGGCGTGTCCGCCCGGGATGCTGCTCGTGGACGGCATCTACTGCCCGTTCGTCGCGCAGCGATGCACCCGCTTCGTCGACGAGGCCAAGGACGTCTGCCAGTCGTTCGCGCCCGACGTCCTCTGCGAGGGCGCGCTCCAGCATCGACGCTTCTGCGTCGACGCCCTCGAGTACCCGAACCTCGAGGGCGTGCGGCCCGCGGTGAACGTCGATTACGTCGAGGCCCGGCGCGGGTGCGCCGTCGAGGGCAAGCGCCTCTGCACGACCGAGGAGTGGGCGTTCGCCTGCGAGGGGCCCGAGATGTGGCCGTACCCGTACGGGCGCGATCGCGACGCGACGGCGTGCAACATCGACCAGGTGGATCCCGGCGGCGGGGGAGGGGCCGGCTCGCTCGCGCCCGACGCGCGAGAGCCGGCCGGCCGGCGGCCGCGCTGCATCAGCCCGTTCGGCGCGCTCGACATGACCGGCAACGTCGCCGAGTGGGTCGAGGACCGCGCCGGCGGCCGCATTGAGAAGCCCTTCCGCTCGGCCCAGAAGGGCGGCGGCTGGGGCGTCGGGCGCGCGACCTGCCGGCCCACCGTGTCGACGCACGAAGAGCGCTTCCGCTCGGCCGACGTCGGCTTCCGGTGCTGCTCCGACACGACCGACGGCGCCCGGCCGGTCTCGCGCGCGGGCCGCCGGCCCGGCAGCCGGCCGAGCCGATGAGCTGACGATGCCCCGTGCAAACGGACGCGTCGAGCCGAAGCCGTCGCGAAGTGGACCGGGTCAAGCCCGCCCGGCCGCAACAACGTCGTTCAGCGCACCGTGGCCCCTTCCAACTGGGGGCAGCATGGACTACCTTGGTCGCCCCCGTGGTCCTCGATGCCCCGCTGCCTCGCGCTCAGCTCACCGGACTCGTTCCGCCCGGTTCGACGCTCGCGCTCGGGGCACGCGGCGTGCCGCATCGCGTAACCGGCGCACCTCGCATACCCGCGGGCTTCGGCGCGCGGCCAGCGCTCGAATGGGCGAGCTCGCGCCCAGCGCTCGACCGTCCGAGCTCGCGCCCAGCGCTCGACCGTCCGAGCTCGCGCCCAGGTCGCCTCGAACTGCGGGCCCATAGCTCAATCGGTCAGAGCCCCCGGCTCATAACCGGGCTGTTCCTGGTTCGAACCCAGGTGGGCCCACAAGTCCCCAGAACGCCAAGGAGCACTAGATCCACGTGAGCATTCGCGAGCAGATCGCCCACCTTGAGGAGCTTGCCTCGATCGACACCGAGATCCGCCGCATCGACGAGCAGTTGGACAAGCAGAGGGGGAGCCTCGAGGGGACGCGGGCAGAGGTGAAGGGCCTCGAGGAGCGGCTCAAGACGGATCGCGAGCGGCTGGCGGACATGGAGCGGATGCGCAACGAGCTGACGATCGAGCTCCGCCAGATGTCGCAGCAGATCGAGCGCTCGCGCGAGAAGCTCTCGCGCTCGCGCAACGAGCGCGAGTCGAACGCGGCGCAGCGCGAGCTCGAGGAGCTCCGCAAGCTGCAGCGCGACCGCGAGGACGAGATCGAGAAGATCGCCAACCTCTCCGAGGCGGCGCGGGTCTCGATCGAGGAGGGCGACACCAAACGCGGCTCGCTCACCCAGGCGCTCGAGGGGAGCGTCGAGGGCGTCACCCAGGCGATCGGCGATCTCGAGCGCGAGAAGACGTCGCGCGCCGAGGACCGCAAGCGCGTCGCCTCCAAGCTGCCGCAGACGGTCTACCGCCGGTACGAGTCGATCCGGACGCGGCGACCCTTCGCGATCGCCAAGACGCACGACGGCACCTGCCTCGGCTGCCACATCGCCATCCCACCGATGATGTTCCAGAAGATGCTGCGGCAGGAGGAGTTCGAGCAGTGCCCGAACTGCAGGCGCATCCTCTACTATACGCCTGCGCCGGCGGCCGCCGGCGAGCCCGCGCCCGGTCCCTCGCGAGCCTGAAGGCCCCTCCGTGAAAGCCTGCCCCGCCTGCCAGCGGCTGTTCCCCGGCGACAGCGGGTTTTGTCCGATCGACGGGCAGCGGCTGGCGCCGGTGGGCGAGGTGCCGGTCCCGGCCGATCCCGACGACAAGCGACTGGGCGCGACGTACTGCAACGGCCGCTACCAGATCCGCCGCAAGGTCGCCGACGGCGGGATGGGGCGCGTCTACCAGGCGTTCGACCTGTCCGCGAACCGCAGCGTCGCGCTCAAGATCCTGCACGCCGACGTCGCGACCGACACGGTGGCGGTCGAGCGCTTCAAGCGCGAGTACGAGCTCAGCGCCAGCCTGCCGCACGCGCACATCGTCGAGGTGCTCGCCTTCGAGCGCACCGAGGACGACAGCTACGCGCTGGTGATGGAGTACCTCGAGGGCGAGGAGCTGCGCATGCTCCTCAAGCGCGACAAGACCATGCCCGCCGAGCGCGTCATCCGCATGGTCGCGCAGATGGCCCTCGGCCTGAGCGGCCCGCACGAGCGCAAGGTCGTCCACCGCGACCTCAAGCCGGACAACGTCTTCCTCTGCGGCACGCACGACGGCGACATCGTCAAGATCCTCGACTTCGGCAGCGTCAGGGACAACTCCGAGGGCGCGAAGAAGCTCACCGTCATGGGGACGACGATCGGCTCGCCCTTCTACATGGCGCCGGAGCAGGCGCAGGGCCTGCCGTCGCTCGATCACCGCGCCGACGTCTGGTCGCTCGCGGCGATCGCGTACGAGTGCCTCACCGGCAGCGTGCCGTTCCAGGGCGGCACGGGGCCGGCCATCCTCCTCTCCATCCTGACGAAGGATCCCGTCCCGCCCAGCGAGGCGGGCAAGGCACAGAACGTCCCCAAGACGCTCGACGACGTGATGGAGGAGGCCCTCACCAAGGACCCCGGCATCCGCATCGGCAGCGTCGGGGCGTTCGCCGATCGCCTCGGGCACGCGCACGGCCTCGATGGCGACCATCGGGTCTGGGCGGTCGTGCCCCAGTCGGAGCTCGCCGCCAAGATCCAGGCGGCGCTGCCCGCCGCGCTCGAGAAGCACGCCGCCGGGCAGGCGGCCCGAGGCGGCTCGCTCGCGGCGATGGACCAGGCCATGCGCGATCCTTTCATGGCCGGCTCGGAGGGCGGGCCCGCGGCCCGGATGGTCGCGGGGGGCGACGACGAGATCGTGATGGGCCTGCCCCCGGCGCGCCCCAGGTGGCTCGTGCCCGCGGTCGCCGGCGCCGCCGTGATCGTCGGCGCCGTGGTCGCGTTCCTGATCGCGCGCTGAGGAGGCGGACCGCCCTCGTGGGCGCGATATCGCGCTTCGCTCCCAGGGCGCCGACCGCATGCGCGGCGGCTCGAGACACCCGGCGACTTCGTACCTACATTGGTGCCCGGCGCGGATGCATCGTCGGGCGAGGTGGTCCGTCAGACGACGGAAGAGTCTCGCTGGGGAAACCAGACGCCTCGCCCGGCGTAACACTTCGCAAGCTCGCAAGGAGGGCAGCCCCGTGATATCCCGATCGTCCATGAAGAACGGCACGCTGTGTCTGGTCGCCCTCTCGGGCCTCACCTTCGCGATCACCTTCGGCTGCAACCAGAGCGACGCCGCCCAGAACCCGCAGGCTTCCGCCGAGTCGGCCTCCGTGAAGGGCGGCCCCCGCGTCGACGCCGAGACCTACACGGCCGAGATCAAGGGCTCCGGCGCCTACAAGGCCGGGCAAGAGGGGACGGTCGAGATCACCATCACCCCGAAGCCGCCGTACCACATCAACGGGCAGTACCCGTACAAGTTCAAGACGGTCGATCCTGCGCCCGACGGCCTGAGCTTCCCCAAGAAGATCCTCAAGCGCGAGGACGGCACGTTCAGCGAGAAGCAGGGCAGCTTCAAGGTGCCCTTCCTCGCGACCAAGGCCGGCAAGGCGAAGATCAGCGGCACGCTCCACCTCAGCGTCTGCAGCGACGCGAACTGCGTGATGGAGAAGCAGGACCTCGAGGTTGAAGTCGACGTCAAGTAGGCGCACACTCGCCCCGGCGTGAATCCGACACCCCCGGGCGAGCGCTCCGCGACCGCGCTCGCCGAGCTCGACAAGATCGCCGTCGCGCTGGAGCGCCGCTTCCAGGAGGGGCGGCGTGTCCTGTCGTTCCAGCAATACCTGGAGCTCTTCGCGACGGATCCCGCGCGCTACGGGCGCGACGCGGCCCGCTACGTGCGCGACATGTTCGACCATTTCGGCACCCGGATGGTGTCGAGGCCGTGGGGCGAGCTCGTCCGCTACCGCCTCTTCGACCTGCCCTGGGAGTCCGAAGCCGGCGCCGGCCCCGACACCCGCGACGCGGCGCTCGTCGGGCACGAGGAGCTCCAGGCCGAGATCTACCGGGTCCTCTCCAACTTCTGCCAGGAGGGCCGGGCCAACCGCCTCATCCTCATGCACGGGCCGAACGGCTCGGCGAAGAGCACCATCGCCGCCTGCATCCTGCGGGCGCTCGAGCACTACTCGACGCTCGACGAGGGCGCCCTCTACCGCTTTCACTGGGTCTTCCCCAGCCGCAAGACGATCCGCGGCTCGATCGGGTTCGGCGGCGAGGGGAAGGCGAGCGCGTCGCAGGGGCAGAGCTACGCCCACCTCGACGACGACCAGATCGACGCTCGTCTGGTGATCGAGCTGCGCGATCATCCGCTCTTTCTCCTCCCGGTGCCCGAGCGGCGCGCGCTCGTCCGCCGGCTGCTCGACGCGACCGGCAAGCCCAACGAGGCGCCGAGCGAGTGGCTCATGAACGGGCGTCTCTCCCACAAGAACCAGCAGGTCTTGGAGGCGCTCCTGATGTCGAACGGCGGCTCGCTCGCCGAGACGTTGCGCCACGTGCAGGTGGAGCGCTACTTCGTGTCGCGGCGGTACCGCGTCGGCGCCGTCACCTTGGGCCCCGAGCTCTCGGTCGACGCCGGCGAGCGCCAGATCACCGCCGATCGATCGCTGGCCGCGCTGCCCACCGCGCTCCAGGCGACGACGCTGTTCGAGGCGCACGGCGAGCTCATCGAGGCCGCCGGCGGCGTCCTCGAGTTCTCGGACCTCCTCAAGCGCCCGCTCGACGCGTTCCGCTATCTCCAGCTCACGCTAGAGACAGGAGAGGTGGCCCTGCCCCAGCAGAACATCCAGACCAACGTGGTGATGATCGGGAGCGCCAACGAGGTGCACCTCAACGCCTTCCGCGAGCACCCCGAGTTCCCGAGCTTCCGCGGGCGCCTCGAGCTGCTCCGGGCCCCGTACCTCAAGAGCTACCTCGACGAGCAGCAGATCTACGATCGCCAGATCGCGCCGTTCGTGGCGCGCCACGTCGCGCCGCACGCGACCCGCGTCGCCGCGCAGTTCGCCGTGCTGACGCGGATGCGCCAGCCCGAGGCGAAGCGCTACCCGGACGCGCTCGCGCCCATCGTCTCGGCGTTGACGGCGGCAGAGAAGATGGAGCTCTTCGCCACCGGCACGCCCCCCGACCGGCTCGACTCCGAGTCGCAGAAGATCCTCCGGGCCGGCATCGCCCAGATCTACCGCGAGAGCGACGCCGCGGTGGACTTCGAGGGGCGCCTCGGCGTCTCGCCGCGCGAGGTGCGGACGCTGCTGCTCGACGCGGCCCAGAGCGGCGACTACCGCTGCCTCTCGCCGTTCGCCGTGCTCGGCGAGCTCGACGAGCTCTGCAAGCGATCGAGCGAGTTCGACTGGCTCAAGGAGAAGCCGCTCGCCGGCGGCTACCACGACCACCGCCTCTTCCGCGAGCTCTCGCGCTCGCGCCTCCTCGACACCATCGAGGAGGAGATGCGCACCGCCAGCGGCCTCGTCGACGAGGTGCGCTACGCGGAGCTCTTCGATCGCTACATCTCGCACGTGGGCGTGTGGGTGAAGGGCGAGAAGATCCGCAACCCGCACACCGGCGAGTTCGAGGCGGCCGACGAGCGGATGATGCGCGAGGTCGAGGCGCTCCTCGGCGTGCGCTCCAAGCACGACGACCACCGCCGCGGGCTCATCTCGGCCATCGCCGCCTGGGCGATCGATCACCCGGGCCAGAAGATCGTGAACCAGGTGGTGTTCCCGCAGCAGATCAAGAAGGTGAGGGAGGCGGTGTTCACCGATCGGCGCAAGGGCGTGGCGCTCCTCGTGCGCGATCTGGTCAGCCTCCTCCGCGACGCGCACGAGCCCGCGAGCGAGGCCAGGCAGAAGGGCGCGCCCTCGCTCGCCGACGAGCAGCACAAGAACGCCCTCGCCGCGCTCGAGCGCCTCAAGGGCATGGGGTACTGCGAGCACTGCGCCCTCGACGCCGCGAGCGCCCTCACGCGCGCCCGCTTCGCCGAGCTCGTCACCTGATGCCGGCCCGCCGCGGCGGGCTGCGTGCGGCGCTTGGAGCATGACCGGCCTCGTCGACACCCACTGCCACCTCGATCCGGAGTACTTCCCCCACGGCCCGGACGCCGCGCTGGAGCGGGCGCGCGCGGCCGGTGTCGAGGCGTTCGTCGCGATCGGCGTGGGGCGCGATTTGGCGATGGCGCGCCACGTCGTCGGGGTCGCCGAACGGCGGCCGGACGTGGTCGCGGCCGTGGGGGTGCACCCGCACGACGCGTCGGCGCTCGACGACGCCATGGCCGACGAGCTCGCGCGCCTCGCCGCGCACCCGCGCGTCGTGGCCATCGGCGAGATCGGCCTCGACTACCACTACCTCCACTCGCCGCGCGAGGCGCAGCGCGACGTCTTCCGCCGCCTCATCGGCCTGGCGCGCCAGCGGCGCCTGCCCATCGTGGTCCACACGCGCGAGGCGCCGGCCGAAACGCTCGCGATCCTGGAGGAGGAAGGCGCGCGCGACGTGGGCGGCGTCATCCACTGCTTCTCGGAGGACCGGGCCTTCGCCGAGCGCGCGCTCGATCTCGATTTCGATCTGTCGTTCTCGGGGATCGTGACCTTCAAGTCGGCGCGATCCGTCCACGAGGTGGCCGCGTGGGCGCCCCCCGATCGGATCCTGGTCGAGACCGACAGCCCGTACCTCGCGCCCGTCCCGCTGCGCGGCAAGCCGTGCGAGCCCGCGTTCATCACCCACACCGCGCGGCGCGTGGCCGAGCTGCGGGGCGAGGACCCGGAGGAGCTGGCGCGCCGCACGACGGCCAACGCGAGGCGCCGGCTCCGGGTCCCTTCGTCGGAAGACACGCCCGCACCTCGCGCCTGAGGGGTTCGCCGTCGGGGCTCGGGGGCGGGGAGCAAGACCTCGACCTGAAGGCGGCAACAACCCTGAATCGCAGCGAAATCAGCGCCTGCCGCGGGTCGGGAGCGACCCGGCCCGCGTCTGCGGCTGAACGACGCGCCTTTTTTCGCGCATACTAGCGTGGGATGTCGGCGGAGCTTCGCGACTCGCGGCGGATCGCGTCGGCCTGGCTGCTGTCGCTGGTCGGCCACCTGGCCCTCGTGTCGGGAGGCGCGGTGATCTTCGCGCGATCGCTCTCCGATCCCGCCGACCGCCTGGCCCGGCCGCCGCCCGCGGACGACAAGATCGAGATCGAGCTGCCGACGATGGTCGAGGGGAGCGTCGCGGCCGGCGCGGCGCCGGTCGCGACGCCCGAGCTCCTGCCGCGCGGCGGAGGCGAGGCGCTGCCCCGGCCCGACAGCGGCAGCGCGGGCCGCGGCGGGACCGACACGGCGGCGCAGCCCGCGTACAACCTCGCCGACCGCGACGACGGGGCCTTCCTCTCCAGCGAGGTGATGTCGCGGCTCGACCGGAGCCAGATCGCCCGCATCGAGACCGGCGCCGGCGATCGCGCCTCGCGCGAGGACTGGCGCGCCAGCCGCCGGCCGATGGAGCTCACCTTCCTCGCCAGCGGCTCGCCCGACGGCAAGCGGGCCGAGCGGCGCACGCCTTCGAAGACCGATCCGTCGGCCGGGAGCGAGGGCGCGGGCGTTGCCGCGCACCGCGGAAGCGCGCCGGGCGCGGCGGAGCGGCCCGAAGGCGTCGGCGAGCCGACGCGCGCCCCTGGTGCGGCCGAGCTCGGCGGCGACCGGAGCTCGCCGGGCAGCGGCGTCCGCGACGGCCGAGCGGGGCTCGATCACCGCGACAGCGCCGACGTGGCGAGAGGGCGGCCGAGGGTCGCCGAGGGCACGCCGTCCGTCCCCGCGAACGTCGCCGACAAGCCGCGTGACACGCTCGACAGCGAGCAGGAGGTCGCGTCGGCGATCCAGTCGATCGTCCACGCCAGCACGGCCGGGGGCCCCCCCCGCGCCGGGGGGGGGGGGGGGGGGGGGGGGGGGCCCCCCGGCGGGGGGGGGGGGGCGGGGGCGGGGGGGCGCGCGGGGGGGGGGGGGGGG
>CAYJPW010000057.1:19195-43531 GCA_964372055.1 uncultured Polyangiaceae bacterium
GATCGACATCGCCGGGGGGCGCCCGCCGCCCCCCCCGCCCCCCCCGGGGGGGGGCGCCCCCGGCGCCGGGAGGGGCGGGCAGGAGGGCGCGGGCCCGACCGGCTCGGGAGGCGTCTCGGGCTCGGGCTCGCGCGCGCGGGCGCTGGGGACGGGGAAGGGGAGCGGGACCGACAACGCGTCGGACGATCCGCGCCGCACCGACTACCTGCGGCGCATCCTCGCCAAGGTCCACCCGCTCTGGGCGAACGCGTTCCCGCGCTGGGCCGCGATCGAAGGGCTCCAGGGGACCGTGATCGTCAGCTTCGTCGTGCAGCCCGACGGGAGCATCGCCGGCGCGGCGGTCACCCGACCGAGCGGCATCCCCGAGTTCGATCAGAACTGCTTGAACGCGGTGCTGAGGGCGGCGCCGTTCGCGCCGCTCCCGCCCGAGCTCGGCAGGACCTACCGCATCTCGCTGCCGTTCGAGCAGCGAAACCCGGCCGTGCGGCCCAAGGATCCCGCCGGTCCGGCGGTCTCGCCTTGACAGGCCCCGCCTCGGTCGAACAGAGTGCGCCCGCCAAAGGCCGAAGTAGCTCAGCTGGCTAGAGCAGGCGTTTCATACGCGCCGGGTCGGGGGTTCGACTCCCTCCTTCGGCACGACGAGCCCCCTCTCCGACGAGGAGAGGGGGCTCAGCGCCGCAGCGAAGCGAGCAGCTCGAGGGTCGCTCGAAGCCGGGCCGCGGCGAGAGGGCGTCACCCGCACGTCGATCGAGGCGCATCCCGCCCCGGCGGATCCGCGATCAACACGCGCGTCCCGCCCCGGCGGGTCCGCGATCGACGCGCGCGTCCCGCCCCCGGCGGATCCGCGATCGACGCGCGCGTCCCGCCCGCGGCGGGCGCGCGTCCCGCCCGCGGCGGGTCCGCGATCGACGTGCGCGTCCCGCCCCGGCGGATCCGCGATCAGCGCGCGCGGCTCGCCGCCGAGCGGCGTCCGCGGGTCCCCGCCGAGCTGCGGCGCGATGCGCTCTGACGGCTGGAGCTGGCGCGCCGGGCCGAGGTTCCCTCGCGGCTGGTCGAGGCGCGGCGGCTGGTGCCTGCCTGAGCGCGTCCGCGGCGGCTCGTGCTCGCGCCGCCCCTCTTCGCGACGCCCTGCCGAGCCGCGGTCGTGCGCTTCTTCGTCGCCGTGGCGCGGCGGGTGCGGGGCGCCGCCTTGCGCTCGCCGCCCTTCATCATCTCCTCCTGCCCGGCCTCGCGGCCTGTCTGGGACGAAGAGCGGCTCGCCATCGCGCGCGACGAGCCGGAGCTGCTCGAGCGCGACCCGCGCCCGGCCTGCCCGCGCGTGCCGGCGCGCGCGCTGCTGCGGGCGCTGGCGGTCCTCGCGCGCGCCTTCCCGATGGCGCGCCGCGCGCCGCGGGCCACGACGCCGAGCTCTTCCTTCACCGCGTCGAGCGCCTTCTCCACTGCCGAACGGCGCCTCTTGCCGCGGCCGTTGCTCTTCGAGATCATCGCGTCCCCTTCTGTCGCGCCGACGCGCGACGTGCTCGAGCCGACCGGTCCCCCGGTCGCGAGCTCGGTTGGTGCGCCGCCGGCTCGGGTCGAGGGCGGGAGCTCGATCCCCCGCCGATTTCCCGGCCGTGCGACGACGACGAGCGCGGCACCTACAAGCGGCGTGCCGCGGCGCGCCGAGGCACGCGCGTGGGAGGCGAGGCCGCAACGAACGCGCCGAAACACGTCGCGACGGCCGCGACGCGGCGCACGGCGCGCGCCTCTGGCGGCGTGATCGGTGGTGACGGTCGCGCCCCGCGCCGCCCGGGGCCGAGCAGCTTTCGCACACGCGCGTCCGGTCGAGGGCGCGGGCGCGAGCAGGCCGCGCGCACGCTTTCCGGAAGCGGGCGCGAGGCGCCGCGAGCGCGACGCGCTCCGCGGCGAGCGCCGGCGATTGCGTGGCGGCTACGGGCGCACGAAGACGATCGTCGTCTCGCCGCCGTCGTCGGCCACGGCGTGCCACCCCTCGGGGAGCCGAGGATCGGCCCACCCCCAGATGCGGCGCGCGTCGATCGGCGAGAGCGCGACGTTCCTGTAGCCCTGCGCCTCGCCCATCGGATCGCTCCAGTAGTTGCCGGTGATGGCGTAGCCCCGGTCCAGCTCGATCGCCCACGGCGCGTCGGCGACGTCGTACGCGCCGCCCACCTCGCGCGGGTCCACCGGCACCGTCACCGCCTTCCGCTTCACGCGGAAGGTGCCCCGGAGCGCCGGCCCCTGCGCGGCCGGCTCGGTCGCCGAAGGCTCGTGCCCCGACGAGATCAGGGTCGCGTAGACCGGCTTCTTCCCCTCGTAGGCGGTGAGCGTCTGGTTGGCGAGGCTCACGTCGAGCCACTTCTGGGTGCCCGTGACGAAGTCGGGGAACTTGTGGCGGCGCACCACCATGATCACGTCCTGCGCCCGCACCCACGACCCTTCCTTGGTCTGGTCGTAGCGGACCCCCTCGACCGTGCGGAACTTGCCCGAGAGCGGGACCGGCGTGCGGCGTTCGAGCTCGTTGTCTTCCTTCTCGGCCTTGCCGCGGCGAAGCTCCCAGGTGTGGACGCCGCGCTTGTGCACGAACGCGATGGGCAGGCCGATCTTGTCGAGATCGATGCCGTGGAACGTGGTGCCGAGCGCGGCGCGCAGCCGATCGGTCGGGACGAACCGGCCGTCGGGCGTGAGGCCGAACCGGCGCTCGCCGGCGCCGCCCTCGGCCGTGAAGCTCGCGGCGATCGCCACCCCGCTTCCCTTGCGGAGCGGAGGCGAGCGCGTCGGGGCGGCCTGGCCGGGCAGCGGCAGCGGGGCGGACGTCGCCCCGAAGTCGAAGAACGACGCCGCCGTTCGCTTGCCCGACGGGTCGACGCCTTCGCCTGCGGGGAGGATGACCGGCGGGCCGGTGGGCACGCCGCGCGCGTCGAGGGGCACGTCGTTCGCGGCCGCGCCGAGCGGCTCGTCGGGCGCGAGGCGCGCGAGGTGGCGGTCGAGATCGGGCTCGGCGGCGGCCTGATCGGCCGGGGAGGGCACCCGCGCGTAGAGCTCGACGCCCTCCGTGCGCGCGCGACCGTACCGATAGGGCAGCGCGCGACCGAGGTCCGGCCCGGGCGGCACGGCGTGGCGTGCGGCCTCGTCGAGCGAGGCGGCGTCGCCGGCGCAGACGAAGCCGCGCGGGCGCACGGCGTACCAGCCGCCCTTGCAGCCGGCGTTGGAGTACGGCTCCGCCGAGCGCGCCACGATGCCGCCGGTGCGCAGCTCGCCGATCACCTTGCCCGAGGCCGAGGGTCGATCGACGACGGGCGTGCCGTCGCGCAGGACCACGAGCTTGGGGCCGTCGGCGGCCGGGACCGGGACCTTGGGCGGCGGCCCCTCGTCGTTGGCAGCTTCCTTCGAGAGCGAGGCCTCCGCCGCGCTCGCCTTGCACCCGGCCATCGCGGAGAGCGAGGCCAGGGCGATCGCGAGCGCGGACCATTGCGCCGGCTGGTTCATCGCGAAGACGCATGCCCGACAACGCGCCCTCGGGCCAACTCTTGGGCGAGCGCTCCCGGATCAGCTCTCGCCGAGCGACGCGCCGAGCCACGCGGCCCCCGCGGACGCCCCCAGCCCGGCGATGGCGGCGAGGACCGCTGCGGATCCGGGCGCGTGCGCCTCGGCCCTCGCGCGCAGCACGAAGCTCACCGCGAAGAGCGCCAGGGCCGCCGCGTTCACGATCCCGTGGATGAGGCCTGCGCGTGATCCCCTCGTCCCCGAAGGCATCGCCAGGAAGTCGACCAGGCCGACCGCCGCGGCGGCGACGCCGAGCGCGAGGCCCACGCCGAGATCCCAGAACGCGACCACGCTCCAGACGGTGGCGGGGCTGAGCCGGAGGATCACGTCCAGCGCGACCGCGGCGCCGAAGAGGCAGAGCGGCATCAGGACGAGCAAGGGGTGCACAGGCTCCCCCGCCAAGGTCACCCGGCGCCGCATCGAAAGGAAAACCTTGAAAGGCTCGTGCCAAGAGGCGATACGAGGCGCGCATGGGCGGACGCCGGCGTGGAAGGCTGCTCGCGGGTGTCGCGCTCCTCTCGGGGTCCGCGGTGATGCTCGAGGTGTCGCTCGGCAGGGTCCACGCCGCCGTCCTCGGCGTCGAGGTCGGCTATTCGCTGTGGATCGTGGCGCTGCTCACCGCGGCGCTCGGGGCCGCGGCCACGGCCGTGGTGCCCGGGCTCGCGACGCCGGAAGGGGCCCTGCGGCGGCTCGCCCACCTCGCGAGCGCGGCGGCCGGGACGGCCGTGGCGGCGGTCGTCTACCTCGCGTACCTGAGCGCGACCAAGCCGGGCTCGCGCTTCTTCCTGCCGCTCGACGGTCCGGTCGACGCCCACGACAAGGTGGTTTGGGCCACGCTGCTCCTCTCCGGTGCGGTTCCGTTCGCGCTCCTCGGCGTCGCGGCGGGCACCGCGCTGGGTGCGCTTCGCGGTCCCGGCGGCCCCGAGGCGCCGCGCCCCTCGCGCGCCGGCTCGGCGTTCGCGTTCGCCGTCGCGGCGGGCGCGGCCGCCGCCTGCCCGCTCGCCATCGCGGCGGTGCGCTTCGGGGGACCGCGCGCCGTGCTCGCCGCCGCCGTCGCCGCCTCGCTCTCGGCGGCGGCGTGCGCGATCGCCGGACGCGGCTGCCCCACCGAGGGGCCCGACCGCCGCGCCAGCGCCGGCGTGGTGACGACGCTCCTGCTCGGATCGATGGTGCTCCTGGCCGGCGACGTGGGCGAGCCGTGGCTCAAGGTGTCGCTCGATCGCGACGGCGTCGCCGACAAGCCCGCGGGCCTGCGCTGGACCGAGCTCGGCGTCGTCAGCGTCGATCGCGCCGCCGGCGGCTCCGCCTGGCTCCGCGTCGACGGCCGGCGCTGGGCGCCCATCGTCGACGGCAAGGTGCAGCCGCCCTCGACGCCGGAGGACATCGCCTACGCGCTCCACCTCGGGCGAGGCCCGGTCCTCGTCGTCGACGCGGCCGGCGGCCGGCACGTCCGGCTCGCGCTCAAGGCGGGCCAGCGCGACATCGCCGCCGTCGTGTTGCACCCCGGCGTCGCCCGCGTGATGCGCGAGGAGCAGCGCAAGTGGAGCGGCGAGGTCTACGATCGGAGCGAGGTCCGCGTCGCCGTCGGTGACGGACGCGATCTCGGGCCGTTCGCCGGCGAGAGGTACCGCCACATCCTGCTCGCGGGCCCCGCCGAGCTTGCCGCGTGGCCCTTCGACCGCCCGACCGTGCCCGGCGTCGCCACGACGGCCGCGGCGCTCTCGACGCGGAACGCGATCGCGGCGCACCTCGACCGGCTCACGCCCGAGGGGACGCTGACGGTCGCGGGAGCTCCCGGCGATCTCGATCGGCTGCTCGCGGTCGCGGCGGCCGCGCTGCGCGCGCGCGGGATCGAGGTGCCTGGCCGGAGCCTCTACGGCTGCGAGGACAAGGGCGCGTCGGCGGTGGTGCTCAAGCCGGCGCCGTACGACAAGGACGAGATCGCGACCCTGCGGCGGAGCTGCACGCACCACCGCTTCACCGAGGGCTTCGCCCCCGACGTCGAGCCTTCGGCGGAGCGCGCGGCGATCATGGGCGCCGGCGCGACGGGCCTCGTCGACGCCCTCGGCCGCGACGTCACGCCGGCGAGCGACGACCGTCCGCTCTCGCGCGGCGCGGTCGCGGGCTGGCGCCACCCCGCCGCGTACGGCGCGCTCCTCGGGTTGCTCGGGCTCGTGGTCGCGCTGCTCGTGCCCCTCGTCGCGCGTCCGCACGCGGCCGAGGAGCGTGCGCCGCGGGAGGGCACCTCGGCGGCGCGCGCCGTCGGCTTCCTCGCGCTCGCCGGCGCGGCGCTCGGCGGCGGGGAGATCGCGCTGATCCGCGCGGCCACGATGGTCCTCGGCCACCCGAGCTTCGGGCTCGCGATCGCGGTGCCGGCGCTCTGGGCCGCCGTGGCGCTCGGGAGCCTGCTCGCCGGCCGCGTCGCGCCCGCGCGCGGCGCGGCGCGGGCGGCGCTCGCGTGCGTCCTTCTCGCGGTGCTCCTCGGCGCGGCCGCCCTGCTCCTGCGCGCCGGGCTGCCGCCCGAGGCTCTCGGGTTCGGGGTCCGGCTCGCGGCGACGCTCGGCGCGCTCGGCCTCGCGGGCGCGCTCGTCGGGCTCGGCCTGGCCCTCGGTCTCGACATCGCGGGCGCGGCGGCGCCGCGGCGCGCCGGCTGGGGCCTCGGCGTGCACGCGGCGGCTCGCGTCGCCGGCCTGGCGCTCGGGACGCTGGCGGCCGCGACGCTCGGCTTCGGCGCCGCGCTCGGGGGCGCGGCGGCGGCGCTGCTGCTCGCCGCGATCCTCGTCCCCGCCGAGCGCGCCCCTGGTTGAGGTTCGGTTCGGCGACGCGCGAGCTCACGGATGCGACGGGCAATGGCGGTTTGGGGGCGAAGCCCCCATCGTGTTGACTCGACCGAAGCGAAGCGGAGAGCGGGTGTCCGGCTGGCGAAGCCGGCCGGCAATTCATGGCGAGCCGGGGGTCTTCTTCGGTCGATCCCAGTGCACGCGGAGTGACGTGGACCTGGATCGACCGCACGAAACACTCCCCGTCTCCCCGCCTCCCTGTGAAATTCCGAATTTCTCGGGTGGGGTTGGAGCCGAGCCCTCCAGCTGAACCTACCGCGCGGCGGCCCGCCGGAGCTGGCGGGCGAGCGCGTCGAGCTCGACCTTCGCGCCCTCGTCGGCGGAGGGACGAGCCTGCGCGACGAGCTCGAGCGTGAGCGGGTGCTCGATCATCACGAGCGCCTTGCGGGCGCGAACGCGCACGGTCGGGCTGCCCTTGACCACGGCGCCGACGAGCGCGCGCGCGGCGGTCGCGCGGGCGGCGTCGCCCGCGGCGGCCGCGCCGGGGCCCATCGCCTTCCAGGCCCACGACGAGCCGACCGAGCCGAGCGCCGCGGCGATCGCCTCGGCCGCCGTCGCGTCGCTCTCGGACGCGAGCAGCGAGGCGAGGTGCTCGGCGGTCTGGACGCGGCGGCACTCGCCGAGCCCGGCGATCGCGGCGAGGCGGTGCGGCTGCCCCGCGGCGCTCTGCTTCTTGAGGGCGGCGAAGGCGTCGTCGGTGCAGGCGCGCCCCAGCCCCTCGGCCGCCGCGCGGGCGATCTCGGGATCCTGGGCGACGTCGTCGAAGACCGCCATCAGCACCGGAAGCGCGCGCGGATCGCGGAGCACGCCGACGGCGCGGAGCAGGCCCGCCGCCAGCACCCGCCACTCGGCGTCCGTCGCCGAGCCGCGCGCCGGCGCCTCGAACGCGAGCTCCTCGAGCATCGGCAGGAGCGCGTCCTTGCCGAGGCGGCGCAGCTCGCGATCGACCATCGGCACCGGGTTCTGGAACTGCTGGTAGACCTCGGGCCGGTAGCCCTTGACGTCGCGGACCGCGTCGAACACGGCCGGGTTCTCGGCGCGGTACGCGGCGATCTGCTGGAGCAGCGCGGCGCGCGCGTCGGGCGCGAGCTGCGACGGCTTGGCGACGATCCCGTCGGCCATGGCCGTGGCGGGGAGGGCGAGCGCCGCGCCGAGCGCGAGCGCCGACAGGATGAGCTTCACGTTCTTCATCGGGCGACCTCCCACCACTTGAGCTCGACGGGGGGTGCCGCGTCGATGTTCGAGCCGCAGTGAACCTCACCCAAGAGGATGTGGTACCAGTCCCAGTCGTTCACGAACGTAATCTTGTACCCCTGACCGTCGCTGCCAAGCTGGTTCGCCGGGGTGCCGAGGCGATCCTCCAGGTCCTTCCGGAAGATGTCGACCCCGTCGATCTTGGGTCCGAACGGATCGGGGATGGCGGCGATGTCCCCGAACGCCAGCAGGTTCGCGGTGCCGGGGTTGTACGCGACCATGCCGAACGAGTCCTTCTCGAAGAGGTAGGGGATCTCGATGAACTCGTCGTCGGCGAGACCGACGGCCGCCTGCACGACGTCGTGCATCGAGTCGATTTCGGCCTGGGCCTGCTGGCCCCACGCCATGAGGTCGGGATCGGCGAGGACCTCGTCGATCGAGATCGCCGCCGGGCTGTTGTCGTACTTGACGCGGCCGACGAACATCTCGACGGCGCCGTGACCGGCGGCCTGCGCGTCCTCGAGCATCTTGCGGGCGAGGCGGGGCGAGCCGATGAGGAGCTTCCAGCCGCGCGGGGTGTTGGCGCGCACCGAGCTGAAGACCTCGTCGGTGTGACCGACGATGAGCCAGCTCGTGTCGACCACGAGCGGCGGGCCCTGCACGAGCTGGGCGGCGTAGAACGCCTTCGTCTCCTTGAGGATGCCCGAGCCGTGGAAGATGCGGCCCACCGGGAACGTCTCGGCCCCGTTCTCGTAGGGCGGGAGCATCTCGTGGTTGCCGTGCGAGTCGTACGAGTCGCCGGTGTGCGGCGTCTTGTAGATCTGGACGACGCCGCGATCCGGGCCGAGGTAGCTCTTGTAGAGCCACTTGATCGGCAGCGCCGAGTCGCTCTGCGTTCGACCCCACGGCCGCGGGTTCGCGATGCGCATGCCGCGAACGGTGCCGTCGGGGCCGGGGATCGAGGTCCAGGCCGTCTGGAAGTAGTCCTGGGTCCACTGGTCTCCGGACCAGTCGGTGATCTTGTGGAAGTCGACCTGCCCCGCGGTGGTCGCCGTCGTGATCCCGCTGACGAACACCGACGAGACCGAGTTGGCGTAGACGGTGTCGATCGTGGGCGTGAGGTTGCCGACCATGATCCACGGCGCCACGCGCATCTGGGCGCGCGCGACCCCGTCGGGCACGTCGTCGGTGGTGACCGGCGCGGCCTTGTCGTCGAGCACCGAGTAGGCGAGGTCGACCAAGCCGGTCCACTCGCCGTCGGCGAGCGAGATGCGGAAGCCGCGCCCCTCGATGCCGAGGTTCAAGCCCGACCGGACCTCGTCGATGGTGAGCTGCACGCTCGTCACGGTCGAGCAGGTCGGGTCGACCTCGTTGCAGGGGCCGAGGCTGCCGAGGACGAGCGACCAGGAGCCGTCGGGGAGCTGCTTCCAGATGCGGACGTGCGCCGCCGCGGCGTCGTCGATCGAGAGGCTCCCCGAGTGGCCTTCGGGCGCGTCGGGCCAGGGACGCACCTGGATGGGCGCGAGGTCCGAGATGTCGGCGCCGCCGTTGATGACGTCGTCGTCGGCGTCGCGGCGCCCGTCCTGATCGTCGTCGTCGAGGTTGGCGAGGAACGAGGCGCCCGTGGTGTCGTCCCACACGGGCGCGGCGACGCCGTCGCCCTCGTCGATGTTGCCGTTCCGGTTCGCGTCGACGCCGATGCCGACGATCTTGGGCGGCGGCTGTTGGGTTCCGGTCGTGGTCCCGTTGTTGGTGACCACGGACTCGTCGTCGCCACAGCCTCCCGCGAGGATGAGCAACAGCCCCGTCGCCACCAAGCTGCGCCGTGCGTTCGAGATCGACATTTCGCGCTCCAGACCCCCCCAGTGATCGGCGGCCCGCGCCGAAGCGAAGGTGGCGACAGGTTACACGGGTTCGGGCCGCCCGTCGCGGCGAGATCGGCGGCAGCGCTGCTATGCTGTCCACGATGATGCTTTCGTCTCGCTTGGGGCTCCTCGCCGCCGCCGCCATCGCGCTCGGTGGCGCGGGCTGCCGCGACCGGGCCTGCCTCCGCTGGACCGACACCGAGCGCGCCTGCCCCGGCAAGGACGAAGCGCTCGCCCGGATGACGCCGGCCTGCGGCGACGTCGAGATCGAGTCGGTCGACACGCTCGGCGAGTACGAGTCGGACGACGCGCAGTGCTGCTACGACGTCACCTTCAAGGACGGCTCCGAGTACGTCTGCGGGCCGTCCACCAGCGTCGGCCCGGGCCCGGGCACGACCACCGGCTCTCCGCCCGACGGCGGCGCGTGCCTGACCTGCAGCCAGTGGCTCTACGACGACGCCGCCACCTACGACGACCTCTGCCCCAAGGCGCAGCTGCTCTACGACGCGCTCGCCAACTGCGTCTGCATCACCGGCTGCAAGGCCGAGTGCTTCGACACCGCGTGCAGCGGGGTGCCCGGCCCGCAGAGCTGCACCGCCTGCGTGCAGGTCGCGTGCTCGGTCGAGCTCGGCAACTGCGAAGCCGATCTCTGAAGCCGACGCCGGAGAGACGCCGCCGGACGAGCCCGGATCGCGCGGCAAGCCATCTCGTCGCGCCCTGCAGGCGCTCCGCAATGGAGGAGCCGGGGCGACTGGAGCTTCGGCGGGCGCGCGAGGATCGCGGCCGCGGATCTATCGCCGCAGGAGCGAGCGGAGGCGGAGCACGCCGAGCGCGGGCGCGCCGGCGGCGAACGCGGCGCCGAACGCCGTGAGCGTGAGCGCCGCGCCGAGCGGCGTCCCCGCGAGCGACGCGGGCAGGACCGCTCGCGCCCCGAGGCCGGCGGCGGCGCAGAGGGCGCCGAGCGCCGCGATACGCGCGAAGGGCACGCGGCCCAGGCCGAGCCCGCCGATCTCGCGGCGCACGCGCCAGCCCAGCGCGGCCGCCTCGACCCAGGCGGCGATCACCGCGCCGAGGACGACGCCGAGGACCGCGAAGTAGCGCATCAGGACCAGCGAGATCGCCGTGCTCGCGACGACGCGCACCACGCCGTAGGTGGCGGGGCGCCGGGTGTCGCCGAGCGCGAAGCAAGTGGTCGCCAGGACGCGCACCGAAGCGTTCGCGAGGAGCGCGAACCCGTAGGCGGCGAGGACCGCCGCGACCTCGGCGGTCGAGCTGCGATCGAAGCTCCCGCTCTGGAGCAAGAGGCCTACGATCTCGCGCGGCAGCAGGATGAGCGCCACCGACGAGGGGATGGTGAGCACCGTGATCCGGGCGAGCGAGGCGCCGAGGCGGTCGCGCAGGGCGGCGTGGCGTCGGCCGAGATCGTCGTCCGCGGTGTCGCTCGCCATCTCGGGCAGCGACGCGGCGGCCTCGCCGGTCCCTAGCAGGCTCATCGGGAGCAGGTAGATGAGCTGGGCGTACGCGAAGATCGCGTTGGCGCCGTCGCCGAGGTGGCTGACCAGCATGGTGTCGACGAGGCCGGAGAGCTGGATGACGCCGCGCCCGACGAGCGCGCCCGGGAGGCGGCGCGCCGCCTCGCGCACGCCGGCATCGCGGTGGTCGAGGCGCGGCGTGAGCCCGCCGAGGAGCGAGCGCGCCGCCGGCAGGAGGACGATCAGCTGGAGCCCCGCGCCGGCGAAGGCCCCCCAAGCCACCGCCATCATCAGCGACTCGCCCCGCGCGTGCATGAACGAGCCGAACGCCACCATCGCCGCGATCTGGGCGAGGCTCCAGACGACGGGCGCGGCGTAGGGCAGGAAGAAGCGCCGGTGGGCGTTGAGCACGCCGAGGCCCCAGGCCGACAGGACCAGGAGGCCCGTCATCGGAAAGGCGACCCGGACCACGCGGATGGTCTTCTCGAGCTTCTCTCCCTCGAAGCCGTTGGCGACGAGCCAGGTGACCGTGGGGGCGGCGGCGACGCCGAGCGCCGACGCCGCGATCACGAGGAGGCCGAGCAGCCCGAGCGCCGAGAGCGCGAAATGCGAGGCCTCGCGCGCCTTCCCCTGGGCGCGGAGGCGCGCGTAGACCGGGATGAACGACGCCGAGAGGGTGCCCTCGCCGAGGAGGTTCTGGGTGATGTTGCCGACGCGGAACGCGGCCGCGAGGACGTCGGCGTAGACGGAGGTGCCGAAGTAGTGCGCCAGCACCCGCTGCCGCGCGAGGCCGGCGAGGCGGGAGAGGATGATGCCCGCCGTGACCAGCGCCGCCGAGCGCGCCACGCTGCCTGCCGGCGCCGCCGCCGGCGCGGCCACCGTCGCGCCCGCGGGAGCCGGGGCCGTGGCGGAAGGATCGACGGGCGCGGTCACGCCGAGCTTCTCTACTCCATCCCGCGCATTGCGGCCCAGCAGGCGGTCGTTCAGACTCGTCGGCAGCCATGGTGCTCCCGTACCGGATGTTCGACCTTCGGCGGAGCGCCGAGGACGCGCGGCGCTTCGAGCGGATGCAGGGCATCTACCACCGCGGGCAAGCGCTCGCGTGGAGCGGCCAGGACGTGCTCGCCGCGGCCGTCGCGCGCCACGGGGGCGTGCGCATCCCCGAGAGCAAGCGCGAGGCGCTGCGCACCGTCTACGGGCCCATCCTCTGGGGCGAGCTCGCGGCTTGGAAGATCTCCGCCCAGCTCGCGGACCGGCTCGAGCCGCTCGAGGCGAAGATGGCGGCGACGAGTCAGGCGCACGACGAAGCGCGCCACTTCTACGTGATGCACGACTACCTCGATCTCGCCGTGGGCGGCGCGCCGCGCGGGATGCCCCCGGCGAGCGAGCGCCTGCTCGACGCGGTGCTCTCGACCGACGATCTCGCCTGCAAGCTGCTCGGGATGCAGCTCCAGGTCGAGACGACGGCGCTGACGCTCTTCCAGGCGACGCGCGAGGCCGGGGTGTGCCCGGTGCTCGGCGAGATCCTCCCGTACTACGAGAAGGACGAGGCGCGGCACGTCGGCCTCGGCGTGCAGGTCCTGCCGATCCTGATGCGGCGGATGCGCCGCATGGATCGCGCCCGCTTCACGGCGTTCGCGCTGCGGGTCACCTTCTGGCTGCTCGCGTCGAACCGCTCCATGGAGGCGCCGCTGCGCGTCCTCGGCATCGAGCCGCGGAGGCTGCTCGAGCTCGCCAAGTCGAAGCAGATGCTCGTGTGGAACGAGCTCTGGCAGGCCGTGCCCAAGGGCCGCGGCGACGTCGGGCACCTGGTGAGCCGCGGGATGGAAGCGATCGCCAACGCGACCTGGCCGCCGCCGGGTGAGGACGATCTCCGCGGCCGCTCGCGGGCGTTCCTGCGCGGTCTCCACCAGGGCGTCCCCGAGGTCGAGACGTCGATCGAAGGTCGAGAGGCCTCGCGCTGACGACGGCTGCCATCGATTCGCAACGCCTGCACACACGCACCGACAGCGACCGCATCCAAACAGATCGCAGGTCCGAGCGCCGTTTGCGGCAGAATGGCGAGGATGCGCGCTTCCTTGATCGGTCTCGGCCTGCTCCTCGTCGCGTGCGGGAGCTCGGTGGAGCAGGGGAAGGAGGAGACCGCGGGCGGCACGACCGGCGGCCAGGGCGGCGCGCCGAGCACCACCTCGGCGACGGCCACGTCGAACGGGAGCACCGGCGGCGCCGGCGGCGATCCCGCGACGACGAGCTCGACCAGCGGCGCCGGCGGCGAGGGCGCGGGCGGCGCTGGAGGCGCGGGCGGCGCCGATCCGTGGGCGGGCCCGGTCGAGAACCTGAAGGAGCTCGATCTCGGCACCGTGAGCTTGAACGTCATCAAGACGTTCCCGATCCCGGATCGCACGCTGGGCTTCACGGTCCTCGCGACCGCGCCGGTCCCGACCGAGGTGATCGGCATCGCGACGCTGCGGCCGCCGGTGGGCTCGAACGTGATCACCAACTTCGCGATGGCGGGGCACCAGAACCAGGCGTTCGGCAACTACGGCTGGGTCGCCGCCGCCGATCCGCAGTCGGACTCGTCCGACGCGATGCCCGTGGTCCCCGGGGCCTGGAAGCTCAAGCTCGGCGACGACGACGCCTCGATCAACACGGCGCACGTGAGCGTCTGGGTGCGCCGCACCGAGGACGGGCAATTCCACGGCGGCGTGATGGACGTCAACGTCTTCGTCGCGCCCGGCGCGGGCGTCGGCCAGAACTACATGGGGCAGGTGCTCGACGGCATGTTCCCGTACGTGGGCCTCGGCCTCGGCACGGTCAGCTACTACGCGCTCGACGCCTCGCACGACGTCATCAACGACCACGCCGAGTACCAGGCGGTGCTCGCGGCGTCGGCGGGCGTCGGCAGCGCCCCGGCGCTCAACCTCTTCGTCGTGGCCGATTTCGGCGACGGCGAGTTCGGCGGCGCCATCGGCGTCGCCGGCGGCGTCCCGGGGAGCGCGGTCGAGCACGGCACGCACCTGTCGGGCGTGGCCTACCAGCCGTCGGGGAACGCGGGCTACGACGCGACCGTGCTGATGCACGAGGTCGGTCACCTCGGCGGGCTGTTCCACACGACCGAGTTCCAGATCACCGAGACGGATCCGCTCGCCGACACGGCCGTGTGCCCGGCCGCCACGATCCAGTCGAACCCAGACGCCTGCCCCGACAAGAGCAACGTGATGTTCCCCATCGCGTACGGCGCGACGTCCTTCACGGGCTCGCAGCTCGCGGTGCTGCACGGCAGCGGCCTCTACCGAGGCGCGCTCGTGCAGGGGGGGCCTCCGGGTCCGCCGCTGCCGCTGGCGCCGCCTCCCGGCGCGCCGCAGCTCGTCGCGCTCGGCCCGGACGAGCCCGGCGCCGGGCCCAGCCTCGCGATCGCCCACGCCGGGAGCGGACCGGCGATCGACGCGACGCCCTCGGTGGCGGTGCCCGCGGCGCTCCGGACCGTGCTGCAAGGCGTGTGGTGCTCGCGCGGCGGAGACTACCTGGGCCTCGCGGTCGCCGCGGCCGGCCGGGACGCGCGCGCCACGCTGCGGGCGCTCGCGCGCGACCCCGCGACGGCGGACCTCGTGCGCGCGCGCGCGCTGCGGGCGCACCTCCGCGCTGCGAGCGACGATCCGCGCGCAACGTCCGAGCTCGCGGCCGAGCTCGCCGCGGCGCCGCTCGGTGGGCGGCTCCTCCGGACCGCCGCGCTCGCCGCGCTCGCCCGCAGCGATCCGGGGCGCGCCCAGGTCGTGGCGCGCCGCATCCAAGCCGGCGATGGAGATCCGGTGCTCCGCTCGGCCGCCGCGCGCGTGCTCGGCGGTGCCCCGTGAGGGAGCGAGGACGGAGGGCGCCGCGAGGGCCGGATAGCCGCGAGCTTTCCGCCCGAGCCCGCCGATGGTATGGATCCCCACGGGTGGGGTCTACCGAGGAACACCCAGCGGAATGAGCAGCAGCGCCGCAGTGAACGGGAGCCAGGCATCGCCCCACGCGCGGGGCGGGCTCCGCCCCATCCGCGTGTGCATCGTGGACATGAACAATGGCCACGTGAACCAGGCGATGCGCTGCCTCCGGGGCATCGTCTCGCAGTTCTTCGATCGCGTGCGCGCCGAGAACCCGGCGCTGCCTTGCGAGCTGTCCGAGGTGTCGCCCCGCGACACGCTCGAGCCCGTGCCTCGCGACGCGGATCTCTACCTGTCGTCGGGGGGGCCCGGATCGCCGTTCGACGGAGACGGGCAGCCCTGGGTCGGCGATTTCTCCCGCTTCCTCGACGACGTGGTCGAGTCGGCGAGCCACGGCGGCACCGAGCGACGGGCCCTGTTCGCGATCTGCTACTCGTTCGAGATGGTCGTCCGTCACTTCCGGGTGGCGTCGATCCACCCGCGCGCCGAGCGGAAGTTCGGCGTCATGCCCATCTACACGACCGACGAGGGGCGGGGGCACCCGCTGCTCGCCTCGTTCGGCGATCGCCTCTTCGCGTTCGAGCACCGCAACTGGGAGGCCGTGGACCTCGACGAGGCGCGCCTCCAGGCCCTCGGCGGCCACCTCCTCGCCCGCGAGAGCCGCGACGGCTTCTCGAAGGGTCGCGCCATCCTCGGGCTCGACGTGGCCCCGGGGGTCGAGGCGGTCCAGTTCCACCCCGAGGCGGATCGGCCCGGCGTGATGAACTGGGTGGCGCGCCCCGACCAAGCCGCCGCCTTCCGCGCCACCTACGGCGAGGTGACCTACCAGGCGATGCTGCGCACGCTCGACGATCCGCGGCGTCTGGCCCGAACGTTCGCGCTCGTGATTCCGGGCTGGATGGTGCGGCAGTTCAACGTGCTCGCCCGCGAGCGCGACTACGCCGAGCTGCCCCCGCCCTCCGAGTCGTCGATCGCCGCGGCGTTCGCGCCCACCGTGCCGGGCGTGCCGCTGTCGCACCCGCAAGCCGACGCGGGCGGCTCGAGCGCCACCGCCAGCTGACGCGACCGATCTGGCTGGCGGGGGCGGTCCTCCGACGCATGCTCGCGGCGGCGTCCTTCGCCTTCACTGTCCCACTCCGGGAGGGTTGAAGCCCTCACCTTTCAGGCGACGGCTTCCAGCACGGTGGCCGCGGGCGGATCGCCAAGGCGGTCGCGCCCGCATGGCGATCAGGCGGCTTGTGCAGCGTCTGAAGGGAGGGTCGTCGCACAATCGGACGACGGTTCTCGCGCACCTGCGCAAGCCGTTCTGGGGGGGGCGCCACATCTGGGCGCGCGGTACCTCTGCTCCAGCAGCGGCAAATCCGACCGATGAAGTTATCAAGGCTAACATCGAGCACCAGGACCATGAGCAGCAGGACGGCGACTCTCGTGTGGAGGGCGCGCCCGCGGCGGAAGGGCGGGCGACGCCTCGACTTCAGCCGACTTCAGCCGGGAACCAGGGCGGCTTCAGCCGGAATCGCGACCTCCAGTCGCAAATCGAAGCCACCGCGTCGAGGCGGTGGTCCGGCCGCGGTGTCACTCGGGCTGATGCCCCGCGACGATCGAGCCGTCGTCCGTCGCGGCCATGATCAGGCCGGCGAGCGCGCTCATGCCGATGAACGGCCGCGTCGCGGTCGCGTCCGACCAGATCGGCGACCAGGTGCCGCCGCTCGCGCCGGCGGGGCGGCGGAGGATGCGGCCGACCGCGGCGGCCCAGGCGCAGTCGGCGGGATCGACGGCGACCGCGGTGAGCGGTCGGTGGGAGAGCACGCGCTCGAGCACCGGGTGGCCGCCTTGCTGCCGGAACGCGAATCCGCCGGCGCCCACGGCGAACAGGGCGCCCGACGAGTCGGTGGCGGCGGCGAGGAGCGCCGCGCTCTCGATGGGCCACGGCGTCACCGCGCCGGTGTCGGCACGATAGGTGAAGAGCAACCCCCGGCCCTGCGCGTCGTGGCCGACGAGGTGCCAGCCGAGCGGCCCCGCCGAGGCGACGGCGGTGATCTCCTGGGCGTCGGGCAGGAATGCGGGCGGACGCCACGCGCCGTCGACGAACGCCAGAAGGATCGGCGGCGATCCCGGCGCCCGCCCCGCGACCGCGAAGTGCCGCTCGGAGAAGACGCTGCCGGCGACGAGCGACGGCCGCTGCCCGGTCCCGGGCCCGAGCCGCTGGTGGCTCACGCACCGCTCCGGCGTGAAGACGGCGACCTGGCCGTCGTCGCCCGCCGCGAGCCAGCGGCGCGGCGCCAGCCGCTTCAGGTAACGAATCGCGGACGCGTCGACGCCCGGCGGAGCCTGCAACGGCAGCCAGCGCGCGCCCTCCCAGTACCAGAGGCCCGTCGCGCCGGACGCCAGGGCGTGGCCGTCGGGATCGAAGGCGACGGCGCGAAGGCCGAGGTCGGTCTTCGCCTGGTGAACGACGTGGAAGGTCCACGGCCGCGCCGCGGCGTCGCGCAGCGTCCGCGCGCTCCCCGCCGAGTGGGTGATGCTCCCGGCGCTGGCGGCGTCGGCGATCGCCGGCTCGAGCGCGCCCCAGAGCTCGCTCACCGAGGGGATGCGGCTCTTGAGATCGCGCAAGGTCGCGCGGCGGAGCAGATCCTCGATGCGCGGCAGCGCCCGGACGCTCTTCCAGCCGGCGTCGAGGTGCGGGCGCGTGGCGAGGTGCTCGAACTGCCCGGCGTAGGCGCGCGCCATCTGCATCGTGGGCGAGCCGCCGAACATGTCCTCGCCGGCGATGACGAAGTAGGCCAGCGCGGCGAGCGAGAACACGTCCGACCAGGGCCCGATCTGCGAGCTCTCGAACTGCTCGGGCGCGGCGAAGCCGGGGGTTCCCACGGCGATGGCGCTCCCGAAGGTGCCCGCCATCCCGACCGGCCGCGCCAGGCCGAAGTCGGCGACCTTGGCGAGCTCGTCGTCGCCGGTGCCGCAGACGAGGACGTTCGTCGGCTTGAGATCGCGGTGGATGACGCCGACCTCGTGGATGGCCGAGACGCCCTCGACGATGCAGCCGAGGACGCGGCGCGCGCGCGCCGGCGAGAAGGAGACGCCGGTCTGCGCCACCGACTCGCGCACACGCTCGCGCAGCGTCGTCCCGAGCGCGCCGCCGTGCACGTACTCGAGCGCGAGCCACGGGAGCGAGGTGGTCCCGAAGCGCCTGAGGATGGGCAGCTCGCCGCCGTCGAGCAGGCGGACGACGTACGGCGTCGGGGGGACGCGCTCGTTCAAGCGGGCGAGGGCGATCGACTCCTTGCGGAGCACGAGCTCGGCGATCTCGGCGTTCTGCGCGACGAAGGAGGGACGCCACACCTTGACCACGGCGGCGTCCTCGACGCCCTCGGCCAGGCGCGCGGCCAGGAAGACGACGCCCTGCGCGCCGCCGCCGATGCGGCGGTCGAGGCGGTAGCGGAGCGGGGGCCCGCCCTCGGCCCGGCCGCCTGCGCGCTCGCCGCCCGGGCGCGCCTGCCCGGTGAGCTCGTGTCCCCGGAGCTCGTCCAGATCGTCGCTCGAGATCGCCAGGCTCATGCGCCCCCGCCGCGCGGATCGCGGAAGCGCCGAGAATAGCCGCCTTGGGGGTTTTCTCTAGCCCCGAACTCGCCTACGAGAGCCGTGCTATCCGGAGGGCGTCATGGCCGAAGCGTACGATCCGAAGCTGGTCCAGAAGGCGGTCCACACGATCCAGATGCTCGCCGTCGACGGCGTCGAGAAGGCGAATTCGGGGCACCCCGGTACGCCGATGGCGCTCGCGTCGATCGCGTTCGAGATCTGGACGCGGCACCTCCGCTACGATCCGAAGGATCCCGCCTGGCCCGATCGCGACCGCTTCGTCCTCTCGTGCGGCCACGCGTCGATGCTCCTTTACGGGATGCTCCACCTCTCGGGGTACGATCTCTCGCTCGACGAGCTCAAGCGCTTCCGCCAGCTCCACTCGAAGACGCCGGGCCACCCCGAGTCGTTCATGACGCCGGGCGTGGAGACGACGACCGGGCCGCTGGGGCAGGGGATCGCCAACGCCGTCGGCATGGCGGCGAGCATCAAGATGCTGGCCGCGCGCTTCAACCAGCACGCGCCCGTCTCCACGGCGCGCGTCTTCGGCATCGCCTCGGACGGCGACCTGATGGAGGGCGTCTCGGCCGAGGCGTCGAGCCTCGCCGGCCACCTCGGCCTCTCCAACCTGATCTTCTTCTACGACGACAACAGGATCACCATCGACGGCAAGGCCGACCTCGCCTTCTCCGAGGACGTCGCCAAGCGCTACGAGGCGTACGGCTGGGCCGTCTCGCACATCGACGGCCACGACCACGCCCAGATCCGCGCCGCGCTCGATCGCGCCGTCGCCGAGACGGAGCGGCCCTCGCTCATCGTCGCGCGCACGCACATCGGCATCGGCTCGCCCAAGGTCGACAGCTCCAAGGCGCACGGCGAGCCGCTCGGCGCCGAGGACGTCAAGATCACCAAGCAGAACATCGGCTGGCCGCTCGAGCCGACGTTCCTCGTCCCGGACGAGGTGCGCTCGCTCTTCGCCGCGCGCGCCGAGGCCGGCGCGAGGGTTCACGCCGGCTGGAAGAAGGACGTGGCCGCGCTCGAGAAGAAGGGCGGCGCGGCCGCCGAATCCTGGCGCAAGCTCCTCGCGCGCGAGGTCCCGGCGAACCTGCTCGAGGAGCTGTGCAAGGTCGCTCCCCAGAAGGACGGCGCCACCCGCGCGCACGCCGGCGTCATCGAGCAGCGCGCCGCCGCGCTGGTGCCGTCGCTCGCCGGCGGATCCGCCGACCTCAACCCCTCGACGAAGACGTTCATCGAGGGATCGCCCGCGATCGCCAAGGGCCGCTTCGAGGGCCGCAACGTGCACTTCGGCATCCGCGAGCACGCGATGGGCGCGTTCATGAACGGCATGGCCGTCTCCAACGGGTTCATCCCGTTCGGCTCGACCTTCCTCGTCTTCGCCGACTACATGCGCCCGGCGATCCGGCTCGCGGCGCTCTCGCACCTGCAGTCGATCTTCGTGTTCACGCACGACAGCGTCTACCTCGGCGAGGACGGCCCCACGCACCAGCCGGTCGAGCACTTCTGGGCGCTTCGGCTCATCCCCAACCTCGATCTCGTCCGGCCCTGCGACGCCCTCGAGTGCGCCGCCGCCTGGGCCTACGCGCTCGAGCGGCGCGGCGGCCCCACGGCCCTCGCGCTCACCCGCCAGAAGGTGGCGAACATTCCGCGCCCGGCGGGCTTCGATCCGCGCGCGATGCTGCGCGGCGCTTACGTCATCGCCGACGCCGAGCGGCCGACGATGGCGGTGATCGCGACCGGCTCCGAGGTCGAGCAGGCCGTGGCCGCGAAGAAGCTCCTCGAGGCGGGCGGCGGCGAGCGGGTGCGCGTCGTGAGCGCCCCCTGCTGGGACCAGTTCGAGCGCGAGGACGCAGCCTGGCGCGACGCGGTCCTGCCTCCCGGGCTGCCGCGCGCCGTGATCGAGATCGGCGTGACCGCGCCTTGGCGCGGCGTCGTCGGCGAGCGCGGCCTGGTCATCGGGCTCGACCACTTCGGCCTGTCCGCGCCGGACAAGGCGATCCAGAAGGAGCTCGGCTTCACGCCCGAGGCGATCGCGGGCAAGCTCGAGGCCTGGCGAGCCGCGAGCCGCTGAAGTGGTGTCGGACATTCGTCCGCTCGACGCCGCTCGACGCCCGAGGTCCGACGCCTCTTCAGCTCCGGGGGCGCGGGGGCAGAGCCCCGCACGCGGCTGACGAGGCGAAGGCTCACGACGGCGCCGGGGCGACCGCGCTCGCGGGCGGCGACGGCGCCGGACGGGCGCGCGGTCGCGCCAGCGCGAGGATCCCCGCGGTCAGGGCCGCGACGACGACGAACGTCACCGCCGCGACGGCGGCGAGCATGCGGGGGCTGGGGGCCGGCGCGGCTCGCCCGATCGCTGCGCCCGCGAAGCCGCCGAGCCCCTCGAGGCCGGGCGCGCTCGAAGGCAACGTCGCGCGACCGAGCGGAGGCGAGAGGCGCTCGCTCGCGGGCGACAGGGCCTCCCCGGGGTCGACCTCTCGAGGGCTCGCGGGCGGACCCTCCATCGCGAAAGGGGCCGGTAGCAGGCTCGTCTCCTCCGCGCGCGGCGCCGCCTCGGACCACGAGGGCAGGGGCGGCGAGGGCAAGGGCGCCGCACGCGCGCGCGGCGCCACGATCTGGGCGAAGGGCCGGTGCGGCGCGCGCTCGAGCCGCCGCGTCGGCGCGGGGCCCGTGTGCGCATCCGGCTCGTCGGGCTCGGGCCCGGCGCCTCGGGCCGGGAGCGTGGCCGTCGCCTCGGGATCGGCGAGCTCGTCGCGCCTGGGGCTCGGCGGCGGCGCCGCCGCGTGCGGCATCCAGAGCGAGGTCGGCGGGCCGCGCAGGACGGTGAGCATCTGCGAGACGAGCCGGCTTTGCTCGGGCCGCCCGGGCATTTCGCCGCTCGGTCGCGAGCTGCCGGGGGCGGCGGCGAAGAGCTCGGCGATCGCTTGCTCGCGATCGGCGGCGTGCCGCTTCACGTAGGCGCCGAGCGATCGCGCGAGCGCCTCGGGGGCGTGCCCGTGGGCCTCCAGCCAGCCGTCGAGCGCGCGCCGCACTTGCTCTCCGTCGCCGGGGCGGTGCGCCGGCTCCTTGCCGAGCAGCCGGTGGATGAGATCGCCGAGCACCCGATCGAAGCCCGGCGCGAACGACTCCACGGGCGGCGCCGGCTCCTCCATGATGAGCCGCAAGAGCTCGAGATCGTACTCGGCGAAGAAGGGCCGGTCGCCCGTGGCGAGCTCGAAGAGCGTCACCCCGAGCGAGTAGAGATCGCTGCGGTGGTCGAACCCGGTGCCGCGCGCGTACTCGGGCGACATGTACGAGACCTTGCCCTTGAGCACGCCGGTCGCGGTGTTGGTGCTGCGGCCTGCGGCCTTGGCCACGCCGAAGTCGGTGATCTTGACCGAACCGTCGAAGCCGACGAGCACGTTGCTCGGGGTGATGTCGCGGTGGATCATCCCGAGCGGCTTCCCGTCGGGGCCGGTGAGCGCGTGCGCGGCGGCGAGCCCGGACGCGATCCGCGCGCCCACGTGGGCGATGAGCTCCGGCGGGAGCGGCTCCCCGGCGGTGCGCCCGGCGCGGGAGGCGAGGCTCAGGGCGACGCCGTGGCAGAACTCCATCGCGAGGAAGACGCCCTCGTCGTCGCGCCCCCAGCCGACCAGCTCGACCACGTTGGGGTGGCGGAGCGCCGCCGTCATCCAGACCTCGTCGAGGAACATGTCGACGAAGTGACGGTCCTGCGCGAGGTGCGGGTGCAGCCGCTTGACCGCGACCACGGCGCGGCCGCCTGGGCCGTCGCCGTGGCCGCCCACGACCTCGGCGAGCTCGACCTTGCCCATGCCTCCGCTGGCCAGCTGCCCGAGCACCACCAGCCGGAGCGCCGATTCCGCCGGGAGCGACGGATGCGCCATGAAGCTAGAGCCCGTGCTTGCGCATCAGCTTCTGCATCATCTGGCGCGAGACCTCGGCCACGGCGGCGGCGCGGGTGACGTTGCCGCTGGTGCGCGAGAGGACGAGCTCGAGGTAGCCGCGCTCGAACGCGTCCCCGGCCTCGCGCCGGGCCACGCGGAGCGGCGCCACCGCCGGCGTCTCGGCGGCCGACGGGGGCGGCGGCGGGACCTCGCTGGGGCGCGCGCCCGCGAAGCCGTCGTCGTCCTGGCGCCAGCGGTTCGGCGTGAGGCGGAGCCGCTCGAGCGCGTTGCGAAGCTCGCGTACGTTCCCCGGCCAGCGGTAGGCGCGCAGCATCTCCCAGACGTGCTCGGGGATGTCGCGCGGCGAGCGCGGCGGGCGCTCGAGCGAGAGGAAGTGCTCGACGAGCAGCGGCAGATCGTCCATCCGATCGCGCAGCGGCGGCACCGTCACGTGCGCGGCGGCGAGGCGGAAGTAGAGGTCCTCTCGGAACGTGCCGCGCGCCACCTCGGCGCGGAGGTTCCTGTTGGTGGCGGCGATGACGCGCACGTCGACGGCGACGCTCTGCGCGCCGCCGACGCGGCGCACCTGGCGCTTCTCGAGCACGCGGAGGAGCTTGGGCTGGAGGTCCTTGGGGAGCTCGCCGATCTCGTCGAGGAACACCGTGCCGCCGTGAGCCTGCTGGAAGACGCCGGGGCGCGCCGCGACCGCGCCGGTGAAGGCGCCGCGCTCGTGGCCGAAGAGCTCGCTCTCGACCAGCGTCGCCGCGACCGCGCCGCAGTCGAAGACCACGAACGGCCCCTCGACGCGCGGGCTCGAGCGGTGCACCGACTCGGCGAGGATGTCCTTGCCGGTGCCCGTCTCGCCCTCGATGAGCAGGGTGGCGTCGCTGGGCGCGATGCGCTCGAGATCGGCGAAGAGCTCGCGCATCCGGGCCGACTTGCCGAGGGCGTCGCCGAAGCGATCCTCCGCCGCCTGCTCGCGGTCGACCGTCTCGCGGAGCGGCGTCACCGTGAGCTCGGTCTCGCCGACGAGGAGGCGCACCTCGCCGGGCAGGACCGCGTCGTAGAGGCGCACGCCGCCGAGCGTGACGCCGTTGGTCGAGCCCACGTCGCGGACGCGGATGCCGTCGGGCGTGGGCTCGATCTCGCAGTGGCGCCGCGAGACGGTGTCGTCGGTGAGCACGAGATCGTTGTCGGGCGAGGTCCCGATCCGGAGCGGCGTGCCGGCGAGCTCGACCACGAACCCGGCGTCCGGCCCCCGCGTCACCGCGACCCGCGTCTTGGCGTACCGCACCACGGTGGGGGGGCGCCGGGCGCGCGTCGGGCCTTCGCTCATCGGGTCATCACAAAACCACGGCGGCGCTCGAAGGGGAAGCCCGGAGCGGCGGGCGGCGGCTCACACCCGTCCGAGGAGGTTTCGGGTAGGCTCGGCGCCCGATGGCCGACGCGGCGCCGGTGGTCTCCGAGAAGCAGCGCGATCCGGGCTCGTTCGCGCTCGCGTTCGGGATCACCTGGCTCTCGTACGCGTCGTACTACCTCGGCCGGAAGGGCTTCGCCGTCGCGCGCAAGCGCATCGTCGCCGAGCTCGGCGACGGCGCGCTCGTCGGGGTGGAGACGGCCTACCTCGCCGCGTATGCGGTGGGCCAGTACGTCAACGGGACGATCGGCGATCGCGTCGGCGCGCGCCGTCTCATCGCCGTCGGGATGCTCGCGTCGGCGGCCGCCTGCGCCGTCTTCGGCTGGGGCGGGGGCTTCGTGGTGTTCTTCGGCGCGTTCCTGGTGAACGGGCTCGCCCAGTCGAGCGGCTGGCCGGGCAACGTGAAGGCGATGGCCGAGTGGGCGCCGCCCGCGCGCCGCGGCGTCATCATGGGCTTCTGGTCGACCTGCTACCAGCTCGGCGGGATCGCGGCGACGGCGATCGCGGCGTGGTTCCTCGGCCGCTACGGCTGGCGCGGCGCCGACATCCCCCCCCCCCCCCCGCAACCCCCCCGCCGCCGCCCACCGCGAGCAAAGAAAGAGGC
>CAYJPW010000057.1:43541-55824 GCA_964372055.1 uncultured Polyangiaceae bacterium
GGCGGGGGGGGGGGGGGGGCGCGGCCCGGGCGGGGGGGGGGGCCGCGGCCGCGCCCCCCCCCCCCCCCCCCCCCCCCCCCCGGCGTCGGCGTCCTCGTGTTCCTCTTGCTGCGGCCCGGGCCGTTCTTGCGACGGGCGGCGAGCACCGACGAGGGGCGGCGGGCCGCGGGCGCCGACGCCAAGGCCGCGCAGCGGCGGCTGCTCCGCCAGCCGGTGATCTGGTCGTACGGCGTGAGCTACTTCGGCATCAAGCTCATCCGCTACTCGATCCTCTTCTGGCTGCCGTTCTACCTCAGCACCGCGCTCGGCTACCCCGAGGAGCGCGCGGCGTATCTCTCCACCTCGTTCGAGATCGGCGGATTCCTCGGCACGGTGGGGCTTGGGCTGCTCTCGGATCGCTTCCGGCACCTCCCGCGCTCGGCGTTCGCGCTGGCGTCGCTCGTCGGCCTCGCCGGCGCGCTGCTGCTCTACGGACGCATCGCCGCCTCGAGCGAGATCGCCAACTTCCTCGGGATGGCGCTGGTGGGCGCCCTCCTCTTCGGTCCCGACGCGCTCCTCTCGGGCGCGGCCGCGCAGGACGCCGGCGGCCCCGAGGCCGCGGCCATGGCCGCCGGCACCGTGAACGCCGTGGGCTCGCTCGGCGCGATCCTCCAGGAGCTCGTCACGCGCGGCGTGACCGGCCGCTACGGGTGGGGCGCCCTGTTCTACGTGTTCGTGGGGCTCGCGCTGATGAGCGCCCTCGCGCTCGTGCCCACGCTGAGGCGGGCGCCGGCGGCCGCGCCGGCGTGACCGTCGTCCTTGACGTGTCGGTCCCCCCGTGGGTTTTGAGGCCGAGGTCGCGCCATGAAAGAACACGATCCGATCGACAGGTTCCAGGGGGCCCTGGCACGCATGAGGTCGGCCAGCACGCTGGCCGAGCCCGACGCGGCCGCCCTCGCCACCGCCGACGCCTCGGGGCGGCCCTCGGTCCGGATCGTCCTGCTCCGCGCGGTCGACTCGCGAGGCTTCGTCTTCTACACCAACCGTGAAAGCCGAAAGGCGCGTGATCTCGAGGCAAATCCTCATGCGGCCCTGTGCTTCCACTGGCCTGCGCAGGGCGAGCAGGTGAGGATCGAGGGCACCGTCGAGCGGGTCGGCGACGACGAGTGCGACGCCTACTTCGCCGGCCGTCCCCGCGGCAGCCAGCTCGGCGCCTGGGCCTCGCGCCAGAGCGAGGAGCTCGGCTCCCGCGAGGAGCTCCAGGCCGCCGTCGCCGAGGCGGAGCGCCGCTTCGCCGGCCGCGACGTCCCACGACCTCCGTTCTGGGGCGGCTACCGCATCGTGCCGACCGCGATCGAGTTCTGGAAACAGGGCGACGATCGGCTCCACGACCGGGAGCGCTACGAGCGCGCCCTTGGCGGCTGGCGGAGCTGCCGGCTCTTCCCCTGAGCGCGCGTTCGCTCGCCGATCACCCGACGAGCTGGGCGCTCGCCATGTTGCGGTTCGAGGCGATGGCCTGCCCCCGCTTGCCCACGACGAGCACGCCGACGTCGATGACCTCGGGGAACAGGGCGACCCCGCGCTGGGCCGCCCGCGCGGGGACGACGCCCTCGGCGAGCCAGTCGTACACGGTCTTGGCGAGGAACCGCCGGACGATCTCCTCGCCCACGCCCGTCGCGGCGACGGCGCCGTGCGGCCCGGCGTAGAGGCCGGCGCCCATCAGCGGCGAGTCGCCGACGCGGCCCTTGAGCATATAGACCGTGCCTCCCGTGGAGGCGGTCGCCGCGAAGCGGCCGTGGCCGTCGCGGACGACCGCGCCGACGGTGTCGCAGTCGAACGGCTCGGAGGGGAAGTTCCAGTGCACCGCAGGGCGGGTGCGGCGCCAGGGGATCGCGTCCTCGGCGAAGTCGCCGTCGCCCTTGCCGCGCAGATCGGCGAGGGCGCGCTGGTACTTCGCCCTCGCGCCCTCGGTCGTCGGATCGTAGTCGGGGAAGCCGTGGCGGCGCGCGAACGCCGTCGCCCCGTCGCCGACGAGCATGAGGTGCGGCGTCTCCATCACCTTCTGGGCGACCAGGACCGGGTTCTTCACCCGCTGGATGCAGGCGACCGCGCCGAAGCGGGCATCGCTGGTCATCACGGCGGCGTCCATCTCGATGAGCTGGCCGTCGAGGCGCAGGTTCGAGCCCGTCCCCGCGTTGAAGCGCGGGTCGTCCTCGAGGTCGACCGTGGCGACGAGCGCCGCGGCCAGGGCGTCGCCGCCCGACTCGAGGACGGCGCGCGCCGCCTGCGCCGCCCTCTCGCACCCGTCCGAGCTCGTGCGCGGCGACGCGGCGCCGCCGTGGGTCAGGACCGCGCTCTGCATCGCTGCTCCGTCCGGCGGTGCGGGCGTGACGGCTCCGGTGCGCCGCCGCTCACGCCCGCTCCACCTCGCGCCCGTCGCGGCGCTCCTTGCCCCAGTAGATGACGTCCTTCCAGCTCTGCGTCACGTCGTCGGCGAAGATCACCACCAGGTCGCCGGGCCGGGCCATCCCGAGCGCGTAACCCACGGCGTCGCGCTCGTCGAGCCGCTGGTGGAGCCGATCGGGCGAGAGGCCGCCCTCCTCGGCGCCGCGGCGGAGCAGCGAGGCCACCTCGCCGGGCGCGCGCCCGCGCCGGTCGGCGTCCTCCTTGCAGACGAGGACGTCGAAGGCGCCCGCCGCGATCCGCCCGAGCTCGACGATGTCGACGTCGCGGCGATCCCCGGCCGCCTGGACGACGCCGATGGCGCGCTCGTGGCGGAGGCTCTTCACCAGATCGACCATCATCGCCATCGCCGCCGGGTTGTGCCCGTAGTCGACGATGACGCGGAAGGGGTGCTCGTCGAAGACGTTGCACCGGCCGGGCGCCTGGTAGAACGAGGTCGAGAAGGTGCGCAGCCCCTGGCGCATGCTCTCGAGCGGCACGCCGAGCGAGAAGGCCACGGCGGCCGCCGCGAGCGCGTTCTGGACGTTGAACTTCGCCTTGCCCTCGAGCGTGGCCGGGATGAGGTGCGTCCAGGTGACCGGGATGTGGCGGTCGCCGTCGTAGAGCGCGAGCATCTGGCCGTTGACGCCCTCCTCGAGCACCGCGGCGCGCCCGCCCTCCTTCACGTGCTCGCGCACGATCGGGTTCTGCGCGCTCATCGCGAAGTACATGATCCGGCCCTCGGCCTTCTCCTTCATGGCGGCCACGAGCGGATCGTCGGCGTTGAGGACGCTGGTCCCGTGGTCGCGCACCACCTCGACGACGAGGCGCTTCACGAAGGCGAGGTCCTCGAGGGTGTCGATGCCGCGCAGCCCGAGGTGATCGGCGCTGACGTTGAGCACGCAGCCGACGTCGCAGCGGTCCCAGCCGAGCCCCTCGCGGAGGACGCCGCCGCGCGCCGTCTCCAGCACCGCCGCCTCGACCGTCGGATCGGTGAGCACCACGCGCGCGCTCCACGGGCCGGTCATGTCGCCCTTGAGGATGCGCTCGCCGTCGATGTAGATGCCGTCGGTCGTCGTCAGGCCGACGCGCTTGCCCCACATCTTGAGGATGTGCGCCACCATCCGGCTCGTCGTGGTCTTGCCGTTGGTGCCGGTGATCGCGGCGGTGGGGATGCGCGCCGTCTCGCGGTTCGGGAAGAGCATCTCCATCACCGGCGCCGCCACGTTGCGCGGCGTCCCCACCGTGGGCGACACGTGCATGCGGAAGCCGGGCGCCGCGTTGACCTCGACGATCACGCCGCCGTGCTCGCGCACGCTCTTGGAGATGTCCTTGCAGATGAGGTCGATGCCCGCGACGTCGAGACCGACGACCGTCGCCGCGCGCACCGCGATCTCGGCGTTGTCCGGGTGGATGACGTCGGTCTTGTCGACGGCGGTGCCGCCGGTGGAGAGGTTGCCCGTCGATCGCAGGGCGAAGAGCCGATCCTTCGGGAGCACGGTCTGGAGCGAGAAGCCCGCCTGCTCGAGCAGCCGGTTCGCCTGGTGATCGATCTCGATCTTGGTGAGCACCTTCTCGTGGCCCACGCCGCGGCGCGGATCGGCGTTCACCCGCTCGACCAGCGCGCCGATGGTGCTCACCCCGTCGCCGACCACGTGCCCGGGCACGCGCTCGGCGACCGCGACCACCTCGCCGTTGACCACCAGGACGCGGTGGTCGTTGCCCTCGCAGAACTGCTCGACGAGCACGTAGCTCGAGAGATCGTAGGCCTTCTCCCAAGCGTCCTTGACGGCGGCGTCGGTCGTGAGGTTGAGCGCCACGCCGCGTCCGTGGGAGAGGTCCATCGGCTTGACCACGACCGGGTAGCCGAAGCGGTTGGCGATCTCGATCGCGTCCTCGGCGGAGCGGGCGCGCTCGTGGCGGGGCACGGGCAGGCCGGCGCGCTCGAGCAGTGAGTTGGTGAGCTGCTTGTCCTGCGCGATCTCGACGGCGATGTGCCGCGTCCGGCTGGTGACCGTCGCCTGGATGCGCTGCTGGTGCACGCCCCAGCCGAGCTGCACCAGGCTCTGGGTGTTGAGGCGGAGGGTGGGGATGCCCCGGCGCTTGGCCTCATCGACGAGGCTGCGCGTGGACGGGCCGAGGGCGACGCGCTCGGCGAGGCGCGCGAGCTCGTCGAGATCGTGCCGGTAGTCCGGCGGCGGCGCGAGGCGGTCGGGGAAGCCGTCGGGCAGGATGCCGCGCAGGTAGGCGAAGGCGATCTCGCCGGCGCGGACGCCCACCTCCTCCTCCTCGTAGCTGTAGATGACGTGGTAGACGCCCTCGCGACCGGCCACGCCGCGCGTCTTGCCGTAGGTGACCGGCGTCCCGGCGAGGCACTGCAGCTCGATGGCGACGTGCTCGAGGATGTGGCCGAACCAGGTCCCGTCGCGGAGGCGGCGGATGAAGCCGCCGGCCTCGCCGTAGCTGCAGCCGTGCTCCTGGAGCGTCGGGATGTCGCCGAGCAGCCGATCCACGAAGCCCGGGATGACGTCGCTCGGGTGCTGCTCGAGCTCGCCGAGATCGAGGGTGAGCCGGATGACCGGCCGGTAGCCGTACAGGTTGGGTCCGCGGTAGACGCGCGTCTCTTCGAGCTTCATGCGAGCGCGCCAGCGTAGCCGTCCTGGGCGGCCACCGTCGACTGCGCTCTCGATCGCGCCGGCGCCGGCTACTTCGCCGGAGGCCGGCGGCCGATCACGATGGGGGCTTCGCCCCCAAACCCCCGGGGAATCGAGCGCCCTGCGCTTCGCTCAGGACGCTCGATCGGGATCGGCGCAGGCGGCGGCGCCTCGGCGCCAGCGGATTACCCCGAGGCGCCGCGCGCCGGCGCGGCGGGGATCGCCGACGGGAGCGGCGCGCGCCGGCCGCCCGGCAGGCCCCCGGCGGCGGGGAAGGTGCAGCCCTCGGTGAGCACGTGGACGCTGAGCCCGAGCAGCGCCGCCGGCCTGCCGTCGGGGACCTCGTGGATGTCGGTGTGGGCGATGCGCGCGCCGTCGACCACCGTGACGGTGCCCCGGCCGAGGACCTCGATCCGGTTCTGCGCATCGAGCACGATCGCGGTGTCCTCGTCGATGCCGACGCCGATGAGGAACGGGTTCATCGCCACCGCCGAGAAGAGGCGACCGATGCGGTGGCGCTGGGCGAAGTGCTGATCGATGACGAGGCGCTTGGTGAGCCCGAGGCCGGGCGCGAGCGTCACGCTCTGCCGGCGCGGCGCGTAGCCGCTCTTCCCCTGCGCGATCATGTGATCGCAGACGACCGAGGCGCCGGCGCTGGTCCCGGCGACGACGACGCCGGCGCGGTAGGCGCGGCGGATCGCCTGAGCGAGCGGCGTGCCCCCCAGCATGGTGACGATGCGCCCCTGCGCCCCGCCGGTGAAGAAGATCGCGGTCACGCCGCGCAGCTCTGCGAGCACGGCCGGGTCCTCGCCGTCGGCGCGCGTCTCGACGCGGACGATACGGACCTCGGCGCCGAGGTCGCGGAAGATCTCGCCGTAGGTCACCGCCAGCTCGCCGGGGATCATCGAGGCGGTGGGGAAGACGGCGACCACGGCGCGGTCGCCGCCGGCGCGGCTCACGAACTCGCGCAGGACGGCGCGCGCGCCCACCTTGTCCTCGGCACCCCCGATGGCGATGAGCGGCCCGCGGTGCTCGTGCTGGCTCAAGGTGCGCGACCGCTACCACAGCCGAAGCGCGGCCGCAGGATCTCTGCGGCGCTCGGCGGCGTCTGCCCGGAATTCACAGGGAGGCGGGGAGTCGGGGAGAACAAATTCTTCATTCCGTCGGTCCGCGTCGGCGCCGAGGCGAGGCGCGGACGCGGATCGACCCAAAGAATCCTCCCCGTCTCCCCGTCTCCCTGTGAATTTTTCCGATCCACGTCGAAAGCCCCTTCCCGTCGCCGGGGCGCCGCGCCAAAACGCACCTGTCGAGGAGGAACCGGTCTTGGCCAAGAGCGACGCAGGGCAGGGGCAGGCGAGGACGGCGATCACGCCGACCCGGAACGAGGACTACGCCGAGTGGTACCAGCAGGTCGTGCGGGCGGCCGACCTCGCCGAGAGCTCGCCGGTGCGCGGCTGCATGGTGATCAAGCCGTGGGGCTACGCGATCTGGGAGAACATCCAGCGCGAGCTCGACGCCATGTTCAAGGCGACCGGGCACAAGAACGCGTACTTCCCGCTCTTCATCCCCAAGTCGTTCCTCGAGAAGGAGGCGGCGCACGTCGAGGGCTTCGCCAAGGAATGCGCCGTGGTGACGCACCACCGCCTCGTCGAGGGCCCCGAGGGCGGGCTCGTCGTCGATCCCGAGGCCAAGCTCGAGGAGCCGCTCATCGTCCGGCCCACCTCCGAGACCATCATCGGCGCGATGTTCGCCAACTGGGTGCAGAGCTACCGCGATCTGCCGCTGCTCATCAACCAGTGGGCCAACGTCGTGCGCTGGGAGCTGCGCACGCGCCTCTTCCTGCGCACCGCCGAGTTCCTCTGGCAGGAGGGGCACACCGCCCACGCCACCGCCGCCGAGGCCGAGGAGGAGACGCGGCGGATGCTCGACGTCTACGGCACCTTCGCCGAGGACTTCATGGCGATGCCGGTGCTCAAGGGCCCGAAGACGGCGAGCGAGCGCTTCCCCGGCGCCGTCGAGACCTACTGCATCGAGGCGATGATGCAGGACCGGAAGGCCCTGCAGGCCGGGACCTCGCACTTCCTCGGGCAGAACTTCTCCAAGGCGAGCGGCATCAAGTTCCACACCAAGGAGGAGACCCAGGAGTTCGCCTGGACCACCTCCTGGGGCGTGTCGACCCGCCTCGTCGGCGGGCTGATCATGACGCACGCCGACGACGACGGCCTGGTGCTGCCGCCGCGCCTCGCGCCGGCGCACGTGGTCATCCTGCCCGTGTTCAAGCAGGGCGACGACGCGGCGCGCACCAAGGTGATGAGCTTCATCGAGCCCCTCGCCAAGGAGCTCCGCGCGGTGCGCTGGAACGATCGCCGCCTCGAGATCGAGGTCGACGCCCGCGACATCCGCGGCGGCGACAAGCAGTGGGAGTGGGTCAAGAAGGGCGTGCCGCTCCGCCTCGAGATCGGCCCGCGCGACGTCGACTCCGGCAGCGCCATGCTCGCCCGGCGCGACCGCGCGCCCAAGGACAAGGTCGCCGTCCCGCGCGCCGACCTCGCCGCGCGGATCCCGACGCTGCTCGACGAGATCCAGGCCGGGCTCTTCGACCGCGCGCGCGCCTTCCGCAAGGCGAACACGCGACGAATCGACGCCCGCGCCGACTTCGACGCCTACTTCACCCCCAAGAACGACGACAAGCCCGAGATCCACGGCGGCTTCGCCCTCTCGCACTGGTGCGGCCGCGGCGAGTGCGAGGCGGCCATCAAGGAGGCGCTCAAGGTCACCATCCGCTGCCTCCCGTTCGATGCCGAGCGCGAGGCCGGGGGGTGCATCGTCTGCGGCCAGCCGAGCGAGCGGCGCGCGGTGTTCGCAAAGTCCTACTAGTTCGCGTAATCTGCGCAGGCTCACCGTGCCCAGCGTCGATGACGTCATCGAGAGGGTCCGCGCCGCCGCCGGCGCCGACTTCGCTTTCATCCTCACGCAGCGCGGCCGCCTCGTGACCCGGGATGCCCCCGCCGACATGCCCGAGGTCGGCCGCGAGCGCCTCGTGGCTGCGTCGCGCGAGATCGACGCCGAGCACGGCGTCGCCGAGGTGGAGATGCCTCGCGAGGAGCTCGTCCCCTACGGCGGCGCCGCCCCCGTCGACGTCTTCGTGGCCGTAGCCGGCGAGCAGGCGGTCGTCTGCGTGGTGATGGCGACGTGGGCCGACAAGAAGCACGTCTTCCCGGCCATCGCCGACGGGCTCGAGTCGCTGGAGCCCATGATCGCCAGCGCCGCGAAGCGGCGAAAGGCGACCGGCAAGCGCCGCGTCCCGCTGGGCGCGCCCGCGCCGCCCGAGGCCCGCACCGGAGGGACCGCGCGGCCCCCGGCCCCGGCGGAGGGCGCGCACACCGAAACGCCGAAGAGCACCCCGCCCGGCAAGGGCAAGCGCGGCGCGCTCGCCGGCCTCCTCCAGATGTCGGCCGCCGACACGGCGGCCTCGGGGGGCCTGCGCCGCGCCCCATCCGGCGCGCCGGTGCCGGCATCGCTGCCCGAGATCCGCGTCGGCGAGGCCCACCTCGGCCACGCCTCGCTCGAGGCCATCGAGCGCGAGGGCGGCGGCGGGCTCCCGCGCCCCGCGGCGATGCCCACCCTCGGCTTCACGCCCGGGATCGGATCGATGCCCGACGTTCGGGTCGAGCTCGCGAGCATCGGGCGCGCGACCGAGGCCGAGATCGTCCGCGAGGAGCAGAAGCGCCAGCAGTCGCTCGCGGCGATGCCCGATCACCTCATCGCGCCGGCGATGACCCGCGCCACGCAGCCCTGGGTCGAGGAGGCGTCGGCCACCAAGCGCGCCTCCGACGCGGCGCGCACCGGGCGCAAGGTCTCGCCGCCCAAGGTGACGGTGAAGCTCGAGGACGCCGACGACGACACCTTCGAGGCGCTGCTCCTCGACGAGGTGCCCGACGCCGACGCCGCGCCCGTACCCGGCACGCCGCCGCCGCCCGACGCGGGCGAGCCGGCCTCGAGCGACCGCCGCCCGCCGCAGAGCTCGCTCGAGGTCTGGCGCGACGGCCTCGCCGAGGCGACCGAGGTCGAGAGCCGGCGCGAGGGCGGGGGCAAGAAGCGCTGACGCCGGCGACTACGACAGCAAGAGCTCGAGATCCGCGGCGGTGAGGTCGCGGACCAGGCTCGCGTCGGCGTGGATCACGCTCTCCGCGAGCGCCCGCTTGCTGCGGCCGAGCTCTGCGATCTTCTCCTCGATGCTGTCCTTGCAGAGATAGCGGTAGGCGAAGACCGGCTTGTTCTGCCCGATCCGGTGCGCCCGGTCGATCGCCTGCGCCTCGACGGCTGGGTTCCACCACGGATCGAGGAGGATGACGTAGTCGGCGGCGGTGAGGTTCAGGCCTACGCCGCCGGCCTTCAGGCTGACGAGGAACAGCGGGCAGCCCGCATCGTTCTGGAAGCGGTCGACGCGCGACGCGCGATCGGCCGTCTTTCCGTCGAGGTACTCGTAGGGCGTGCCCTCGGCGTCGAGCCGAGCGCGCACCAGGCCGAGCAGCGTCGTGAACTGCGAGAACACCAGCACCTTGTGGCCCTCGCCGACGACGGTCGCGAGCTGATCGAAGAGGGCGTCGAGCTTGGCGCTCTTGTCGCGGGCGCGCCCAGGATCGACGAGCCCCGGGTGGCAGGCCGCCTGGCGCAGGCGCAGCAGCGCCTCGAGCACGTGGATCTTGGAGCGCGCGATCCCGTGGCGGGCAACCCTCGCCAGCAGCGACTGCTTGTAGTGCACCCGCAGCTCGTCGTAGAGCGCGCGCTGCGGCGGCTCCATCTCGCAGTAGAGCGTCTCCTCGAGCCGGGCGGGCAGCTCGGGCGCGACCTGGGCCTTCGTCCGCCGGAGCAGGACGGGGCGGAGAGCCTTGGCGAGCAGCGCGAGCGAGGCCGCGTCGACGTTCTTGGAGCGGCCCTGGGTCATCCCGAGCACGCCGGCGCTCACCATCCCCGGGTTCAGGAACTCGAGCAGTGACCCGAGCTCGCCGAGGTGGTTCTCGATCGGCGTGCCGCTGAGCGCCAGCCGGTGCCGCGCCCGCAGCAGCCGCGCCGCCTTGGCCGACTCGGAGGAGGCGTTCTTGATGGCCTGCGCCTCGTCGAGGATCGCGTAGTCGAGCTCGACGTCGCGCAAGAGCGCGGCCTCGCGGCGGAGCGTACCGTAGGTGGTCACGATCAAATCGTGGCCGGCGAAGGCCTCGGCCGGCGGGAGCCGTCCGACGCCGGTATGGTCCAGGACCCGGAGGCTCGGCGCGAAGCGCGCCGCCTCGCGCATCCAGTTCTCGACGAGCGAGCGCGGCGCGACCACGAGCGAGGGGCGAGCGTCCTTCCCCCGCCGCGGGCGCGACGCGAGCAGCGCGAGCACCTGCACCGTCTTGCCGAGCCCCATGTCGTCGGCGAGGCAGCCGCCCAGCCCGAAGCGTTGCAGGAACAAGAGCCAGGCGAGGCCGTCGCGCTGGTAGCCGCGCAGCACGCCGTGGAAGCCCGAGGGCGCGTCGGCGGGCGGGATCCGGTCGAACTCCCGGATCTGCTTGCGCAGTCTCCCGTGCTGAGCGTCGCAGCGGATCTCGGCGTCGGCCGCGAGCAGCGCGTCGAAGAGGCCGACCTGGCTGCGCCGGAGCTGGAGCGCGGAGTCGGTTGCCGAGCCGATCTTGGCCAGCAGACCTAGGCGCTCGAGCCACGCCTCGGGCAGCACGCCGAGGCTCCCGTCGCCGAGCGTGACCATCGTCTCGCCCCGCTTGATCGCCGCGAGCAGCCGAGGCAGCGGCACGGCCTCGCCCCCGAAGTCCATCTTGCCGCGCACCTCGAACCAGTCGACCCCCGAGGTGACGTCGAGCGAGAGCGCGCCGGCGCTCTTGTAGAGCTTGCCCTCTGCGCGCACCTGCCAGCCGAGGCCGATCAGCGCCCGCACCGCACTGGGCAGCCGCGTCGGGGCGATCTGGGCGTCCGCGGGGTTCGCCGTGTACGACGCGACCGGCTTGAACCCGGCCGCGAGCAGCTGCTCGCGAGCGGCCGCCTCCGCAGCGGCGTCGCGCACGACGAGCCGGCGACGGACGCGATCGAGCACCACGCGCGCCGGCGACCGGCCCTCCACCTGCGCGCCGTCGTAGTCGAACCCGAGCTCGCAGGCGAGGTGCCCCGCCGCACTCACCGCTCGCCTGCGATCCCCCGGGCGCGGGGCGCGCAGCGCGACCGACGGCCGCGGTGAGGACCGCACCTCCTCCAGGCGGAGCTCCGGCGGCAGATCGAGCTCGACCGGCTCGGGCAGCGCCAGCAGCGCCGCGATCAAATCGTCGCGGACCTCCGCGGGCACCACGGCTCCGCCCGGACGCAGGCCGGGCCGGAGCGCCCGCAGCGCGGCTGCCGCGTCGATCGTCACGATCCGATCGGCCGCAAAGACGACGCGCCCCGCTCCGGGGAACACCGCGGCAGCGTCGATGGCTTCGCCGCCGCGTCGCAGCGACGCGACGAGCCGCCAGCGGTCGGGGGCGCCGTCCGGGGTCAGCGCGACGGCGAGCTTCCACGGCTCGCCGCCGTCCCAGCGAAGCACCTCGTCGCTCACGTCCCCGGGCCGGTGCTGCAGGCGGCAGCGCCCGGTGGCGGCGAGCATCTCGAGCACCTCCTCGGCGTCGCCGCCGAGCTCGAACCGGCTCTCGCCGGCGCCCGTTCGGTGCCAGTGCCAAGAGTAGGACGTCAGGTCGGGGCGGGAGCCGAGGAGCCGCGAGAGGATTCGCCGGTCGTTCGGGCTCGCATGAGAAGCCGCGAGCGCGCGGGTGATGGGCAGCGGTCGCCAGGGCGCCGCCTGGACGGTCGCCGCGCGGCCGCGCAACGACGGCTGGACCACGATGTTCCCGAGCCGCGAGGCCTCGAGATCGATGAGGTAGGCGATCTCCCGTGAGTCCGTCCGCGCGGCCCCCTCCGGGGTCGCTCCGCGGCGCAGGCCGTCGAGCACGTCGCGCCAGGGGATGCCTCTCGCCGGACCCGTCGGAGCGCGCATCGGGCGAGCGAGGAACGGCTCGGCCCGATCGCCAGCGTCGTCGAGGTCCTCGTGGTCCCCGTCATCTCGGTCATCGTCGTCGTCCTCCTCGTCGTCGAGGTCGTCGTCGTCGTCTTCGTCGTCCTCCTCGTCGAGGTCGTCGTCGTCTTCGTCGTCCTCCTCGTCGAGGTCGTCGTCGTCTTCGTCGTCC
>CAYJPW010000057.1:55924-57263 GCA_964372055.1 uncultured Polyangiaceae bacterium
TCCTCGTCACCTTCGCCGCGGCCGTCGGGAGGAGCGTCGATGACCCTGATCTCACCCGAGCCTCGACGCAGCGCCACGAGAGACGAGGTCCCGTCGACCGCGAGCAGCGCCGCCCACACGTGCTTGCACGGGCCCGCGCTCTCGAAGTGTGGGCACGAGCAGCGGACCCGCAGCCCCAGGCCCGCCCTCTCGAGGCGCACGGCGTACCGGCGCGCGCCGCGGACGACGGCATCGACGGCAGCGCTCGACCGGCGCGTGATCGTGACCCGCTTCTGGAGGAAGTAGACGCCCCCGCGGGCGCGCACATCGATTGGGAAAGCGGGAGCCGCGCGCGTCGAGAGCACCACCATGCGGGCGCGGACCTTGGCCCGCCGGGGCCGGCGCCTCAAGAGCCTCGGCGCGGATTCGGACATTCTCCGTCCGCGGCCGCCGCCGCGTCGCTCCCGCGTGCAAGTCAGGGACCAGGCCCGCCGAGCGCGAACGCCGGCAGCACGTGCTCGCGGACGATGCCCGGCAGGAGGCGCAGCTCGTCGCAGTGCGCGTCCTTGCCGTCGCCCGCGTAGCCGCGCACGAAGAAGCGGCCTCGCTCGACGGCGCGCGTCTCGTGGAGCGCGCCCGGCTCCGGCGGCGCGGCCTCGGGCGGCGGGGGCGCCTCGCCGGTCACCTCGCGCGAGAGGAAGCTCGCGACCTCGGTCGTCGACGCGTAGCCCTCGGTGCGCACCGCCGAGTGCGTCAGGTAGAAGAGCGGACCGTTCGCGGCGGCCGCCTTGGCGAGATCGAGGAACGGCGCGAGCTGGGGGCCGAGCGGCGCGCGACCGCCGCCGGGCGCGAAGCTGGCGTGCAGCGAATCGAGCAGCACCCACGCGTCGACGCGCGCGTGCGGGTGCCCAAGGATCGCGGCGATCGCGCCGTACCCGGCGCTCCACGAGGAGACGGCGACGTGCGCCGCGCGCGCGGCGGGGCGGCCGGTGGCGCGCGCCACCTCGCGCTCGACCGAGGCGATCATGCGGTCGAAGGCGTCGGGCGCGGGGAGCGCCTGCGCGTAGTGGCTGGAGAGCGTCCCGGCGTCGAGCGCCGCGATCACGAGCCCGGTGTCCTCGACGGCGAGCTGCTTGCGGATCGGCTCGGCGCCGTGGAAGTGCACCAGCAGATCGAAGCCGCCGTCATCATGAATCCGCGCCGGGACGAGCGCCCTGCCCACGGGCAGATCGCGCCACGCCTCGTACTCGCCGAAGCCCCGGTCCGGGAAGGTGCAGCCCTCGCCGGCGCTCTCGGGGAGCGCGGCGAGCGCCTGGCGGGGCGCCGCGCCGCTCGGCAGCGGCGGCGGCCGGCCCGGTCC